>JAYRVO010000062.1:0-64043 GCA_041918515.1 Chloroflexota bacterium | reverse complement strand
TGACCCTCGGACGCCTGCGCGGGCTGGTCACCTCGGGGGCCGACGCCCTCGACGGCGCGTTCACGGCGGGGGGGCGGGGGCGCGGGGGGGGGGGGGGGGGGCGGGGGGCGGGGGGGCCGGGGGGCCGGGGGGGGGGGGGGGGGCCGGATGTTGGCTCTGGCTGGCTGGGGATGTGCAGAAGCAGGGGCAAATAGATGTGATGGACGACGGTTTGGGTCTGGCAGATGGACAGCGAGGCGTCATCGACGTACATGGCGGTGGTGCGGCCATCGCCGTTGTTGAAGACGCCAAATTGGAGGAAGATCGTGCGTCCGGCATAAGGCGTCAGGTCGAAGCTGAGTTGTTGCCAGGTGCGGTTATTGCTGCGCGTCCACAGCAGTGTTTCCAGGATGCGCCCCTGTTCGTCCAAGAGGAGGAGATATTGGGCGTCGTCGAGTGCAGGTCGGGCGGGAGAAAGGGAGGCGGCCTGTTCCTCTTGAGAAAGCGGATGCCACCAGAAGGTGAGGGTGGCGGCGGCCATGCCGGTGGGGATGGTCACAGACTGGCGGGCGGAGGAGTAGCTGTAGACATCCGAGCCGCTGGCGATGCCCGCGCGCAAGCTACGTTGGCCGCTGTGGGCAAGGGTGGTGCTGTAGGCGGCGGGGTAGGGGGTGTCGGGGAATATCCAGGCGGCGTCGGTCTCGAAGCCGCCATTGAGCAGCCATTCTTCGCAGGTCTCGCTGTAGTGCCATACGCCGGCTGCTGTGGCGATGTGGGCGGTCAATCCCTCGGCGTTGGTGCGGGTGATGGCGAGGTCGAAGACATCGGGGTTGCTGGGCGCGGGGCCAAGGTCGATCCAGGCGTCGCCGGCGTTGCGCGAGCGAAAGAGGCTGTGCTGATCCCAGGCGACGAGCTGGCCTCGCAGGGCGGTGAACAAGGAGCGGTCGCTGGCGAAGGTGGGCGAGACGGCCACCGGCCAGGGGAAAGGTTCGTAGATGCCAGGCAGGCCCGTGGTGGCCGGGTGCCAGGTGGCGCCGCGGTCGGTGGTGCGGAGGACGGCGCTTTCGGGAGCGCCATTGCCGGGGCTTTCGATGGAGCGGAAGGTTTGCCAGGCGGCGCCGTCGCTGGCGAAGGCGGGCGAGATGGCAAGGTTATAGGCGGGGCTGGCGCTGGTCAGTTTTTCCCAGGTTTGCCCGGCGTTGCTGCTGCGCAGGGCGCCATCGAAGCCGGTGACGAAGAGGGTGCGGTCATGGGTGAAGTCGGGCGAGATGTCGAGGTCGGTGGTGTGGAGTGGAAGTGGCGAGAGGAAGGGTTGGGCTGCCCAGTTGGCGCCGGCATCGGTGGAGGTGTACAAAGCCCTGTCGTCGGCGGCAAACAGGGTGTGATCGATCTGAAAGGCGGGGGAGAAGACGAGGCCTTTCAAGTAGGTGTGCAGGTTGTTCTCGTTCCACGTTTGGCCGCGGTCGGTGGATTGCAGGAAGCCGCTGATGGCGTCAGCAGGGGCGGGTCGCTCGTGTCGGAAGGCGGCAAGGACGCGGCCATCGGTGGCATAGTTGGGGGAGAGGCGGACGAGATGGTAGCTGGTGGCGCCTTCCGCCAGCCAGCGTCCCACCATTTTTCGCCAGGATTGGCCTCTGTTGTTGCTGCGATAGACGCCATCGGTGGCAGCGGCGAAGAGGACGCCGTCGTCGGGATAGGTGGGCGAGGCAACGATGCTGTCGACGCGCAGGGGGTGGCCGACGTTGTCGAAGGGACCGCCGCTGCGCCAGCTCGCGGGCGCGGGCGGCGGCGGGGAGCTGGTGAAGGCGGCAATCTGGCCTGGCGTCGCACTTCCCCAAAGCAGGACGAGCGCCAGTGTCAAGCCGGCGAGTAGCCATAATGATGTCTGCTTCATAGCAGGTCTCCTGGAGGCGCCTCAGGGGGCGATCTCTGCTCATTGGGCGCGAGCGACGGTGCTGTTGCCCATAGTGAAATGACGCTGGTGCGAGGAGAAAGAGTACGACGAATAGGGTCAGAGGTTCATTCTTGGACCGGCGGTCCAGATAATCGGCAGGTAGAGGAGTGAAGGTGGCGCGACGGTGGGAGTGGGAGTGGGGGATGGTGTGGGCGTCAGCGTTGGCGTGGGGGTGGGGGTCGTTGTGTTGGTGGGGCTGGCCCTGAGCGTAGCCGAAGGGGTGGGCGTGGGGGTCATCGTGGCCGTAGGTGTGGGTGTATCTGGTTGTTGGACGCTGAGGAGGATGGGGGCGGAGAGGGTTTGCCAGTGGGCGGCGTCGAAGGCGCGGGCGCGGAGTTCGTGGTCGCCGGGGGGGAGGGTGAGGGAGACGGCGAAATCGGGCGCGGTGGCGACGGCGACGTCGGCGCCATCCAGCAGGTATTCGACGGTGGTGACGTCGACGTTGTCGGTGATGGCGACGGTGGCGCTGATGGGTGTGTTGGCGGTGACGATGCTGCTGGCGGTGGGCGAGGAGATGGTGATGGCAGGCAGGATCATGTCGGCGCCCAGGCCGGTGGCTTTGGCGGGGTCGTCGGACATGCTGATGAGGTAGCGCAGGGCGGCGCGGTTGCGAGTGGTCTGGGCGGGGATGAAGTCGTCGGGTGGGTAGAAGCCGGGGTTGGCCGAGATGGGAAAGAGTTCCATGGTCATGGCGTAACGCCCCAGGACAGCATAGAACCAGTCGTCGTGGTCGCCGTTGACGGGGTAGAGGTCGCTGGCCTGCATGGCGGTGTAGCCGTTGCTGGCCGCCATGGCCGTCGACAACGCCCGGAAGATGGCCAGATCGGCTGGTTTCATGTCGGGCGGCAGGTCGGCGTAGGTGTAGCCGAAGGGGTAGAGGATGAGTTCGCCGTAGGTGTGGAGCGAGAGGATGGTGGTGAGGCGGGTGTGGTCGGTGACGAAGTCGCGCAGGGCCTGGTTTTCGGGTTCCGAGAAGGGTTCAGGGCCGCGATATGTGTCCGAGCTGGGGCTGGGGCTGCTGCCCTGGTTATCGCGACCCCACTGGTAGCCAAAGTTGCGGTTGAGATCGACGCCCCAGGTGCCGTTGTCGTTGGCGCGACGGTTTTTGCGCCAGGAGGGAGGATAGGGGGGATTGGTCCAACGGTTGATGTCGTATTCGCTGCCGTCGGGGTTGAGGTTGGAGAGGATCCAGATGTCGCGCTGGTCGATGAGGTTGGTGGCTTCACCCTCGCGCCCGTAGTTTTCCAGCAGGTCGTGGGCGATGTAGAGGGCTTGCTCGATAGTGAAGTGCTCGCGGGCGTGAGTTCCGGCGAAGATGAGGATGCCTTTTTCGTTGCGCTCTTTTTCTTCGGGATGGTCGGTGATGCGCAAGGCCCAGAGGTCGCGGCCTTCCCACGATTGGCCGATGCTCTCGAGACGGGTGAGATGGGGATAGGCAGCGACCAGGTTTTGCAGGTCGGCTATCACCTCGGCGTAGTCGTGGTAGTCGCGAAAATCGGGCGGGAAGGCGAAGGGCGCGAGGGTGAGGATGTCGTAGTCTTGCTGCTGCAATGTGGTCAGTTCCTGGGCGTTGACGGCCAGGGTGATGGTGGTGGTCGTGGCGTTCCACACGTCGTAGCCCTGTGCGACCAGCGCGCTGCGGCCTTGGGGGGTGCGCACATCGAGGGTGACGAGAAATCGATCAGGGGCCTGGGCGCGGGCCAGCAAGGCGGGGAAGAGGACGAGCAGGAGAAGGAGGAGGGGGAGGAGGCGTTTCATGAGGGGGTGGTTGGGTGACAGGGTGACAGGGTGGCAGGGTGGCAGGGTGTTTAGGCTGGTTGGAGGAGGAGCAGGCGATAGCCGTCAGGGTCCATGATGTTGATGTAGCGCGCCCAACCTTCATCGACCGGCGCCGCCACAGCCAGGCCGTGCAGTCGCAGTCGTTGACTGAGGACCTCGATATCCGGTACAGCGATGGCGACGTACATGCCGAGGCCACGCGGAGCGCCGGGGGCCAGGTAGATTTTGGATTGGGCCAGGTGGACGATGGCGAACTGGCCAACGTCATCTTGTACAGGGAAGCCGAGCGTCTCGCGGTAAAAATCGACCGATTTGCGCAGGTCGGTCACTTCCAGCCAGAGGAAATGGAGAGAGGGTTCAGAAAAGGGGGTGGACATGGAGTTCGGGAAGGAGGGTGGGTATGGCAAGATAAGCGGAGCTGTCACCCAGCATTATAGCTCATCGATCGCCGCCGGGCCGTGGAACGGTTCCAGATGGGTGTAGTTCATGTTCTTGCCTGAGTCAATCAGTGAATGAATCAACTCTACACCGCGCCCCCGACATGCTCGTTTTTCCTACCGCGCCCTTGCTTTGTGTTAGAATAAAAAACCTAACCTCTCTTCAGGCCGGTTTCCCCCAACCGGTGGAGCCACTTTTATGGAAATCAAGGCTTATCTTCGCATTCTGCGTCAACGCGGCTGGATCATTTTGCTGACCGCCCTTGTCGCTGGCGCTGCTGCTTTCGGCTTCAGCCGGCTGCAACAACCAATTTACCAATCGCGCATTCTCGTCAGTGTGGTGCCTGCGCGCGCGGATTGGGGCCTGAGCAACTCGACCAAAGATCTGCTGCGCAACTTCCAAACACAACTGCTCACCCACCGTATGGCGCAAAAAGTCATCGACCAGGCCCAGCTCGACATGAACTCCTACGAGTTGCTGGAGGAAGTCGAGGCCAATCCCGAACCCGACCGTTTCCTGATCGAGATCGTAGCCAAAGACAGAGAGCCGCAGATGGCCATCGACATCGTGCAGACCATGGCGCAGTTGTTCGTGGACGATCGCGAAGCGTGGAATCAGGAGCAAGACAAGCGCGACCGCATCGACGTGACCATTGTGGACAACGCCCGCGACGCCCCCCAGTGGCGTCCCAATCTCAAAATGAACCTGCTGGTGGGACTATTGCTGGGCGCGCTGGTGGGCGCCGCCATCGTCTTCTGGTTGGAATGGCTGGAATCGGACATCCTGCGCACGCCCGAAGACGTCGAGCGAGTCCTGGACCTCAGCGTGCTCGGCGTCATCCCGCCCGCTGCCACCGATAGAGCCAGCTCCGGCCCACGCGCCGCCCGCGCGCGACGCCCTATGCCCCAAACTTGACGAGTTCCCTATGACCCTCGACCTCATCACCCTCAGCGACGCGCGCTCGTCTCAGGCCGAAGCCTATCGCAGTCTGCGCACCAACCTGGAATTTTTCAGCCTCGACCATCCCCTGCACACCTTATTGGTGACGAGCGCCGCGCCCGACGAAGGCAAATCCACCACCCTTGCCAATCTCGGCATCATCAATGCCCAGGCCGGCAAACACGTCATCCTGTTGGATTGCGACCTCCGGCGCCCGCGCCTGCACGACCTCTTTGGTCTGAGCAACAACGCCGGCGTCACCACCGCCATCCTCTCGCCAGAGACGGCGCTACCCCTTCAGCCCACCAGCGTCCCCAACCTGCACGTGATGACGAGTGGCCCTCTGCCGCCCAATCCTGCCGATCTGCTTGCTTCTGGTCGTATGGATGCGCTGCTCAGACAGGCAGCCGCCGAAGCTGATCTGGTCTTGCTCGACGCCCCGCCCGTCATTGCTGTCACCGACGCCGTCTTGTTGGCGGCCAAGGTCGATGGCGTGCTGCTGGTCGTGAGCGCCGGGCGGACGAAGCGCGAACACGCCCAGCGCGCCAAGGACCTGCTATCCAAAGTCAACGCCCGCCTTGTCGGCGCGGTGCTCAACAATGCCGCCGTTGACGCCAGCGCCTACGGCGTCTATGGCCAGAACTGAGATGATCCTATGAAGGCACTGATCTTGAGCGGCGGCAAAGGCTCTCGCCTCTATCCGCTCACCTACACCAACGCCAAACAACTTATCCCCGTCGCCAACAAACCCGTGCTGTTTCGCGTCATCGAAGCCATCCGCGACGCCGGCATCATCGATATCGGCGTCATCATCGGCATGGATGAAAACGGCAAACGCGTGCAAGAGGCCGTGGGACAGGGAAAGCGCTGGGGCGTGAACATCACCTACATCCCCCAAGACGCGCCCCTGGGTCTGGCCCATTGCGTCCTCATCGCCCGCGACTTCCTGGGAGATGACCGTTTCGTCATGTTCCTGGGCGACAATGTAATCGAGGGCGGCATCAGCAACCTCATCCGCGAGTTCGAGAACTCGACCTACAACTGCCAGATCGTGCTCACGCCGGTGGAGGAGCCACAGCACTATGGCGTGGCCGAACTGAATCCCGATCACAGCATCAAGCGCCTGGTGGAAAAACCGCGCGAGCCACAAAGCAATCTGGCATTGGTGGGCATCTACATGTTCGATCCACACATTCACGAAGGCGTGCGCCAGATCTCGCCTTCGTGGCGGGGCGAGCTGGAAATCACCGACGCCATCCAGTGGCTGGTGGACCAGGGTCTGAGCGTTCATCCCTACATCCATCGCGGCTGGTGGATCGACACCGGCAAGCCCATCGATATGCTGGCAGCCAATAGCAAAGTGTTGGAAGAGCTGACGCCGCAGATCAGCGGCTTTGTGAGCAGCGACTCCAGGGTGGACGAGCGGGTGACGGTGGAAGCGGGCGCCGAGATCATCCATAGCGTGGTGCGCGGCCCCACCATCATCGGTGAAAATACCCGCATCATCGACAGCTACATCGGCCCCTTCACCTCCATCTATCATAATTGCCTGGTCGAGAACGCCGAGATCGAACACAGCCTGGTATTGGAACACAGCCAGATTGTCGATGTTTCCACACGCGTCACCGATAGCCTGATCGGTCGCCACGTCGAACTCCGCCACGCCGAGACCAAACCCCGCGCACTCAAACTCACCCTGGGGGATAACTCGCGCCTGGGCCTTGTCTGATGCCATCCTCTCTTCCTGCTCTCGCTGCCGCCCTTGCTGAACCAGAACAAGCCTGGCCCTGCCTGAGCGCGACGCAGGCGCTTCTGGCTCAACCACTGGTTCCGGCCTATCGCGTGCCGGTGCGCGGACGTCGCGAGATGTGTATCAGCAGGTTGGCCGATGCAGTGGCGCTACTGGCCGAGCGGCTCGACCGCTTGCCTTCCGCTTATCATCACTGGCAAATGGGGGAGAGCGGCTTCGAAGCCGGTGCTTACTTCGATCTGCATCCGCTTCAGGTCGAGGCGATGGTGCGCACCGAAATCCTGGGCGCCACCCTCGATGTAACCCTGCACGCCGACCTGCTCTCCCCCGCCTTCCGCTCCGCCGAACGTTTTTGGGCCGAGCATTTCTGCCCGGCCTACCATGCCAGCAGCCCGGGCGGCGACGATGCCTATAGTGAAAACTTTCGCCAGCACATCCTGCCGGCCATGCAGCGACGCCTGGAGATGGCGAGTAGCGAAATCGCTGCCGCCGGCGCCCTCTTGTTCGAGCGCGGGGATGTCACCTTCCTCTTGGCTGCGGCCGCACCTGACGAGCGCCAGCGCCATCTCGACCATCTGCCCCCCGGCGACGAGGATTGGGCGCCGCTGTTCCTTCAGCTTCCTTCACTCACGCTCAGCCGCAGTTTCGATCGGCTGACATATCCTTCGGGTAGATGAGGTAGACGCGTTACACCAGTTTACAGCAAGCTACCGAACACAGCGACCAGACGGTCGATTTGTTCGGTGGTGTGCGTGGCGAACATGGCGATGCGCAGAGCGCCGCCCGCGGGTGCGCTGCTGTAGGCGCTGACATGGCTCACGCAGATATCCTGAGCGAAGAGTTCTGCCTGCAGCCGCGCCAGGTCGAGGCCAGGCCGGGCGCCCAGGCATAAGATGGGAACCGGCGTCTCGGCCAGGGGCCATCCCAGTTCGCGCAAACCCGCACGCGCACGCGCGACATTGGCATATAACCGTTGGCGGCGCTCCGGCTCGGAGCGGGCCAGTTCGAGGGCAACGACAGTAGCCGCGGCCGCTGGCAGGGGTGGCGGCGTGGCGGCGACGAAAACAGGCGCGTGGCGGGCCACATGCTCGATGAAGGCGGCGTCGCTACTCAGGAGGCCGCCGTAACCGGCCAGAGCTTTGCTGAGGGTAGAGGCGGCAAAGACGCGCGGGGCTGCTGCATCTGGAATCGCTGCCAGGGCGGAGTAGTGCTCCATCGTCCCGCGTCCGTGCGCGCCCAACACACCGACAGCATGGGCGTCATCCAGGCAGAGGAGCGCGCCCGGATAAGAGCAAAGGGCGCGGGCGTAATCGGGCGCCGGAGCGATCTCGCCGGAGATGGGGAAAACGCCATCGCTGATGACGAGGGGGCGCTCTTTTGGACGCAGGTGCGCGCGTAGCTGCAAGGCGAGATCATCGGCTTGCAGATGGCGGAAGGCAACGAGAGAGGTGTTCGCAGCCCGGACGGCATCCCAGATGCTGAAGTGAGCCTCGTCATCGATGAACATGCGATCATAGGCCCCGCGCAATCCCTGAAGCAAAAGTGTGGCGCCCAGATAGCCGGAAGAGAAGTACAGGCTGCGTTCGCTGGCAAAGAAACGGGCGGCGGCCTCTTCCACGGCTCGATAGAGCGGATGTTCGCCGAAGCCCCCGCGCGAGGTGGCGGTCGTCAGGCCGTAACGCGAGATAGCCGCAATCGCAGCTTCGGCCAGCGCCGGGTGCGCTTGCAAGCCCAGATAGCCGCAGCCGGCGAAATAGTCGCGCCAGCGCTCGTTGACCAGGGAGCGGGCAGCGGGCGGGCTTTGTAGCTGATAGGGGGTCATCACGGGTGCAAAGTGAGTGGTCGCCAGGAAAGCATGAGGAATTATCTCGCAGAGCCTGGTAAACAGGAAACATGCTCGTGCTGGTTTCCCCGCGCTCTCTCATTCGTCAGGTGGACACGGATGGAAAGAACACCGATACTTCACTTGGAAACGTGAGGCGTGAAGTTGAACCGCTCGTATTCACGTTTTACGTTTCACCAGTCCCTGACCTCCGGCCTCTGATCTCTGCCCCCGACCCCGTGTCCCTCGACGCCTTCCTCCGCGACCTCCAACTCGATCCCGGCTTGTTGCGCCAGATCACGGCCTGGGAACGTCTGCCCGCCCGCGCCGCCACTTATGCACCTTTCCCCGCCAGCCTCGACGCCCGCTTACTGATGGCGCTGCGTGCGCGCGGCATTTACCTGCCCTACACCCATCAGGCGCAAGCGATCACAGCCGCCCTAAACGGCGACAATGTCGTCGTGGTCACACCCACCGCCTCTGGCAAGACCCTGTGTTATAACCTGCCCGTCTTGCATACGTTGTTGGGCGATGCCGACGCTCGCTCCCTCTACCTGTTCCCCACCAAAGCCTTGGCCCAAGACCAGTTGACCGAGTTGCGCGGGCTGGTCGAAACCTTGCAGACTGGCATCGCCCCGGCCATCTACGACGGCGATACGCCACAAGGCCACCGCAAGCGCATCCGCGAGGCCGCGCAACTGGTGATCACCAACCCCGATATGCTGCACACGGGCATTCTGCCACACCATACAAACTGGTCAGAATTCTTCCAGGGCTTGCGCACCGTGGTCATCGACGAGATCCATACCTATCGTGGGGTGTTTGGCTCCCATGTCGCCAATCTGTTGCGACGCCTGCGGCGCATCTGCCGCTTCTACGGCGCCGAACCGAATTTCATCCTCACCTCGGCCACCATCGCCAACCCGCGCGAACATGCCGAACGTCTGTTGGAGGCGCCGGTGGTGTTGGTCGCTGACAATGGCGCGCCCATGGGCGAAAGGCATTTCTTGTTCTACAATCCGCCGTTGGTCGATGCGCAGCTGGGGCTGCGGCGCAGCAGTCTATTGGAGGCGCAGAAGTTGGGCGAGCGTTTGCTGGCGGCGGGGGTGCAGACGATCTTGTTTGCACGCTCGCGTCTGCGAGTCGAATTGTTGCTGACCTATTTGCGCGAGGGCTACACGCGGCGGGGCGGAGACGCCGAGGCAGTGCGGGGGTATCGCGGGGGCTATCTTCCCGCCGAACGACGGCAGATCGAGGCCGGATTGCGGGCGGGTGAGGTGCGGGCGGTGGTGGCCACCAACGCGCTGGAGTTGGGCATCGACATCGGTCAGTTACAGGCGGCTGTGCTGGTGGGTTTTCCCGGCGCCATCGCCAGTGCCTGGCAGCAGGCAGGGCGCGCGGGCCGGCGTCAGGATACGGCCCTGGCGATGTTCGTGGCCGGCGCGGGCGCGCTCGATCAGTATCTCGTCCAACACCCGGATTTCTTCTTCGCCGCCAGCCCCGAGCACGCACTGATCAACCCGGACAATCTGGTGATTCTGACGAATCACTTGCGTTGCGCCGCCTTCGAGCTGCCTTTCCGCGAGGGTGAGCAGTTTGGAAATGTGGATTTCACCGCCGACTTGTTGCAAATGCTTGCCGAGGAGGGCGAGGTTCAGCGGGCCGGCGACCGCTGGTTCTGGATGGATAGCACCTACCCGGCGCAGGGGATCAATTTACGCGCGGCGGGCGATCCCATCGTCGTCATGGCCGGGCCAGGCTCGGCGTCTGCTTTCGCCGAGGCGCCGGTGGTCGTCATCGGTCAGTTGGAGCGAGAGGCGGCGCCGGCGTTGTTGCACGCGGGCGCCATCTATTTGCACGAAGGCCAGACTTATTGGGTGGAACGGCTGGATTGGGAGGCTGGCCACGCTTATGTGCAGCCGGTGGAGGTGGATTATTACACCGAGGCCAGCGGGAGTACGGCGGTGGAGGTGTTGGTCATTCACCAGCAGGAGCAAGAGGGGGAATTGATCAAGGGGCATGGCGATCTGGAAGTGCGCAGCCAGGTGGTCGGTTATCGGCAGGTGAAGCGATGGACGCACGAGACGTTGGGTTATGGTGAACTCGATCTCCCAGAGTTGGTGTTGCAGACCAGTGGTTTCTGGTTGAGTTTCGATGCCGGGTTGGTGGAACGGCTGCGGGCGCAAGGGATGTGGCAGGGTGATCCGAACGATTATGGCCCCAATTGGCCCGCCCAGCGAGATTTGGCGCGGGCGCGCGATGGTTATCGTTGCACGCAATGCGGTGCACCCGAACGTCCCGTACGACAGCACGATGTTCACCACATCCGCCCTTTCCGCAGTTTTGGCTATGTCCCCGGTCTCAACCAGGCCTATGTGCTGGCCAATCAGCTCGAGAATCTGCGCACGCTTTGCCGCGCCTGTCACGAGCGGACCGAGCAGGGGCAGCGATTGCGTTCGGGCCTGGCAGGGCTGGGCTATCTCTTGGGGAATCTGGCGCCCCTGCACTTGATGTGCGATCCCGGCGACCTCGGCGTCCATGTCGAGCCGCAGGCCCGCCACACGGAACGCCCCACCATTATGCTCTACGACCGCGTGCCTGCCGGCATCGGACTGGCGGAGCGAGTATTCGAGCTGGCGCCAATTTTGTTGGCCGCGGCCCATGACATGGCGGCGCGCTGCCCGTGCGCTCGTGGTTGCCCGGCCTGTGTTGGCCCTGTCAGTGAAGGAGCAGAGGCGTTGGCTTGGGATACGAAGGCGTTGACGCTGGCGCTGTTGCAGGAAGCATTGGGTCGGTAGTAGAATGTCCGTAGCGCCTGGGCAACTCAGGCTGGAGACATCGATGGCACTACGCGCCTTGCAGCGAAGTTTTACCCCAGAAGAATACTTGATGTTGGAACGGAGCGCGACGACGAAGAGTGAGTACATCGGCGGGCAGATCTACGCGATGGCCGGCGCCAGCCATAAGCATGTGCTCATCGAGGGCAATGTCATTCGCGAGCTGGGGAATAGGCTCAGAGGGCGGCCGTGCGAGGTGCATACAAGCAACATGCGTGTGCGCGTGCGCCGGACTGGACTCTATACCTATCCGGATGTAACTGTGGTGTGTGGGAAACCGGAGTTCGATGACGCCAAATTCGACACCTTGCTGAACCCCACCGTGCTCATCGAGGTGTTGTCGCCATCAACCGAAGCTTACGATCGCGGTGAGAAGTTTGTTCAATATCGGCGACTGCCCTCGTTGCAGGAATATGTGTTGATATCTCAAGATCAGACGCGCGTCGAATACTTCCGACGCCAGGGTGAATTGTGGATATTGAGCGAGCTAAACACGCCGGACAGTGTTCTGCGCTTGGAGTCAATCGACTGCGCAGTGCCGCTGCGCGAGATCTACGACCGCGTCGAGATGAACCAGGAGACGCAGGATGAACAAGATGGATAGTCAGCTTTACGCTATCTCGCGCATGCGGTTGCGGGCGTCGATGCTGAAACGACGGATATAGGGGGCGGGGATGTCGAAGGCGAAGCGCGAGGGGGGACGCGAGAAGCCATCGCCGCGGTTATAGACCGAGAACAAATAGACGGCTTCTTGTGCGCGCGTCAGGCCGACGTAAAAGACGCGACGCTCTTCGGCCAGTTGATCGGGGTCGTTCAGAGAGCGCCATAGGGGCAGGTTTTCCTGCTCGACGCCGACGATGATGACTACGGGAAACTCGGCGCCTTTGGCGTTGTGCAGGGTCATGAGGGTGATCTTGTCGTCGTCCCGGCTATGAGCAAAGGTGTCGCTGCTGGTGAGCAGGGCCTGGTAATCGATGAAGGCGCCCAGCGAGCGGTCATTGCTATAGTGCTGGAAGGCGTCGAGGTGTTTCAGAAATGCCTGTTGCAAGTTCGCCCATTCCAGGTCTTCGGCGGTGACAGGCGCTTCCTGGCTCGATAGCTGCAGGGCGAGTTCGTGTGCGGCGGCTTGGAGGGATGCGGGGAGAGCGGCCAGGACATCGTCCAGCAAAGCCTGGCCGCGCCCGACGGCCAGGACGCGGGCGGCTCCGTGTAGCAAGGTGAGATTGGCGCCGGCGGGCGCGATGCCCGCCGCCAGCGTCCCCAACGCCGCCAGCGGCAAGGTTTCGGCAAGGGCTTCACGTTCTTTTTCGATGACGATGCGGTCGGTCAGGGCAAAGAAGAGAGCGGCGGTCTGGTCGACATCACTGGCGGCGCGATGTTCGACGCGCGTGGCGATGCCCTGGCTGTCGAGCAAAGCTCCGAGAGAGAGGCGTGGCTCGTCTGGCCAGAGCCGCCGCGCCAGGCGGAGTGTGTCGATGTAATGGGGGTTGAAGCCGCGTCGATCGAAGTGGAGGCCGCAAGCGCGATCGAGAAAGCGGTTGTCGAAGCGGGCGATATTGTGGCCGACGACGGTATCTTGACCCAGGTAGTCCAGAAAGGCGGGCAGAACTTCAGCGAGGCTGGGGGCATCGGCAACATCCTCGTAACGGATGTTGTGGATTTGCGTAGCGGCAGCCGGGATGTAGTCGCGCTCGGGCCGCACGAAGCTGTGGAATGGCTCGGCGCTGGAGCGGCGCGCCTCGTAACGGGCGGCGGCCAGTTCTACAATTTCGTCGCGACGGACATGGGCGCCGGTGGTCTCGATGTCGTAGACAAGGAAGCGGCCGTCGGCCAGGGTTTCATATTCGACCAGCAGAGCCTGCGCCAGGCGCCACGCATAGGCAGCGAGGGCATGGGAGCGCTGCCCGTCGGTGGCAACGGCGATGACCGTCGGCGATAGTTCGGGAGGAAGGGGGCTGTCGCCCAGGTGGATGAGGACGGCGTCAGAGGGAAGAGCGGCGGTCGGTTCCAGAGGGGCGAGGAGTGTGGCGGCGGGGACATCGAGATAGGCGGCCAGGGTGTGGTGGAGGATGGCGGCGGCGGCATAGCCATCGATGCTGGGGGGATGGAGGATGGCGATGGGCCGGCCGGCTTGGATGGCATCAGCCAGGGTGCGCGCCTCTCGCTGTTGCGCGGTGTGGGCCATGAAGCTGGCGAGGTGGGCGTTGTCGTCGGCGCGCCAGGGCGAGCGCAGTTGCTCGATCAGTTGGAAGAGGGTGCGGACAGCCATGGCGGCATCGACGCTGATATCAGGCAGAGCGTCCAGCCATTGCAGGAAGTTATGTAAATGGGCGCCTGTGAGCGGGCTGATCTGAGGAAAGGCGTGGGGATGACGGGCGATGTCGATGAGGCTGATCCCGCGCGCTTCGGCCAGGCGGCGGAGTTGGATCATGGTCAGTTCGTCGATTTGCCGCAAAGGAAAGTTGACGGCGGCGGTGAAGGTTTCTTCGCTCAGGGCGCGTATGAGTTGCAGGAAGCGCACGATTTCGCGCGTTTCGGGTTGATCGAAAAAGCTTTCTTTGTGGAGGCGTTGGACGTGTATCCCGGCCTGGAGCAAGGCTTGTTCGATCGGCTCGCCCAGGTGGTGCGTGCGATAGAGGATGGCGATGTCGCCTGGTTTGTGCCCGCGTTCGTCGATCAGGCGCCGGACCATGCTGACGAGCCAGCGTTGTTCCTGGAGCGCGTCGTTGAAGATGTAGTGAAAGATGGGGGTGTCGCCAGCAACTTCGCTGCGCATGAAGCGTTGGCGTTCCGGGGTGTGCTGGTTGGCGACGAGGCGTTGGGCGCCGTAGAGGATGTTGGGGGGGCAGCGATAGCTGGTCTCGAGTTTGACGATGGTAGGGCGGTAGCGGTCGATGAAGGCGTCGATCAATTCGGGTTTCGAGCCGCGCCAGCCATAGATGGTTTGGTCATCATCAGCGACGATGGCGATGCTGCTGCCGGGCGGCGCCAACAGTTTGAGGAGTTCGTACTGGGCCTCGTTGATGTCTTGGTATTCGTCGACCAGGACGTGAAAGAGGGTGCGGCGGTAGTGCTGGCGAATGTCTTCGTTCTGCCGCAGAAGATGCACCGCGTAGCGGGTGAGGTCATCGAAGTCGACGGCATGGCGCTCTTGGAGCCAGTTTTCATACAAGCGGGCGATCTCGGCTTGGGTGGCATTATACGGGTTGGTGGCATCAGCGGGGTCCAGCAGGGCATTCTTGCAGCGGCTGAA
The DNA here is from genome assembly GCA_041918515.1 of Chloroflexota bacterium. Taxonomy (GTDB): domain Bacteria; phylum Chloroflexota; class Anaerolineae; order J102; family J102; genus SSF26. The sequence continues at coordinate 49,292 of JAYRVO010000062.1, read as the reverse complement.
GTAGGAGATCATGTGGCCGGGGGGATATAGTTCGCGGCTGAGGTTGGCCTGACCCAAGATGCGGTTGAGGGCGTGGCGTTGTTCGTCTTCGTCGACGATGGCGAAGTTGGCGTCCAGGCCAATGCGTTCGCCAAAGCGCCGCAAGATGCGCGCGGCGGTGGCGTGAAAGGTGTAGATATAGACCCGACCCGCTGTATCCCCCAGGAGAGCTGTCAAACGCTCGCGCATTTCTTCGGCGGCGCGGTTGGTAAAGGTGACAGCAAGTATTTGTTCAGGGCGGGCGTTTTTTTCGCGGATGAGCCAGGCAATGCGATGGGTCAGGATGCGGGTTTTGCCGCTGCCTGGGCCAGCCAGGACGAGTAGCGGGGAAGGTCGGTGGGTGACGGCTTCGTATTGGCGTTCATTCAAGGATTCCAACCACGGTAAGGTGCTCATGGGTCATTTCAAGTTCGGCGTGATAAATGTGGTTTCAGTATTCAGTGCGATCGTAGTTTGAACTGTTACTTATTTCGCGCGAGTGGGAACACTCTGGTTGTTGCTCTTAAATCGCACAATCAGTCCAATGGTAAAGAAAAAGACAAATACTGTCATAAAACCCTGCATATTTCCGGCAAAAAAGAGGAAGTAGAAGAGAATTACGAAAGTAGCTATGATAACCGAAATGGCAAATACTTCTTGCTTCTTGCGTATGAGGTTGTCGACCAGAGTGAGGGATAGAAAACCGGCATATCCACCGAAAATCCCCGCCAACGAGATCACGGCCAGGTCCTGGATGTCCAACGTCTGGCCTGCCAGATGGATGGTGCTTTGGTCGATAAGCGCCAGCGCGACGCCAATCACCACCCCCACGAGCACCCCTGCGCTCGCGCGCCAAAGATTGGACAGGCGGTGCGTTTGCAGAGCGATAAGCGTCAAAGCTCCCAAGAAGAGTATAGGCACGAGGCAAGCATAGGCGGCCGGATACAAGATGTGGCTGATGATGTTGGGGACAAAGGGCATGGGCTTGGTCTCTGTTGTGAAAACGTCGTTGCCGATGAGAGTGATTTGGTCTTGCCTTCGGCCTACGTTATGATACTGATCGTTTGTTCTTTCCGCAATGTTTCGTTCTCGATGAGGAGAATACTATGTCCTACGTCGCCAAAGTCATCGAATTAGTTGGCACTTCGGAAGTGAGTTGGGAAGATGCCGCCGCTAGAGCTGTCAAGGCTGCTTCCCGCAGTCTGCATGGCATCAGCGGCATCGAGGTCACCAATATGACCGCCAAGGTCGAAGACGGTAAGATTATCTCTTATAAAACGACGGTCAAGATCGTGTTTGCAGTGGATACGTGAGGCTAACCGCTCAGGATGGGCCAAGCTGCCAGCCTGGATGCCCCGTAGCCGCGTAGTCTCCCCTGTCTGGCGTTATTGGCTGGCGCGCCGGCGTCGCCAAACAAGGGCGCTTAACCCGGCCAGGGCAATGCCCCCGCCGACAAGCATAGCGACAGTGACTCCCCACTTGCTCGCCCTGGAAGGAGCGCCCACAGTCGTTGGCGTTGGCGTTGCCGGAAACAGGCGCACGTTGGCGGCATTGGCGGCGGTCAAGGGCGTATTGTTGGGGAGCAGGCTGTTGGCGCGCAACAGATACGCGGTGAGTTGCCAGTATTCTTCGTCGGTCAGGCTGCCGGGCTGTTGCCAGGGCATGCGAGTTTGGATGAAAACGTGGAGGTCGGCAGCCGTTGGGAATTTGGTCAATGCGCCCTGGCCCATGATCGCCGGGGCCGCGCGCGGTAAATCGAAACCATCGGGCGGATGATTGGCGGCATGACACTTGGATTGCCAACAGTTGCGATCTTTTGGCCCCCAGCTTGCACGCCACTCGTCGGTCAATCCCTGGCCGCGGTCGCCGTGGCAAGCCTGGCAGACCAGGCGATAGACCTCGGCCCCATGATCCGCCTGGCTGGCCGAAGGGGGCAAGGTCGGGAGCACGAGCCAGCTTTCGGGGGTGGGCATGGCCATCGCAGCGGGGGCGGACGCAGGCGGCGAGGATGAGGCGCTGGTTATTGTCATTGCCGACGCTGTCAACCCCATCAGCGCCAAGAGCAACAAAGAAGAGAGAAGGTGTAAGCGAACTTTGCCTGTCATTGGAAATGAAAAGCGTGAAACCTCGTGAGTTTTGGACCCTGAGGTTTCACGCTTTTGGAGCAAGGAACTGCCGAAAGCGATGTTCGGGTGATTAGCGGGTCCCGCGCATACGCGGGTCGAGGGCGTCGCGCAGGCCGTCGCCCAGGAAGTTGAAGGCAAACATGGTGAGCGCCAGGGCAATGGCGGGGAAGAGCACGATGTGGGGGTAGGAGCGGATGCTTTTGGCGCCATCGGCGATCATGATGCCCCAGGAGGGTGTGGGCGGGTTGACGCCGAGGCCGATGAAGCTCAAGAAGGCTTCGTAGGAGATATAGGCGGGAATGGCCAGGGTTTCGGCAACGATGATGGGGCCGACGATATTGGGGAAGATGTGCCGTATCATGATCTGGCGGTTGCTGCTGCCGATCGAACGCGCGGCTTCGACGAATTCTTTTTCACGCACCGAGAGGACCTGGCCGCGTGTGAGCCGCGCGGCGCCCATCCACGATGTCAAGCTGATGCCGATGAAAATAAAGAGCAGTCCGCCTAACTTGGCATCCATTGAGTTCAAGTAGTAGCGTAAAGTGCCTTCTTCCGAGATGCCAGCAAACGTGGAGCGGAAGGTCGCCATCATCAAGATGATCAACAACAACGTCGGAAAGGCGTACATGATATCAACGACACGCATCATGATGTCATCGACGCGCCCGCCGAAGAAGCCGGAGATGGCGCCGTAGGTGGTGCCAATGAACATGGCGAGCAGCGGGCCGAGGAAGGCGATGGACAATGATACACGCGTGCCATAGAGGACGCGGCTGAAGATGTCGCGGCCCAGATCGTCGGCGCCCAAGAGATACAGATCGCTGATCTTGGCATAGCCTTTGGTCATTGGAAACAGCGTGATCAGCCACTGTGGCACTTTGTTGCTGTCACGAGGCGACTGCAATTCGAAGGAGTAGGGAGCAATGCGGTTTGCAAAAATGTAGATCAAGATCATGAAGGCGATGACGCCCAGCCCTACCACCGCGGCTTTATTGTGGAATAGCCGGCGCAGGGCATCTGCCCACAGGTTTGTCTCTTTGCCCTTGAAGGCGCCACCGACGGCTCGAGATTGAGCGGATTCTGCAGTTGCCATGCCTTATTCTCCTTGCTGTGGTGTTATTGGATGCGAATGCGCGGGTCTAGAAAAGCATACACGATATCGACCAACGTGTTGGCGATGACGAGTATAAACGCGTACAGCAAAATCGTGCCCATGATGACCCAGTAATCGCGGTTGGACACGCTGGTGACGAAATACTTGCCCAGCCCAGGGATGCCAAAGACTAGCTCAATGACGAAGGTGCCCGTGACCACGGCGGCGAAGTAAGGCCCCAAGATCGTGGCTACCGGGATGAGCGAGTTACGGAGGGCATGTTTGGTGATGACGGCGCGCTCGGTCAGGCCTTTGGCGCGGGCGGTGCGAATATAGTCTTCACGAATGACCTGCAAGAGGCTGGCGCGCGTCAAGCGGGCGATGAGCGCCGAACCGGCCATCCCCAACGCCAGCACGGGCAAGATGGCATAACGGAAAAAGTCCAGCGAAAGGTTGCGCGGGAGAAAACCCAGCACAAAGGGTGGCTTGGCGCCCCAGCCAGAAGGAGGTAGCCATTTCAGAATGACGCCAAAAATCATGACCAAAATGGGGCCTAAGACGATGGCGGGAACAGACACCCCAAAGATGGCGATGCCCATGCCGGCGTAGTCCCAGAATGTGTTCTGCTTGAGCGCTGCCAGGATGCCCAGGGGGATGCCGAGCGCCATCGCCAGCAAAACGGCCATGACGCCCAATTGCATCGAGACCGGAAACTGCTCGCGCAGAATATCACTGACCGACCGACTCTTGTTGGTCAAGGAAGGGCCGAAATTCATCCAGCGGAAGTAAACGTTCCCGATCTTGAAGTCGATCAAAGTAGAGTTCCAGATCGAGACTTTTGGTTTCTCGGTGGTGATCTGAGGCACCACCACCCCGGTTACATAAGAGATATATTGTGTCCAGAGGGGATCATCCAGATGATAGCGCGCGCGTAAATTCGCCATGATCTCTTTGGGCAGCGCCTTCTCTGAATCGAACGGCCCGCCAGGCACTACATGCATCATCCCGAATGTGAACACAGAGACGACAAAGAGCACCAGCACCATCCATAGTAGACGTCGTATGATGAAACGCGCCATTCTGGGCCTCCTTCTAGGAGCGAAGTAATACGGGTGTGGGAAGACAGCCAGGGCCATATTCCCACACCCGTGTAACGGGTGGGACGGGCGCCCTTGCGGGCGTGATCGTCCCACCGCGTCGGATGCTACGGTTACTGCTTCACCGACCAGTTGTAGAAGAACTCGTGGCCGCCCGTCGAGAAGGTGCGGTTGACCCACGGCTGGGTGACGGTGACGCGCGTATACCAGTAGACGGGGATGATGGCGGCGTCGGTCTTGACGAGGATTTCCTCAGCCTGCGCATAGAGATCGGTGCGCTTCTTGAGGTCTTTTTCGGTCGCAGCCTGCTTCACCAACTCTTCGAACTTGTCGTTCTTCCACATGAGACCGCCGGCCGGAGCACCTGCCTCATCGGTGGGGTTGGACGAGCCGTTGACGGCAAACACTTCGCGGGTGAAGTTGTTGGCATCGGGATAGTCCAAGCACCAGCCCAGGCGCCAGATCTGCGGCGTGTCCAGGCCTTTGACCGTCTGCAGGTAGACCTTCCATTCCTGGTTGGTCAGCTTGACGTCGAGGCCCAGGTTGTTCTTCCACTGCTGCTGGGCCCATTCGGCGATCTTCTGGTGGCCGGAAGAGGTGTTGAACATCAGGTTGATGTCCAACTTGTCCATGGTCAGGCCCTTTTCCGCCAGATAGGCATCCAACTCAGCCTTGGCGCCAGCGACGTCGAACTTGATACCCAGGTCAGGGTGGTCCGCCATGGTGGGCGCTGCGGCCAGGCCGGGGCGAGCGAACCACTGGGCCGGCTCCTGGCCGCCCTTGAGCACGTTGTCTACCAGATCCTGGCGATCGAGCGCCATGGAGAGGGCGCGGCGCACGCGCGGGTCATCTACGAACGGCGCCGTGGTGTTGAAGCCGTAGTAGTAGGTGCACAGGTTCGGCGCGATCTTCAGCATCTGCGAGAGGTTGGGATCGGACTTGACGCGATCGATATCCGCCGTAGGTACGGCGGCGTCCTCGAGATTGCCCACTTCGAATTCGGCCAGGGCGGCAGTTTCGTCGAGCATCGAGAACTGGACTTCATCCACCTGGGCCTGCGGGACGTATTCGGTTCCCGGCCAGAAGGGGTTCTTGACCATGGTCAGGGTCGAGTCGTGGATCCATTCCTTGAGGGTGTACGGGCCATAGGACTGGAAGAACCCAGGCTCGATCCAGCGCTCGGCGCGGCCTTCGGTGCAGTCGTCGCCTTCGATCAGCCATTTGGGGGTGGCATACGCCGTCCACAGGCCGTGGATCATCGGGTTGTAGGCGACATCGTCGACAGTCTTGATCTCGAGGGTGGCATCGTCCAAGGCTTTGACGCCGACCGTTGCCGTGTCGGTGATGACGCCATTGTTGTAATCGGAGGCGCCCTGAATGGCGAAGTCCAGCACATAGGCATAGGGCGAGGCGGTGGCCGGGGTGAGCGCGCGCAGGATGCCGTACTCGAAGTCCTTGGCCGTCACCATGCGATCGGCGGTCTTGCCATCAGCGTCGGGGCAGGTCTGCACCTTGGCCACCTGTTCGCCGTCCCAGCGGACCCAGGGGACGTCGGTGCGCAGCTTGTAGGTGTAGGTCTTGCCGTCTTCCGAGACCGACCATTCGGTGGCCATGCCGGGCATCAGCTCGTTCGTGACTTCGTTCAGGCGGGTGAGGCCGATGAACGAGTTGTCGACGACTGTAATCGAGGAAGTGTCTTCGGCCACATTCGGGTCCAACGAGGGCACGTCGCCGGGGCCAAAGTTATGGCGCACGATGTTGGGACGCATTTCGGGGCCGGGCGTGGGTGTGACCTCGACCTGCACTTCCTTCACGACTTCCTTGGTCACTTCGACCTGAACTTCTTTCGTCACTTCCACGACTTTCTCCACGACCTGAGGCGTGGCCTGGGCGCAAGCCGAAAGCGCCACTACGGCCAGGAGAAGGACGCTGAGGACGAACAATGATTTGTTGCGAAACATGTGAGTTTCTCCTCCAAAGAGTTGATTGTGAGAATGGTTTGCATCCTGAGGCAGGATGCTTACGACGGTGCGATGGCAGGTGAGCGAGCCAAGCCTCCTGCTCGTCTTGACACTGGCTTGAGTGGCTAAACATCACCTCCTTGAAATCAGGGATAGACTGTAGTGACGACTTCGGTCATCCTGTGCGCCAGGCGACTGAAGTCAGTCTGTGGCAGCGGTCGGTAAGGTCACTTCAATCGTACAGATGGCATGACGTCCAGTGTTCTGTCGGCGCCGAGCCGATGTTCTTCCATTCGGGATCGACCTTGCGGCAGACATCCATCACGCGCGGGCAGCGGGTGTGGAAGCGACAGCCCAAGGGCGGGTTCAGCGGGCTGGGCACATCGCCCTGGAGGATGATGCGCTGGCGTTTTTCCTCCACCTTGGGATCGGGGATGGGCACAGCCGAGAGTAAGGCTTGGGTGTAGGGGTGCTTGGGGTCTTCGTAGAGCGTTTTGTAGTCGGTCAACTCCACGATTTTCCCAAGATACATGACGGCGATGCGGTCGGAAATGTGCCGCACCATGGAAAGATCGTGGGCGATGAAGAGATAGGTCAACCCTAGTTCGTTCTGCAAGTCCTGCAAAAGGTTGACGATCTGCGCCTGGATGGAGACATCGAGAGCGGAAATCGGTTCGTCGCAGATGATGAAATCGGGGCTAACGGCCAGAGCGCGGGCGACGCCGATGCGCTGGCGCTGGCCGCCTGAAAATTCGTGTGGATAGCGATTCACGAAATACGGGTTCAACCCCACCAACCGGAGCAATTCCTGCACCCTCTCCTGACGTTCTTTACCTTTGGCCAGGCCATGAATGTCCAGCGGTTCGCCAATGATGCCACCCACGGTCATGCGGGGATTCAGCGAGGCATAGGGGTCCTGGAAGATCATCTGCATGCGCCGCCGCTGTCGCCGCAAGGTTTCGCCCTTCATGGTCGTCAGTTCCTGTTTGTCGAACTGAACGCTGCCGGCCGTGGGGCGATAGAGCTGCAAGATGGCGCGACCCGTGGTCGATTTCCCACAGCCCGACTCGCCCACCAGTCCCAGGGTCTCCCCTTTCTTGATAGTGAACGAGACGCCATCCACTGCTTTGACATCAGCCACATGGCGCTGAATGAGCATGCCTTTGTGGACAGGAAAATACATCTTCAGATTGCTGACTTCGAGCAGATTTCCGTTCTCAGCCACGTTCGCCTCCGTTCTCGCTCACGCTAATTACATCTTCCCACCGCCAGCAGGCCACGCGGCGGGTCGAAGTCGTGTATTCCAACACTGGCGTTTCTGAATCACAACGATCGACTCGAAAAGTGCAACGCGGGGCAAAGGGACAACCCGGCGGCGGATCGATCAGATCAGGGGGGAAACCATCGATGGGGATGAGGCGCTCCTGGTGGGCGGCATCCAGACGAGGTACAGAGTTCAGCAAGCCCAAGGTATAGGGGTGATGGGGCTTCTCGTACAGGTCATGCACACGTGCCTCTTCGACGATGCGGCCGCCATACATGACGATGACCCGATCGGCCATGCCGGCCACGACGCCCAGATCATGGGTGATCCAAATAATGGCCATACCGATCTTGTCTTTCAACTCTCTCACCAAATCTACGATCTGCGCCTGGATGGTCACATCGAGGGCAGTGGTCGGCTCGTCGGCGATGAGGAGTTGCGGGTTGCAGGACAGGCCCATAGCGATCATCACGCGCTGGCGCATACCGCCCGAAAACTGGTGGGGATAGTCATCCAGCCGGCTGGAGGCGCCAGGGATGCCCACCAGCTCCAGCAGCTCGGTCGCGCGCTTCCTCGACTTCTCTTTATCCATACCCAGATGCAGCTCCAAAGACTCTGTGATCTGCCGGCCAACAGTCAGCACTGGGTTGAGCGAGGTCATGGGGTCTTGGAAGATCATGGCAATGCGGTTGCCGCGCACTTGTCGGATCTCGTCATCCGGCAACTTGGCTAGATCGCGTCCGTCGAACCACACCTCGCCCGCGGTAATCTTCCCCGGCGGTTGTGGGATCAGCCGGATGAGTGACATCACCCCCACGCTCTTGCCGCTGCCGCTTTCGCCTACAATCGCTAACGTCTCACCTTCATCCAGCTTATAGGAAAGGTCGCTCACCGCGTGGACAACGCCTTCACGTGTGAAAAACTTGGTTTCCAGTCCTTTGACCTCGAGCAGTGTGGCCATTCCAACTCCTTTCAGGAGAGCATCGCGGGCGAACGGTAACTACATACGCTCTAACAAGGTAGGCGTGAGAGCAGGCGAGCAGAGGTAAGCCGCGCCTTCTTGGCGTTAAGAGGAAGAAGTAAACAGGTCTTCAAAAAGTGATGAAGTCTAGCACAGGGTCGAAAGTTCTGTCAAACGACTTGCCGACTTAACGCTTGGACTCACTTCCCGTTTTGTCCCTCTTTATGCCCTGCGCTATCATGGCAAGACCTTGTTTTCGCAACTCCTACCCCACCCATTCCCGCTGAGGAACCCAACCATGGCCTACGAAAAAATCAAAATCCCCGACCAGGGCGAAAAAATCACGATCCAAGACGGCAAATTGCACGTCCCCGATCACCCCATTCTTGCTTTTATCGAAGGCGACGGCACCGGCCCCGACATCTGGAAGGCCTCTGTGCGGGTGCTGGACGCCGCCGTCGCCAAAGCCTATAGCGGCAAGCGCCAGGTCGCCTGGATGGAGGTCTACGCCGGCGAGAAATCTTACGATCTCTTCGGTTCCTGGCTGCCCGATGAGACGGTCGATGCTTTTCGCGAGTTTTTGGTGGGCATCAAAGGCCCGCTGACCACGCCGATCGGCGGCGGCATCCGCTCGCTGAACGTAGCTCTGCGTCAACTTCTGGACCTGTATGTATGTCTGCGTCCCGTCCGTTGGTTCACGGGTGTGCCTTCGCCCGTGCTCCATCCCGAAAAAGTAGACATGGTGATCTTCCGCGAGAATACGGAAGACATCTACGCTGGCATCGAATTCGAGGCGGGGACAGAAAACAATCGGCGCTTCCTGGACATGTTCCGCGAAGCCTTCCCCAAGGAATTCGGCAAGATTCGCTTCCCCGATAGCTCGGGCATCGGCATCAAGCCCGTATCGCGTGCTGGCACCGAGCGTCTGGTGCGGGCTGCCATCGCTTACGCCATCGAAAATGATCGCCAAAGCGTGACCTTTGTGCACAAAGGCAACATCATGAAGTTCACCGAGGGCGCCTTCCGCAATTGGGGCTACGCCCTGGCCGAGGCTGAGTTCGGCGATCAGGTGTACACCTGGGAGCAGTGGGAGCGTACGAAGGCCGCTGCCGGCGAATCGGCAGCGAATGCCGAGCAGAAGGCAGCGTTGGCCTCCGGCCGTATCCTGATCAAAGACGCCATCGCCGACATCACCCTCCAGCAGGTGCTGACCCGACCCGATGAATTCGATGTGATCGCCACCATGAACCTGAACGGCGACTACCTGTCAGACGCGTTGGCGGCCCAGGTGGGCGGCATCGGCATCGCCCCCGGCGGCAACATCAACTATCTGACCGGCCACGCTGTCTTCGAGGCCACCCACGGCACCGCGCCCAAATACGCCAACCAGGACAAGGTCAACCCCTCCTCGGTCATCCTCTCTGGTGAAATGATGTTCCGCTATCTGGGTTGGACCGAAGCCGCCGACCTCATCATCCAGGCGATGGAGCGCACCATCGGCGCCAAGACCGTGACCTACGACTTCCACCGGTTGATGACAGACGCCACGCTGCTCAAGTGTTCGGAATTTGGCGACGCCCTCATCGCCAACATGGATTGAAGACCAGACGCATCGCTCGCGGCGTCCGTCCTAAGCCCCGGCTCCCTTCTTGGCCACGAGAAGGGAGCTTTTTTTGCCCCCTCCGCCCTCTGATCCCTGATCTCTGATCTCTATCCTCTCTTGCCCTCTACTCGTGCGATTTTTAACAACCCACTCTTGACGGAAACAGGCAAGATAGGGCAAAATGGAAGCCTGCTTCGCAATCGTTCTATTCACTCTTTTTTGCACAAGGAGTTACGTATGGGACAAGCCATTTCCTCATTCTGGAAGGGCATCACCTATCGAGGACATGAGGGCCATTACGCCTTCATCCTACACCGTGTGGGCGGCTTGGGCGTTCTCTTGTTTCTCATCCTCCATATCTTCGACATTTTCTTGATGGCGTTTGGCGAAGACGTGTTCAACGACTTCCTCAATCTCTACACCCACCCTGTCGCCCGCGTCGCCGAAGTCGGCCTCATCTTTGGCGTTGTCTACCACGCCTTCAATGGCCTTCGTCTGATCATCATCGACTTTTGGCCGCGCACCACTGTCTATTCACGCCAGTTGTGGTGGGGAGTCGTCGTGATCACCGCCGGCCTGACCCTTGTCGGCGGCTTCTTCACCCTGATCCCTCTCTTTGTTGAGTAGGAGGCGAATCCATGGCAACCCGCATTTCCAGTCTGACCTTTGGCCGCCAGAAACCCGTCAGCCGCGGCGGCTTCGAGACGTTTTCCTGGTATTTCATGCGCATCAGCGGCGCCGTGCTCCTCCTCATTGCTGTCGCCCATCTCATGCTGATGCACGTTTTCATTCGGGTCGAGAACATCGACTTCAACACCGTTGCCACACGCTGGGCCGGTCCGTGGGGGCCGTTCTGGCGAGTTTACGATCTGGCGTTGTTGGCGTTCGCCCTCCTACACGGCTTCAATGGCTTGCGGTGGGTGCTCGATGACTACATCCACAGCCCTGGCTGGAACATGCTGGTCAAATCCCTGGTGGGGATAGTAGCGACGGTTGTGATCTTGATGGGCGCCTTCGTGATCTTCAACTTCAAGGGTTAAGGAGGACGACATGAAATATCATCGGCATGAGGCAATCATTATTGGGGCCGGCGGTGCTGGGCTGATGGCGGCTTTGCACGCCAGCCGTGGGGCCGACACTGCTGTCATCACCAAGCTCTATCCCACGCGTTCACACACGGGCGCGGCCCAAGGCGGCATCGGCGCCGCCCTGGGCAACAGCGAAGAAGATCACTGGGAGTGGCACGCCTTCGACACCGTCAAAGGCTCTGACTGGCTGGGCGACCAGCCCGAGATCGAGGCCATGTGCCGCGAGGCAGTCGATGTCGTCATCGAACTAGAACACATGGGTTTGCCCTTCGACCGCACAGAGGATGGCCGTATCTCGCAGCGCCCCTTTGGTGGTCATACCAATAACAAGACCAAGAAACCGGTGCGCCGCGCCTGTCACGCTGCCGACCGCACCGGCCACATGATCTTGCAGACGCTCTATCAGCAATGTCTGAAGAATCGCGTCAATTTCTACGATGAATTTCAGGTCGTTGACCTGTTGATCAACGCTGGCCGGGTCTGCGGCGTCGTTGCCTATGAGATCGGCTCGGGCGAGCTACACGTGTTCCATGGCAAGGCTGTGATGTTCGCTACAGGGGGCTTTGGCCGCCTGTGGAAGATCAGCAGCAACGCTCACTCCCTCACCGGCGACGGCAACGCCATCTGTTTGCGCCGCGGCGTCCCCCAGGAGGATATGGAGTTCTTCCAATTTCACCCCACCGGCATCAAGGGCATGGGCATCCTCATCACCGAGGGCGTCCGTGGCGAGGGCGGCGTGCTGATCAATGGCAAGGGCGAGCGCTTCATGGAGAAGTATGCGCCTACCGTCAAAGACCTGGCCTCGCGCGATGTCATTTCGCGGGCCATCTATCTGGAGATTGCCAGTGGAAACGGTGTGAACGGCGAAGACTGGTTGTGGCTGGACGTGCGTCCGGAGATTGTCAACAAGTTCTTCGAACAAGATGGCATCAAGAACCCGGACGGAACACCTCGCCGCCTCACCGCCCACGACGTGGAGAAGAAATTGCCCGACATCGCCGACTTCTGCCGCACCTATCTGAACGTGGACCCCGTGAAAGACCCCATGCCCATCCAGCCCACAGCGCACTACGCCATGGGCGGCATTCCCACCGATGGCTGGGGTCGGGCGGTGCTGGATGCGAAGGAAGTGGTGTTGCCTGGTCTGTATGCCGCGGGCGAGTGCGCCTGTGTGAGTGTGCACGGCGCCAATCGTCTGGGCACCAATTCGTTGGTGGACCTGGTGACTTTTGGCAAGTGGGCGGGGCAAGACATGGCTGATTATTGCCGGCAAAACCCGCTCCCTGAGCTGCCCAACGAAACCTGGGAGCCGGTGGCCGCCGAGTTGGAAGCCATCCGTAAGCGTCCGGACGGCGAGAACGTGGCGGACATTCGCAAAGCGATGCAGTCGCTCATGATGATGAATGTCGGTGTTTTTCGTACGCAGGAGCTACTCGATAGCGCCATCAGCCAGGTGCAGGAGCTACGGAGACGCTACCGCAATGTGGCGATCATGGACAAAGGCGTGCGTTTCAACACCGAGTTGCTGGAGGCGTGGGAACTGGGATGTATGCTCGACCTGGCGCTGGTGACAGCGGTGGCAGCCGCTGCCCGGCTCGAATCGCGCGGCGCCCATGCCCGCGACGATTATCCCGACCGCGACGACGCCAAGTGGATGAAACACAGCCTGGCCTGGATGGATGAGAACGGCAACGTCACCCTCGAGTACAAGCCGGTGCGCATCCTTTTCAACCCTGATGGCTCGCCCAAATATCCGGCAGTGAAACGCGTGTATTGAGTTGTCAAGTGCGTTGCACTTCGCAACTCATCGACTTGTGTTCACGCCTCACGTTTTACGTTTCACATTCAGTAGGAGCACGATAAACATGGCAAAAGTAAACTTAACCGTGCGCATCCAGCGCTTCAATCCCGAAGTCGATAAGAAACCCTACTGGAAGGAATACAAAGTCCAGGCCCAAGAAAACGCCCAGGTGTTGGACGTGCTGCACGACATCAAATGGTATCAGGACGGCTCCCTCGCCCTGCGCCGCTCCTGCGCGCACGGCGTCTGCGGCTCCGATGCCATGGTGATCAACGGCCGCAACCGCCTGGCCTGCAAAACGTTGGTGCAAGATGTGGCGCCCAAGCTCACGGTCGAGCCGATCCGGGGTCTGCCCATCGTCAAGGACCTGGTGGTGGACATGGAGCCATTTTTCGCCAAGTATCGGGAAATCGAGCCGTGGTTCATCAACCCCGGCGAGCCGCCCACGCACGAGCGTCTGCAGAGCCAGGAAGATCGCGAGCGTTTCGACGACACCACCAAGTGCATCCTCTGCGCCGCCTGCACCACCTCTTGTCCCTCTTTCTGGGCCAACGGTCAGTACATCGGGCCAGCCGCCATCGTCCAGGCCCACCGCTGGATTTTCGACACCCGCGACCAGGGCACGAGCGAACGCCTGGAAATCCTCAACGATCGTTTCGGTGTCTGGGCCTGTCGCACGGCCTTCAACTGCGTCGAGGCCTGCCCACGCGAGATCAACATCACCAAGGCCATCGGCGAGGTCAAGAAGGCCTTGCTGTTCGGGACGACGGATTTTTGAGGGGATTGGAGAAAGGGAGAATAGCGCTCGTAGTAACGACTTTGGTCGTTCATGACATCCTTAACGACTAAAGTCGTTACTACGAAAAAAGCCACTATAGGGCTTGTAGTAACGACTTTAGTCGTTCATGTTACGCGCTCGGTTTCCTGGTCCCAGTTTCCCGTCCCCAAAAAGCGACCGGCCCAGTAGAAAATCCCTGAGCCGGTCTGAAGTGAGGAGGAGGTGGGAAGAGGTGGACGGTTATTCGGGAACGCCGTTGGTTGTGGCCGAACCAGAGGGATTGCGGTCGATGCTGTTCAGCGCGACTGCAAGCGGCTGATTGCTCTCAACCACGGCGTGGCCTTCGAACGCTGTGCCCAGCTGCGTCATATTGAACGTATTGACGGTGCCGGCGCCGCCGCTGGCGAGGGTGATGGGTCCGTCAGTGTGCACCAAGACACCCTGCCGGTTGTAGAATTTGGTGGTGACGCTGGCATCAGCGGCGCCCACATTCTGCAGGAGGATGGCGCTGTTCGTCTTCGTGGGGCTGCCGACGCGGCGTACATTCGGCACCCACCACTTGGTCTTGCCCTCGGTGACATTGAAGGCAGAGTAGTAACCGGCTTCGGGGCCGCTGCCACGGAACCACTGTGTGATCACGGTGGCGACAACGCCCTTATCGGAGGTGATGCGGACGACGCCGGCCCAGTTGTCACCCAGGTCTTCGAAGCCGCTCGATGTGTTATAACCGATGGCCGACAGAGCCGGGATGGTGGTGTTGATGGTCTTGCTCGGCAAGGCGGGGTCGCGCGGGGTGTACACCAACGTAACAGCCGCCGCGGCGTTCTCCAGATTCTGGATATTCAAGGCCGAGACGATGTTGCGGTTGCCACCCACGTAGGAGCGGAAATGGCTGGGGGCCACCAAGACGGTCGAGCCGGAGAGGCCGCCGCAGTTGGCAGCGTTGTATTGCGAAGAGCGTCCCGCCTGGGTGATGACGCCCACGCCTGCCAGCGGCTGACCGTTGGTCGATTCGACGATGGCGGAGCCATCCCACGGTGCTGTCAGATTTGGCACGGTGGCGCCAGGGGTGCGCAGATCGTAGGTGTGCTGGGCGCCCATGGGGATGGCGTCGGTGAACTGACCTTCCGCGGTGCCATTGCGCCGGTAGTAGGAAATCTGCACGTTGGCGGCGCTGGTGCCGGTGTTCTGCACCGTGAAGGCGGCCACCTGCTGGTTGGCCTTGAAGAGGCTGGGGAAGCAGATCTTGGTCGAGCCGGCGGAGACGCCCGTGTAGGTGTCGATCTCGAAGCCGTCGCCTGAGGGGCTGCCCGTCCAGTTGGTCTGCACGACTGCGGCCAACGGCTGGTTGGAGGAAGCTACGCCGGCGCCGTTGAAGCCCTGCGGCAACTGGCTGCTGGCGGGGTCGATCAGGAAGGAGCCGTTGCCCGGAATCGTGGGCGATGGCCCAGCGAGGCTAGAGCCATTCTGGTCGTAATAGTAAACACTCACCTGCGCCTGATTGGCTGTCTTATTGGCTAGTTCCGTGTAGGTCGAGCCGGTGCCCGGATCCGGGTAGCTCTGCGCGGCCACTGGCAAGGCAACCAGGGTGACCAACAGCACAAAGCTGAGGATAAGAAGAAGATGTCGTTTCGTCATGTCGGTGCTCCTTAACAATTAGGATGTGAGAGAAAAGATAGCGGATCGGCCCTGTGCCGCCCCACTTTTACAATTCGACCTCAGCTTAGCACGCTGGCAGGGGTCTGGCAATACCGATTCAGGATTATTTTTGCATGGTTCAAGAGGTAGATGGGTGCTCGGCGCCCTACTACATTCGGATTAGACCCCTATCAGGCCATCCCATCGACCTGGCGCCGGGCGGGATCAAGGCGGAGGAGGGCGCCAGCGGTGGCCGAGGCAGGCAACGCGGAGATCATCGCCATTGGCAGCCCACCCGCCCGCGCCACCCGCGCGGCATGACCCAGCCAGTCGCCGCCGATGACGACCATGCCGCCCGCACGCAGGAAGAGCGGCGACCAGGTGGCGTTGGTTTCTGGCATCACGGCGATAGCCCCGGATGGTAGTTGCGCCGCCGCGGCGGCGTCTGCGATTTGCCGCCAGGCGCCCGTTGCCGTCTCACCGGCGATCCCTAGAACCGACCCTGGCTCGGTCGGCGGCAAGGGCGAGCGTTCGTCGCCCTTCATGGCATTGTGTTCGTGCTGGCGCGCGGCCAGCAGCGATTCGAATTGCTGGCGGCGGTTCCATTCGCCGGTCAGCACCTGTTTGATTTCTTCTAGCTCGAGCAAAAAGATTTCGTCGGCCTGCTCCAGGCGACCATCCCTGACCCCCTCGGCAGCCGCAGCCAGCGCCCACCGCCGCACTGCCGCCAGGACGAGCGCCAGCGTATCCCAGGCGGCGGCATGGGCGCTGAGAGATGTCTGAGTGAGATGGATGGCTTGACGCCAAGACGAGCGTTGCAGGAGGCCGGCTTGCGCCAGCAGCGCCTCTGTCGCCTGGGCGCGGCGCTGACGGGCGTTGACGGGTTGCCATTTCGTCCCGATCTCCGGGACTTTCGCAGCGGCGAACGTTTGCAGCCAGGAAGTCTCTTCAGCCAGGCGCGGGGTCGCCAATTCCCATTCGCAGGTGGAGCGATGACCATAGCGCTGTAGCAGGAACGCCGGATCGATGTCATCCGCCAGATCTTGCACGAGCGCCGCATCCGGCGTTTCCAGCCCAGCCACGATATCGAGGCCGAATTGGGCGGCGTCGCCGCGGCGATTCTCCAGCCAGGTGAGCAGTTGCGCATAGTTGCCCACCGCGGCTGCAGCCAAACGTTGTTCGTCGCCCCAAGCATTGGCGACAGTGGGTTCGATCTCCTCCATCACTTGCAAAAGTTGGGCCTGGCGCCAGGTCATGGACTGCACCCGACTCGCCCAGGCGCGCAGACGCTCTTGCCGGGCCGGCGTCTCGGCCAGCCAGGCAGCCGTTGTCTTGGCCAGGTTGCCCGGCTTGCCGCCGCGGGCGGGGGCGCCGAGCACGGTCGGGGACAAGCCCAACAGGGGGGCGACGTAGGCGGCGGGCTGATCCCAAACGCGGATCACCAGGGTTGCCAACGGCCCGTTGTCCCACAAGAGGCGGGGATCGGCGCTGGTCAGGGGCAGCGGTGGAACGCCCAGGTCGCGCGCCAGGCGTCGGTGCGCCGCTTGGAGCGAGGTGTGCACCACGCTGCGGCTGAAAGGAGTAAGGGAGGCGGGGAAGATCAAAATCTGCTCCGTAGGAAAAAGTCAGTCAGCGATGGGCGACGATGCCGTCGAACACCAGGTCGACGATCTGGTCCAGCCGCGCGGAGAGCGAAGTGCTGAACTCGTTGGTGCACCAACTCACCACTTGTTGAAAGTAGAGCATGTAGAGGATGTCAGCGACGAACGCCAGGTCAGCCGTTTTTGCGATCTCGCCGCGGCGTTGACCCTGCCCCAGCAGCAGGATCAAGGTGGAGCGAAAATCGAGGCGCGCTCGCTCGCGGTTGACCAGATCGGGCAGGCGCAATCCCCGGTAGACCATTTCGCGCACCAGATCACGATCTTGGTCGAGGCCGGCGGCCAGAGCCTGAAAGAGCACGCGCACTTTGCTGCGGGTCGTGTCGGCGCCGAAGATCTCGCTGGCCCCGACCTGCTGCAATTTGCCCAGCGTCTGTTCGCCCAGAGCCAGGAGCACATCTTCTTTGGTGGCAAAGTAATTGAAGAACGTACCTTTCGCCACCCCCGCCGCCTCGGTGATTTCGGCTACGGTGGTCTGCTCGAATCCTTTTTCGCGAAACAAACGCAGGGATTCGCTGAGCAAGCGCTGGCGTTTCGAGCGTTTATTGTGCTCGCGACGCGAGAGTCCATCAAGAGGTGAAGGGGCGTGCTTGCCAGTCGTACGATCGGAGATGGCATTCATGCAATCATAAAAGCCGAGGGGATGAAGGTGAAATGGAAAAGGGGTGGCTTCTCCATTGTCCCGCAGACCTGTCAGGTTTCCAAAACCTGACAGGTCTGCGGGACAACGGGCGTTTGACACAGCGCGGCATAGAAACCTATAATGAAAGTTGTGACGACTGACTTCCCTTTGTTACAAGGTGCGTATGAAGACGATCAAACGCTATCCCAACCGCAAGCTTTATGACCTGGATCGCAAGCGCTACGTCACCTTGGATGACATCGCTTTCATGATCCAGGAGGGAGAGGATGTGCTGGTGCTGGATCATGACAGTGGCGAGGATCTGACGACGGTGACATTGTCACAGATTATATTCGAGCGCGAGAAGAAACGGTCGGGATTCTTGCCGCAGACGGTGCTGACGATGTTGGTGCGCACCGGCGGCGGCACGTTGGACTATCTCCGGCGCTCGTTACATAGCTCGTTGGGCTTGCTGCATATGCTGGAGGAGGAAATCGATCACCGTCTCGATGCCCTTGTTGCCAAAGGTGAGATGGCTCAAGAAGAGGCTGAGCGCTTGCGCCAGGAGATCTACGCGGGAGCATCGGCGGCGGCACGGGAGGTGTTGCCTGATTTGCGCGTCGAGGCGGCGTTGGGACGCCTCAACGTGCCCTCTGGCAAGGATGTGCACATGTTGCAAGAGCAAGTAGAGCAATTGATGGAGCGCGTCGACAGACTATTGGCCCAAATCCAGGCTCCCACCCCGCCTGATGATGAGGCGGCGCCGGGTGACGACATGTCTTCTATCTAAATCGGATTCCTTACTATGACCTCGACATCGTCTTTTGTTCCTCAACGCCCTCTTCCCGAACCATCGAAGACTGCCCTGGTTTTGGCTGGCGGCGGGTTGACAGGCGCCGTTTACGAGATTGGCGCCTTGCGCGCCATCGACGAGCTTCTGATCAATTGGGATGTGCGGCAGTTCGATATCATCGTGGGCACCAGCGCCGGGGCGTTGGTGGGGGCGATGCTGGCCAAAGGTCTGACGCCGGGCGAGATGATGGAGATGATCGAAGGCGGACATCCTGAAATTGGGCGTATTCAGCCTGACCATTTGTTCTCACTCAATACGCGCGAATTCCTAGAGAAGAGTGTGCGTTTGCCAAAGACAATCAAAAATGCTTTCTCTCACTATTTGCGCCATCGTAGTGATATGAATATTTTTGATGTTTTTTGGTCGCTACTTGAAGTGGTTCCCTCTGGTTTGTATGATAACAATGCTCTCGTGCGTTTTGTCAAGCAGAATCTGCAACAGCGCGGTCTGAGCGACGACTTCGAAAACGTGAATGGTGCGTTGTACGTTATCGCCACCGACTTGGATACGGGTGAGCGCGTGGTCTTTGGTCGTGAGCCGTGGCGCGATGCACCTCTGAGCGCCGCCATTGCGGCTTCCAGCGCGGTGCCCCTTCTTTATCGCCCTGTGCGCATCGGCGACCACGAGTTGGTGGATGGTGGTCTGCGTGGTACGGCCAGCCTGGACCTGGCTATCGAGGCCGGGGCCAAGCTCATCGTCTGTATCAATCCCCTGGTGCCCATCGACAATAGCAATAAGGAAGGCGTGCCGTTGCTCGGCCCTGATGGTCGTTTCATCAGCGATAAGGGGTTCCAAGCCGTCGGCTCACAAATTTTGCGCATCGTCATGGAAAGCGGCCTGGATTATCACGTCAAGCAGCTTCGTCGCCGCCATCCCGATGTCGATATTATCGTGATCGAGCCGCGCCGGGATGATTACAAGATGTTCTTCTATAACATCATGCGTTATTCGGCGCGTTTGACCATTGCCCAGCACGGGTTCGAGTCGATGACGCTTGGTCTGGCCGACCGTTACCCGGAATTCAAATCGATTCTGGCCCGGCATGGCCTCGAGATCACGCGCCGCTTCGTCATCGAGGATCTGGCCACGATCCAACAGAGCGGCAATGATTTGGAGGTCGTGCGTGATGTTTTGGAGGACAAGGAACGGTTGCCCAAGAAGCCATTCCACAACAGACCAACGGTGACGAATACCCTACAGAAGACGTTGCGCGATCTGGAGGAGACGATCGCCAAGTTAGAGGGACAGGAAGCGGTCTCCTCTTGAGTAGCTGTCCTTCACGCCCCCTGTAGGATGGTTCTGTCCCGTGAAACGTGAAATGTGAGCAGGAGTCGCTTCGATTTCACGCTTCACGTTTCACGTTTTCGGGCGAACGATCCTTCTTTGATGAGACAGCACTAACCGAGCAGGCCTTTTTCTTTGAGAACGATGGGGTAGAGGGTTTCGGCCTGGCGAAAGAGGGGGGCCAGCTGCATGGCTTTGAAGACAGAGCCTTTGGTCTTGATCTCGCCGCCGAAAAAGGCATCGCGCAGGCGCCGGTGGCCCAACCAGATGGCGTGCAAGGTGTCGGCTTCCAGGTGGAGTTCGAGATCGGGAGTAACGCTATCGGGCGAGTAGGTGAAGCTAACCGGGCGAGAACGCGCGTTGAGGCCAATGAAGGCGTTGGGGTTCTGCAAATAGACGTTGATCAGCATTTTGCTGCGCGCGAATTCGTCGGTGGCGCCGGGCGTGTGGCTGATGCGGGCGAAGAGGTCCCGAGTAACGTCGCGGAGGGTTTCAGGAGAGGTGTAGAAGGGCATGGGGTGGCAAATGGTAGATCGCAAGTGGTTGGCCGTTAACTCAGCAATTCCAAATATGGCTTTTCTTGCCATCAGGAAACATGCTTTGTGGACACGGATGGGGGAAACGCGGATAGTTTTTGGTCAAAAATCTGTGTTCCTTCCATCAGCGTTCACAAATTTGGAATTGCTGCCGTTGACTGGTGATTGTTTATTATTTTCGCCTTGTTAGCGTGTTTCCTGTCTATCCTGCATCCTTGCTGGCATCGAGCAGTGCATCGAGGGCAGCGGCGGGATCTTTGGGATCGATGTGGCGCAGGTTTTCGGGGAGATCGTTGGCGGGGGAGGGGGCAGAGGGCTGGGGTGGAGGAGGAGGGGCGAGTTGACGGTCGGCGGGGCGGTCTGGGCGAGTGATGCGGGCGGGAGCAGAATCAACGGCAGAGGTGGGTGTGGTCTCGCGCTTCTCCAAAGTTTCGGCGGGGAGGGTGGGGAGGGCGGGTGGGGGGGCGGCGCGGCCAGTCAATAAGCGGAAGAAGAAGAGGGCGCCGGCGACGATGGCGAGGACAGGCCAGAGGCGGACGAGGGTGGAGAGGGTGGGACTGGTCAGGCCCGCGCCCAAGACGGTGAAGGCGAAGACGGCGAGAACGCCGGCCAATACCAACGCCCAGAGGAAATGACGGCGGTCGCCAACGACGAGGAAGAGGAGGAGGAAGATGAGGGCGAAGCCGCCAAAGAGGGCGGCGCCCAGGACATGCTGCGAGCCTGCGGGGACGCCGAGGCCCAGGCCGACGAGAGCGATGACAGCGATGGTGCTGGCTTGCAGGAGCGCCCACCAACGTTCGCGGCGGTTGCTGAGGAAAAGGATGAGAAAGCCTGCGGCCATGCCGCCCAAGAAGAGGGCGCCCAGCCACATGGGCTGCACGCTTTCGCGGGTGGTCAGGTAGACGATGCCGGCGAGGGCCAGCAGGCTACAGCCGGGGATGACGAAGAGCCATTGGTCGCGCCAAAAGGCGAGGGCGACGAGGAAGCCGACGCCGCCCAGGGCCAGAAGGCCGGCGACGATGTAGGCGGCCAGGGTTTTGTAATCGGCGAAGACGCCGAAGTTGTAGAGTAAACCGGCAACGCCGATGAGAAGGAGGGCGAGACCCCAGAGGAAGGTGTTGAGGCGTGTGCGTTTCATGGGATGGCTCCGTGGGAAGCAGGAAGAGGGGTGGAGTCAGGCGGCGGCGCGCCGAGGTTCACGCAAGCGGAACATGGCGATGATGGCCAGGAGCATGAACAAGGCGCTAAAGAGCCAAATGGTGGCGTGGTTGGTGAGATCGATCAGGCCGCCAGCAAGGATGGGGCCGGTGATGGCGGCGGCAGAGGAAGCGAAGTAGTAGAGGCCAGTGTAGGCGCCGATGCGCTCGTCGCCGCCAACGTCGTAGATCATCGGCAGGGAGTTGATGTTCACCAGCGCCCAGAATGCGCCCATCGCTGCCAACAGGATGAGGAGGGTGGTGGCATCGCGCACCGTAAAGCCAAAGATCAGACCAAGCAACATGCCGGCCAGCCCCACCAGAATGGTGCGGCGACGCCCGAAGCGGCTGGCGATGAAGCCACTGGGGATGGCGAAGAGGATGAGGGTTGCAGCAAAGGCGGTGAGCATTTGGGCGCCGCTGCCTTCGCGCACTCCCAATATGTTGCGCGCGTAAAGTGTGAAAAATGCCTCCATGGCGTTCCAACCAACGAACCAACAAAAGATGGCGGTCAGGATGAGCACGCCGCTGCGGTCTTTGTGCTGCCAGACTTCGCGCAAATTGGCGAGTAAGCCGTTGCCTTGTTGGTCGCTGGCGACGGCGGTTTCTGGCTCGCGGACGAATAGCAGCACGATGCCAATGGCGATCAGGAGGATGACGGCGCCGATGATGAAAGGCAAGGGGACGCCCATTTTGTACAAAGCCCCGCCGCCCAATAGCGCCAAGGCGCCGCCCAGCCCGCCCATCAGATTAATGACGCCATTGGCCTTGCTGCGCTGCTCGGTGGGAAAGAGATCGCCCAGGAAGGCGATGGTGGGCGAGCGAAAGAGGGCCATGCCGATATTCGTGCCCAGGATGGCAAGGGCGATGAGTACGAAGTTCTGGCGCACGAAGGGCACCAGGAGGAAGAAGATCGCCGCCAATGGCGCGCCTGCCATCAACCAGGGTTTTCGCCTGCCGAAGCGCGAGCGCGTGTGATCGCTGCGCTCGCCCACCCAGGGCTGGACGAACATGTTGATGATATTGTCCCAGGTCAGAATGAAGCCAATGATGGCTGCCGAAAGGCCGAGGTCTTCGAGAAAAGGTGGGATGAACGAGTTGAAAAGGGGCCAGATGACGGAAATGCCAAAAAAGCCAAAGCCGATGACAAAGGTGTGGCGCCAGTTCATAAGAAGGCTCCAGGAGCGAGGGAGTGAAAAAGGTGGCGGTCTTCGAGTCGCATCAGGGAGATGATACCAGGGGCTGGGCGGGAATGCCAATCGCCTTTCTCGCCGCCCATCACTCTTTAGTTCCTCTGCACCCACAAATAGATCGTCACTGTCCCAATCACCAGCGCAGCCCCCAACCATTGCAGCGGCGTCGCCAGTTCCTCGCTCAGGACGAGGCCAGACAAGGCGAGCGCCGAGACGAGGCGCAGCGCCATGAGGCTGGTCACCAGGGCCGGGTTGGCGCCGCTGACGGCCTTGATCTGCAAGAAATTGCCGCCCACTTGAGCGATCCAGATCGCGCCCAATGCCGCCAACAAACCGCCGGTCGAGACGGTCGTCCACTGCCGCCAATCTTCTCGCCCCAGCAGGGTGAGGATGGCGAAGGCCAGCGACATGGCGGCGGCCTGTTGGGTCAGGATCAAGCCGTGCGTGACGTTGCGCAAATGGCTGCGACGCACCAGTTGCATGTACAGCGCCAGCAAGAGCGTCGAACTCGCGGCCATGAGCAAGCCCAGGCCGTCACGACCGCTGAAATCGATTCCTATCCGAGACCAGTTTTCCACTAACATCAGAGTCGCGCCCACGGTGGAGACGAGCAAAGCCGGGTAGGTGTAGCGAGGCGTCGATTCGCCAAAAAACCAGACGCCCAGCAGGGCGACAGGGAACGGGGTCAGGATATTGATGAGCGAGACCCACATCGCCCGCGTCAGCGAGATCGACCAGATATTCGTGACCGCGCGCGCAGCCACGACGACAGCCAACGCCCACAGCACCGGCTCCTGACGCAATACGCTCCAGATCCGAGCCGCCGTTTGTCGTTCGCTCTGGCGCAAGAGGATAATGCCTACCAGCAGCGTCATCAAGGAGGCGAGCAGAAGCAGCGAAAATTTGGGGACTTCCGCCACCGCCCGCTTGGCTAATACCGGATAGCTGCCCCAAACCAGGTGTGCGAGCACGCCCAGCCACACGTAGGGCCAGGCAGAGGGGGGAGTCGATGCAGAAGCAGGGCGGTGAATCGTTGCCATCACAGGAGATTGGAGATTCGAGATTACCTGGTAGTATACTCGCGTTGGCGATTCGAGCGTTTGTCTCTCCTCGTCGATCACTCTTCGCGATGTATCAGTTTCCGTGCGCGTCCGCTCCGTTTTCATCCTTCTTCTCTTTGTCGTCTGCGTCTGTGCGGCAGGATTGGCCGCGGGCGCGTTGCTTGCCAGCCGCATCCCAGTCGTGGCTGATCTTCTGGGTAGTCGTACGCTCGAACCCACCGTCATCTCCCCACCGACGCCCACGCCCGCTCCCACCATCACGCCCCTCCTTCCCGTCGCCCCCGGTCTCGATCCTGAGCAACGGCTGATCCAACTCTACCAGAGCGCCAGCCCTGCCGTCGTCAACATCACCACCCAGGTGCTGCGCGAAAGTTTCTTCTTCGGCGCCGTTCCCGAAAGCGGTTCGGGTTCGGGCTTCGTGTGGGATGACCAGGGTCATATTTTGACCAATTACCACGTGATCGAGGGCGCGCAAAGCATCGATGTGGCCTTTGGCGATGAGACGGCAACGCCTGCCGAAGTTGTCGGCGCCGACCCTGCCAATGATTTGGCTGTGCTCAAGGTGGCGCAGTTGCCGCCAGGCGTGAAGGCGCTGGAGATGGGCGATTCCGATATTCTGCAAGTCGGCCAGACGGCCGTTGCCATCGGCAATCCCTTCGGCCAATTTCAGCGCACTCTCACCGTGGGCGTGATCAGCGCCCTGAACCGCACGATGCAAGTCGACAACGATCGCGTGTTGCGCGGGGTGATCCAAACAGACGCCGCCATCAATCGCGGCAATTCCGGCGGCCCTTTGCTCGATTCCCAGGGTCGCGTCATCGGCATCAATACGGCCATTTTCTCGCCCACCGGCGCCAATGCCGGCGTGGGTCTGGCCATCCCCATCAATAAGGCCAAACGCGTGGCGCCGGTGCTGATCAAGACCGGTCGCTACGCCCGCCCCTGGCTGGGGATCGAAGGTTTAGGGTACGCGCTGACGCCGGTGCTGGCCCAGGCGCTGGGATTGCCGGTGGATCAGGGCTTGCTCATCGCCCGAATTTACCAGGGATCCCCAGCGGCGCGGACGGATTTACACGGCGCCACGAGCGAACAGATATTCGGCAACCGTCGGCTATTGGTGGGCGGCGACATCCTCACAGCCATCGATGGAGCGCCCCTGAAGAGTTGGGATGATCTCGATGCCTATTTGGCTGAACACACGGAAGTGGGTCAAAGAGTGACGCTGACGGTGCTGCGGGAGGGACAGGAGCGAAAAATAGAAGTGGTGGTGGGGGAAGAACCTTAGAAAGTTGCGTGTACGAGACCTGCACGTCTTTCAGCCTGTCAGTCCATCCAGCACTGCCTGCGCCGCCGCTAAAGCAATTCCCGGCTCCACAGCATAGCCCGATCGTCGCAAGCCGATTTCCAGCGCGCCCAGCGTGGCAAGGACATCGCTGCGGCCGATCATGCCCATGTGGCCGATGCGAAAATATTCGTTTTTGATGGCCGGATACAATCCCCCTGCCAGGATGGCGCCGGACGCGCGCACTTTGGGGAGCAGGCTGGCGTCCACGCCGGCGGGATAGCGAGGGCAAGTGAGGGTGTGGGCCGTGTGGCCGAGATCGGTAGGCACCTGGCTCAGGCCGAGTGCGTTCACCCCAGCTTTGAAGGCGTCGCTGATACAACGGTGGCGGGCCCAGACGGCGTTGATGCCCTCGCTCAGGATCTGGCGCAGGCTCACGGCCAATGCCAGGACCAGGTTGACAGCGGGGGTGGCGAAGTAGGCGGGGCGGCCGGCCTCGTAGGCTTCCATGATGGGCAGCCACAGACCCCAATCGCTGTAATAGCTGGCGACCGGCGTGCGCCGAGCGCGCCATTTGGCCAGGGCCGCGGGCGAAGCCAGGAAGAGAGCCAGGCCCGGCGGCACGCCGATGGCCTTTTGCGATGCGGTCAGGTAAACGTCCACGCCCCACTCTTGCTGACGCATTTCTTCGGCCGCCGCCGCACAGACGCCATCGACGACGACCAACGCGCCGGCCGATTTGGCGACGGAGGCGATCCCGCGCACGTCGGTGAGGACGCCGGTGGAGGTGTCGACGTGCGTCACGGTGACGAGGGTGTAAGCGGCCCGCCGGAGTTGCTCGGCGACTTGTTCGCTGGTTACTGTCTCGCCCGGCGGCGCCGCGATCACGTCGGTCTTGGCGCCGTAACGCCGGCAGATGTCGGCCATGCGTTGGCTGAAGTAGCCGGTGTCGATGACGAGAGCGCGATTGCCTGGCTCGACCAGATTGGCAATGGTGCTATCCATCGCCAGCGTGCCGGAGCCAGCCAGGACAAAAGGTTGGCCATCGCCGCCAGCCAGGAAGACAGCGCGGAGGTCGTGCAGGGCTTGAGCAAATTTGGGGATGAAGGTGGGATCGACGTGGCCCGGTGTGGGTTGGCTCATGGCGGCAAGGACTTCGTCGCTGAATTCGATGGGGCCGGGGATCATCAAGCGCGGGCGGGTCATGGGAGGCTCCTGAGTGAAAGGGCTTCGAACGGCATCACGGCGTTGGCATCACAGTTTTCGAGGGTGGCAAGCCATCCCAGGCGAGGAAAGCGCCCGTCGGGTCAAGGCCTTTTCGCCACGGTTCTGGGTTGGTCTTGGGATAGGCGCGAGCGATGGTGAGCGCCCAGACGACGCCGGCTCCGGCTGCGCGCAGCGCCGACGCACAAGCCAGGAGGGTGGCGCCGGTGGTGCAGACGTCGTCGATCAGAAGCACGGTCTCGCCGTGCAAAGAACCGTTCTGGATAGGAGCGAAGGCGTCGCGCACATTTTCCTGACGCTGGCGGCGGTTGAGGTGGACTTGGGGCAGAGTGTGGCGCACGCGAGTGATGAGATCGGTGCGTACGGGCAGTTTACGAACTTTTCCGACCTGGATGGCCAGCAATTCGCTTTGGTTGTAACCCCGACCAGCCTGACGTTCAGGATGAAGAGGTACGGGAACCAGACAATCGAAAGCGATGGGATGACTGGCGAGGTAGGCGATGAGATAGGCGGAAAGTGGGCGAGCCAGTCGGGTGATCCCCCGATATTTCAAGCCGTGAATGGCAAAGGTGACCGGCCCGCGATAGAAGACGGCGCCTCGCATCCCGCGCAAGGGGCTGGCATGAAAACTTCGCTGGCAATTGACGCAGACGCAGCGCTCGGTGGTCGGCGTTCCACAATGCACGCAAATGGAGTCGCCGATGAAGTTCGCGGTGGCCTGGCAGGTGCGGCAGAAGGTGGAACCCAGGCGGCGACAATAGGTGCAGCGTGGCGGAAAGAGGAGATCGGCAAGGGTGTCGAACAGGGCGTCGAGGGCCACGTGTCGGAGGCGATAGCGCGGGTCGGGCGCGGCCAGGGCGTATTCTCTCGATCTTCTCGACTGCCGATCACTTGATTTGGGGAAACCAGGTGTTGAGCAAATCGAAGACGAAGACGCGCAGGTCGTCGCCCAAGATGAGGAGAATGGCAAGGATGATGATGGCGATGAGGAGTAGGATGAGCGCGTATTCGATGGCGCTTTGTCCGCTCTCGTCGCCAACAACGGATGGGGGCATCCGTGAATTGGAGGAATTGGGCTTCATGGCTTCATTGTGCCTCAAGTGCCCCTGGTTGACAACCTTGTCATGGCGGCGTCACACGCACAGGCGCGATTTGGGGTTTGCTCAGGGCCAGGCGCAGGACGGTCGAGCCAGCCTTGAAGATTTCCTCTTGCGAGATCTTGGAGGCGCCGCGACGGCGATCGGTGAAGAGGATGGGAGTCTCGGCCACGCGAAAGCCGGCGTGCTGCACGCGCCAAAGCATTTCGATGAGATAGGAGTAGCCATCGGCGCGAATGGAGGACGGGTCGATAGCGCGCAGCACGTCCGTCTGGTAGCAGCGAAAACCGGCCGTGCAGTCGTGAGCTTGCAGGCCGAGCATCGTGCGGGCAAAAAAGTTGGCGCCCCGGCTCAAGGCCCGGCGATGGAATCCCCACAAACGCACGCCACCGCCCGGCACGTAACGCGATCCGATGCCGAGGTCATGGGTCGTCGTCAGATCGATCAGCGAGGGCACGTAGCGCGGATTGTGCGAGAAATCGGCGTCCATGGTGACGATGCGGTCATAGTTCCGCGTCAGGGCGTAGGTGAACCCGGCGGTGTAGGCCGTGCCCAGGCCCAATTTGCCGGCGCGATGGATCACCGCCACATTGGGATTATGGTGCGCCAGTTCCGTCACGATGGCGCCTGTGCCATCGGGGGAGTTGTCATCGACGACAAGGATGTGGAGACCGAGATCGAGGAAGAGCAGGCTCTCGATCAAGGGAGCAATGTTCTCGGCCTCATTATAGGTGGGGATGATGATGAGTGTGCGCAAATTGGGTCCGGGGAGAGGTGTAGATAGCTTTGCACATACGGCACAACATGTTAGCACACATCGAAGACGGTGCAAAAGCTTATTCCAGGCCTCCAGACCAACCAAACCGTCCGTGAGCGTAGAACTTCACGTTGCCCCCAAATTGGCTCACGCAAAGCCGCTAAGACGCAAAGTTTTTATGTTTTCTTGGCATCTTGGCGCCTTTGCGTGAGATAAGAAAAGGCACAGGGGAACAGTTGCCCGTGAGCAAGCTATTGTTTTGGCCTATGATAGAATAGCGTCGTCCTTCAGCCTCCTCTCCGACTCAGACCACAAGACCGCATCCCGCCATGACCCCACCTGTCGAACTCCTCGTCCATGTCACCCATGAAGCTGCCGTCAAAGTCGGCGGCATCGGCGCTGTGCTCGATGGTTTGCTCGGCGCTAAGTCTTATCAAGAAACGGTGGGCCGCAGCATCGTCGTTGGCCCGCTGAACACCGGCAATGCCGGCGAGATGGAGCGTCTCTTCGATCCGCGCAATGGCCTCAAACTGCGCTACGCCGCGGGGATGGGGATCGACCTGCTCCCGCCCGAACTGAGCAGTCAGTTCCACGCCATCGAGATTGCTTACAGCGTGCAGATTCTCTTTGGCAAGCGCCCTTTCCGCGGCGTCGAGCACGAGGTCTTGCTGATCGATGTGTCCAACGTCGATCGCGGTCGTATCGACAGTTTCAGATATTTTCTGTGGGATAAGTTTCGCCTCGATTGCGGTCGTTACGACTTCGATCCCGAATTCCGCTTGTTCGTCAACCTGGCGGAGCCGGCCTATGCCGCGCTTTATGCTCTATCCGCCCAGGTGCGCGGCCCCCGCGTCATCCTGGCTCACGAATGGATGGGCCTGCCGCTGGTGATGGCCGCTCTGATCAAAGACCCCCATCTCTGGCGCACCGCCTTCTATGCGCACGAAGTCGCCACCGCCCGTCTGTTGGTAGAAGAGCATCCCGGCCACGATACGCGCTTCTACAACGCCATGACTCTGGCCCGCCAACAGGGGCACACGATCGACGCCGTTTTTGGCGACCAAAACTATTATTACAAACACGCCTTGCTCCACCGCGCCGCCGCTTGCGACGCCATCCTGGCGGTGGGCGACCTGGTGGTGGAAGAGCTCCGTTTCTTGGGCGACGCCTTCAGCTGGAAGCCCATCGACCTGGTCTACAACGGCATCCCCAGCTTCGGCGTTAGCCTGGCCGAGAAGAAGCAGAGCAAGGCCCTGCTGCAAACTTATGCCCAGAACTTGCTCGGTTACAGGCCCGACTTCGTCTTCAGCCACGTCACCCGTTTCGTCACCAGCAAGGCCATGTGGCGCGACCTGCGCGTCCTCAGCCATCTGGATGCCATGCTGGCGGCCGCAGGCAAGAGCGCCTGCCTCTTCGTCCTCTCCAGCAGTGAGCCAACAGGCCGCACTTCGGCTCAGGTGCAGGCGTGGGAGCAGCAATATGGTTGGCCGGTCGGGCATCGGGTCGACAACGGCGATTTATTGGGTCTGGAAACCGATTACTTTTTCCACAGCCTCGAACCGTTCAACCGGGGAAGCCGGGCGGTCAAGGCTGTGCTGATCAACCAATTTGGGTGGAGTCAAGATCGCTGTGGGCGTCGGATGCCGCCGGAAATGAATTTCATGGATTTGCGCAAAGGCGCGGATGTGGAATTCGGCCAGAGCATGTACGAGCCGTTCGGCATCGCCCAGGTCGAGCCATTGAGCTTTGGCGCCATCTGCACGCCCTCGAATGTCTGTGGCTGCGTGGGCTTCCTCGACCGCGCCGCCGCCGATCTGCCCAAATTCCCCAACGTCGTGACGGCCGATTATGTCAGCACGCCGCCCGGTTGGCATTTCGGCTCGCCGTGGGACGCCCTCAAAATCGACCGCTACGGGCGCGACCTCATCGAGATCAACAACAGCCGCCTCGTCGCCGAGACCATCGCCGCCCGCCTGCCCCTCACCGACAAAGAGGCGCAGGAACTCTTGGAGTTGGGTCAGGAAGTGGGGGCCAGAATGAGTTGGGAAGTAGTGGCGCGCGATTATCTGGCGCCCGCTTTGCAGCGGGCCATCGCCGCCCGTTGACGCGCGCCGTATAGCGCCCCATGGCTGGCTTGTTCAACACCGCGCCCCGCTCGCTCCTGCGTCGCGTCATGCTCCTGCTCGCCCTCGCCCTCGCCCTGGCTTTCTTGCTGGTCCTTGTCGCCTATGGCGATGTCACGCTGCGCTATCGGGGCCGCATCCTTTCCGCCGACCAGGTGGCCGCCCGGCCCGTCGCCATCGTCTTTGGCGCTGGCGTTTATCCCAGCGGTCGCCTGACCCCCGTCCTGGCCGACCGTATGCGCACGGCCATCCGCCTGTACAAGACGGGCAAAGCCAGCAAACTGCTCTTGACGGGTGACAACTCGGTGGCGCACTACAACGAGCCGGCCCGTATGGGCGATTTCGCCCGCGATCAGGGACTGCCGGATTCGGCCCTCGCCTACGACTATGCCGGACGCCGCACCTACGATTCGTGCTGGCGCGCCCGCCACATCTTTGGACAAGAACGGGTCATCCTCGTCACCCAGGCCTTTCATCTGCCCCGCGCACTCTACTTGTGCCAGCAGCTTGGCCTCGATGCCGTGGGCGTCGCCGCCGATCAACGGTTCTACACCGCCGCGCCCTTCTGGGCGATCCGCGAAGCGTTGGCCCGCGTCCAGGCCTGGTTCGACATTCATCTCTTGCATCCCCAACCCATCGGCGGGGAGCCTATCGATATATCATCTGCGATGGACGAGATGGCGGGGTGAGCATAACGGGGCGGAAGGACATCACCGGAGTCGGAGGGGAGTGGGGAATCAACCTGAAATCTAAATTGCTACAAAAATTCCTCGCCGATGTGACAAAAGTCGCATCCTTTGTCCCTCATTTGTGCCATGATTAGCATCGCCAGGCAGGATAACACCATTGCCTGGGACAGAGTACGTCCAGCCATGAACACAGACCCATTGCCCTCCATCGATCAGAATCTTTGCACCGGCTGCCGGCGCTGTGTCGAAATCTGCCCAACCCATGCTCTGGCCCAGGTCAACGAGAAAGCGTATTTACGCTACTCCACCCTCTGCACTTATTGCACGGCCTGCGAGGATGTGTGCCCGGTCAATGCTATCTCGCTGCCATTTCTAATCCTCCTGGCGCCGTCCGTAGTCGCCAATTACTCATAACCACTGCCAACCTCACATCTTTCATCCCACGCTTTCGCTCTGAGAGGAGGAACTCGCCATGACGAAACAAGCAAACAGAGGCAGAAGCCGGACGCCAGCCCCCGCCGCGCCGGAACAGGAAATTCCGCGCGGCCAGAAGTTTTTCGACAACTGGATCCTACTTCTCGTCATCTCGGTCGCCATCACTGCCGTCTTGTACAACGCCTGGGGCCTGTTTCAGGTCCTGACGCTGCCGTCCGCGCCCATTCCGTGAACAGGAGGTCGACATGGTCTCACCACAACGTGTTTGGTGGAAACCGCTGCATCGTTATGAGAAGACCTGGCTCATCGTCGGCCTGGTTTTCTGCATCTTCTTGACGGCGATGATGCCCTTGTGGTTGGTCTTGGGGCATCAGAACGTCCCCGCCACCACCTATAAGGTCAACCCGCTGGATTACTCGATTTTCGTGAACAAGTGGGCCGAGCAAAACAAAGTGGACGAGATGAGCGGGATGCCGGTCGTGGCCCCCGCGCCCGATTCGGATGTCTATCTGCTGGCCCGGCAGTGGCAGTGGTTCCCGGTCATCAAGCTACAAAAAGGCCAGACCTACCGCCTGCACATTTCTTCGCAGGATGTACAACACGGCTTTTCATTGCAGCCCACCAATCTGAACCTGCAAGTCTTGCCGGGCTATGACTACGTCGCCACGATCACGCCGACCACGAGTGGCGAGTTTTCCGTCATCTGCAACGAATTCTGCGCCATCGGCCACCATCTGATGGTCGGCAAGATCATCGTCACCGAATGAGGAGGAGGGAACAATGGCTGTTGCTACTCTGCCGCGCGGGGCTGAACGAACGAGTTTCCGCACTTGCCCCGTCACCACACTCAAAGTCGATCTGGCCGCCGAGCGGCTGATCATCGTCAACGCCGTAGCCGCCGTCGTCTTCCTGGCCATCGGCGGCCTCTTCGCCCTGCTGATTGCACTCACTCGTTGGCAGGCCATCCACCTGCTGCCCGCCGATTGGTTCTACCGCGTCCTCACTGGCCACGGCTTCGACATGCTGGTGGCCTGGATCGTCTTCTTCGAGATCGCCGGCCTTTATTTCGGCAGCGCCATCCTGCTCAACGCCCGGTTGGTGGCTCCGAAGGTCGCTTGGCTGGCCTTCATCCTGATGGTGCTCGGCGCAGTCATGGTCAATGTGATGGTGCTGATGGGCCAGGCTGATGTCATGTTCACAGCCTATGTGCCGCTGAAGGCGCATCCGCTCTTCTACCTGGGGGTCATCCTCTTTGCGGTGGGCGCGCTGATCGCTGTCATCCTCTTCTTCCTCACCGTATTCGTTGCCAAGAGCGAGGGCCGCTATCAAGGTTCGATGCCGCTGGTCACGTTCGGCTTGATGACGGCCGCCATCATCGCCCTCTACACCCTGTTGGCGGGAGCACTGGCTTTCGTCCCCGCCTTCCTCTGGTCGATCGGCCTACTGCCCAGCATCGATGCCGGCTATTATCGCAACATGTTCTGGGGCTTCGGTCATCCCGCCCAGCAGATCAACCTGGCGGCGATGGTGTCGGTGTGGTATGCCCTGGCAACGATGACGGTGGGCGCCACGCCGCTGAACGAGAAATTTTCTCGCCTGGCCTTCGTCCTCTACCTCTTTTTCATCAACCTCGGCTCGGCCCACCACCTGCTCTCTGACCCCGGCCCCGACTTCCTCTGGAAGATGGTCAACACCTCCTACGGCATGTACCTGGCCGTTCTGGGCAGCCTGATCCACGCCTTTTCCATCCCGGCCGCTATCGAGGTCGCCCAACGCCGCAAAGGTTACACGAAGGGCGCCTTCGAGTGGCTGCGCAAAGGCCCGTGGCATGAACCGGGTTTCTCGGCGATGGTCATTTCCATCATCCTCTTCGGCTGGGTTGGCGGCGTGACGGGTGTGGTCATCGGCACCGAGCAGATCAACATGCTGGCCCACAACACCCTGCGCCTGCCCGGACACTTCCACGCCACCGTCGTCTCTGGCACCACCCTGGCTTTCATGGGCCTCACCTACTACCTGATCCCGCTCATCTTCCGCAAAAACCTGAAGCTGAAGAAGGTCGCCCAATGGCAGCCCTATGTCTTCGGCTTTGGCATGTTGCTGGTCTCGATCGGCATGATCGGCAGCGGTCTCATGGGCGCGCCTCGCCGGCACTGGGACATCACCTTCACCAACGCGCCTATGCAGGCCACCCTGCCCGGCGCCACGCAGATCACCCTGGCCATCATGGGCATCGGCGCCATCATCGCCATCGTGGGTGGGATCATGTACCTGCTGGTGGTGTTGGCCTCGGTCTTCACCGGCCCCCGCGTGGAGGCCAACCGCCTGACCCTGGTCACAACCAATCGCAACCCACTGGTCGAAGATGCCATCCCCAACCGCGATAAGGAAGTCAGCGGCAAGCTGATCCCTCGCGGTTCCATCATCCTCACCTTCACCTTCCTGGCCTTCCTGCTCACCTACTACCTCACCAACTGGTGGCTCCTGGGCCGCACCTGGTGGATCCGTTGATTCTGACAAGGTGACGGCGCTGAGTACAGCGCGGTGACAAGGTGACCAGGCGATTCCCCCGTCACCTTGTCACCCCGTCACCTTGTCACCCTGTCACCTTGTCACCCTGTCACCTTGTCACCCCATGCTCGCCGCCCTCCTGCTCGGTCTCACCGGTAGCATCACCCACTGTGTAGGCATGTGCAGCGGGGTGGCGATCATGTTGGGGCGGAATGCTGGCGGTTGGCGGCTGTTGCTCTTGCACCTGGGCCGCATCAGCACCTACGCCGTCTTGGGCGGGGTGGCGGGCGGGGTGGGCTACGCGCTCGGCGCGGGTGGGCACGCGGATCACGCCGGCATGACCGAGCCGCCAGCTATCCTGCCGGCGCTGGCCCCCTGGCAAGGCGCGCTGGCCATCGCCGCCGCCATCATCGCTATCTATATGGCCATCGCCCTGCTGGGCCGTGCGCCATCGCCCGAACGTCTGCTGGGGCGCATCACGCGCTGGTGGGGACAGACGATCAGGCGACGACGCCAGACCGAAGTGGCGGCGCGTGAGCCACAGGGCGCGGCGGGTGTGTTTTCGATTTTCGTTTTTGGCTTGCTGTGGGGCTTGCTGCCCTGCGGGCTGGTGTTGGCGGCGCTGCTGCTGGCCGCGGCCTCTGGCTCGCCCTGGCGCGGCGCGCTGACCATGCTGCTCTTTGGCCTGGGCACCTGGCCGCTGGCCTTCGGGCTGGGCGCGGCCTCGCGCACAGCCAGCTTTCAGTTGCGCTGGCGCACCTGGCTGCGGCCCCTGACCGCGGGCATCGTGCTCGTCTTTGGCCTGCAAATGGCTTTGCGCGGGCTGGCAGCCTGGGGCTGGGCGCCACACGCCCATCTGGGAGGGCTGATGCTGTGGTGAGCGAAGCCGTCGTTTGCACGTTGTGCGGGTTGAGCACCCACCATCCTCTGCTCGATGACGCCGGCCACATCTTCTGCTGCCCGGCCTGCCGCGAAGTCAGCATGTTGCTCGCGGAGCAGGACGCTGCCCCGGCCCCATCCGCAATCGGCAATCCGAAATCCGAAATCCTGAGTCTGGAACTTGGCGGCTTGTGGTGCTCGTCCTGCTCCTGGCTCATCGGCGAGACCCTGGAACGGGCGCCGGGCGTGGAAAAGGCCGAGGTCAGCTTTGTCCAGCGGCAGGCGCGGGTGGTCTATGACCCCGAAAAGGCCGAACCCCGCCAACTGGTGAAGCGAGTGCGGCGCTTGGGCTACCGCGCCTGGCTTCCTGATGATGAACCCTGGGACGAAGAGGAATCGCTCTGGTATCGGCTGGCGATTTGCAGCGTGCTGGTGCTGCACGACATGATCCTCAGCGCCACCATCTATGGTCGCGACTGGCTGGGCTGGGCTTCGGCTGACACCGAATGGCTGGTGAATTTTTTCAACTGGATGAGCTTGATGGCCTGCATCCCCGTCATCTTGCTGCTGGGGCTGCCGGTCATCCGCGCAGGATTGGCCAGCCTCTTCCGGGGCCGACCCAACATCCACACCCTCATCGCCCTCGGCGCGACCGCGGCCTTCATCCTTTCTTTGCGCAACCTGCTGACAGGGGGTGGCCGCGTCTATTTCGAGACCACCACCGTGCTTTTCTTCCTCGTCGCCATCGGCCACTACCTGGAGATCAAGGCGCAGAAAAGCGGGACCGAGGCCGTGGACGAACTTTTCCGGCAGATTCCGTCCGAAGCCACCCGCCTGACCCCCGCCGGCGAAGAAACGGTCGGGATCGACGAGTTGGGCCGGGGGATGCGGGTGCGCGTGCGGCCCGGCGAGCGTTTTCCGGCCGATGGTTTGGTGGCCGAGGGCCGCGGTGATGTGGACGAAAGCCTACTGACAGGCGAGCCGCTGCCGGTCTTGCGACGCGCCGGCGACCGCGTGTTGGCGGGGACGATCAATCTGGATGGCAGTTTCGATGTGATCACGACCGCGGTGGGGGCCGAGACGGTGGCCGGGCAGATCGGCCGCCTGCTGCACCAGGCATTGTGGCAGCGAGCGCCCATCGAGCGGCTGGCCGACCGCCTGGCCGCCTGGATGACCCCGGCCGCTGTGCTCCTCGCCCTGATCACTTTTGGCTTCTGGACATGGCGCGCCGACGCCGAAACCGGTCTCGTTCACGCCCTCTCGGTGTTGCTCATCGCCTGCCCCTGCGCCCTGGGCATCGCCACCCCGCTGACTTTGTGGGTGGCCCTGGGCCGGGCCGCGGGCGCGGGCGTCATCCTGCGCTCCACCGCCGTGCTGGAAGGATTGGCGCAGATCCGCCATGCTTTCTTCGACAAAACCGGCACCCTCACCCGCCGCCCCATCCGTCTGCAAGCTGTCTTGGCCGACGGTCTGGATGAAGCCGACCTTCTGGCCCGCGTTGCCGCCATCGAACGCCGCTCCGAACACCCCCTCGCCCAAGCCCTCGTCCAGGCCGCCAATCCGGTTGAAATGACGCAAAGCGAAGGAAACACAATCGAGAAGACGCTCCCCAATAACCAATACCCAATAACCAATTTCCGCTCCCTCCCCGGACGCGGCGTCACCGCCGAAATCGATGGCGAGGCCGTCTTCGTTGGCTCCCGCCACCTGATGAACGAACAAAGGCTGGAGATGTCGCCTTCGCTACGGGCGCAGCACCAAGCCTGGCAACAACAGGGGCTTTCGGTCATCTTCGCCGGCTGGGATGGCAAGGTGCGCGGGGTGCTGGGCCTGGGCGAAAGCGTCCGCGCGGAGGTGAGCGAGACACTGGCCGGGCTGAGCAAGCTGGGCATCCCCGTCAGCATCCTCACCGGCGACGACGCCCAGGCCGGCGAGCGCTGGCAGCGGCAGCTCGGCATCCCCGTGCTGGCCGAACAGCGCCCAGAGGACAAACTGCGGGTGCTGCAAGAGGCCGGGGACGGTGTGCTGATGGTGGGCGATGGCATCAACGACGGCCCTGCCCTGGCTGCGGCCACGGTCGGGATTGGCGTCGTGCAGGGGACAGATGTGGCCCAGGCTGCCGCCGACGCCATCCTGCTCAGCGACGACCTGCGCGCCATCCCCTGGCTGGTCTCGTTGTCCCAATTGGCCATGCACAAAATCCGCCAGAACCTGGCCTGGGCCTTCGTCTACAACCTGGTCGGCCTCACCCTGGCCGTGTGCGGTCTTTTGCAGCCGTCCATCGCCGCCGTGCTCATGGTGCTCAACAGCCTGTTGGTGACGCGCAATGGCCTGCGTTTGCGCAACGCCGCGATCGGGGACTGGCAAGCAGAGCCAGCCAATCTCCACTCCTTCGACGCCACTCAGGACAAGTCTCCACTCCCCAACCTCCCTGAACTCACCCCCACCCATGTCTAAAACCCGCCCCATCTATGCCGGACGCCGCCGCCTGCGCGCCATCGAGCGCCCGTGGACAGCATTGGAGCGTTTCGTCACCCGACTTTCGGACCTGGCCGAGCCGCTGCGCCCCTATAACCCGCTCTACCATCTGGGCACGATCGAGATCTTCCTGCTCTTCGTGCTCATTGCCACCGGCGTCTATCTGACCATTTTCTATCGTCCCGGCAGCGACCGCGCCTATCAAACCGTGGCCGCCATCAGCGCCACCTGGCTCGGCTCGATCATGCGCGGGGTCCACCGCTACGCCTCCGACGCCCTGATCCTGGTCGCTTTCATCCACGCCTTCAAGATGTTCGTCATGGATCGGTTCTGGGGCAGCCGCTGGCTGGGCTGGGTGAGCGGCTGGCTGTTGATCGTCCTCTTTTGGCTGACGGGCACGATGGGCTTTTTCCTGGTCTGGGATCAGGCGGCGCAATGGCTGACTGAATACGCCGTCGATTTATTCGGCGGCTCCTTCGCCATCTCGTTCCTGGGGCCACAGGCCGCCTCGCGCACCTTCGGCTTCTTTGTCATCATCCTCTTCCTGCACGTCTTCATCCCGCTCTTGCTGGCAGTGGCGGTCTTGATCCACGAGATGCGGCTGGCCCGCGCCCGCTATTGGGCCCCCCGCTGGCTCATGGTGATTACGGCCGTGCTGCTGGTCCTCGTCGCCTTCCTCCTGCCGGTGGCCAGCGCCCCGCCCGCCAACATGGCCCGCCTGATCGCCCCGTTGCGGCTGGATTGGTGGTACATGGGCTTTCTGCCGCTCAGTTCCTGGCTCGGCAACCCCATGTTCTGGCTACTCTCGTTCCTGATCATCGGTCTGGCCCTGGCCCTACCGTGGTTGGGGCGCGGGCAACACCTCGGCCCGGCCATCGTCCTCCCCGCCAACTGCACCGGTTGCGCCCTCTGCGCCCGTGAATGCCCTTACGATGCCATCGAAATGGTCACGCGCGATGACGAATCGCAGTTCATCTCGCTGGCCGTGGTCAAACCCAACCTGTGCACCGGCTGCGGTGTCTGCGTAGCCGCGTGCAACGACAGCGCCATCGAACTGACGGCCTTGCACGCGGCCGTCGTGCGTCAGGACTTGCGCCGCACCCTGCAACAGGCAAGCCAAAGCGGCGTCAACCCGGTCGTCGTCTTCACCTGCGACCGCCATGCCGCCCATCACACCCTGCCGCCGTTGGCCGATGCCCGGCCCGTGGGTACACCCGACCTCTCTGCCGATGCCATCCCGCTTCTAGCCTCGACCGCCGGCAAGCCAGGATCATCGCTCCCCGCGCGCGTCCAGCAGGGCGCCTGGGCCGATGCACAGGGCGTCTTGCAGCCGGTGATGACAGCGGTGCTACCGTGCATGGGCATGTTGCACCCCACTTGGGCCGCCGAAACCATCGAAGCCGGCGCGTCGGGGGCGATCATGGTCACGTGCCCCTCGGCCGATTGCGCCTATCGCGAAGGACCGCATTGGGCCGAAGACCGCATGAAACGCCGCCGCACCCTGCGTCGCGGCAACACCCACCTGTTGGAGCTGGCCCCCGGCAGCCAGGCCGAAGTCAGCGCCCTCTGGCGGCGGATGACGAAGGGCGAGGCCCAGGCTGAGGCCAGCGCGGTGGGCGAGAATGTCGAGGCCAGGCCGAAGATGGCTGCTATCGCCCGCTCTTTGCTCCCCGGCATCGCCCTCCTCCTTCTCGTCTTCCTGATCGCCATCGCCTTCAACCTACCCGCCAGCGTCGTCACACCCCAGCAGGCCCGGCTGCGGCTGACCATCAACCACGGCGGCCAACTCCTGGCCCATTCGCAAAACCTGCCGCCCGACGTGCTGGCCAAGCTGCCCAAAGGCGTCGATCCCGCGGCCATCCTCGGCGGCGAACGTTTCCCCATCGGTCTGCGCCTGCTGGTGGACGAGCAATTGGCGCTCGATCATTCGTACCGCCCGCGCGGGCTGCGTCGTGAGGGCGCCATCTACCGGCTCGAAGATTGGTGGCTGCCGCCCGGCGCGCACCAGATCGAAATCCAGATCAACGACGACAACAGCACCTGGCGCACCGTCTTCGCCCAGACGCTCGACATCGCCCCCGGCGAGACGAAGCTGCTAAATTTCGACCCTGCCGCCGACGCCTTCGTCGTCCGCCCCTGATCGGGCTGGCGGGAATTTGGGGATTTTTTATGGAGCAACCGTGGTTATGGAAATGCGACTATACCAAATTAACGCAAATTCGGAGAATTTACTCTCTGAATTTGCACTAATTTAGCAAATATCTTAAACTGCATCCATGATCCCACGCCTCTTGCAAGCGCATATCACTGCACAGCTTCGTGCCGGCGGCAAAATCGTCCTCATCTATGGAGCGCGCCAAGTGGGTAAAACGACCCTGGCGCGCCAAGTATTGGAGAGCTTGCCTTACCGTGGTCTGACTATCGATGCCGATGAGGTGCGCTATGCTGATGTTTTAGCAAGTCGCGATCTGCGTCGTTTGCGCGGGCTGGTGGAAGGATATGATCTGCTTTTCATCGACGAGGCGCAACGCATCCCCGAGATCGGCGTCACTCTCAAATTGCTCATTGATCACCTGCCGCAATTGCGCATCATCGTCACCGGCTCCTCGTCGCTTGACCTCGCCAGCAAGGTCCAAGAACCACTGACGGGCCGTGCTTGGGTCCATCGACTCTACCCTATTGCCCTGAACGAACTGGCGCAACTGCACAGCCCGTTCGAGTTGGATGACATGCTGGAGGAACGGCTCATCTACGGAAGTTATCCTGAAATCTTGACCCTGACCGGTGATGGGCAGCGCCGTGAATATCTTCAGAACCTGATTGCCAGCTATCTGTACAAAGATGTTTTGGAGATTGGTGGCGTGCGCCATTCGCACAAGTTGCGTAACCTTGTGCGCCTGTTAGCGTTTCAGATCGGACAGGAAGTCTCGCTGACCGAACTTGCCGGCCAACTGCAGATGAGCAAAGAAACAGTGGCCTCGTATATCGATCGCCTGGAACAGTCGTTCGTCGTGTTTCGTTTGGGTGGATTCAGCCGCAATCTACGCAAAGAAGTGAGCAAACAAGACAAGATCTACTTCTGGGATGTGGGCGTGCGCAACATCGCCATCGACAACCTCAAACCGTTGGCCGAACGCAACGATGTGGGTGCTCTCTGGGAGAACTTCGTAGTATCCGAGCGCCTGAAATGGCTGCATTATGGTCGCGTATTAGCTAGTCTTTACTTCTGGCGCACTTACACCGGGGCTGAGATCGATATCATCGAAGAACGCGAAGGGCAGATATTTGCTTACGAGTGTAAATGGGGCAAGCGGCGGGGTCGTTTTCCCAATTCGTTTCTGGCTGCTTACCCGGACGCTACGTTCGACATCATCGATCGCGAAACCTACCAGGCTTATTTGGGTCTTTGACCTTTACGCCCTGTCTTCTCCCCACACTCCCATGAAACGCAACATCATCGGCTGGCGACAAGACGAAATAGGCGATTGGGTGGCGGTGTTGGCTTGCGGCCACGGGCAGCACGTCCGCCACGAGCCGCCGCTGACATTCCGGCCCTGGGTGCTGAGCGAGGAAGGTCGGGCCAGCTTCTTGGGTTATGAGTTGGAGTGCAAGCGGTGCGAGGAGGGGGAGGTGATGATCAGATGAACGAAGTATTGCTTCTCTGGCCCGGCATGAGTAGAATAGTAATGGGTAATCCGTCACTGTTTGATAGCTACCAGGCTTCGGACCCCAACATCCAGTTACGCTCAAGGAGAAAGTGACATGGAATTGACTGGTAATTATACTTTCGATGCCCCGCCTGAAGTTGTGTGGGATGCCATCATGGACCCCAAGGTGTTGGCAAATATCCTTCCCGGCTGTGAAAGCCTGGATAAAATCAGTGACACCGAATACAACGGCGTGCTGAACGTACGCGTGGGACCGGTGCAGGGCAAATTTACGGGCAAAGTCTTGCTCTCGGAGTTGAATCAGCCCGACAGTTTTCACATGGATATCGACGGCCAGGGCGCGGCGGGCTTTGTCAAAGGCGGCGGCAACGCGCGTCTGGAGACGATGGATGGCAAGACCGTTCTGACCTACGAAGGCAAGGCTGATGTGGGTGGTCGCATTGCCAGTGTGGGTCAGCGCTTGCTCGACACCTCAGCCAAATCCATCGTCCGGCAGGGCTTGGAAAGCCTGGATCGGCTGATTCAAGCCCAGGTGCAGCCTGCCCCTGTCAGCGAGGGCCAACCTGCCCCCGCGCCAGCGTTGGCGCCACCCAGCGAGGCGCAGGTGGCGGTGGGCGTGGCCAAGGACGTGTTCGAAGAATACATTCCTGCCGAATACCGCCCCTATGTCATCGGCGGCGCTGTGGTTATCGGCGCATTGATGTTGATCTGGTTGCTGCGGAAGTTATTCTCGATTCGGTAGGTTCGAGGCGGCCGGGACGCGCGCGTGCCTGGCTTACAACTATTTGTTCCGCCTGCCCCGCCCTTCCATCATGGCAGGGCGGGGCAGGTTTTGTGGTAGGGTTCATCGCGGAAATACTCCTGCCATTCCGCCGGCGTCAGGTTACGGTTGGCAATTGCACAGGCGCGTTCTGGCCAGGGAAGCGGGTCGAGCGTCCAGATATGTACGGTCGAATCGATGCCGCCCAGATAGAAGCGCCGGCCATCCGGGCTGAGTGTCATCGCCTCGGTTTCGGTGGTGGCGTGCACGGGTGGGCCAAGGGGTTGGCGGCTGGCCACATCCCACAAGATGACGCTGCCGTCGCCAGCCAGCGACGCCAGTGTGCGATCATCGGGCGGGTAGAAACGGACTCC
This sequence comes from Chloroflexota bacterium, assembly GCA_041918515.1. Taxonomy (GTDB): domain Bacteria; phylum Chloroflexota; class Anaerolineae; order J102; family J102; genus SSF26. The sequence goes on along the minus strand of JAYRVO010000062.1, from coordinate 7,184 downwards.
CCAGACCTGCTTGTCGTGCCCCAAGAGAGGTTGTTCAAGGGACTGTCGCTTAGCGACATCCCAGAAACGAACCGAGCGATCACTACTGCCAGACGCCAGCATGTTGCCATCGGCAGTAAAGGCCAACGAAGTGATCCAGTTGGTGTGGCCGCTCAGGGGTTCGCTCAGGGCGTGGAGCGAGGCGTCGGCGTGCAGGTGCGCGGGCGTGGCATCCCAGAATCTGATCTTGCCGTCCACCGCGCCCGATGCCAATAGGTTGCCGTCGGGGCTGAAGGCAAGAGCCAGCACCCAATTATCGGGAAGGGGCGGAGATGACGATAAGGGCCGGGCGCTGGCGACATCCCAGAGGGTGATGACGCCGTCGAAATCGCCGGCGGCCAGGAGGCTCCCATCCGGGCTAAAGGTCAGGCCGATGACGATGCTCTCGCGCGCTTGTATGGGCGGGTGCAGGAGCTGGCGCGTGGCGGCGTCCCACAAGGTGATGACGCCGCCGACATCGCCCATGGCCAGCACCTTGCCATCAGGGCTTAGCGCGGTTTGGATGATGGATCTTTTATGCGGCGTCGCTACTGAAGCCAGCGCCTCGCCGCTGATGGCGTCCCAGAAACGCAGCGTCTTGTCGAAGCTGGTCGTCATCAAGACGCGTCCGTCGGGGCTGACGGCCACGCCGCGCACGTGCTCCTGGTGCCCATGCAAAATACGACGGGTGCTCATGTCCCACAGGGCAATGCCGCCGCCGGCATCGGTGGAAACCAGCCAGCGCCCATCGCGGCTGAAAGCCAGGCCGCGCACCCAGTTGCTATGGCCGGTGAGGGGCGGGCCAAGCGGCTGGGCGGTGGCAATATCCCAAAGCAGGATCGTGTCGTCAGTGCTGCCCGTGGCTAATGTGCGCCCGTCGGCACTGAAAGCGGCCGCCAGCACGCGCCCACTATGCCCGATCAGTGGCTTGCCCACAGGCTGACCCGTCTTGCCATCCCACAGCCGCGCGGTTTTATCGAAACCGGCGGTCGCCAGGAGCGAGCCATCGGGGCTGTACGTGATGCTATGCACCGTGCCTTCGTGACCAAAGAACGGTCCGGCGAGGCGATGGCCGTCGTTCAGATCCCAAAGCTCGATGCCCGACCCTTGCGGGAAATCATCGAACATGGCCAATATCTTGCCATCAGGGCTGAGGGCCATGCCGCCGGAGCCATCGTAAGTCAGGCGTTCGAGCACCTTTCCGCTGGTCACGTCGCGCAGGATCAGCGCGCCGTCGCGGCTGCCCACGATCAGGCGGTTGCCATCGGCGGAAAAAGCCAGGTAATCGATCTCGCCCTGGTGTTCGGTGAAAGGAGTGCCCAGCGGCTGGCTTTTGCCGATGTCCCACAATGTATACTGCGAGCCGTCGATGGTCACGGCCCAGCGGCCGTCGGGGCTGAGCGCCGCCAGCGCACCCGCGTCGGATCGCACGGGTTGGGCCACGGCCTGGCCACTGGCGATATCCCAAACGCGCACACTGCCTTCGGCGCTGGTGACGAAGTAGTTGGGATCGTTGGCGCGAAAGGCGACCAGGTCGACGGCTGTGGTTTCACCGTGGAAGAACTTGGCGATGAGCGGGCTGAAGTTCAGATTAAGAAGCAACTGGGCTTTATCTTCTGCCACCGCCAGGCGCGCGCTTTCGACGGCGAGAAGAAGCGCCAGATCGAGTTGCTGGGGCAGCATCGTGATCGCTTGCGCGCCAATTTGGCGGGAGAGGGCGCGTCGCGATTGCTCTTCGGCGCGTTGGCGTTCGGTCTCGGCCAGCGCGGCTTGTTCTTCGGCCCGCTTTTTTTCCGTCTCAGCGTTCTTTCGAGCAATCAGCGCCACATTGGCCTGCTGGCGTTCCGATCGTGCGCGCTGGACAGCAATGAGCGCCGCCGTGACACCGAAGAGCAGTGAGATCGCCAGCACGGCGGCGAGGAAGCGTAGTCGTCGTATAGACTTGGCTTCCGTCTCGGCTCGGCGGCGCTCGGAGAGGGCTACGGCTTGCGCCTGGGCAAGCTCCCTTTGGTATCTCAGTTCGCTTTCGCGGCGCTCGCGATCTTTGCGTGCTATGCTGGCGGCAATGAATGTCTTTTCGGGGTCGGTCAGATCAGTGCGGCGTTGTTGGAGCCACACATCGGCCTCGTTCAGCAACACGCCCTGGAGGAGGGCGCTGTCATCGTAGTCGCTGGTCTGCCATTGCCGGAGTGCAGCCAGAAGGCGTGTGTGCCAGCTATGGAATTCGGCATCGTCCGCCAGCCAATCACGCAAGCGCGGCCATTCCCGGATCAGGGCTTCATGGGCTATCTCGACCGTATCGATGCCCGCCCCGCTGCGGTCGGTGACGACGAGCCGGGCGTCGGCCAGGTGTTGCACCAGCGGCCAGTCTGCAGTATCGAGGTTCTGACGGACGAGCAAGCGTCGCGTGGGAGGAGTATTTTCGCCGGGCTGCACCAGGCGCAGGAAGAGAGAGCGGGCGCGGGTCTGGTCGGTCGCATCGAGACCGGTGAACACCTGCTCGGCGTAAGCGGTCAGGGCGCCAGCAACGCCACCAATCGCTTCGTAGGCGACATGGGTGAGTGAACCATTGCGACGTTGCTCCCACAGCAAGGTGAGCGCAAACTGGAGCAAGGGCAGATTGCCTGGTTCGTCGCGTACATCGTCGCGCAGGCGCTCGACCAGTCCCGCTTCGAAGGTCACGCCGCGCTCGCGGGCAGGTTCCTCGATGGCTTGCTGTAGTTCCTCGCCGTTCATCGGCCCCAACACCAAGCCGCCCTGCTGCATGGCATCAGTGAGAGAACGATGGGCGAGGGCCTGGCCAATGAAATCCCCGCGCATGGCCAGCAGAACGACGCGACCTGCTTGGGGTGTGATCAGGAGATCAAGGAAGCTTTTGCGCGTCTCTGCGTCGGTGCAGAGCGTAAAGAGTTCCTCGGCCTGATCTACTACCACGAGCAGGGGCTGTTGGGTGGCAGGGAGCGAGAATGCGCCGTTGCGCAGCATCACGGCCAGGGCGCCGGCGCTCTGTGGCGCCGCCAAAGGGGCCAGGGCTTCGGCCAGAGCGTCGAAGGGATGGCCGCCGGGACGAAAGCTGGTCACTTTCCAGGGTTCGGTCTGGCTTCCTTCAGGCGCCAGGGAGAGGCTGCGCAGGCGGGGAAGGAGGCCGGCGAAAATGACCGATGATTTGCCACAGCCAGAGGCGCCGACGACGATCACTGCCGGTTGGCTTCGAACCAGATCCAGGAGTTGCTGCGTGTAGGTTTCACGACCAAAGAAGTCGTCGGCGTCTTCCTCGCCAAAAGCGTGCAGGCCCTTGTAGGGATTGGTCAGGTCGTGCGATTCTGGCTGCACCTGGCCCGTGCGCACGCGTTTGAGGAGGGCTTCTGTTTCAGCCGAAGGCGGGATGGCCAGTTCTGCGGCCAACTGGCTGCGCAAGATATCATACTGGCGCAAGGCGGCGGCCGTTTGCCCGCGTAAGGCCAGGATGCGGATCAGATCGCGATGCGATTCTTCGTGCCAGGGCGCGATCTCGATGGCGCGTTGCAGGTGGCGCCCGGCCTGTTCATATTCCCGGCGATATTCGTGGTGAACGGCCAGGGTGGTGAGAACGGTCAGGGCGTGCGTGCGTAACTCCTCTCGCCGGGCCATCAGCCATCCCTCGAATTCGTCGCTGTCGGGCAGGGAGAAACCGGCGAGGAAGTCTCCGCGGTAGAGTGACGCCGCCTGTCGTAAGCGCTCCAGGCAGTCGCGGCAAGCGTCGAGGCGGCGATGTCTGTGTTGCTCGCATGTTTCGATCAAGTCCAGGAAAGCGCGGACATCCAGCCAGTGGTCGCTTGCCGGGTTGAATTGCACCGTCTGTGCATCGACGAGAAGGAAAGGTTCGGCGTCGGGAGGCGCTGGGAGGGCCTGACGTAGATTGTAGAGGAGTTGACGGAGGTTTTGGCGCGATGCCGCCTCTGTTTCTTCGGACCAAAGCAGGGTGGCGAGACGAAGACGACTGTGAGGGCGGTCGGCTTCGACGGCGAGATAGGCCAGCAAGGCCCGGCCCTTGCTGCTCTCGATGGCTTCCAGCGGCGCGCCGCGGAGTGTGGCCTGGAACGCACCAGAGAGGGAGATGGCAAGAGAGGCGGAGGCAGTCATGTTAGTTGAGACGCGAAAGAAAGTAGCGCCTTTTCCTGACGCTTTCCTGACGGCATGGGAGCTAGAATAACCTCAATTGAATAGTGAGGCTCGCGTCCCCATGGCAAAGCTTCACAGCGAGTGACTGGCTTCTGATAAGCGAGAGCAAGAAGCCCACGAGAGAAGGCGCCGGTTCTGAGAGAGATACCGGCGCCTTTTCATGTCGCACCTGGCGAACTATAGCGCCGCCAACTGCTCGGCCAGCCGGGCGGCCTGGGCCTGTAATTCGGCCAGGGTCTGGCGGGCCTGGGCGATGACGGCCGCGGGGGCTTTGTCCACAAAGCTGGGGTTGCTCAGCCGGGCCTGGCTGCTGGCAATGCGGCCTTCGGTCTCGGCCAGTTGCTTGCTCAGGCGCTGGCGCTCGGCTTCCAGGTCGATAAGACCGCCCAACGGCAGGAAGGCCGCGACCTCGCCGGCCACCAGGCTGACGCCTTTCTCGCCCGCGGGTGCGGGACCGAAGCGAAGCTGGTTGGGGTCGAGCCGGGCGAGGAGGGTGAGAGCGGCGGCCTGGGATTGGAAGGCGGCGGCATCCCCACCGGCGTCGATCACGGCTGGGATGCGGCGGGCGGCATCGACGTTGTATTCGTTGCGGGCGTTGCGGATGGCGCGGATCACGTCGCGCAGGCGCTCGAAGCTGGCGGCGGCGTCGGGAGCGTGAAAGGCGGGGTTGGACTGCGGCCAGGCGGCCACGATCAGGGCCGGGGCCTCGCCGGGCGGGTGGGGCAGGTGTTGCCAGAGTTCTTCGGTGACGAAGGGGATGAAGGGGTGGAGCAGGCGCAGGGTTTGGTCGAGCACGTAGACGAGGGTCTGGCGGGCGGCGCCGGCATCGGGGCTGGCCAAGCGAGGTTTGCAAGCTTCGATGTACCAATCGGCGAAGTCGCCCCAGAGGAAGTCATAGGCCTGGCGGCCGGCCTCGCCGAACTGGTAGGCGTCGAAGAGCTGAGTGGCGCTCTCGATCACTTCGTTCAGGCGGTGGAGCACCCAGCGGTCGGGCAGGTCGAGGCCGGCCGGGTCGGGAGCGCCGGTGTAGGCGAAGCCTTCGGGCAGGTTGCCGAGTACGAAACGGGTCGCATTCCAGATTTTGTTGGCGAAGTTGCGGTTGGCGCGCACGCGGTCGAGGCTGAGGTTGAGGTCGTTGCCGGGGGTGGAGCCGGTGAGGAGGGTGAAGCGCAGGGCGTCGGCGCCGAATTCGTCCATGACCTCGATGGGGTCGATGACGTTGTTGAAGGTCTTGGACATTTTGCGGCCGTGTTCGTCGCGCACCAGTCCGTGCAGATAAACGGTGTGGAAGGGGATGTCGTTGGTGAAGAGCAAGCCCTGCATGATCATGCGCGCCACCCAGAAGAAGAGGATGTCGTAACCCGTTTCCATGACATGGGTGGGGTAGAAACGGCGCAGGTCGGCGGTGTCGTCGGGCCAGCCGAGGGTGGAGAAGGGCCAGAGGCCGGAGCTGAACCAGGTGTCGAGCACGTCGGGGTCTTGCTCCAGCGGTGTGGGTCGGCCGTAGTGTTTCTCGGCCTGGGCCTGGGCTTCGGCTTCGGAGCGGGCCACGAACACCCGGCCATCCGGCCCGTACCAGGCGGGGATGCGGTGCCCCCACCACAGTTGGCGGCTGATGCACCATGGGCGCAGGTTTTCCAGCCAGTGATAGTAGACTTTGGTGAAGCGTTCGGGCACGATCTGGATGCGGCCGGAGCGCACCGCAGCCAGGCCGAGTTGGGCCATGCCATCGGTGTTGACAAACCATTGGCGGCTGACGAGCGGCTCGATGATCTCGCCCCCGCGTTGGGCGCGCGGCACAGTCATGTTGTATGGCTCTTCTTTGATCACCAGGCCCGCCGCGGCCATGTCGGCCCACAGTTTTTTGCGGGCGGCGAAGCGTTCCATGCCCGCGTACGGCCCCGCCTGCTCGTTCAGGGTGGCGTCTTTGTTCATGACGCCGAGGATGGGCAGGCCATGGCGCTGGCCGATGATGAAGTCGTTGGGGTCGTGGCCGGGCGTGATCTTGAGGGCGCCGGTGCCGAATTCCCGCTCGACGTAGGTGTCGTGGATGACGGGGATGGTGCGGTTGAGGATGGGCACCAGGCAGGTGGCGCCGATCAGGTGGCGATAGCGTTCGTCGTCGGGGTGGACGGCCACGGCGGTGTCGCCGAGGATGGTTTCGGGGCGGGTGGTGGCGACGGGGATGTAGCCGATGCCGGGGCCTTCGTCCAGGCTGTGGCCGGCGATGGGGTATTTGAAGTAGTAGAGGATGCCCTGTTCCTCGCTATACTCCACCTCCACATCGCTGACCGCGGTTTGCAGTCCCGGCGACCAGTTGACGATGTACTCGGCCTGGTAGATGAGGCCCATGCGGTGGAGCCGCACGAAGGCTTCGTTCACGGCCCGGCTGAGGCCCTCATCGAGGGTGAAGCGTTCGCGCTCCCAATCGCAGGATGCGCCCAAGCGGCGCAACTGACCGACGATGCGGCCGTGGTATTTGTTGGTCCAGGCCCAGCATTCTTCCAGGAAGGCGTCGCGGCCGATTCCCTCCCGGCTGCTGCCTTCATTGCGCAGCTTGCGCTCGACCTGGAGTTGGGTGGCGATGCCGGCGTGATCCGTCCCCGGCACCCACAAGGCCGCGCGCCCGTTCATCCGCTGATAGCGGATCATCAGGTCTTCGAGCGCGACAAAGAGGGCGTGCCCCTGGTGGAGCGAGCCGGTGACGTTGGGTGGGGGGATGCTGATGACGAAGGGCTGGCCATCTGGCTGGCGGCTGTGTTCGGGCTTGAACAAGCCGTTGCTTTCCCACCATTCGTACAGGCGTTGTTCGGCGGCGGCGGAGTCGTAGGTCTTGGGCAGGTCGAAGGTTGGCATAGGAAAACCTCAATTTCGGATTGCGGATGGCGAAAGGATGTATTGATCCGCGAATAACGCGAAGGTCACGAATTTTTGTGTTGTTGGGAATCTCAATTTCGGATTGCGGATGGCGAAAGGATGTATTGATCCGCGAATAACGCGAAGGT
>JAYRVO010000061.1:0-2459 GCA_041918515.1 Chloroflexota bacterium | reverse complement strand
CAAAATACTCTTCGTTCTATCGAGCAAAAAATGCGCGGTGGCGCGTGAAAAATGTAACACTGTGCTGCAAGGGGTGCTGCGCGATAAACCTATTTTCCTCAGTTGAACGATCCAGATCTGTTGCAAACTGAGTGCTGGTGAGGGTTTCCGTCGAAAAGGGAGGGTCACCCAATGGGTGAGTTGGATTTTGAGCGAAAAGAGCTGGTCAAGGCGGTGGATAGTGCCTTGCAGGAGAGGGAACAAACGGCGCTGGAGATGCGGGTGGCGACGCCTGGGGGGCGATTTCACGTTCGCTGGGACGAAGGGGGAAGTGCTACGGCCTTGGGGCAGTTGGCGTTCTTTGCCGAGTTCCTCGAAGTCTCGGGTCTATTCGCCCGTTGGCGGGAGGGGTGCCCGATGGCGTACACCAGCCCCAACGCACCGGAAGTCGTTGACGTTCTCGGCACCTGGCTATTGTCGATCCTGGATGGCCAGCGGCGCTATGCGCACGTGACCGGACTGCGCGGCGACGAAGTCGCGCCGCAGATTCTCGGTATGAACAAGATCATCAGCGATGAAAGCCTGCGCCGCGCCCTGGCGCATCTGGCGCCGAATCAACCCCGATACTGCAGTGACGAAGAACGCGCTGCTCGGTCGGCGCAACTGGCGAAGAGTACGGCGTGGATGGACACCGCACTTTCGGAGAGTAGCCGAGAAGCGCTAAGTACGCCCTGGATTCTCGATGTCGACACGACCGTCAAGCTGCTCTACGGCCACCAGGCGGGCGCCGAGATCGGCTATAACCCCACGAAACCGGGACGCCCCAGTCATACGCTGCACACCTACTGGATCGGCAACCTGCGTCTGGTGCTTGATGTGGAGGTGCAAGGGGGCACAGCCAGTGCCGGCAAATACAGCCGGCCCCGGCTACGCCTGCTGCTTGAACGGCTCGCGCCTGAGGAGCGTCCCGTCCTGGTGCGCGGCGATATCGCCTTCGGCAATGAAGGCATGATGGCCGAGATGGAAGAGATGGGGCAGCACTATCTCTTCAAGCTCAAGCAAACGGCGGGGGTCAAGCGTCTGATCGAGCGGCTCTGGCGGCGAGGCGACTGGCAGGGTGTCGGCCAGGGTTTGGACGCCGTGGAAGCCGAACTCCAGTTGGCGGGTTGGACTCGCGCGCGGCGTGTCGTGGTACTGCGGCGACGTGTCAAGTCCAGCCTGGTCGCCGACGCAAGTCATGAGAACCCGCAGCCCGAGTTGCAGTTCCTCGACCATTCCGAGGCCGCCAAACTCTGGGAATACGCCGTCCTGGTCAGCAACGCCGACTACTCGATACAAGCCATCGGCCAGTTGTACCGGGATCGGGCCGATTGCGAAAATGGCTTCGACGAACTGAAGAACCAGTGGGGCTGGGGCGGCTACACCACACAGGATCTGGAGCGCTGCAACCTCTCGGCGCGGGCGGTGGCGCTGATCTACAACTGGTGGAGTTGGTATGTGCGCCTTGCGCACCCGAAGACACGCCTGGAAGCGATCACCAGTCGCCCGATGTTGCTCGCCGGCGTGGGCCGCCTGACCGAGCACGCCGGCCAGTCCCGCTTGCTACTCACGCTTTCCCATGCGGCGGTGGACCAAATCAAAGCGATGATCGTCAATGTTCGCAAGGGTCTTGACCATGTTCTGGCAAGTGCGCCTCAGTTGCCGAAAGCTGCCCGATGGCCGGCGCTTGTCCGCTACATCGTCGATAAAATCATCAACGCCAGACCAAAAACATCGCCTCCTACGCCTTTGGTTCCCCCTTCTCTCGCACTGGGAGCGAGTTAACAGAGGATTCTAGGATGATGCGCGGCACCTTCGCCAATGTCCGCCTCCGTAACCTGATGCTGCCGGCCGACGCCGAAGGACGCCAGCCACAGGGCGGCTACACGCTGCTCGACGGCCAGCAGACGACGGTCTTCGCCGCCGCGATGCGCCATCTCGAGCGTGGCACGCCGACGCTGATCTTCGCCGGCGAGGAGTATGGAACCGGGTCGTCACGCGACTGGGCCGCCAAGGGAACCCGCCTGCTCGGCGTGCGGGCGGTGATCGCGCGCAGCTACGAACGAATTCACCGTGCCAATCTGGTCGGCATGGGCGTACTGCCACTGCAGTTCGTTGCCGACGATTCGGTGACTTCTCTGGGCCTGCGCGGCGACGAGACCTTCGACATCCTCGGCATCGGCCCGAGCCTGTTGCCGATGCAGGCGCTCACCCTGGTGATCGAGCGCGCCAACGGCGAACGCAGCGAACGCCCGCTGCTGTGCCGCATCGATACGGCGATCGAGGTCAGTTACTACCGATCGGGCGGCATCCTGCCCTACGTTCTCGGCGAACTGCTCGGAGCACCTGCGGGAAACACGACCGACTAATGGCTGCAGGCTGGATGGTTCGCGCAGACGTCACCGGCAAAGAGCGGCTGCGCTGTTCCCCTGCAACACGAT
>JAYRVO010000060.1:0-12378 GCA_041918515.1 Chloroflexota bacterium | reverse complement strand
GGGCATCGAGGGTCATCGCCGTCGTAAACGGCATCTCTGACCTCAATTCTCATCCTTCTCTATCGCTTTTGTAAGGTTCTGAACCGCAATCTCGCTATTGCGGCGACTCAACTCGTCACTGTGTTACCGGAAACTAAAGATAACCAATAACTACTAACCAAGCCTACGTAAGCGGGTGACGAGCGACGGCAGGGTTTCCAGGACGTAGTCGATGTCTTGTTCCGTGGTGCTGCGCCCCAGGGTCAGGCGCAGGTGGCCGGCGGCGTCGGCGTGACTGATGCCCATGGCGGTGAGAACATGGGAGGGGGTCTGGGCGGCGCTGGTGCAGGCTGAGCCGCTGCTGGCGGCAATGCCGGCCATATCCAGACCCATGAGTATGCCCTGGATTTCGATGCCCTTGAACAGGAAGCTGGCGTGGTGGGGCAGGCGTTCGTGGGGATGGCCACTGATGCGGGTGTCGGGGATGAGGGCGGGGATGGCGTCGAGCAGGCGGTTGCGCAGGGCCAGCAGGCGCGGGGCTTCGGATATACGCAGGTCTTCGGTTTCGCGCAAAGCGGTCGCCAGGCCGACGATGCCGGCCACATTTTCGGTGCCAGCGCGCCGCCCGCCTTCGTGACTGCCGCCGGTTTGGGTCGGGGCGAGCGCCAGGCCGCCGCGCAGCCAGGCGACGCCGACGCCTTTAGGGCCATAGAACTTGTGGCCGGACAAGGCCAGGGCGTCGAGGCCGAGAACCTGCACGTCCAGGGGCAGATGGCCGGGAGCTTGCACGGCGTCGGTATGGAAGGGGACGCCGCGACTGTGCGCCGCAGCAGCCAGCGCGGCGACGGGTTGCAGAGTTCCTACCTCGTTGTTGGCTGTCATGATGCTGACGAGGATCGTATCCGAACGAATGGCGGCGGCCAGATCATCGGGATCGACGCGTCCGTTGCCATCCGCCCGCAGTTCGGTCACGTCGCAGTCGAACCATGCGGCCATCTGGTGTGCGGTCTCGAGGACGGCTTTGTGTTCGATGGCGCTGATGATCAGGTGGCGGCCACGTCCGGCCCTCTGACTGGCCCAAACGACCCCGCGCACTACCAGGTTATCGCTCTCGCTGCCGCATGAAGTGAAGACGATCTCGCCTGGTTTGGCGTTGAGCACCGCTGCCACCGTCCGCCGCGCGTCTTCCAGGCACTGTTTGGCTTGTCGCCCCTGGCTGTAGATGCCGGAGGCATTGCCGTAGACCGCGCTGAAATAGGGCAGCATGGCCGCCAGCGCGCGGGGAGAGACGGGCGTGGTGGCGGAATGGTCGAGATAGACGGAGCGGGCGGGTTCGGCCATGATGTTGAAACGGCGGGAGGGTTATGCTAAAATGCTAAATGTATTGAGGAGGCGCCCCTATGATAGATCGAGAAGCGGTCAAAGAGGTTATCGTCCAAGAACTGCCGGAGATCGTGCAGCGAGATCGTCGCGTCCAGACTTCGATTTTGCGGCTGACGAAACCGGCTTACGCCGACAAAGTAGAGACAGAAGGTCGCTTCGAACAGATGCTGGCCGAGATGCGGCGCGAGCGGGAAGAACAGAGTCGCAAATGGGATGAGCAACAGCAGAAATGGGACGAACAACAGCAGAGATGGGACGAACAGAACCAAAAGTGGGACGAACAGAACCAAAAGTGGGACGAACAGAACCAAAAATGGGACGAACAGAACCAAAAATGGTGGGAAAACCAACAGGCGATTCAACGCACGCTGGATGAGATCAAGGCGATGAATCGCAAGTACGACCAAACCATTGGCGCTCTGGGCGCTCGCTGGGGTCTGCACACCGAGGAAGCGTTCCGAAGTGCGCTCAAGGCCATTCTCGAAGATTATTTCGGGGTGCAAGTTCTGCGCTTTCTGGAATTCGATCGCGAGGGCGAAGTCTTTGGTCGGCCGGATCAGATCGAGTTGGATTTGATCGTCAAGAATGGTTTGCTCATCATCGCCGAGATCAAATCCTCCATCAGTCGCGAGGAAATGTACGCGCTGAGCCGAAAGGTTGATTTCTATACCCGCCACCACGACCGCCAGGCTGACCGGGTGATGGTGATTGCGCCGATGGTGCAGGCGGGCGCCGGCGAATTGGCGCAGAAACTGGGGATCGAGGTCTACAGCTATGCCGAGGCCATCGATCCAGCTACGATGGGCGGCTATCGCCAGGTTTGATCGTCAGTTCGCGGGCAAGACCTGACGAAAGACGCGCCGGAGATTCTCGCCGAGGATGCCGCAGATGGCGTCCTCAGGATAGCCACGCGCGAGCAGAGCGTCAGTAATCTGGGGATACTTCTCGCCGCTTTCCAGGCCCTGGCAAATGTTGGCGCCATCGAAATCAGAGCCGATGCCGACATGTTCGGGGCCGATGAGATCGACCATGTGCTGGACATGCGCCAGAAAGTGATCGAGAGTGGCCTCGAATTTGTTGGCGGCCATGAAATCGCTAACGAAGGTGGCTCCCACCACCCCGCCCTTGTCGGCGATGGCCCGCATCTGGTCATCGCTGAGGTTACGCGGGTGGTCGCACAAGGCGCGGGCGTTGGAATGACTGGCAATGATGGGGTGTTGGCTGCACACCAGCGCCTCGCTGACCCCGGCGGGGTTGAGATGAGAGACGTCGATCACGATGCCCAGGCGGTTGCATGCCGCCACCAGTTCGCGGCCAAAAGGCGTGAGGCCGTAATCCGTGCTCGCTTCCACGCCGTCGCAAGCGGCGTTGCGTGGGTTCCAGGCCAGGCCGAGAAGGCGCAAGCCGAGGCGGTGGAAGGTGTGCAGCAGGGCCAGGGAGCCATCCAAGGCCTCGGCGCCTTCCAAGCCCAGGATGGCGCCGAGGGGGCCATCTGTTGTCAGGTTGTCGAGGTCGGCGGCGGTGCGCACCAGGGTGATCTGATCGGGCGCCTGGGCGATGAGGGTGTAGAGGGCTTCCAGGCGCTGCAAGGCGGCGGCGGTGGGGCTGGCGCTGATGCGACCCTCGCCCGGAAAGCAGGCGAAGACCTGGCAGTCGATGCCGCCCGCGCGCAGGCGGGGCAGATCGAGGTGGCCGGCCTGTCCCCACTCGCGCAGATCACGATAGAAGGGGCCAGGGAGCGCCCAGGCCAGGGTGTCGCAATGACCGTCGAAGACGAAGGCGTGGCGGTGGAGGGGGTGCATGGGGGAGGGTTAGGGTGGGGTTAGTTTGGCGAGTTCTTCAGCCAGGATGAGGCGCAGTTTGTGCAATTGGCCGATGGGGGCCTTCAAGTTGAAGTCGTCGATCAGGCGATTGATGGCGGCGACTTCCTGAGCGAAGGTTTGGCGGTGGCCCTCCCAGGCGGCGTCGATAGCCGGGCGGTCGCTGGCGCTGGCGTTTTGGCTGGCCTGCCGATACCAGGCATAGTCCCGCTGGAGTTGCTGGCGGGCGGCGGCAGTGCGGCGGTCGATCTCTTTGGCGTCGTCGATCCAGGGTAAGGTGTGGCCGCTATCTTGCACCAGGTCGTAGGCGATCTGTCTGTCAGCCGGGAGGAAGGGGTTGCGGCGGTCGGGGAGGGGCTTGCCGGCGCCGGGTAGATTGTCGAATTGTCCCTGCTCCTGGGCTGCACGGATCTTTTCCTCGATCCAGCTTTCCCAGGATTGGTCGATGCGTTTGCGTTTCGGTTCGTCGTCCATAGTCACAGACGAAAAGACGCCCCCGCGCGCAGGCGGGGGCGGAGAAAGGGTCTTGGGGGCGTCACGCATCGTCCCGTTGTAATAGGTGCTGGAACGATAAGCAACGCGTTGTGCTATCAAGCGTCGGGTTTATCGATCTCTGGCAACACGTCGCTGGTCGCCTCGACCACGCTGCTGCCCAAATCCTCTGCTTTCGCTACGGCTTCCTCGGCGCCGCTCTTGACGTCCTCCATCACTTCCTGAACGCCTTGCACGGCGCTGCTGCCGGCGTCCTGGGCCTTGCTCACTGAGTCTTGGACGCCGCTGGTGATCTCACCTACGCCGGGCATGACATCGTCGGGACGGAGGTCGAAGGGCGAGCCGCCGCTGGGCGCCAACGCCATGGATTTTTCGCGGCCGAGTTGGCCATAGAGGTGGCCTTGCACGAGGATGGCCCAGAAACTCGTCGCTAGAATGCCGATGCCGCAGAGGATGGCGCCGACGATGCCGGCGATGAATTGCACGACCAGCAACACGATCACGATGATGATCACGTCGCCAATATGCTGACGGGTGAAGCGCAAAATCTCGGAGAACGCCAGGCTATCGGTGATGTCGCCCCGTTCGGCAAAGCGAAGGGTGATGGCAGGCGTCGCCACCAAGAGCAGGATTGTGTAAAGGGCGACCAGGCAGCTGAAACAAGTCCACAAGACGCCGAAGAAGCCTTGAGCGTCGGTGTTGGAGAAGATGCCGGAGAGAATGCCCAGAGGAACCGCGACGACGATCGCCGGCAAGGACCAAATAATGAGCACAATGCCATATTTGATGCCCAGCACGATCTTTTCGCCCCAGTTGTCCCATTCGGGCAGCGGCGTCGCCTCGCCGCGGCGCACGTTGCGCACCAGCTCGATCATATAGCCGTACAACAGGGCCGCGCCAACAATGGCGCCGATGACAGTCCACGACAAGAGAATCGTTCCCAGGGTGATCAGAGCGCCGATCAACACCTTCTCGATCCATGTTTTGTCTTCGAAAACGAAGGAAAGGGATTTGCCGATGTCCATGAAGGCCTCCACAGAGTGAGAGTCGAAGAAAGGAACTGGCGTGATTATAACAGAAGGAGTAAGCTGACCCCAATCGAGATGTTAGCTTGCTCTTTCGCTCCACGCCAACACCCTATACGGGACTTATCGAGGCTAAGTTTCAGCCTGCAGACGGGCAGAATGTGCTATAATCGCCGCCAAGAAACAGTTGCCCACACGGAGATCTTCGTTCGCATGACAGCTTTGGATATCATCAAGTTAGGCGACCCCCGCCTGCGCCGCAAGAGCGTCCCCCTGAAACGCATCGATGCCCGCGCCCGCAAACTGGCCGACGACATGGTCGAGACCATGCGCCAGGCGCACGGCGTGGGACTGGCTGCGCCCCAGGTCGGCGTCAGCGAACGGTTGATCGTGGTGGAAATGCCCACCGAGGACTTCGAGGACGATCCCCAGGCGGGCAAACTCTATGTCGTCATCAATCCCGAAATCGTGCGAGCCAAAGGCGACAAAGTGGCTGGGGATGAAGGCTGTCTCTCTATCCCCAACTACATCGGTGAAGTCGAGCGGCCCGAACAGGTGACGATCCAGGGACTCGATCCCAGCGGCAAGCCCATCCGCGTCAAAGCTTACGACTTCCTGGCTCGCATCTTCTTGCACGAGATCGACCACCTGAACGGCGTCCTGTTCATCGATCACATCACCGATTTGACCAAGCTCCGCCGCCTGGTGCGCGACCCCGACACCGACGAGGTCCACGAAGAACCGGTGTCGGCGATGCCTGCCTGATCTCCCTTATAGGCGGCGCGACTATGTGTTACTGATCACCGGTTTGCTGGCCTTGATCGTCACTCTGATTTTGAGTAGACAAGGGTTCATTTACTTCTGGATTTTTCGGCAGTGGTTGGGGGGATGAAACTGCCTGATCGGGCGAGGTCTCAGGCGCCTCCTGCACCATCATCATTGCCAAGACCGTCTGGCCGATGGTGATGCGGTCGCCGTTCTTCAGCAGACGCCGCTGTTCTTTCTGACCATTGACCACTACACCGTTGGCGCTGGCCAGATCGTAGATCACGAATCCCTCCTTTTCCAGGCGCACGCGCGCGTGCTGGCGGGACATAGTCGCATCGTCGAGCGAAATCTGGTTGTAGCGGCTATCTCGCCCGATGTCGGTCAGCGCTTCCAGACGAAATTCCTTTCCCGCGCGCAAGCCGTTCATCACGACCAGCCAGGCCAACGGGAGCGGTTTCGGCGCTTCGGGCTGAAGCACGCGTGTGCGGTCATCGATAGGGGTCGAGAGATCGAGCGTCTGGCTTTCCACCACCGGCGCTGTGCTCGGCGGGCGGAGGGGAACAACGGCTGTCATTGCTCCCACTGGCGCGGTGGGGATCGCTGGGGCCGAAGTTGGCGAGGAGGGGGGATGTTCAGACGGATGGGCTGGCTGGGGCGCCGGGGCTTGCCCCTTCGTTGCACTCAGGGCTTGTTCTGAGCGATGTCGAAGGGTGGGCGAGACACGCGTGATGGTGGGGGCGGCTTCCTCCGGCGCTGATGGCTGCTCCTCGCTGACGCCTATGCCTGCGGTGTACAAGATCAACGCCAGCAAAGCCACTACGGTGGCAAAAATGCCCAAATACGCCAACAAAATGGTCAATCCCCCCAGATTCGTGGCCAGGTTGGGCGTCAGGCTGAGGACAGCGCCCGGCGCCACAATCAGCGCCGCCACTAATGACAGTATACGCCAGATGGGCGCGGCGAGGCCCCGGCGTTGGCTGTCCAAGGACACCCAACAGGTGGTGACAAGGGTGATGGCCAGACCCAGGGCAACGCCCCATCGATACCACTCGGAGGCGATACGGACTGGGTCGCTGAAAAGCGCGTCGAGCATGTGCGGCCGCCGGATTAGAGTTGCTTGAAGACGAGCGTGGTCTGACCCACGCGCACACGATCTTCGTCGCGCAGAAGTTGTTTCGCCACGCGTTCGTTGTTGACAAAGGTGCCGTTGGCGCTGGCTAAATCATGGACATAGAATAACAACCGGTCGAAAACGCGCTCGGCAAGGAAGCGGGCGTGGAAGCGCGAAACGGCGTCGTCATCGACGATGATGTCGTTGGGGGGGACTCGACCCAGGTCTATGCCCTCGGCCTTGAGCGGATAGAGACGTCCCCGGCGTGGCCCATGTAGCATCACCAGCCAGGCGAAGCTGGACGGTTCGGCGCCGATGACGAGGGTGGGGCCAAATTCGTCATCGTTGGCGGCCTGGGAGGGCGACTGGGGTCCGGTTTCGGGCATCGTCGTTTCTCTTATGGATGTTTCGTGGTGAAGAGCAGCCATGTGCTCCCCAGTCGCAGTTCATCGTCATCCAACAAAGGCTGGCGTTGGATGCGTTGATCGCCCAGGAAGGCGCCATTGGTGCTGCCCAAGTCGTAGATCACGAAGCGATCCTGCTCGTAGAGCACCTGGGCGTGCAGGCCGCTGACGGTGGGGTCTGTGAGTACTGCCTGGGCGCGATCAGGGTCTCGCCCCAGCATGAGTGTTTCGCCGGGGTAGAGGGCGAACTCCTGGCCGCGTTGTGCGCCGTTACGGACAAGCAGCCAAGCGGCGGGAGCGCGCGCAGCAGCGGGTCGGGCCGGCGCCGGGATCTGCTGGGTGGAAGCGCCGACGCCCGTCTGTGCCGCCAGGGTGGCGGCGTCGTGGCCGGCCAGGGTGGTGGGAGTGGGTTGGGTGGAGACGGATGGGCGCGGAGGAGGCGGGATGAGTTGACCGGAAGCGCCGGGGATGGAGGCGGGGCGCGGGGGAAGGGGGGTGGGGCTGCTCACGACATAGGGCGTCTGTGCGGGCGTTGCCGAGATGGGCGCTTGGGCTGAGATGCCGGCGGGCGCGCTCACGTTAGCTTCTGGCGCTTCGTCTGGCCCAAAGCGGGCGCGCAAGAGATAAAGGAATATGACGCCGCTGAGTATGAGAAAGATCAAGCCTGCCGCCCAATTGATGGTGTTGCCCAAACCGAAAGCGGCTACAAAGGCCAATCCCATCACGGCCGACAGCACGACAAGGAGGCTGATCGCCAAAGCCGCCAGCCGCGCCCATTCCCGCTGACGCCACAGGCCGCGAAAGACCATCCCGGCCAACCCCGCCGTCAACAAGGGCGGCACAGCCATCAGGCTGCCCAATCCCGCCGACCATTGCAGTCGGTTGAACAAGCTAGAAGCGAAGGTGGCGCCGCTGGGACTGAGGAGCAAAAAGGCGGCCAGGCCCAGGGCGGCGATGGCTTCAAGGAGAAAAAGCAACGCCAGGAAGGAGACGAGGAGGGGACGGGGTTTTGGTTGGCTCATGCGCAGATAAGATCGACACGGCAGCAGGGTTGCCTGATTATCGCGCGCGGTCTGTAGGCTGTCAAAGACTTTCGCTTCGCCCACGAATCACGCGGTGTAGCAACGATGTACAATTTCGGATTTGCCTCCCCTTGCTCCCTATGCCATACTAAATTCCTTGCACCGCTCGGAGCAACCACCCATGACAGACACGTTCGCAGCTTAACCCACCTCCGCTCCTCACCCGCCGGTGAACGCGCACCCGTGCGCTTGACCGATCCCGGCAGGGCCGTGGCGGAGACCACGCGCCTGCTGTGATCGTTGCACCCCTCACACCCCCTTCACGATCTTTCCACGCCGCAGGCGCCATGCCTGCGGCGTTTTTGTTTTCATCGCGTTTCACCCTCCACCCATGGAGGCCCTATGCTCCAGGTACGCAACATCAGCAAATGGTTCGGCGATGTCAAAGTCCTGAACCAAATCAACTTCAACCTCAATCGCGGCGACCGCGCCGGGCTGATCGGCCCCAACGGCAGCGGCAAGAGCACCCTCCTCAAGATCATCACCGGCGAGATGGCTCCCGACCAAGGCCACGTCGCCCTGTCGCCCGTTTCGATCCGCCTGGGCTACCTGCCCCAAGCCTTCGATTTCCCCGCTGGCGCCAGCGTCGGCGATGTGCTGACCGCGGCCCAGGGCGAGCGCGTGGCCGCGGAAACCCATCTGGCGCAGATGGCCGAGCGGCTGGCGATGGCGACCGGCGACGACCTGGCCGCGGCCCTGGCCGCCTATGACCGCGCCCTGGCCGCCTTCGACGCCCAGGGCGGCGGCAAGCTGCGGGCCGACGCCGACGCCGTGCTGGTCGGGTTGGGCATGGCCGATGTCGGCCAGGATCGCCCTGTGACCGCGCTCAGCGGCGGCCAAAAGACCCGGCTCGGTCTGGCCCGACTCCTACTCACCGAACCCGACCTCCTGCTGCTGGATGAACCCACCAACCACCTCGACATCACCGCCCTGGCCTGGCTCGAAGACTATCTGACCGCCTACCCTGGCGCGGTGCTCATCGTCTCGCACGACCGCACCTTCCTCGACCGCACCATCAACCGCATCCTGGCCCTGGACGAGACCACGCACGTCCTGCGCGAGTTTCCGGGGAATTACACCGACTATGCGCGGACACTCGACCGCGATCTCGATAAACAGTGGGCGGCCTATTTCGAGCAGAAAGAACGCATCCAGCAGCTCAACAGTTCGATCCGCAAGCTCACGGGCCAGTCCAACGCCATCGAGGCCGAAAGCCTGCATTTCCACTACCGCCGCATTGCCAAAGACCTGGCTCGCCGGGCCGTGGTGCAGAAGCGCCGGCTGGAGCGGATGCTGGAGAGCGAGGACCTGATCGAAAAGCCCGGCCAGACCTGGAAAATGAAGATCGAGTTCCCCGACCTGCCCCGCAGCGGCCAGGATGTCTTGCACATCAGCGACCTGGCCGTGGGCTACGATGGCCGCAAGCTGCTCGACCAGGTCAACCTGCATCTGCGCCACGGCGAGCGCGCGGTGCTGATCGGCCCCAACGGCAGCGGCAAGACCACGTTGCTGCGCTGCATCACCGGCCAACTGGCGCCGTGGGCGGGCGAAGTGCGGCTGGGCCGTGGGGTGCGGCTGGGCTACATGGCCCAGGAGCAGGAGACGCTGCCGTCGGCTGGCACACCGCTCACGCTGATTCGCGACGCCGCCCCTCTGTCCGAGACCGAAGCGCGCAGCCTGCTCTCCCTTTACTTGTTCAAAGGCGACGAAGTTTTCACGCCCGTGGCCCGCCTGAGCCTGGGCGAGCGCAGCCGGCTGGCCCTGGTCCTGCTGTCGGTGCGAGGCTGTAATTTTCTGCTGCTGGACGAACCGATCAACCATCTCGACATCCCGGCGCGCGAACGTTTCGAGCAGGCCATGACGAACTTCGAGGGCACGGTGCTGGCCGTCGTCCATGACCGCTACTTCATCGAGCGCATCGCCACCACGCTCTGGACGCTGGAGGATGGGACGGTGCAGGTGGTGGGGTGAAATGCGTAGCTCCGCCACCTGCCGGCTACACTTGTCGAGTGTTGCACACCATGCTACACTCGGACCGTGATCAAATCATTTCGTCACAAAGGCCTGCGGAAGCTCCTCGAAAGTGGCAACGTTGCGGGTATTCAACCAGAACATGCCAAGCGGTTGTGTATATAACCCACCCCATCCTGGAGAATTCATCAAAGAAGTATATATCGAACCTTACGAGCTTAGTGGGCGCTTTTTGGCCGCGAAGCTAGGGGTGTCGCCGTCCACACTCAATCGTTTGCTCAATGGACAAAGCCATGTCAGCCCTGAAGTGGCGTTGAGGTTGTCGAAGGCCCTGGGGAGAACGCCTGAAAGCTGGTTAGCTCTGCAAAACAACCACGATCTGTGGCAGGCGCGCCAACGCGCCGACTTGCAGGATGTCGGCAAGGTCGAGCTTGCTGCTTCGGCGTCGGCTTCGCCCGCCTAATCGCTGTCGTTGCCGTTGGGCGACATGAAAAACCCGCCTTGTCTATGCAGATAGGGTCTGTTAAAATCCTGAGCAGATGATGATTCTTGATACAGAGGTAACGCCATGACGCCACAACAACTTCTGCGCGAGCTTCACTGGATCGAGTGGCAATTACGCTCCTTCGAAGACAAGTATGGTGTACGCTCGCAGGACTTTTTCCGCGCCATGGAGTCGGGGGAGTTGGCTGAATTCGACGACGGCGAGAGCCAATCCTATCAGGATTTCTTGGAGTGGTACGGTCTCCACAAGGTGTGGTTGCGCCGTGAACGCGCTTACAGTGAAATGCTCAGACAGCAACCGTTGGCCGAACAACTCCGCCACACGTTACTCGCAGCCTGAGTATTTGGGTGCTGATGATGCTCAGACGGCATGAATACGAACGCCTGGTTTACACCCTACCTGCGCGCTATTCGGCCATTCAACTTAGCACCCTTGTGCTGGCGCCGCCCGGTTTGAACATCGCTCGGCTGACAGGCTTCTTGGCCTTCGGTATTGATATTGTGCTGTGCGTAAACGAGCTGCTCAACTTCCATGAAGGCGTCATCGAATCCTATCGCTACGAAGTCACGCGCTGTACTCCGCCGTTTATTGAAAGCCCTTTGCCAGCGCCGGAGGTTTACTGCACCATCCGCTATGAAAGCAAAGAAAAGCTGTACTGGTACGATTCGTGGCCGCATCCAAACCATCCTGATCTTGCCAGCACGCACCCACATCACAAGCACATTCCACCTGATATCAAGCATCATCGTATCCCCGTCCATGGATTGAGTTTCATGCGGCCGAACCTGCCCTTCTTGATCGAAGAGATCCAGAAGGATCTTCTCGCCGATAAGCGAACGTGATCGAATGTAGGAGAACGCGCGGTTATCTTATTTGACACCCACGCCCGCCCCCCGCGATAATACAGCCAACCAAACACGCCCTCCCAACAGCACTGACGGAGGAAAGTAAGCGGGCGGAATCGCCCAGAGAGGCCGGGTCACAGGCTGCAAGCCCGGCTGCGCCCAACCCCGCCGAAGTTCCCTCCCGAGCTGGTCTGGTGAATGACGAAATTCGTCTACTAGTCAGACCCGGAAATCCATCGTTAGAAGGATAGTTATTAGAGATTAGTTATTGGTAATTAGTTATTGGTAATTACTAATTACCAATAACTAATTACCAGTCCCTAATAACCACTGAGTGCCCCGTTTTGCGGGGAATCAGGGTGGCACCGCGAAGCCAAACGCTTCGTCCCTGTGTGGACGAGGCGTTTTTTGTTGGTTATTAGAGATTAGAGATTAGTTATTAGAGATTGATAACCGCAGGACTTTCCGGTTCTCATTTGATGAAGAAAAAAGCGCCGATTGTGTCATGCTGAGTGACCCATGCCTCGTGGCGGCATGTCGCCCGAACAATGACCCCCTCGTCGTGTCACCCTGAACGGGTCGATCTGGTGTTTTGTCGCTCCGATCAGCCAGTGAAGGGTCTCCAAGCCGGGATGTCATAAGCAGTGAAGCGAAGCATCTCGACTCTCATGGCAGATGGCTTTTTTGGCAACGCGAGAACCTGTTCCTTCACTGCGTTCAGGACAGGCTCTGGCGCAGCGAATGGATGCTTCGCTGGCTTTCAACCACAACAATTTTGTGTGATCGACCCGCTCAGCATGACATAATCAAATCTTGGGTGCTATGCGACGCGGTTGGATGTGAGAACCGGAAAGCCCTGTGATAATCTCCAATAGTAACTACCAAGCCACCGAATAGCGGATCGAAACCCTGAAAACCACTGCATATGGGTGTTTTCATTTCGCATATACCTATTGCGAAACGGTCTCAAAGCTGGATTCATGGAGAACGCGC
>JAYRVO010000059.1:0-35259 GCA_041918515.1 Chloroflexota bacterium | reverse complement strand
GCCCGGCAGCCCGGTCATCTGTCGCGGGGGCAGCGTGCCTTGTGCGCCACCAACGCTGCACAACAAGGTCTGGGTGCCGGCCGGCTGGCTGGATAACAGCAGCGAACTGTGGGTGGGCACGCAAATCGTGCACGAACTGGCTCATGTGATCGACTGGCACAACGGCTTCTCCAGTCGTTGGCATGGCGCGCCCTTGACGGGCTACGCCGGCTGTAGCTGGAGCTATCCCTGTGTCAATCGTTGGGAGCGTTGGGCGGAAGCGGTGACGGTGTTTGTCTATGGGAGTGAGTACGCCCAAGCACTTGGTATGAAGAACAACGAGTTTTTTGTTACGGGCCAAGCCTTTGCCGACCAAGTGGAGCGCATTAGGCAACTTCTGAATGGGTGGTGATAACCATGAAGAAGGGACGATTCCTAACGTTTTTCTTCGGCCTTCTGCTCGCAGGTTGTACGTTTTCGAATCAACCAGGCAGCATTGATTGCGACGTGATCACCGCTGCTCCGTTACGCACTCTTGTGCAAGCCGAAATTCTTTCATTTGACCCGATTCAGTGGATTGCCCAAACATTCGGTCTTGATGCATCGGCAATTTCCAGTAGCTACGGATCAGCCGGTGCGTCCTTCAATTGGGATATCGAGGGAGTTCGTTATGATTTGGACATATCGGCTGATAATAAGCCGGAAGCATTGATTCACTTCGACAGGGCAAAACCGACCGCCGGCCAAATGCTCGAATGTCTCGGCCCACCCGAGCGCTATCGTGCCCGGTACTTCTTTCATCCGCCAGGCGTCAACAGCCTGATATTCGAGATTTACTATCCCTCCCAAGGACTTACGGCAAACTATACCTATCAAACGATGAATCTGAAGCGTAGACGACCACCCGCAATCACAGTGAATACGCCTATCGACCGAATATGGGTGGACCCTCCAGGGGTTTCGTCGGAGGAATATATGGAACGCACCGCCAAGACCGTAATCAATGAGACAAAACCCTGGCCGGGCAGTTGGGAACAGATCGAGATCGACTTGGGGCCGTTTCTGGAATCGAACTGATGATGCTTCTGGACCGATCCTTGCTCAAAGTGAATTGCATCAGTGTCGAAGGGGCGAGCTTGACGATGGAGACTCTTGGCCAAGCGGAGCCCAGTCGCCACTCAGGGCTACACCGGCCAACGGATGGAGGTGGGCGTGGGCGCGCCGAGTCCGGTGGGCGGGTTGGATCGGGGGTTGTATTTCTACGGCGCCAGGTGGTATGGGCCCGCTTCACCCAGCCGGATACGATTGTCCCCGAAGTTAATCGTTGACTGTTGACTGTTGGCTGTTTTCACCCGTGGGCTGCGCTCAGAGCTTGCCCTGAATGCAATGAAGGGGCAGGCTCTTGTCAGGATGAGCCTCTCGCGCCAGGATGAGCAGTCCCGCATCAGCGGCAATGCCCTGCTCGGCCAGCGCCGCCACATATTCGGGGTGGAAGCGGAACTCGCTGTCGGCGAAGATTTCTCGATCCCAGGGGTTGAGGATGAGGGCGTCGGAGATCAGGCCGATGAAGTCGGCGGCGTCCGCGCCGCAGGTGTGGGCATAGAGCACGGCCGTGCGGATGTCGGCTGCGCCCAACTGCCACGCGCGTTCGGCAGCCAGACGCAAGGTCTCGCCTGTGCTGGCGATTTCATCGACGATCAGCACGCGCTTGCCCGCCACCAACGCCGGAGGCTCCACCAGCCAGCGAGGGTGCTCGAAACGAACCTCGTCCTTCACCCGCCGGCTGATAAGGATGGGATAGATATCGACCCGCAGCAAATGGGCGATGAGCGCGCCGGGATAGAACCCGCCGCGGCCCACGGCCAGGATGATCTCCGGCGCGAAAGTGGCCGCAGCCCTGGCCAGCCCTTTGCACAGGCCGTGAAAATCTTCCCACGAGACAGGCAGGATGCCGCGGCGCTCTGAATAGTCGTAAGACGATGACATGCTACATCCTCAGACGCTGGCCGCCGGGATCATAGAACGGCCCGTGGTGCACGTGAGCTTCGATCAGGCTGCCGTCCCGCCGAATGGTGAAGCTGGCGCCGGGTTGGGCGGCCAGATCGGCAGGGAGCCAGCACAGGCCGATGGCCTCATTCAGCGTGGGACTGAAGCGGCTGGAGGTAACCCAACCGATGATCTCCAACCTGCCATTATCTAACTTCCTGACGATTTGCAGCCCCTCCTCCGGCGCAGCACCCGGCCGCACGAGCTTGAACCCCACCAGCCGCTGTTTGGGGCCGGTCGCAGCAACTTGCACCAGCGAACGTTTGCCCAGAAAGTCGGGTTTATCGAATTTGACGACTCTGCCGAGGTCGGCGGCCAACGGATCGCTTATGGCGTCGGTGTCCTGACCGATGATGATGTGCGCCTTCTCCAGGCGCAGAACACGCTGGGCTTCGAGGCCGAACGGCCGGATGCCAAACTCGCGCCCGGCCTCCAGGATGGTCTCCCACAAGTGCAGGCCAAAACCGGCCGGACAATGAATCTCATAGCTCAACTCCCCCGTAAAGCCGATACGCAACACGCAACACGCAACACCCCCCACCTCGATCTGACGCGCCCGCATGTAGGGAAAGGCCAGATTCGAGACATCGGCGCTATCACTCAGCTTGCTCAGCACAGCGCGAGCAAATGGCCCAGCCAGATTGAAGGCGGCGAAATCCTCGGTCACGTCGGTGATATGGACGCCCTGACCATAGCCTGTTTGCGTCAACGCTGTATCCAGCGTCGCCCACGCTGTACCCAGCGTCGCCCACCACTGCATCCACTCGTAGATGGCGCTGGCCCCGGACGAAGTCGTGGTCGTATACCACTCAGTCTCACCCAGCCGTGCGGTGACGCCATCGTCCAATATCACGCCCTCGTCGTTGCACATCACGCCGTAGCGGGCGCGGCCGGTGGACAAGTCGCCCAGCCGGTTGACATACAGCCGGTCGAGCAGCGCGGGGACGCCGGGGCCAGTGAGTCGCAGCTTGCCCAACGTGCTGACATCGATCAGCCCCACAGCCTCGCGCACGGTCTTGACCTCGGCGATGGGGTCGCCGTAATGTTCGGGCCGCATCCATAACCCCGCCACTATCATCTTGGCGCCGTTGGCCCGATGCCAGGCATCGACCGGCGTGAGTTGCACCGGCTCCATATGCGATGTACCCATCGCCGTCTGTCCGGCCAACACACCCATGGGGACGGGCGTCACCGGCGGGCGGGCGGTGGTCACGCCGGTGGCGAGCACGTTGGCCCCGGTCAGCCGCGCGCACAGATGCACGGCATTCTGCGAACACATCCTGCCCTGGCACGGCCCCATCGAGATCGTGCTGTAGCGCTTCAGCAATTCCAGCTTGTCGTAGCCCTCGGCCACTGCCGTCTCCACGTCGTGGACGCTGACATCTTCGCAGAAGCAGACGAAGCTTTTGTTTGGGGAAGGAGTAGGAAGTAGGGAGTAAGGAGTAGGGAGAAAGGAGGAAGAAGCAGGGAGCGAGGCGGGCTGGCCGTGGGCAAAGACAGCCGCCTGTTCTCCCACCAGGCGGGCGTCGTCGCCCAACCAGCCGGTGACGCGACCAGCGGCGAAGACCCCGCCCGGCAGCGAAACGACCACGAATTGGCCCGCATTCTCGTCCCATGCGATCCTGGCCCCGGCCTGATAGAGCAAGCCATTGGCCGGGGCATAACCAACGCTGATAGCCACGAGATCGCAGTCGATCCGGCGCGTAGCAGTGTTGCTGACCCCACCCTCGGATGTCAGCGGCGCCACGGCGACCCGCCGCACCTTATGCGATCCTTCGGCGCGGGCGACGGTGTGCCGCCAGAAGACGGGAACGCCGTTGGCCTTCATTTCAGGCGCATGTTGCGGCGAGCGCGCATCGACCATCGCTGCCACCTCCACGCCTGCCGCCAACAGATCGGCGGCCACCGCCCAACCTTCGTCGTTGTTGGTGACGACCACCGCCCGCTTACCCAGGGCCGCGCTCGTCAGTCCGTGCAGTTTGATCAAGCGCTGCACCCCGCCGCCCAGCATGATCCCTGGCAGATCGTTGTTCTCGAACAGCAACGGCTGCTCGTAGGCCCCGGTGGCGAAGATGACCGACCTGGCCCGGATTTTGTGCAAATGGTTGCCCTCGCGAGCCGCCAGCCAGTTGTCCTCCCACCAACCGATCACCGAGGCGCTGGTGAGGATTCGCAGGTTGGGATGGGCGGAAGCCTGGTTCAGCAGATCGGTAAGTTCTTCATATTGCCCATGGCGTGTTGCGTAGCGGAGGCGACCGCCGGGGGTGGGGTTTTCATCAAGGAGAAGGACAGCGACTCCGGTCTTGGCCGCGGCGATGGCGGCTTGCAGGCCCGAACGACCGCCGCCGACCACAACCACATCGGCGTGGTGGTATTGCTTGCTATATTCGGCGGGCGGTGTGTCTGGGTTGACCCGGCCCAATCCGGCGGCAGAACGCAGGGCTTTCTCGTACAGTGGCCACAAAAAGCGCGGGCGAGTGAAGGTCTTGTAGTAGAAGCCCACCGGCAGGAAACGCCCGATCAGCCCGGTGAGCGACATCGCATCCAATCGCAACGACGGCCAGGCGTTCTGCGAGCGCACGGCCATTCCCGGCTCGACCGGACGCATACACGCCCGCACGTTTGGCTCATCCTCTACCTGCACCAGGCAGTTGGGGCAGTGCCCGGCGCCGCACATCAGCCCGCGCGGACGATGGTATTTGAACGAGCGGCTGAGCGTTTTGACGCGGTTGCGGGCCAGGGCCGAGCCGATGGTGTCGCCGGACAGGGCGACATAGGGCCGGCCATCGAAGGTAAAGGGGATGGCTTCCGCTGCCGCCTGGCGTCGGTCGCTGGTCGGATGAGGGTGCGTGGAGGGATCGGTGTGCATTTCCGAATGAGATTGGGGGTTGATTAGCGAAGATGGCGAATAAGATGTATACTGAATACGTTTTACAGCCCATCTATTTGGAGGTGTCGTGATGTCTGCTATGGAAAAAGTGACCCTGACTCTACCCCAGGGCATGATGGAGGAAGTGCGGGCCATGACCCCCGCCCGCGGCCAAAGCAAATTCATTGCTGAGGCTGTCCAGTATTACATCGAGATGCAACGGCTACTGGAACTGCGTGACGAGTTGATTGTCGGCTATCAGGCGACGGCTGATGAAGCCGCCACTATTGCTGCGGAATGGGAGCCACTTGGTCGCGAGGCATGGGAACGCTATGCGCCTCCATTCGAAGACGAGGAGTCCGACTATGATGCCATCCAGTGACAAGCTTGATGTACGGCGCGGAGATGTCTTTTCGATCGATTTCGAACCGGCAAGAGGATCGGAACAAGGCAAAGTACGGCCAGCCCTTATCATACAGAACGATTTCGGCAACCGATCTGGTCGCACTGTCATCGTCGCCGCTATGACGACCGGAGAAACGGCCCGCTTCCGAGTCAATGTCGAGGTGAAAGCGCCCGAAGGTGGGTTGCGAAACAACTCCCTTGTGCTGCTTCACCAACTCCTGACGGTCGATAAGTCTCGTCTCGGACACTACTGGGGCCATCTGTCGCCGGCGACGATGCGAAAAGTGGATGAAGCGATCAAAATCAGCCTCGGCCTCGTGCCTGTCGAACCTTATGCTGGCTTCCAGCAATAGCTGCGCGTGACCTCGTTCGTCTGCGTGTTCCGTTCGGCCAGGAACCATAATCCGCAGCCAAAGCGGTGATGCCACCATTCGCTCTGCACGCCCGCCTTGTTGGCGCGCATGTAGATGAAATCGGCCCAGGCGTCATCGCTGACCTCGGCCGGCTGTTGGGGTCGGGCGTTGGTCTCGCCGCCGTAGCGGAATTCGGCCACGTTGCGCGGACCACAGTTGGGGCAGGGGAGGAGGAGCATAGGTTAATCTGATACGAATTTCCTGGGACAGCTCGGATGGTGCGAGTTTACTAGAATTTATAACAAGTAGACAAGGGCGGGCGGTAAAGATGCTGAGAGAGTGATGTGCGCCATTCGTGATGAACGTGTTTGTAAGTTGATCGTTGATTGTTATTGCGCGCCAGGTTGATTTGTTATATTGGCCGTAAAACGTGAAGCGTGAAACGTGAGAAAACGCCTCTCGCCGTTATTTGACCAACGCCTTCCACCCAAGTACCATACTGGTGGGGGTGGCTGTGTCCCGGTGGGCGCCCCGGTCTTCAAAACCGGTGGCGGGCGTCGCACAGGCGTCCGCTGTGGGTTCGACTCCCATCCATCCCCGTGATTGGTAGTAGACAAGTAGACAAGTAGACAAGTAGACAAGTAGATAGGGTAGACAAGTAGACAAGTAGACAAGTAGATAAGTAGATAGGGTAGACAAGTAGATAGGGCAGACAAGTAATTGGTAGCGGTTAATCTGTAATTCGCAACCAATAACCAATAACCAATAGCAGGTTACAGGAAATGCGTCAGTGAGTCTTCAGGATATCCATCTCAGCGTCGATGCCGGGCCGTTGCGTATCGAGCGCATGGCCGTGCATCCCTACCCCGATCTGGCGCGGTTGTGGGTGCGGGTGCAGCTCAGTCCATTCGCGCAACCGCCCAACGTGCGGCTTAGTTGTTTGGATGCGGACGGACGCGTGGTGGCGGAGATGCTGTTGGTCGAGTGGCGCGACCCTTACATTTCGCTGACCATGCATCTGCGCCAACCCAACCCCGGCGCCGATTATATCTTACGCGCCGAGGTGGCGCGCAACGAACAATTGTTGGATGTAAATGATATCCCCTTCAAATTGGTGTTCGAAGAGAATATCGATTGATTTTGGTAATAATTCCGCATTGCGTATTGCATATTGCGTATTCATTTGACGCAATATGCAATACGCAATACGCAACACTTCCTCACAGGTGATCATGATGCAGCGCAAAAACCCCTCCCTCACACTCGGCGTCGAAGAAGAATACCAGATCATCGATCCAGAGACGCGCGAGCTGACTTCGTACATCACGCACTTTCTGGACGAGGGCGTGATGGTCGAGCGCGAGCTAAAGCCGGAGTTGCACCAATCGCAGGTGGAGTTAGGCACCCAAGTCTGCCACACGCCCGGCGAGTTGTACGAGGAGCTGGCGCGGCAGCGCGGCACCATTTGTTATCTGGCCGAACGGCGCGGTCTCAGGATCGCTTCGGCGGGCACACATCCTTTCTCGCACTGGATGAAACAAGAGGTGACGCCGAAGGAGCGCTACTATGGGGTGATGGAAGAGATGCAGATGCTGGCCCAACGTCTGCTCATTTTCGGGATGCACGTCCATATCGGCATCGAAGACCGTGATTTTGCCATCGACTGCATGAACGTGATGCGCTACATGGTGCCGCACATCGCTTCACTTTCCTATTCGTCGCCGTTCTGGAATGGGCGCAACACCGGCCTCAAGTCCTATCGTTCGGTGATCTTCTCTGATTTCCCGCGCACCGGTTTGCCCGACTACTTCCCCGACTGGGTGGCGTTCGAGCGTTTCGTGGGCACGCTTGTCAGCACCGGTTGCATCCCCGACGGCAGCAAAATCTGGTGGGACTTGCGCCCGCACTTCCAGTTCCCGACGCTGGAATTCCGTATGTGCGACGCTTGCACGACCATCGATGAAGCGGTTGCCATTGCCTGTCTGCTGCAAGCCGTCGTCGCCTGGCTGTGGGACTTGCGCCAGCGCAACATGACATTCCGTATCTACCGTCGCGATCTGATCGAGGAAAACCGCTGGCGGGCCATCCGCTATGGGTTGGATGGCAAGTTCATCGACTGGGGCAAGGAAGAGGAGGTGCCCGCACGCTGGCTGATCCGCGAGCTGCTGCGCATCGTCGATCCATATGTCGAGATGCTGGGGAGTCGCCCTTATATCGAGAAAATCTATGCCATCCTGGAGCACGGTTCCAGCGCCGACCGCCAGGTGCGCGTGTATCAGGAATCTGGCGGTGATTTCAAGGCGGTAGTGGATTACCTGCTGAGCGAGACGGAGCGGAATGTGATCCGGCCGGTGGCGTGAGGCGCCGACAAAGATCATTCGTGATCCGTGAAGCGTGAAGCGTGAGACGCCATTGGCTTCGTTCGTGCTATTCGTGATCCGGGAAATGTGAAGCGTGAGACGCCATTGGCTTCATTCGTGCTATTCGTGATCCGGGAAGCGTGAAGCGTGAGACGCCATTGGCTTCATTCGTGCTATTCGTGATCCGGGAAACGTGAAGCGTGCTACAAGGATCTTGTCCGATAAGCCTTCACGTTTTACGTTTCACGTTTCAGACTTCAAATTCGTAAGAAGCCGGGCTAACGAAGAATCAAGGACAACCACGTCGAAGTTGTCACCGGCGTTGGCGTCGCCGTGGGCGCCAGGGTGGGAACGTCGCCAAAATTGATCGGCACGCTCACGCCGGCCAGCACGGCGACCGTGATCTGGTTGGGTGTTGTCGAGGAAAAGCCATCGGGATCGCTTTCGGTGACGATGTATAGCCGCGGCTCCAGGTTGCTGAAGGCATAGCTGCCATCGGCAAGGGTCGTCTGCACCGCCAACACATCGCCGGCCTCGTTGCTCAGGGTGATCTGCACGCCGGGCAGTGGCGCTTCTCTCGCGTCGCGCAGACGGTCGGCGTCGGCGTCGTGCCAAACTACCCCGCGAATCTCGCCCCACGTAGGCGTGGCTGTCGGCGTGACAGTGGCAGTGGGGGTGCTTGTCGAGATCAGGGTGGCCGTGGGTGTTGGCGTCGGTGAAGACGTGGCGCTGGCTGTCGGCGTCCAGGTTGGGGTCGGGCTGAAGGTGGCCGTGGGTGTAGGCGTGGGCAACGGCCCTGCCAGATGAAGCACACCCCAACCTGGTTCAACCTGCCAGGTGCGGGTTCCCGTCCAGATCAAGTGGGCATCCGCCTCGCCGCCGTTGTCGTCATCGATCACACCCAAATTGAGCCCCAGCAGCTTGCCCTCGGCCAGCAACCCCGCACCAAGCTGATCCCTGGTGATACGCAACTCGATATCCCAGCCGCCGGCATGGGTGCGCCGGGCGGCCTGGATGACCACCGGGCGCGTCCCGCCTTCGGTGATGCGCCCATCCACGCTGAACGTATACTGGTGGTCGTCGGCCCCGCCCCAAAGCCCATCGTGCAAGCCGTCGAAAGCCAGCTCCAATTCATCATCTTCCCAGACCTGGGCGCTGTCGAAAATGAGGACATCGTCACTGATCTGGCAGGCAAAGTAGAGGGCGTTGGCATCCCAACGGCTTCGGCAGAACATGCTCAGATCGGCGTCACCCAGGACGACGCCGATGATATGGGAGGCGGTGGCTTCGCTCAGGAAAACCGAGT
This sequence comes from Chloroflexota bacterium, assembly GCA_041918515.1. Classification (GTDB taxonomy): domain Bacteria; phylum Chloroflexota; class Anaerolineae; order J102; family J102; genus SSF26. The sequence continues at coordinate 25,941 of JAYRVO010000059.1, read as the reverse complement.
ACTGCAACGGCCAGTCGGCCAGATCGCCATCGATGATCGGCGGCGCTGAAGTCTGGAAGCTGCGAAACAGGCCTGGAATCGGCGTTGCCGTGGGTGTCGGCGTCGCGGTCGGGTGCGGCGATGGGGTGATCGTCATCGTGGAGGTGGGCGTCGGCGTAGGGGTGGGCGACTGCGGGCTGGAGGTTGGGGTCGGGGTTAGAGTTCGGCTGGGCGTGGGGGTCGGGGTTGGCGGCAAGAAAGGCGTGGGGGTGGCGGTGGCAGGCGGCTGTCCTGGTGCATAGCGCAGGACGATGCCATGTTGCCCCACGATCCAGCCACGACCCTCTCCGCTAAAGCGCACGGCTTCCAGGCTCATCCCAACGCCGCTTTCAACCGCCGTCCAGTTCTGGCCGCCGTCACTGGTGGCGATGACCCGGCCTCCTTCGCCCACAATCCACCCCCGCAGGGCGTCCAGGAAAAAGACATCGTTGAAGCGGGCGAAAAGAGGCGACTGCTGTGGCGACCAGACGCCGCCGCCATTGCTTGTGTGCAAGATAGTGCTGTATTCGCCCACGGCCCAGCCCTGTCTGCGGTCGAGAAAGAAGACGTCGTTCAGCCCGCGCGTCGTGTTTGCGGCCTGGGGCAGCCACTGCGCGCCGCCGTTGGCGGTGAACAGGATCAGCGGCTCGCCGCCAGGGTGGCGGCCAACGATCCAACCCCAATTGGCATCGACGAAATGTACTGCTGCCAGGGGGCCAGCGACGCCGCTGCTCTGTGAACGCCAGGTGGCGCCGCCATCCGTCGTTTGGCGGATGACTCCCTTATCGCCCACGACCCATCCGCGCTGGTCGCCTACGAAGGTCACATCGTAAAACGGCTCTTGCGTGGCGCTGTTCTGCGGCTGCCAGGAAGCGCCGCCATTGCTGGTGTGGATGATGGCGCCCAAATCGCCAGCAGCCCAGCCGTCGTTGGCATTGGCAAAATGGACGGCGCGCAGCCAGATGCTTGTGCCGCTCTCTTGTGCGGTCCAGATGCTGCCGCCCGTGTTCGTGCGGAGGATGCGTCCGCCCGCGCCCACAGTCCAACCGATGAGGGCATCGATGAAGGCAGCGTCAGAGAGGTAGTCGGCGGTGTTGCCGATTTGCAAAGCCCAGGTGGCGCCACCGTTGAAAGTATGCAGGATTGTCCCACCATTGCCAACAACCCAGCCGGTATTGGCCGAGACCATGTGAATATCCCGAAGTTCGACCGGCGCCAGGCTTTGTTGCTGCGTCCAGGTGACGCCGCCATCGCTGCTGACAGCAACGACGCCCTGGCCGCCCACTGCCCACCCCTTGCCGACGCCAACAAACTGGACGCCATATAAGGTTTGGCCGCTGGCTAAGGTCCGGTTCTCCCAGTTTTCGCCACCGTTGCTGGTAGAAAGAATAGCCCCACCCCCGCCCACCGCCCAACCGTGACTGATGTCGGCAAAGAACACATCATACAGTGGCAAGCCGGTGACGCCACTGACCTGAGCATCCCATGTCTGGCCGCCATCGGCAGTGTAGAGGATGGCGCCGGCTGTGCCCACCGCCCAGCCGTGGATTTCATCGGCAAAGTGGACGGCCTGAAGATCCACCCCGCTCCAGGGCAAAGAAGATCGCGCCCAGGTTTCGCCGCCATTTGTCGTCAGTAGCACCGTGCCGGCCTCGCCAACGGCCCAGCCGCGCTCGGCATCGAGAAAGAAGAGGCCGCGCAGCGATCTGAGGACACCGCCTGCTTGTGGCGTCCAGAGTGTGCCGCCTGAGACCGTATGCAAGATCAGGCCGCCATCTCCCACAATCCAACCCTCGTTACGGCCCTGGAAGAAGACAGCGTTCAATTGTGTCTGCGCACCACTGGCCTGCGCCACCCAACTACTGCCGCCGTTGCTGGTGCGCAGAATGAGGCCATCGCCCCCGACCGCCCAACCGTAGCTGGAATCAACAAAATGCACGCCGGTCAGTAAGCCGCCTGCTTGGCGTTGCCAGGGTCCGGCGTGGGGAACGAGAGGGAAAGCCGTTGGACGGGCGCGAACAACCAAACCGCCCATCCACGCAAAACCCGCAATCACCAACAGTACAGCCCAGGCAATCGCTATCGACTTGTGTTTCATCTTGCCTCCAGTGCATCGAGCACCGCCTGATGAAAGAAAAGAGCGGAACGACGATTACACACTCAGTCTAGCACAGGCTGATGACAGGCGCATGAAGAACAAGTGGATTACAAATGAAAGATTGTTCACTATCCCCCAAAATCTATTGCCGATGACGGGTACACGCACCGGTTTTCTTGTCCTTATTGGCCCGTGGTATGATAGAAGGCGTGAAGTGATACAATGGACCTGCAAATCCCCACAAGCCTCAAGCCGCATTTTCAGGAGTATGACCTGGCCAGCCTCGACGGAGAGCGTGACGCTGCGTTGATCATGCAACGAACGCTAGAGTATGGAACTTGGGAGGAAGTGCGCTGGCTGTTCAGGCAATACGGCAAGGCGCACATTCGAGATTTCGTTCGTAAGCGGGGCGAACGCATGCTTTCACCAGTTACTTTCAACTACTGGCGTAAGTTGCTGGGCATTCGTCGTTGGCAACGCTCTCCGTTTCCCACAGCCCCAGATGCCGTATGGGAGTTTTAGACGATTTTCAGCCGCATTGGGAATCTCTCACGCCGGAGACGCGACAGGCATTTGCCATGGTGGCAGGCCTGCCGTTCATTCGGCGCTTCTACCTCGCTGGTGGGACAGGGCTGGCGCTGCACTTGGGACACCGCTTTTCGGTGGATCTGGACCTGTTCTCGCCCGATCCAGATGCGGTTGGGGCAGATATGCGAGAGGTGCTGCGCGAAGTCTTCGATGATCCCGACTTGGCGATTATCCTCGACAAAGATGGCACATTCCACGCCACTTGGCGTGGCGTCGGCGTCAGCTTCTTTCGTTTACACCTGTATCCATTGATTCAGCAGCCTCTGGTAGTAGCTGATTTGCCGGTAGCCACCATCGAGGAAATCGGCGCCATGAAACTAGCTGCGATCATTGGCCGAGGCACACGCAAGGACCTCGTTGACCTTTATTACATCTTGCAGCAGGCGCCAATTGAGCGTTTATTTGCAGTAGCTGCTGCCAAGTATGCTCGGGTGCGTTCGTTTGCGATCAGTGCGCTGCGCGGTCTGGCCTACTTTGTGGATGCAGAGGCTTTACCAATGCCACAAATGATCGATCAAACGTCATGGCAAACGATGAGGCGCTTTCTTGAAGAACAGGCAATGCAGGCCGGGCGCAAGCAATTAGAAGACTTGTGGGGATGAATTCTCCAGTGAAGGGGCTTCCTAATGCCAATGCCTTCGCCGGTGCGAGTGCGTAGGCAAGGGCGAAGGATTGTTCGCCAATCGGCGCAGAAATACGAATCACGATTATAATAATCACGATTCGTAAATCAACCGCGCCCGCGCAAGACGCCAACGATCCCTGAAAACTTCAGGGCTGCCTAATCACCCGCGGCAGCCACACCCGCCCCCTGCTCGGCTGCTGGATGAAACTTACCCGTTGATTTCCCGCTTCACCCACAGCCAAATCCCCGTCTGGGCCGAAAGCAAGCGCGACGGGCTGGCGAAAAGGGCCGGGCGAGCCATCGTTGGGTGCGGCCCAGGTTGCCAACAGGGGTGTGACCAGGTTGGGGTCGAGGAGGTGAACCTGGTTGCCGGCAGCCACGGCCAGCAGGCCGGCGTCGCTCGCGGCCAATGCCTGGGGCGCATCCTCGGCGAAGCCGCCAAGCGTCCGCAGCCGGCGGGGCGTGTCGTGGGCAAGGTCGAATTGGTGCAGCAGGCGCGGGCCGCCATCCGCCAGCCACAGCGTGCCATCGGCGGCCAGTGCCAGTTGGCCGAACTGGTGGATGCCAGCAGGCAGGTCATCGTCGGGCGCCCAAGTCGAGACCTGGTTGCCCATGAGGTCGAGGACGCGCAGTTGCTGCAAGCGTGGTTCGCTGACCACGACACGGACGCGGTCACTGTTGCCCAGGCGGGGGAAACGGCTGAGGCGGAGGGAGTCGAAGGCGGCGTTGGCGGCCTGTCCGCCGCTGAGCGCGCCGCCCAGGGCGATGGTCGTGGCTGTGCCGCTGATTGGCACACGTAAAGCTTCGCCCCAGGCCAGGCGGCCATCGATGTGCAAGTTGAGGCGTTGGTCGTTCCAGGCGGCGGCGATGTGATGCCACTGGCCGGGCTGCCAGGCGGCCACCATGCCCCAGGCAGCTTTGTCCAGGTCGTCGAAATCTGTGGCCCAGGCGTAGAGCCAGCCATCTTCTTGGGCCAGGCGCAGGCGGTAGCAGCCCGCGGTCGTTTCGGGGCAGGTGGGGTCGCCGATTTCCAGCAAGATGTGCGGGTGTTTGTCTTTGCCCGGCCAATCCGGGCGCACCCAAAATTCGACGCTCCCCTGGCGCAGGAAGTCGGGCCCGGGCGCGGCGTATTGGAGCGCCGATCCCTCCTCGATGGCGACAGCCTGGCCAAAACGGCCGGGGACGAAGCGCACGTTCTCGGCGCGGGTGGGAGCGATGCCGTTGGGGTCGGCGAGTGAGCCATCGAAGGGGACGAGGAGGAGGGCGCTGGGATCAGGACGGGCCAGAGGGACGGTGACGGTGAAGGGTTCACCCGCCAGGGCCAGGCCGGCCGGTTGGTCGAGCGGGGCGGGGAGATCGCCGACGCGCCCGATCCAGTTGACGATGCGCTGCTGGTCGTCGAGCAGCCACAGCCATTGCCCCGCCAGCGCCACGCCGATGACGCCCTGGGCGGTGCGCGTGGCCGCCACCGCGCCGACCATGCCAATGTGCTCGCTGCCCACGCGTCCGACCCAGGCTGGGGGTTTGCTGGCGGTGGGTGGCAGCAGGCGCAGGAGGGAGCCAGGATGGCCATCGATGACCAGCAGTTGGCCGCGAGCAGAGAGCGCCGAGGTCGGCTCCCACACCAGTCCGCGCGGGACATAGAGCAATTCGGCGCGGGCGACCGGCCCGAAGCCGCTCTCGACGCCATCGGCGCCGACGGCGGTGACGGCGAAGCGGGTCGAGCGCGAGAGCAGGGCTGTGTAGGTGGTGGTGGTGACGCCCGTGGCCAGGGGTTGGAAGGGGTAGTATTCGGGCCAGAGACCCTGGTAGATGTTGTAGGAGACGGCGCCCGCGACGGACGGCCAATCTAGAGTGGCCTCGGAACCGGCGGTGTGCACCTGCAAGGGTGGGGCGAGCGGCGGGGTGGCTCCGGCTGCGGGAAAGTGAGTGGGCAGGGTGAGGGTGACGGCTCGCTCTCCGCGCCAGGCCAGCTTGTTGAGTTCGGTGATGGTCAGCCAGGAGAAGAATTCCTGGGCGGGGCTGCCGTTCTTGAGGACGCGCAGGAGGAGTTGGCCGTTCTGCCCGACCACGTCGATGAGGCCGAAGGGGTTGGGGCGCAGGCTGTGGCCGGTGGCGGTGGTGAGGGTGGGCGAGACGGGGCGGTTGGGCAAAGCAAAGAGGCCGGCGCTGTCGGTGTCGCCTTTGAAGACGGGTTGGGCGCGGACGACGCCGCCCTCGCTCTGGTAGGCTTCGATGCGGGCGTTGGCAACGCCGTGGCCGCTGCGATCCAGCACTTGCACCCGCACCTGGTCGGGTAGATCGAACAGGTATTCGCCGAAGTAGCCGCGACGACGGCCGCTATTGCTGCGCAGCCCGCGCGCGGTGTGCGGGCTGTAGTAGGAACCGTCGTAGGGTCGCACGTCATCGCCGCCCATCAGGTCGGGAAATTGCCAGTAGAAGCCAGAGAGGAGGGGCCAGCCCTGGCGGTCATTGACCAGGTTGCCGGCGCTGGGCGAGACATTGAGCTGGTAGAGGTCGATGATGCCGAGTTGGTGGGTGAGTTCGTGGATGAGGCCCCAATCGATGCCGTTGGCGAACGTGCGCGCGTAGTTCTGCGCCGATTCCCAGGCTTCGTCCTCCGGTGTATCTTTGTAATTCCGTTCGGTGCGAAACGTCCAGCGCCCGTCGTAGGCCAGATCTCCGAAGACCGTATCGCCGCCGACCGTCGTCGTGGACGTGATGACATCGATGCGAATACGGTCGGGCAGGCCGTTGGGGGTGTCGGGTGTGATGGCGCCGGCCAGGCGCTCGTTCATCTGCGCGAACTGCGCTTGTAGCCAATCGGCGAAGGAGTACGACCCCGCCAGGTTGCGGTAGTTGCGAAACGCCTGCACGAAATAGGGGTGAACGAGGATTTCCAGGTAGTGGGCGTCGGTGCGCTGATCGAGGCGATTGTTGGCCAGTGTGATCTCGTTGCCGCCGTCTCCCATCTCCAGCGTGACGGTGTGCGCCCCCGTTTGCCAGGCCCAGCCCCAGGTCAGAGTGATCTCGCTGCTCGCTCCCAGCGCCGGCAACATCCCCACCGCCTGGCTGACCCCATCCAGCGTCCAGGTGTACCCCACGGCCGTCGTTGCGATGTCGCCCTGGTTGGCGATGCGCGCCGTGAAAGTGATCGGCTCTCCTGCCTCAGGAAAGCGTTTTTCATTCGCGGTCCCAACGCACAACTCCGGCGCGTTGTGGCTATAGTCCAGGCAATAGCGGTTGTAGCGAGGGGCGCGGCTCAGGAAAAGAATGCTGAGATCGGCAGGCAGTATGACAGGTTTGATCGTTGATTGTTGACTGTTGACTGTTGATTGTTGACTGTTGACCGCGGCCGGCAAATAGGCTCCTGCAGACGGAGGAGGCGGACCTGAGGGATAAGAGCGGGGGAAAGGAGGGCCTGCCTGGGCGCGCGCGGGCCATGGCGACCCTACCAGCAGCAGTGCCACGACCACAAGCATCGCCGTCGCCACGAGCATCGCCAGGTTGAGATGAAGGATTACGCGCCCTCTCAGTCTGATTGCTCGGTTGATTGGTTGCTCGGTTGCTCGGTTAGTCACCTTGTCACCGCACTGTACTCAGAGCGCTGTACTCAGCGCCCTTTGCCTCCCCATCTATTGCAGATTCAGGCAGGCATCGCCGATGACTCCTGTTACATGCTCGATCTCGGCCAGGGAGAGCGAGGAGGCCGAGGGCAGGTAGAAGCCCTGTTTACATAACTGCTCGGCCACGGGAAAGCGCTGGCCCTTGAACTGCTGCCAATAGACGGGTTGGCAGTGCATGGGGATGAAGAACGTGCGGGTCTCGACGCCGTTTTCGGCCAGCACCTGTCGCAGTTGATCGCGGTTCATGCCGTAAGCGTCTTCATTTACCAGGATGCCGTACATCCAGAACACATTCTTGGCCCAGCTTGCTTCGGGCGGGGTGGTGATGCCGGGGATGCCGGTCAGTCGCTCGGTGTAAAGGGCGGCATTGCGGCGGCGCGCGACCACGAAGGTGTCCAACTGCTCAGCCTGCGCCAATCCCACCGCCGCTTGCAGGTTGGTCATGCGGTAGTTGAAGCCGACGAATTTGTGCCAGAAATGGCGCTCGTGGCTGAAGGCGTGGTCGCGTAGGTTCCAGGCCAGCCGGGCCAGCGTCTCGTCGCTGGTCGTGATCATCCCGCCTTCGCCGGTGGTGATGATCTTGTTGCCGTAGAAGCTGAACACGCCCGCCCGCCCCAACCCGCCTGTGCGCCTGCCCTTGTATTCGGCCCCATGCGATTCCGCCGCGTCCTCGATCACGACAATGCCGTGCTTGTCCGCCAGTGCGAGCAGCGGATCCATATCCACCGGGTGGCCGTAGGTGTGCACGGGGATGATGGCTTTGGTGCGCGGCGTAATCTTGGCCGCGACCTGTTCGACATCGAGCTGCCAGTAAGTAGGCTCGCTGTCCACCAGCACCGGTGTGGCCCCGCAATAGGTGACGGCGTTGATGGTGGCGATCATCGTGAAGGCGGGGAGGATGACCTCGTCCTCCGGCTCCAGCCCCAGGGTGGCCAGGGCCAGGTGCAGGGCCACGGTGCCGTTGTTGCAGGAAATGCCGTATTTGGCGTCGCAGAATTCGGCGAAGCGATGCTCGAATTCGGGGATGAAACTGCCGGCCGAGGAGATCCAGTTGGTCTCGATGGCGCGCTGGACGTATTTCATCTCGTTGCCGCCCAGGGTCGGCTCGCAAACAGGGATGATGTTGCGGCGCACCGGCTGGTCGAAGGCGGGGATGGCGCGATAGCGCAGTTTGACTTCGGGGTCGGCGATGGGGATGATCTGAGCCAGATCGCCCATTTCTTCCAGGCTGAGTTCGGCGGGTTGGAGCATGGAGGCTTGTCCTGAGCGAAGTCGAAGGATTGGTTATTGGAGATTGGTGGGCAGGCGTCGTTTTTCCCAGGCCAAGCGGATGATGGCGCCGGCATAGGGATAGCCTTTGAGCAGATAATCCCAGAGGTTGGCGCCGGTCTTGCTGTCGCCTTCGGTGCGGGGGACGCACACATAGGCCACTTCTTGCAGGCGGTAGCCCTGGCGGCTGGCGCGACCCAACAGATCGATGCAGTATTCGCCATAATGGCCGCGCAGCCGCAAGTCTTGCAGAACCTCGGCGCGGGCGGCGATGAAGCCGCTGGTGTAATCGCGCACCTGGCCGCCCAACAGGAGCATGGCGAAATGATTGATGATCCAACTCAGCGTGCGGGCCATGACGCCGTGCGCCACGTCGGCCCCGCCCGGCGCCCAACGCGACCCCACGGCGATGTCGGCCCCATCTTTACGGATGGCCTCGACCAGCCGTGGCACGTCCTCGGGCGGCATCGAGAGATCACAGTCCATCCAGGTGACGACGCCGGCGCCGTAGGTGTGGATGGCCTCATCGATCCCGCGCTGGATGGCTGAGGTCAGGCCGGATTCTCCCATCCGGCGGATGACGGCCACCCGCGTCGCCCCGCCGTCGTTGTACTCAACGTCGTTGTGCTCCTTGGCCGCGTTCTCTGCCGCCTGCCAGGTTCCGTCGGGCGAGTCGTCATCCACCACCAGCACCATATAGTCACTTAGACCGCTTTCCAACAGTCGGATAATGAGCGGGCCGATGTTGGCGCGTTCGTTGTAGGTGGGCAGGATGGTGCAGACGAGCATGTGGTGTCGAATGAATGGGGGCGGCGAAAGCGTCTCCGCCAAGTCAGAAGCTAAGGATAACCGAGGCGGGGATGGGCGTCAAAGCCCGAATTGCCCCAAATTCCGAAGCTGATAGGCTCATGGCGATACGTGGACAGCACAGGATCGCCTGAATATGACGCGCGTCATATACGGCGGCTTGAGTCGGTGACAGAATATGCAAGAATCACTATATAGAAATTTTGCTATGAACCCCTACCGCGAACACGCCCATCTCCTCAAACTGATGGCCCACCCCATGCGTTTGCAGATCCTCGATCTGCTGCGCCGGGATAGCGAGTGCGTGTGCCATCTGTCGGCTGTGCTGGACAAGCCGCAGCCCTATGTTTCGCAGCAACTGGCGGTTCTGCGCACCGCCGGACTGATCAGCGATGAGAAAGAGGGCAACAACGTTTTCTATCGGCTGGCGGATGACCGCGTGGCCCGGCAGCTCGAGGCCGCGTTCGGCCAGATTTCGGCAGAGACCGACATCCCCCTGATCGCTGGCCATGCGGTTGTGGGTTGCAATTGCCCGAAATGCGCCGGCAGCGGTGGCATGGCCGCCCATTGAGGAAGAGGACGATGACAGAATTTTTGCAGACAACAATTGGCAAGTTCATTTTTCGGGTCAAGACCGGCTGCTGGTACACCGACGCCGGTCTGTGGTTGGCTTTCGACGAGGACACGGGGCGGCTGCGAATTGGGCTGACCGATTTCATGCAGCAGTCCAGCGGCGACATTGCTTTCGTGGAACTGCCGGAAGCCGGGGATCGGGTCGAGGCCGGGGGCGAGTTGGCGACCATCGAGACGGTCAAAGTCGATGTCGGCCTCGTTTCGCCTTGCTCCGGCGTCATCTTGGCCGCGAACCCGGCCCTGCTCGACGCACCCGAACTGATCAATCAGGATCCCTACGGCGCCGGCTGGTTGGTCGAGCTACAGCCGGACGCCTGGCCTATCCCCGGCCTGCTGGATGCCCCGGCCTATCTGGCCGTGATGACACGGCAGGCGGAGGAGGCAGCATGAGCGAACAGCGCCTCGTGGTCATTCCGTGCAGCGGCATCGGCAAGACCTATGGCAGCGTGACGCGGGAGGCCGCCTATGTGACGGTGGAGGAATTGCGCCCGGACAGCACCCAGATCGTCCCCCTTTCCCTGCTGGTGTTGGGCGACGAGGAAGCGCGGGCGGCGGTGCAGAGTGCGCCGGTCATCACCCTGGATGGCTGCAAGCTGGCCTGCGCCACTGTGAATGTGCGCGAGGCGGGCGGCCAGGTGGCCAAAGCCTACGCGGTGCTGGATTTCTACCGCCAGCATCGGGATTTGAAGCCGCAGGGCATCGCTGAGTTGAATGAGGGCGGTCTGGCCCTGGCGCGGGCGCTGGCCGAGGACATTGCCCGCGTGAGCGACGAATTTCTCGATGCTCCATGCCCCGCGGCGGCACGCATCCAACCCCAAAACTCCCCATCCTGTCACCCTGAGCGGGTCGATCCAGCATTCTGTCATTCCGATCAGCCAGCGAAGGGTCTCGATGTTCGGGAGTTGCCAGGCAAGCAGGGAGGCGACCATGCCTGATCTACCGCAACGCAAAGTGGGCATCGTCGCCTGTTCGGGCGAGGAAATGCCAGAGGGACTCGTCACCCGGCTGGCGGCGCTGAAAGTGCTCGAAGACTTGCGCCCTACCGACACCGTGACCATCTGCCTGCCGCTTTTCCTGGCCGGCGGCGAAGGCGATCGGGCTTTTGCCCGCTTCTATCCAACGATTGCCGTGGATGGCTGCGACAAGCGCTGTGCGGCGCGGTCGACCGAGTTGTACAGCAACAAGCCGGCTGCCAGTTTTGTCGTGGCCGATTTTGTGGCCGCGCACGGGCTGCCGCGTCCGCACGGTCTGCGCCGCTTGGACGAGGGCGGGCGACAGGTCACGTCGGCGCTGGCCCAGGCGTTGGCCAGCACGGTGGACGAACTCCTGGCTGTGCGCTGGAGCCGGGCCAGGGGCGAGGTGATCGAGCTTGAGGCGGCGCCAAAAGCCAGGGTGAGCGATGGCGGCGCCTGCGCTTGCGGTTCGGGCATCCCTGTGACCCACGTGGAGGTGAATGGCCGCAGCCTCCAGTTTCTGGCGCTCCCGGCCATGTTCGAGCTGAGCTACGCGCAAGGGCTGCGCGCCGAGGGTGGGACGCCGCCCCAGCTCATCGAGACGGTGCAGTTGTACAACCCGATCCCCGCCGGAGACGAAGCTCTATATGCCGAGGCCATCGCCCTTGCTTGGGTGGCCTATTGCCGCGAGCAAGAGGGAGGCCGCTGATGGCGCAGACCGCAACTTACTGGACGGAAGTCAGATGGCAGGGCGAGCACTGGGGCCATCTCAAGCTGGGGAACGGGCCTGAGATGCCGTTTTCAGCCCCGCCCGACGCTTACGGTCACGCGGGCGTGCTGACTCCCGAAGATGCGTTCGTGGCCGCGGCCAACACCTGCATCATGATGATGTTTCTCTGGGCCTGCCAGCGTTTCAAGATCGACCTGGTTAGCTATACCTGCCGGGCCGAGGGCGTGAAGCGGATCGATCTCGACCGCACGGAACTGTTCACCCACCTGCGTCTGTTCCCGCAGATCGTTGTGCGCGACGCCGACGAGAAACGCGTGCGCCGGGCGCTGGCAGCGGCGCAGAAATACAGCCTCGTCGCCAATTCGGTGAAGAGCGAGATCATTCTTGAGCCATCGATTCGCGTGATCAATGACGAAATGACAGAGTAAGAGCAGGGCTTTCCGTTTCTCATTTGATAAAGGAAGATCTGCCGATAGTGTGTCATGCTGAGCGGGTCAATCGGTCAACCACATGATGAAAACAACACCAGCGAAGCATCTCGCGCGTCATGATCAAGGACTATTGCGAAGGAATCGCCCAATTCACGGGGCACATATAACCCGGGCGAGAACCTGTCCTGAGCGCAGCGAATGGATGCTTCGCTGGCTTTTATCGGCAACAACCTTGTGTGATCGACCCGCTCAGCATGACATAATCAGCGTTGGTGTGCTATACAACTCAGCCTCATATGAGAACTGGAAAGCCCTGGAGTAAGAGGGTGTTTGATAATTATGTGGCTAGCCACCTGACAGTTTCCGAAAATAGGACGCGGACGAGCGTGGAAAACGCGGAAAAAGTGTTTCTTCGCCGTGAATTTGGCGAAAAATCCGCGTTCATCGGCGTTTATCCGCGTCCCATTCCCAAAGTGTAAGGAGTTTTTCCGTGTCCATCAATATCAAAGTCCTCGGCCCCGGCTGCGACAACTGTCATCGGGTTGAGGAGAACGTCCACACGGCGGTGGCCCAGCTTGGCCTGGAGGCCGAGATCGAACATGTGACCGACCGCGGCGAATACCCCAAGTACGGTCTGCTGTATACGCCCGGCCTGGTGATCGCTGGCAAGCTGGTCAGCGGCGGGCGCATTCCTGGCGTGGCGGAAATCACCGGCTGGCTGGCGAATGCTATGGCCGCCAATGCCTACCAGCGAGCGTGATGTTCCTCGGCAAAGCTAATCAATCCAGGTTCAGCGGGCAGATTCCCGGTGCAGGCTCGGTATGTCTGTATTCAACCCGTCGCCAGTAAGGGCTTGGCGCCGCGCCGAGAGGAGTAGGCGTCCGCTACCGGCTTGAGGTTATTCAGCGTTTGGCTGCCAGCCGAGCCGAACCCAATTACGTCGGGCATCCAGGATGACTTCATTGTTCATGTTGAGGGCAGTAACCGTAGCGCGCCCGGTCGCCGTCAAACCGAGAATGCGCAGGCCGGACTCATCCCAGATGAAGTGATCACGCCAACGGTCGCGTCGCGCGTGAAAAAGCGGCGCCAGGACTCCGCTCAGCGGATCAATAGCTTCCACCTGCGAGCCCTTGAACAGATTGCAGCGATAACAGGCAAAGCAGAGATTCTCGAAAACGGTAATGCCCCCTTTGCTCAGTGGGAGCAGATGATCCACCACCATCGGACTGCCGCTGTTGGCCTGTGAGGTGTGGCAATAGGCGCAGCGATGATCGTCAGCTTCTACCAGACGCTGGCGCAGCGCCGCCGACAGATAGATCGCCACGTTATAGCCTTTCGAAAGGCGGCACGACATGGCCGCGCCATTGCAGCAGCGCGGCGGCATGAGCCTTGCGCAGCATGAGCCGATCGGCCTCGGCGACCTGGGTGTTCAACTCCAACCGCTCAGCGGCCGTCAGCGCATTGGCGGCGTTTTTTTCCAATAACGCGTGCAACCGTGCGGCGTCAGCCTCGCTGCGCTGGCTGCGGGCAATGCGCCAGAGTGCGTCGTCGTCCAGGCGGTCGAGGGCGGCCAGGTCGGACTGGAATGCGGCTGGCGCTTGCGACCAATCAGGCGGGCTGCCCGCGCGTAGGGAGCGCAGCAACAGGTCGGTCAGCGATTGCTTGGTTGCGCGTGCGGTCTGCTCCAGGCGAACGTATAGGTCTTCGGGCAAAGGTAACACCACATCTCTTACGGTCATGGTCAAGCTCCTCGTTTTGCGGCGACTGGCTCTATCCTCGATGGAAGCGACCATCGCTTTACACCTCTAGTATCGCCTGCCTTGATTGTACCGATAACGTCCCGCCGGTCAAGTGGAAGTGGTTCAACCCGCTAATTTGGTTGACAGTGCAGAACAACCCAAAGGCAGCCACCTCAGCCGCCAGGCTGTCGATGTGGATCACGTCGCGTTGAAGCTGGCGGCGGCTGTCTTAGCCGCGGGCGCTTTGAGATGTCAGGTCGTGCAGGTGCATAGGGCAGATCTTTGGCGCAGACTCGGTATGTCTATACTCAACCCGTCGCCAGCAAGGGTTTGGCCCCGCGCTGAGAGGCGTAGGCGTTCGACGTCTCGAGTGGCACCACGACCACGTCCAGGCTGGCGCCGAGGGCTTCGACAAAGCGACGCACCATGCTCAGGCTGTGGCCGGTGTAGGTCGGATCTTCGAGTCGGGCAATGGCCTGCTGCTTGGTTCCCAGTAGCTCAGCCACCTGTTTCTGTGTCAGTCCGCGGGCCTGGCGCAGGGCAGCGAGTTGCAAAGCAATATCCCAGGCCCGATCGGCTGCATCGAAGAGGGCGCGGAAATCGGCGTCCTGAAGTTTGCGCTCCAGATAGCGATCGAAGTTTGTTTTCTCGGTCTGCATTGAGATACTCCTTCTGTTCAACGACTCAGGTATTCGGCCATGCGCTTGCGAGCCAACGCCAGCTCACTTGGCGGCGTCTTTTGTGATTTCTTCACGAAACAATGGACGACGACAATACGCTGGCTTGTTTGAAAGAACCAGGCGGCGCGGGCGATATCTTTACGCCCTACCCGTAGTTCGAACAACCCACCGCCGAGCGGCTCGCATAATGGCGGCCGGTGGTACTCACGCCGGCGTAGCTTGTTCAGGCCAGCCACAAGCAGATCGTAGAGCACCGGCGCTGTACCTTCCAGAGCCTCCAGTTCGTCCTCGACTACTGGCCGACCGTCTGGCGTTTCGTAGAACTCGACAGTGAATTCCATGGATCTCTCTAACTTGAGCGCAAGTATACAACAATATTGTGGTGCAACCAAATAGATGACACGGCAAAGCGCGCTACTTGCGTCGGGGGCTTCAGAATGCGCCGATGCGGGTTAGCACCGGCTGCGCTTTTTACTTTGCCCAAAACGAGGAGTTTCAAATCAGCATGGGCTTTGCTTCGGCGTTTGGAGCAGACCGGCGGGAGACTGGCGCTGTACCGGCCCGCGTGAACTTTTCTGCGCCAGGCGTTCGTGCTAGACTGCCTTACTACCCAGGTAGCACACAGCGGCCCTGTCTCAATCGAACGACGCCTCACCCGCCCACTTCATGAACCTCTCCCTCGGCATCGACACCGGCGGCACCTACACCGACGCCGTCCTCGTTGAACACGATAGCGGCCGCGTCTTGGCCGGCGCCAAAGCCCTCACCACCCGCCACGATCTGGCGCTGGGCATTGCCGGGGCCATCGAACAGGTCTTCGCGGGCGCGAAGGCGGCCGGGCTACAGGCGACGCCGGGGCATGTGACCCTGGTGGCGCTCTCGACCACGCTGGCCACCAACACCCTGGCCGAGGGACACCGCGGCGCGGTCTGTTTGCTGCTGATCGGCTACGACGCCGACCTGATCCGCCAGTTCGGTTTTGGCCGCGAGCTGGCGACCGCGGATGTGGTCTATGTGGCCGGGGGCCATGACGAACTGGGGAACGAGGCGACGGCGCTGGATGAGGTGGCCCTGGTCGCAGCCATCACCGCCCGCCGCGACACGGTCGAAGCCTTCGCCATCTCCGGCTACTTCAGCGTGCGCAACCCGGCCCACGAGCTGCGCGCCCGCCGCCTGGTCGAAGACCTCACCGGGCTGCCCGTCACCTGCGGCCATGACCTCACCAGCCGGCTGAACTCGGTGCGCCGGGCGACCACGGCCAGCCTCAACGCCCATCTCATCCTGCCCCTGCGCGACCTGATCGATTCCGTGCAGAACAGCCTCGCCGGCTTTGGCATCGCCGCGCCGCTGATGGTCGTCAAGGGCGATGGCTCGTTGGTGCGGGCGGAGTGGGCCAGGCAGCGGCCGATCGAGACCATCCTCTCTGGCCCCGCGGCCAGCGCGGTGGGGGCCTGGCATCTGGCCGGGCGGCGGGATGTGTGGGTGGTGGATGTGGGCGGGACGACGACCGACATCGCGGCCTTGCGCGACGGCTGGCCGCTGCTCAATCCTGACGGGGCGCAGGTGGCGGGCTGGCGCACGATGGTGGAGGCGGTGGATGTGCACACGGTGGGGCTGGGCGGCGATAGCCATGTGCGTTTCGATGGCATGGATCGGCTGCTGATCGGCCCGCGACGGGTGGCGCCGCTCTGTCTGCTCGCCAGCCAGTATCCCGAAATCCTACCCGAACTCCGGCGTCAGGCTGCGCTCCCGCGCGACAAACGCGGCCGCGACGCCGCCGAATTCCTGCTGCGCGGGCGCTCGCCCGGCCACCGGCTGCCCGCCTCTGACCTGGATGTGCTGGCAAGGCTGGCGACCGGCCCACAATCACCGGCGATGTTGGTGCAGCAGACAGGCAATGGTCTCATCCACCTGCGCTTGGCTGATCTCGAAGGTCGGGCCTTGGTGCGGCGGGCCGGGTTCACGCCTACGGACGCGCTGCACGTGTTGGGCCGCTTCCGGCAGTGGGATGACGAGGCTGCGTGGCTGGGCGCATCCGCGCTGGCCGAGGCCGCGGGGCTGGAGGTGGAGGCCTTCTGCGAGCAGGTGGTGGAGAGCGTGGCCGAGCGGGTGGCGACCGAGTTGGTGGGCAAGGTGCTGGCCGATGAAGCCGTGATCCCGAACTGGGACAAGGAGCCGGCCGCCCGCGAGTTGCTCTGGCGCGGTTTGCGGGGCAGCCAGGGGCGGGGATTGGCGGTGGCGCTGGCCTTGCGACACCCGCTGGTGGCCATTGGTGCGCCGGTGGCCGCCTATATGCCGCAGGTGGCTGAGAGTCTGCACACGGATGTGGTCATCCCCGACCACGCCGAGGTGGCGAATGCGGTGGGCGCGGTGGCGGGTGGCATCATCCAGCGTCGCCGCGTGCTGATCAACCCGTTGGACGAAGCGCACGTGCGCTTGCACCTGGAGGATGGCGTCCACGATTTCCGGCGGCTGGAGCAGGCGGTGGGCCATGCGCGGGCGGTGATGCTACCGCTGGTCGAGGCGCTGGCGCGCGAGGCCGGGGCCGAGGAGATCGTGACGCAGATGACCCGCGAGGATCACGTCGCCCGCGTGGCCGGCGCGCTGGACGGCGAGATTTTTCTGGGCACGGAGCTTGTATTCACCGCGGCCGGCCGCCCCAGCCCGGCGCGGCGCTGATCCCCAACGAAGGTGGAGCTCGGATGCGCGCGAATAATGCTACTGCGTCAGCTTGGCGCTGGCCAGCCGGTTTAGGCTCACACCCGCCTCTGCTGCTTCGAGGGCGAGGCGTCGATGTAGCTCAGGCGGAATGCGCACCATGAAGCGACCGCTGAATCGTCTGGTGGCGAACGGTTCTGGCACCGCCTCCCTATTGGCCTGCATGTCAGCTACGACCTCGGCCACGATGTTGCGGATGCCGGTCAGTGCTTCTTCGGGCGACGAAGCCAGCCAGCTCAAGCTGGGGAACTCGGCGCATAAAGCAACGTATTCCTGATCTTCTTCCGACCAGGTGACGCGATAGTTGTAATGGTCATTCTTCAGAATCACGGTTTGCCTCAAGTCTCGCAATAGCCTTTAGAACTTGGCGCACCTGGTAGGGTTTGGCCATGCCCTGGTGCTCCTGAATGTTGACCCGGGGGTCTCCCGGCCATGGTGTTTTGTACACGCGGTGACTACCGCCTGCCTGCCGAGGTGCACCAAAGTAGAAGTCACAAACCTGGCATAGGTCCTGAAAGCGTATCCCTTTCGGATTACGTCGCATCTCGGCTACGATGTCGTCGGTTCTGGCCATACGAATATGATACCATTATTGATAGCATCGTCAACTTTGAGTGGCACGGTATTGGATCGCAGACGGGTAAAACAAGCCAAATAATCAGCGAGCGTGGTAACGACTGCGTGGCGGGTGCATTTCAACGCTGAGTGCTGGCGCCGCCGGGCGGTGGAACGGCCCCGGCCAGGAATGGAAGGCCCTGCGGGCATTGGGCGGACCTATCAACTTGGCTTTCGATGATTTTTGAGCCAGTTTCCGAAATACAACGCACCCTACATCTAGTGCACGTGCTACAACGGAGTACTAAAGACAGGCCCACCGAATGAAAGCTGATCTGATCCGAGTTCGTTCAAGGTGCTGTGAAAATTCCACAGGCGTTAAAAAGTAGACATAATACGACCCTCAGCGCTCAGATTGGGCAGATCAACCGGTGAATTTCAGATTTGGTATGAGAAATCGTCGAAAGCCAAGTGATAGTTGGGATTCTCGGCCGGCAGCCCTTCCCCGCGGGCCGCGGCCAGCAAGTCATCGTCGGCAGCGATGAAGGTGAGAGTGGATAGGCCTTACCGCTGCAGTTGTTGATTGGTCAAAAGTGCAGTGGCGAGATGGATAGCATCGTAACCACGGAGCCGATGATGTTGCGTCAGGTCCACTGCCCGTTCGATGATGCGCCGCTCGACTGCGATCAGGCGATACTGTTGGCTGCAATCTAGCAGAAAGACAGACACGGCTGCATCGCGTTGTGCAAGGGTGATGCCTTTGGGTGCGCGATGTTTGGCTGCCAGCGCCGCAGCCACCTCCGCCATAGTGAATTCGGCTGTAATGAGAGTGTTGCTTCGTTCTCGCGAGCACAGATCGATAACCCATTTACTCCCGACCTCTGGGTTGTAGCGTTTGACGAGGGCGCTCGTATCGAGATAGAGCGTGCTCATTCTTTGGAGCCTCGTTGTTCGAGGACTATCTCACTGAGTGTTTGACCACCGGCATTTCCCAGTGCTGCCAGCACTTCTTCGCGATCAATATCAGGATCGATGCGGGCGCGCATGCCTTCGGTCAGATAGACGAGCATGCCTGAGTCACGCAATACCCGATCCACCTGCTTTCTTTCGTCGCGCAGCATCTGCCGAACCTGTTGGCGCTCGGAATCGGGCGCGGCCGCGGGCATCAGGCCGTTGCTGATCAACGCGGCGGCAATCTCTTCGACCGGCTGGCGGCGTTGTTCTGCTTCGATCTTGAGCCGTTCCAACAGGTTCGAGGGTAGTTCCAAAACGAGTGTGCTCATGTTCCGACCTCCTGAGACGGAAGCATAGCATAGGCGGGTGGGCATGAAAAGGGGGCGAGCGTGCAGAGCGTGCAGGGTTGTGGTGATTGTTAAGAAGCCTTTAGCGTAAGGTTAAGGAACCTTCGCGCAAATTTAACCGTGATTTGAAGACAAGGGGCGTTGGCTGTGCTATGTTTGTTTTGCACGATATTTCACAGACATGGCGCGCCCAGAAGCGCGCCAACATCCACCGGGACACTGTCCCATCTTCTCTGGAGGAGAAATGAAACGCAGTTTGCTTGTCCTTGCCAGCCTCCTGACAGTGCTGGCTCTGATCCTGGCTGCATGTGGCGGCGGCGCCCCGACAGCCACCCCACTCCCGTCGCCCGCGGCGCCCACCGAAGCGCCTGAGCCGACCCAGGCCCCGGAACCAACCCAAGCGCCTGAACCAACCAAAGCCCCGGAACCGGCGACTACGACCCCTGGAATGCTGCCCGAAATCAACCCGCTGGAAGTGACCGGCGACATCATCGTGGCTGGCAGCTCAACCGTCTATCCCCTGACTGAAGCGATGGCCGAGCGTTTTGTAAGCGAGGGCTACGCCGGCAACATCACCATCGACAGCATCGGCACCGGCGCAGGCTTCGAGCGCTTCTGCAAGGCTGGCGAGACCGACATCTCCAATGCCTCGCGACCGATCAAAGATAGCGAAGTGGAGAGCTGCAAGGCCATTGGGCGGACACCGGTGGAGTTTCGAGTGGGTACGGACGCATTGGCGGTGGTGGTGAATCCGGCCAATGATTGGGCGAAGGATGTGACGTTGGCGGAGCTGGCGAAGCTGTTCTCGAAGGAGGCGGTGAATTGGTCGGATGTGAACCCGGCCTGGCCGAACGAGCCGATTAAGCGGTTCAGTCCCGGCACCGACAGCGGCACTTTCGACTACTTTGTCGAAGCGGTCATGGACAAAGTCTATGTGGTGGACAAGGAAGCGGACAAAGGCAAGGGCGAGGAAGCGTTGCTTTCGGCTGGCAACCTGCAACTGAGCGAAGATGATAACGTGCTGGCGCAAGGTGTGGAAGGCGACAAGTACGCCGTTGGCTACTTCGGCTATGCTTACTTTGCCGAGAATGAGGGCAAGCTGGTGGCCCTGGCTATCGAGGGTGTGGGGCCGAGCGCCGAAGCCGTGAACGAGGGTGCGTACAAGCTGGCCCGACCGCTGTTCATCTACTCGGATGCCGGCGTGATGGCGGCCAAGCCGCAGGTGGCGGCTTTCATCAACTTCTACCTGACTTACGTCAACGAAGAGGTGCTCAAGGTCGGCTACTTCCCCGCTGCTGACGAGGCCCTCAACCAGGCCAGGCAGAACTGGCTGACCGCAGCCAGCCAGTGACACGCTGTGGCGTCATAAGCGCTGAACTCACATGGGATGAAGGACTCGCTCCTTCATCCCATGTCTTGCTGTTCTGCCATATCTGTTCATCGCCCGCAAGATCACGGTCTTCACGCAGTACACAGCCCGGAGCACATAATCATGCCAAGTGAACTCACCAGCGTCGCCTACCCAAGCCTGCCTGGCGCCGGGTCTCTCGCCGAGGTCGATTTGCGAAAACGGCGTCGATGGAGCGAGCGAGTCATTCAAATCGCCCTCAGGCTGGCCGGGCTCGTCTCAGTTTTCACCACGATAGGCATCATATTGGCTCTCATCTTCGATGCCTATCGCTTTTTCGCCCGGCCCGAAGTCACGCTCCTGGAATTCTTCACAAGCACGGTCTGGCAGCCACAGATTGGCGGCTTCGGTATCTTCGCTCTCTTCAACGCCACTTTGCTCACCAGCGTGATCGGTATGGTGGTGGCGCTGCCTCTCGGCCTGATGATCGCCATTTATCTCAGCGAATACGCCTCCATCCGCGCCCGCAGCATACTCAAGCCCGCGCTTGAGGTGTTAGCTGGCATTCCCACCGTGGTCTATGGCTTCTTCGCTCTGGGCTTCATGACTCCGTTGTTGCAAACGATCTTCGGCAAGGGGCAAGTGGAAATCTTCAATGTGGCGTCTGCCGGTATCGTCATCGGCATCCTCATTATCCCACTCGTCAGCTCGATGAGCGAAGACGCCCTCAGCGCTGTGCCACGCTCGTTGCGCGAGGCTGCGTTTGGCGTCGGCGCCACCCGGCTGGAGACTGCGATCCGGGTTGTGCTGCCGGCGGCCATTTCGGGCTTGGCTGCGGCGTTCATCGTCGCTATGTCGCGGGCGGTGGGCGAGACCATGGTCGTGGCCATTGCCGCCGGCGCTGGGCCGCGCAATTTCAATAGCTGGGGTGAGGCAGTGGGCAGGCTGAACTTCATCAATCCGTTCAAGGCCGCCGAAACCATGACCGGGCATATCGTCCGTATCAGCGGCGGCGACCTGAGCTATGACTCCATCGATTACGACAGCATCTTTGCCATCGCCCTCATGCTCTTTGCCGTCACCATGATCTTGAACATCATCAGCCGTTGGATTGTACGGCGCTTTCGTGAGGAGGTCAGGTGAACACATCCGAATTGAGCATGGCAACCGACGCCCGACCCGTAGGCCAATACCCGGATGGTGACGTCTACCGTGCCTTTGTGCGTCGTCGCCGCCGTCGGGGAGCGATCTGGCGGAATATTTTCTTTGTATCGACCTTGATCGGCATCATCACCCTCGTCGTTTTGTTGCTCGATGTCACCAATGACGCCTTTGGCTATGTCGCCATCCAAAACGAGAACGATCCGGCAGTGTTGGTGGTTGCGTCTGGCGGCGTTGGCGACAACCTGTCCGAGCTTTCGCCCGCAGCGCTTGCCGGAATTTTGAAGGCTAATATCTCGAAAGGCCGCCTGCGTGCGCTCGAAGCACAGAAGCCTATCGCCGAGCGCACCCAGGGCGAGATGGTCGAACTGGTGCAGGCCGAGGTGGTCAAGCCCAAAATCGTCGAGACCTGGCCATTGCTCGACTCCATCGTCCGGCGGGCCGAAATCGAAGCTGAGGTCGCCGCCATCCCCAATACCACCCTCGAATTCCGTAGTTGGGTCAACTGGGATTTCATCTCTTCGCCGCAATCTTCTGATCCCATGCGTGCTGGCATCCGCACGGCCATCCTCGGCTCATTGTGGGTGACGCTGATCGCCTTCGCTCTGGCGGCCCCCCTGGGTGTGGCCACCGCTATCTATCTTGAGGAATATACGCGCGGCAGCCGGCTCGACCAGCTCATCGAAACCAATATCAACAACCTGGCGGGCGTGCCGTCGATCATCTACGGCATGTTGGGGTTGGCGGTGTTCGTGCGCTACTTGGGGCCGCTGACGAGCGGCCTGATCTTCGGCGTCGGCGATCCTTCTACGGCCAATGGTCGCACTCTGCTCTCGGCAGGCTTGACGCTGGGGCTGCTGATCCTGCCGCTGGTCATCATCAATGCCCGTGAAGCCATTCGGGCGACGCCGCCGGCGCTGCGCGAGGCCAGCTATGGGCTGGGGGCAACGAAATGGCAGACGGTCTGGCACCATGTGTTGCCCAACGCCATTTCCGGCATCCTCACCGGTGTCATTCTCTCGGTTTCGCGTGCCTTTGGCGAGACGGCCCCGCTGATCGTCGTCGGTGTTTCCACCTTCATCGTGGTCGACCCCAACGGTCCCTTCGCCAAATTCACCACTCTACCGGTACAAATCTTTCAGTGGACTTCTCGCCCGCAGGAGGAGTTCCGCAATCTGGCCGCCGCCGCTATCCTCGTGCTTCTGGTTTTGTTGCTCGCTCTCAATGCGACTGCCATTTGGTTGCGCAATCATTATTCGCGGAGATTAAGATGACGGACAATTCACTTTCGAGCAATGGCCATTACGCTATCGAGGCCAAAGCTCTCAATGTTTACTACGGCAATTTTCGGGCGGTCAAAGACATCCACCTGCAAATTGATCGGCACAAAATCACGGCGCTGATCGGCCCTTCGGGTTGTGGCAAAAGCACGGTGTTGCGTGCCTTCAATCGCATGAACGACCTGATCCCGGTTGCTCGGAGTGAAGGTGCGGTGCTTTTCCACGGCAAAAACATTTATGATCCCGATGTGGACTCTGTGCAAGTGCGGCGGCACATCGGCATGGTGTTCCAAAAGCCGAACCCCTTCCCCAAAAGCATTTACGAAAATGTGGCCTGGGGCGCGCGCATCAACGGTTTCAAGGGCAACATGGACGATCTGGTCGAGAAAGCCTTGCGTGGGGCGGCGCTGTGGGACGAGGTCAAGGACAAGCTCAAGCAGAGCGGCTATTCCTTGTCGGGCGGCCAGCAACAACGCCTGTGCATCGCTCGCGCCATCGCCATCCAGCCTGATATTATTCTGATGGACGAGCCGTGCTCAGCCCTCGACCCCATCGCCACTTTGCGCATCGAGGAGTTGATGCGTGATTTGACGCAAAACTACACGATCATTATCGTGACGCACAACATGCAGCAAGCTTCGCGAGTGTCGGACTACACGGCCTTCTTCACGGTCACGCCAGAGCGCACCGGCTACCTGGAGGAGTTCTCGCCCACGAAGGAATTGTTCACCATCCCCAAGAGCCGGGTGACCGAGGACTACATCACCGGGCGTTTCGGTTGAGTTGCCACGAATTGCACGAATGGATACGAAGATGATGGAAAATAAGCCACGATTGAAGGTGCTGTTTCTCAGCACAACCAACTCTGCTCGCAGCCTGATGGCGGCGGCATTCGTGCGCCAGATCGCCGGCGACTGCATCGAAAGCTACAGCGCCGGTCTGGATCCGGTAGACGCCAACCCCTACACCCGCCAGGTCATGGCCGAGGTGGAGCTGAGCCTGGAGGAAGGGCGCGGCAAGGGCGTCAGCGACTATCTGGGCAAGGTGCATTTCGGCTATGTGATCACGGTGTGCGATTATGCCGAGGCGAACTGCCCGACCGCCTTCCTGGGCATGGGCCAGCGTCTGCACTGGTCGTTCGAGGACCCCAACAAGTTCGTCGGCGACGAGGTGGAAACGCTGGCTAAGTTTCGCACAGTGCGCGATCAGATTGAGCAGCGAGTGAGCGAATGGCTGGAGGAAGCGTGATGCGTGAGATGCCACTCGCTCCACCTTTGGAGCTTCACATGCCCAACGTACTTGTTCTCTGCACCGGCAATTCCTGCCGCAGCCAGATGGCGGAAGCCATCATCAATCATGAACTCGGCGCTGATTGGCGCGCCGTTTCCGCCGGTACGGCGCCGGCGGGTTATGTCCATCCCCTGGCGGTGCGCGCCCTGGCCGAGCTTGGCATCGACATCGCCGAGGCGCGCTCGAAAGCGGTCGAGGAGTTCTTGGACGCTGATTTCGATTTGGTCGTCACGGTCTGCGATGACGCCGCCGAGAATTGCCCCGTGTGGCTGCGCCAGGGCGAAGTGATTCACATCGGCTTCCCCGACCCAGCCAAAGCGCGCGGGAGCATGAGCGAGCAGATGGTCGTATTCCGCCAGGTCCGGGACGACATCCGCCAGCGCCTTCTTGGTCATTTGGTAAGCTGGAAGGGCAGTGGCAAGAGGTCGGACGCCTGCATTTCACAATGACACGAAGCTCGCCCCAATCTTCTTTCATGGAAAAACCACTATGCTACGAACCGCTTTCGATCACGATCTGCACAAATTGCAGGATGACATCCTTGTGTTGGGAACAATGGTCGAGGAGGCATTAGGGGCTTCGATGCAGGCCCTGAAGACCCGTGATCTGGACGCCTCGCAGCGGCTGATCGCGGCCGACCGCGAGATCGACGCCCTGCGCTACCGCATCGAGGCCGACGCGCTGACCGTCATCGCCTTGCAGCAGCCGACCGCCGGCGACTTGCGCACCCTGGCGGCCATTCTCTTCATTACCAACGAGCTGGAACGCATCGGCGATTACGGCAAGGGCATCGGTCGCGTCAATGTCAAGATTGGCGTCGAAGCGCTGATGAAGCCGCTGATCGATATCCCCCGCATGGCTGCGCTGGCGCAGACGATGGTGCAGGAATCGTTGCGGGCATTCGTGCATCGGGACGTGACCCTGGCCAGGACGGTGATCGGAATGGATGAACAGGTGGACTCGCTCTACGACCAGGTGTACAGCGAACTGCTGACGCTGCTGTTCGTCGACGTCAGCCGCATCCGTCAGGCCAATCTGCTTCTGATGGCGGCGCACAACCTGGAGCGAGCGGCCGACCGGGCCACGAATATCTGCGAGCGTGTGATTTATTCTGTCACGGGCGAGTTGTTGGATACGGGGTGGGAGGAAGACATTGCGTGAAGTCCTTCCCCCCATCGGCGAACACATTCAGACGGCGATCGTGGTGCTGCGCCATCTGAAAGCCGACCTTTCGCACATCCTCGACCATCCTGACGCCGACCGCAGTCGTGATCAGAAGGTGTGGAAGCAGTTGAACACGGCCTATGTGGCGGTGGAAGAAGCCGAGCGCAGCGCCTGCCTGGCCGAATCGATCCTGGCCGAGACGCTGCCCGCGCTCCGGCAGAATTTGTTGCAGAGATGACAAGACGTGAAGAGAAAACCGATCACTTACAGCGAGCGCGCCCACGAGCTGCCGGCAGGGACTTCTAGCCATGATTCTCGCCCTGGCGCCTGTCGTCATGTTGCTCGCCGCGGGCATATTTTACGTCTTTCCAAGACTCTGCTATGATGTTGCCTGCTTGTTCAAGGTCTACGCGGGGTTGCGATGGCTGATGGCGAGCGGATGTGTCAACGAATTTGGCTGTTCATCGTTCATATTTTGTTCTCACTGTACCTACAAGGAGGTAGCATCATGAGGATTCAAACCAAGCGCCGGTTGCTCCACCTTAGCGCCCTATTGGTCGTTTTGGCCATGCTGGTCTCTTGCGGCGGCGCCGCCACACCGGCCCCGCAGCCCACTGCCGCACCGGAGCCGACCACTGCTCCGGCCGAACCCGCTCCGGCCGATCCGCTGGCAGAATTGGTGAAAGCAGCGCAGGCGGAAGGGGAGTTGACGACGATAGCGTTGCCGCATGACTGGTGCAACTATGGCGAAGTGATCGAAGGCTTCAAGGCGAAGTACGGCTTGAAGGTGAACGAACTCAACCCGGACGCCGGGTCAGGCGACGAGGTGGAAGCGATCCGAGCCAACAAGGGCAACAAGGGTCCGCAAGCGCCGGATGTGATCGACGTGGGCTTCTCGTTTGGGCCGACGGCGCAGAAAGAGGGATT
>JAYRVO010000058.1:0-97136 GCA_041918515.1 Chloroflexota bacterium | reverse complement strand
GGGTGGCGGAGGGGATGACGATGGC
The DNA here is from genome assembly GCA_041918515.1 of Chloroflexota bacterium. GTDB lineage: Bacteria > Chloroflexota > Anaerolineae > J102 > J102 > SSF26. Next base: position 97,111 of record JAYRVO010000058.1, on the reverse strand, counting down.
GAGGGGAGAGGGGGTGGCGGTGGGGGAGGGGATGAGGGAAGGGGTGGGGGAGGGTGTGGGGGTGGAGGCGGGGATGGAGGTGTTGGTTGGGAGTGGTGTGGCCGTTGGGGGGATGGGGGAGGTGGCAGTGGGGGCAGTGGTGGGGGTGGGCGTCGTCGGTGTGGTTGGGGTGGGAGGAGGGGTGAAGGTGGGGGCCGGGGGGGAGGTGGCGGTGGGTGTAGGCGTGGGGGATGGTGTGGGGGTGATGGTGGGCGGGGTGGTGAGGGTGACGGTGACGGGGAGATCGGAGGGGATGGGGCCGTGGAGGGTGCTGTGTTGGCGGGCGTCGATGTCTTCGAGTTTGTACCAGTAGGTGCGCCCTGGCGTCAGGTTGGCGTCGAGGTATTCGTAGGTGGCGCCGGTGGTGGTGTCGCCGCGGGGGATGACCCGTTGGAGGCGGATGTAGGGGCCGTTTTCGGTGTCGGCGCGTTGGATGAAGAAGAGGAGGTTGTTTAGCTCGCTGGCGGTTCGCCAGGTGATGCGGACGCTGGCGTCGTTCACGCGCTCGGCCTTGAATTCGATCAGGCTCACGGCTGCCTGGGCTGCTGCGGCTGTGAAGGCGGCAAGGAGGATGAGCAGAAGGGTGAAGCGACGTAGCAAAAGCATCGAGGGTGTCAATGGAAGAGGATGGGGAGGTAGACGCGGGTGAAGGTGGGGGGAATGCGGAGGGTGGGATCGCCGAAGAGCATGATGGTGTCGACCATGTGTTGAGGGCCGCCAGTTTCGGCATAGAGGGTGCGCTGGGCAGTCAGGAGGGCGTCGCCAAGAGGTCGAATGCCGTCGCGAAACATGGCCAACATGAGGAAGCCGCGTATGCGGGTCTGCGCAGGGGTCTGTCCCAGGCCGGAGAAGGTGATGATGGCGAGGGCGCCGCCGTTGGGTTGGCGTTGCAGGGCTTCGGCAACGGAATAGGGGTCGCGGGTATCGACGAAGTAGCCGTCCCAACAGCTCAGGCTGAGGAAGATCGGCAGGCGGGGGCCGTTTTGCAGTTGGGCGGTGTCTTGTAGGCGCCAGATTTCGTCTCGCGCCCAACTGTAGCCGGTGCCGTGGCCGGTGTATTGCACCATGAAGGCGCCGTTGTCGATGGCTTCGCGAATGGCTTGGCGGGCGGCGTCGGCGTTGGCGACGGTTTGGCCCAGGTAGATGCGTTGGGGGTGGAGGGAGCCGGGCAGGTAGTCGGTGATGATGGAGTCGCTGACAGTTGGGAAGTCGCCTTCTGGGCTGGGTTTGTCGGCGATGAAGAGGGCGCGCGTTTGCCAGGGTTGTGTGAAGCTGTCTTCGTCGTAGTTTTCGATTTTGGCGACGACGGCCTCGGCTTCGCCCAGGGTTTCGACCGAGATGCGGCCTACGGCGAGGTCGGGGAGGCGGTCGCCATTGAGGTCGGCGTAGTGGGAGTCGGCGGGGACTTCACCTTGCCAGGGATCGACCCAGGCCAGGAAGGGGGGGATGTGCTGGGGGCGGAGAGGGTAGAGGGTGGGGTTGTAGCCTTTGAAGTTCCAATGGCCGTCGCCAAAGAGGGTGAGGTAGTGGGGGGCGGGGGCGGGCCAATGGGTCTGCGCCCAAGTCAGCAGGTTGGTGACGGCAATGGGGTTGTAGATGCCGTGGTTGAATTCATCGACGATATCGGGGAAGTTGGCGACGTGGACGCGGTAGCCGCGGCGGGTGTCGAAGGCGGCCAGGCGCTCGGCGGCAGGGCGCAGTTCCGGCGAGGTGACGATGACGACGTCGGCGCCGCTGGCGGGGTTGCGGAGGTGGGTGGGCGGGCGCAGGCGCACCGAGGCGGGATGGGCGAGGGTGGCGGTGGTCTGGAGCCAGTAGCGGCTGCCGGCGTGATCTGGGGCGCGAAAGCGGAGGGTTTGGTGGGAAGCACCGGGGGTGAGGCTAAAGCCGGTGAGGTGTTGGGGTTGGGCGGGGTCGGTGATGTCCCAGGCGAGGATGTCGGTCCCATTTTCCCAGCCGTCGATCTGGTATTCGTGAGGGCCGGAGGTGTCGATGGTGAAGTCGAGGTGGCTTTCCCAGGCGCGGAAGAGGCGGCGATAGTGGAGTTCCCAGTAGTTGAAGTAGAGCGAGTCGACGATGACGTTGGGCAGGACGGTGGCGTGGATGCTGAGGGTGTTGGCGCCGTGGACGAGCAGGCCGGCGGGGACGGTGGCGGTGACGAGGCTGCGGTCTTTGTTCTGCCAGTCGGCGTCGGCCAGATGGAGGTTGTTCAGACTGATCTCGGTATGATGGCTGACGAGGGCGCGGGCGTTTTGTTCGACGGAAAGGGTGGCCGAGGCGCCGGGGGCGGGGTAAGGGACGAGGCCGGGGTAGGTGCCGGTGACGGCCTGGGTGATGTCGGGGCTGAGGATGTCCCAGTACCAGGATTCTTGGGTGGGGGGATCGAGGCGGTGTTGTGTGTACCAGTAGTTGTTTTGTTCGGCGCGCATCGTGGCGAGGAAGTCGGTGGGCGGGGTGAGAGCGCCGGTGGGGGTGGCGTCGATGTTGGGAATGCGAGGGCCGGGCGCGCCGCCGATGTCGAGCCAGTAGACGTTTTCGTCGGTGTATTTTTCGGCCATCTCGTCGCCCCGGAATTTTTGGCCGAAGAATTGGAGGGAGTCTGCGGGATCGAAGTGGCCGTCGGCTTCGCCAATGACGCGGATGGCGACGGGGTGGCCCTGGCTGCTGAGGGCGAAGGTGCGCGGGTCGATGGCGGTGGGCGCGAGGCCGGCGGCAGCGAGATCGGCGGGGGTGAGGGTGTAGATGCCATCGACGATGACGCCGATGCGGAGGCGAGTGGGAGCGTCAGCCTGGGAGGGGGACGCTGTAGGGGCCAGGGTCAGCAGGATGGGGGCAAGCAAGGTGACGAGGAGGAGGCGCGTGATCATGGTGTAGGACCTAAGGGGCGGAGAGGGCCAACTCCCGCGCCTGCTCGATATAAGCAAGGCTTTGGTGGCGGAAGTAGGTGTTGTAGAGGGTGGCGTAGTGACCGCCAGCGGTCAGCAATTGGGTGTGATTGCCTTGTTCGATGATGCGGCCTTTTTCGAGGACGATGATGCGGTCGGCGGCTTTGACGGTGGAAAGACGATGGGCGATGATGATGCTGGTGGCGCGGGAGAGGATGAGGTTGACGGCTTGCTGAATCTGCCACTCGGTGAAGGGGTCGATGCTGGCGGTGGCTTCGTCGAGGATGAAGATGGCTGGGTTTTGGACGAGGACGCGCATGAGGGCGACGAGTTGGCGCTGGCCCATGGAGAGGTGGTTGCCGCGTTCGCCCACTTCAGTGTTCAAGCCCTGGGGCAGGGTTTCCAGCCATTCGCCGTCGCCGATTTGGCGCGCCAGGGCCAGGATGTCGTCGTCGGTGGCGTCGGGGCGGGCGTAGCGGATGTTGTCGGCCACGGCGCCAGCAAAGAGGAAGGGTGTCTGGGAGACGATGCCCAGTTGGCGGCGATAGGCGGGCAGGTCGAGGTGGCGGATGTCGTGGTCGTCGATGAGGATGCGTCCGTCCTGGAATTCGTAGAAGCGGGCGATGAGTTTGGCAATGGAGGATTTGCCGGCGCCCGTGTGGCCGACCAGCGCCACGCTTTCGCCAGGGTGGATGTCCAGGCTCAGGTTTTGCAGGACTTGTTCTTGCTGGCTGTAGCGAAAGCAGACGTCCTGGAAGTGGATGGCGCCGCGCAGACGGGGGAGGATCTGGTGGTCGGCCTGGACGACGGCGGGTTCGGCGTCGATGAGGGCGAAGATGCGTTCGGCGGCGGTCAGGCCAGCCTGGACTTGGGCTGAGAAGGAGGCGAGGTTGAGGATGGGGAAGAAGAAGCGCTCGAGACTGCTGAGGAATAGATACCAGGCGCCAGCGGTGACGGCGCCGGCGATGACGCTGCCCCCGCCCACCCAAACCATGACGGCGATGCCGATGCCGGCCAGAGCGTTGAGCACGGGGAAGACGCTGGCTAACACCAGGCCGCGGCGGATGTTGACCCGGTAAGATTGCCGGTTGGCGACGTCGAATTCGGTGTAAATGGCGCTTTCCTGGCGATAGTTCTTGGCGACGGCGATGCCGCTCACGCTTTCTTTGATCGTGGCGTTGACAACGGCCATGGCGCGCATGCCGTGGCGTGTGACCTGGCGCATCAGGCGGCGCAGGCTGCTGGCGGCCAGAAAGATGAAGGGAAGAAAGGCAAAGAGGTAGAAAGACAGACGTAGGTTGATGGTCAGCAGGATGACGGCGAGGAGGAGGGCCTGAATGAATTGGGAGATGACATCGGTGATCAGGGTGACAACGTCGCCAAAGTCTTTGGTGTCGGAGGTGATGCGGGAGACGATGCGGCCCGAGGCATATTTGTCGTAGAACGAGAGGTCGTGGTGGGCGGCGGCGGCGACGGCGGCGGTGCGCAGGGCGAGGACAACGTCGCCCAAGACGCGGGTGGTAAGGCGGCGGCGCCACCAGTTGGCGCCCCAAGTGATGAGGCCGGAGACGAGAACGGCGCTGCCGATGAGGGCGATGCTGGTGAGGGAACGATTCGCCTGGATGACGTCGACTCCGCGGGCGACAACGAGCGGCAAAGCGGCCCCGGCCCCGGCGATGAGCGCCAGCAGCACGGTAATGATGATGAGGGCGCGGCGATGAGGCCGGAAGTAGATCCACATGCCTGCCAGGAGTTGCCGGTCGGTGTACTGGCGGTCGTAGGCTTCGATGTCGAGATTGGCAAACATGGCCGGGGTTGGTCGTTGGGGTCGTGTCGATGAGGGGAGGATGGACGCAGCAACCGCACGACTTATTCGGTGAAGATTCTGCGATAAGCAGGGGAACTTTGCAATAGCTCGTCGTGCGGGCCGATGGCGGCCACGCGTCCCCCGCGCAGGACGATGACCCGATCGGCCCAGCGGATTTGGGAGAGGCGGTGGGTGATGAGGAGGGTGGTGCGGCCGCGCGCGGCGGTGTAGATGGCGCGCTGGATTTTGTCTTCGGTGGCGCTGTCGATGGAGCTGGTGGAGTCGTCGAGGATGAGGATGCTGGGGTTGGTGAGGAAGGCGCGGGCAAGGGCGATGCGCTGGCGCTGGCCGCCGGAGAGGGTGACGCCGCGCTCGCCCACGACCGTCTGGTAGCCATCCTGAAAGCTGAGGATGAAGTCGTGGGCCTGGGCGGCGCGGGCGGCGGCTTCTATTTCTGTCTGGGCGGCGTCGGGTTTGCCAAAGGCGATGTTTTCGGCAATTGTGCGGGAGAAGAGGAAGATGTCTTGTTCGATGATGGAGATTTGCTGGCGCAATGCCTCCAGGTTCCAATCCCGCACGTCGATGCCGTCGATGAGGATGTGGCCGCCCAGCACGTCGTAGGTGCGGTTGACGAGCCGGGCCAGGGTGGTTTTGCCAGCGCCGGTTTGACCGACGATGGCGACGGTTTGGCCAGGTGTGATGCTGAAGGAAACGTCCTGTAGGGCGGGTTCGGCGCCTTCGTCATAAGCGAAGGTAACGTTGCGGAAGTCGATGCGCCCTTGCATGGCGGGAGCGGCGCCCTGCACGTTTTGATCGAGCTGGGTTTCCCGGTTGATGAGGTCGAGGATGCGGCTGGCGGCGGCGACCCCGCTGGAGACTTGGGAATAGGCCGTCAGGGAGACAAAGGTGGGGAAACCGAGGAGTTGGAGGAGGCCAAAATAGGCGATCACGTCGCCGATGTTGATCAAGCCGCCACGAAACAGAAAAAGGGCATGAAACAGACCGGCCGCCGACGCTACGCCCAACATCAACAGCGGGGTGAAGCGGGCTTCGATGTTGCCCTGCCAGACGAAGGCGTTACGGAAGTCGCGGGCGGTTTTGCGGAAGCGCGCGACCTCGGCGTCTTCTTGGGCGGCGCCTTTCACGGTTTCGATGCCGTCCAGGGCTTCGGCCAGGCGTGCGTTCATGGCGCCGAAGGTTGCACGCACGCGGCGGGTGATGGGCTGCAGTTCGTGCAGGTATTGGGCGAGGGCGAGGAAGTAGAGGAAGAGATAGACGGCTGGGGTGATGATCAACGCCGGATGATAGCGGGGGGCCAGGAGGAGCGGCATGAAAAGGAAGAAGGCCGATCCCACCACCAGGTTCAGGCCGGGATTGACCATCAGGTTGATCTCGCGCACGTCGTTGGTGGCGCGCGCCATAGTATCCCCCACCGGTTGCAGGCTGTGGAAGGTCATACTTTTGCCCAGCAGGCTGCGGTAGAGTTCGTCGCGAATATCACGCTCGATCCGCTGGCCGATCATCTCGGCGCCGCCGTTGCGCCCAAATTGGAGCACGCTACGCGCGATCTGGGTGGCGAGGATGAGCAAAGCCGCGCGCAAGAGGATGCTGATGTCGGGCGGTCGTTTGAGGATGGCGTCGAAGGCCTGGCCAGTGTAGATAGGGATGGCGGCGGCCAGGGCGGCGTTGCTGAAGGCGCCGATGATCATGATGATGCCCCAGCGCCATTGCCGTAGGATGTGCGTGGTCAGCCAGCGCGCTGTCCCGCGGCGGTTCGTGCGGTAACGCTGCGGGAGGGTGAATTCGGCGCGGGGGGCAGTCGCGAGATGGGCGGTCATGTCTTGATTCTACGCGCTGGCGGGGTTCTGTGACAAGACCAGGAACAAGCACAGCGGCGCCGAGTCCATCCGGCGCCGCTGTGTGCCAGGAGACGCCTGACAGGTCTCCTGGACCTGTCAGGTGTTGTTTTACGATTGGAGGTGCGCGCCGCCATCCAGGCGGATGATTTCGCCTGTGATGAAGTCGTTGCCCAACAGATAGAGGGCGGTCGCGGCGACGACTTCGACGCCGCCGGCGCGCTGGAGGGGGAAGCGAGCGGCAAGGGTGTCGAAATAACTTTGATCCCGATCGGGCGGAGGCAGCATAGCGCCGAGAGCAATGGCGTTGACGCGAATGCGCGGGGCCAGGTGCAGGGCGGCGGTGCGGGTGAAGGCGTCCAGGCCGGCTTTGGCGATGGTATAGCTGAAGTGGGTTTTGTAGGGGCGTTCGACGCGCCAATCGGTGATGTTGATGACGGCGCCGGTCTCGTCAGGTGGCAGGGCGGCGGCGAAGGCTTGGGTCAGGAAGATGGGCGCACGCAGGTTGGTCTGCATGACGGTGGTCCAACCGGCCAGGGTCAGATCGCTCAACGTATCTTTGGGGAAGATGGCGGCGTTGTTGATGAGAATGCTGGCGGAGTTCAGAGACTGAGCGGCGGCGATCAGGGCGGTGATCGCTTCCGGGCGGCTGAGGTCGGCCTGGTGGAGGAGGATGCGGGCGCCGAGGCCGCGCGCTTCGTCGGCGGTGGCTTGCGCTGGCCCGGCCGATTGGTTATAGTGCAATATGATGTCGCAACCCGCCGCGGCCAGGGCCAATACCAGCGCCCGGCCGATGCGGTGCGCCCCGCCGGTGATGATGGCGGTTCTTCCTGGCAGGTTCATGTCGGAGAGCAGAGAACAGAGAACAGAGGACAGAGAGCAGAGAGCAGAGAGCGGAGAGCAGAGAGCAGAGAGCGGAGAGCAGAGAGCGGAGAGCAGAGAGCGGAGAGCAGAGAGCAGAGAGCAGAGAGCAGAGAGCGGAGAGCGGAGAGCGGAGAGCAGAGAGCAGAGAGCAGAGAGCAGGGGGCGGATTAGCCCTGTCGTTTTGCCAGAAAAAGGAGGAAGGTGAGATGAATGCAAAACGGTCGCGGCAGAGGAACAGGAATCCGCGCGTCGCACGCCAGGAGCGAATGGTGGAGTGGTGGATCGAGGAGGCGACGCCGGGTGAGCGAGTGCAGACGCCGTGGGGCGTCATCTGGTTGGGTGAGGAGGTGGGGGGTGGTCAGGAGGTGGGAGTGGCGGCGGACGAGGCGTTCATGCTCGTTGTGCACGGACGTACGGCTAGCTTTGTCGAGCAGATCGCGCCCGGATATCAGCGCTTGTTGCTCACGGTGTTGGATCGCACTGATGTGCAATGACTGCTATCCCGACGGCGGCGTTTCGGTGGCGGCGTTCAGGCAACGGCGCAAGGCCAGGTATTCGTCTGCGCACTCGGTGCAAAGGCGCAAGTGGTGTGCGACTTGTGGCAAGAGGCCTTGCACGTTTGCGCCCGCGCGCTCCAATTCGATGCAGTAATCGACCAGGGTGAAGACCTCGACGCAAGATAATTCGCGTTCCTGGGTCATCGCCAAAATGCGCAGCAGTTTTCCCATGATATGCGTGGGGATGGGCGTGGTCGGTGGTGCGGGCATCGTCATGTGTTCAGGATGAAAGGCGGGCCGGATTTCTTACCTGTTTCTCATCTAAGCAAATGTCGCCAGCACTTCTTCGGGGCTGATGCCGCGTTCCAGGAGGCGGTTGCGCAAGCGTTTGCGGGCGTCGTGCATCAATTTGTAAAGGGCGTTGGCATTGGTGTTCATCTGCTCGGCCAGGATTTCGATGGGCACCCCCTGCACCAGTCGGGCCATCAAGGCTGTGCGCTGGCGCTCGCTCAGTTCCGTCTGCATGACTTCCATCACTGTATCGACCACTGCTCGGCGCATGCTAGTGTCTTCGGGTGTGGTGAGGTCGGCAGCCAGGAAGGAGGGGTCGAGTTGGCCTTCGGCGGTCAGGGCGTCGAGCGAGAGGTCGCGCCAGCGAGCGCGGCGAAGCTCGCCCAATGCCTGGTGGACGGCGATCTTGGCCGCCCAGGTGGTGAATTTGCTGCGCCCCTCGAATTGGTCGAGTTTATTCAGGATGATCAGCACGCTTTCCTGGGCGAAGTCGCCCGCCATGCTGCGTATTTCGTCCTCGTTCAGCCCGCGCAGGTCGCTGCGCTCGCGCAAATAGAAGAACAAACGGCGCTCCAGCCAGGTCAACAAGTCCTGGATGGCGGCGTCGCGTTGGCGGTCGCCAGCTTGCAGGTCGGCGAGCCAGGTTTCGTTGCTACGTTCTTCTGTCATGCGGTTGCAACTATGCTTTGGCCGCGCCCACGCGTTCGGACGGGCGGAAGCGGAGGGCGGACCAGGTTTCGTCGATGGCGATTTGGGTCACGGGGTCCAGGCCGGTGGGCTTCATCAATTCCCAAAGATGGTCGCGCGAGAGGTCGCCAGCAAGGGGGCCGGTGAGTTTGGGATAGCAGACCCAGAGGATGCCGTCGTAGCGGCAGGCTTGTTGGGCGATGGGCGTCAGTCGGGCGAGTTCGGCGCTGTTGCGAACAAAGATTTGGACGAAGTCGTAGCCGGTGGGTTGGGCGGCGTCCGGCGCTTCATCTACGGGCGCGGGGGTCAGGCGGTCGAGATAACCAGATGGCGGGGCGAGCACGAGGCCGCGCTGTCCGGGCAGGAGGCGGAGTTTTTTCAGAAAGGCGGGGTCGGGCATTGGGGATCGGTTATTGGTAATTGGATAGTGAGGGTTCTCGCCAGGCCAGGCCATTGTAAGGGCGAGGGTTCGGGAAGGCCAAGCGGGTTTTAGCGGAAGCGGCGGAGGAGGGCGAGGATGAAGCTGAAGGCCAGGGAAAGGAGGAGCATCGAGGCCAGAGGGATATAGACCTTCACGTTTTCGCTTTCGATGCGGATATCGCCGGGCAAATGACCAAACCAGGACAGCCCGCCCGCCCAGGCGATCAGGCCGATCACCACCAGCAGCACGCCAGCCCCAACGATGAAAAGGCCGATTTGTTGCGAACTCATCCCGCCACCTCTTGGAGTTGCGCTCGCAGGCGCATTAGCATTTGGCCGAAGCGATTCTGGCCGTCTTTGTTGGGGCCATGACCCCAAAAATCGTCATACGGTGAGGCTTCGACCAGTTCTTCGTCGCCGGTGGAGAGCAGCAAGGCGCGCGCATCGGGATTGGTGTTAAATTTGGCTGCAATCGCTCGCCACATCACCTCTTCGCGCATGTCGTCCCAGCCTGGGCGGATAGCCCGACCGCGGTCGTTGCCGATTTGTCGGGCGCGGAAGGGGCCGCTAGCCTGGCGCACGGCCTCGAAATCAGCCGGGTTGGTGAATTTCTGGGCCTGGTAATAGTGCTCGGATGTCGGCCATTCGTAGCCGTCGAGCGTGAAGCCGTGCCGCGAGAAGTTGGAGAGCGGGCCGTAGGGCCCGTTGCCGTTGTAAAAGGTGATAGTCATGGGCTGCGTCCGTTGTCGGGGAAGATGACGTCTTCTTGGCCGGCCAGCCTGTCCTGGATGCGCTGGAGGACGATGTCGAGGTGGCCGGGCTTGTGGACGAAGTCGAGGTCTTGCGAGCGGATGGTGAGCACCGGACAGAGGTCGAAGGTTTCCAGCCATTCGCGGTAGAACGATTTGAGCAGCGACAGGTATTCGGACGTGATGCCGCCCTCGATAGCCCGGCCGCGGCGATGGATGCGCTGCATGAGCACTTCCACAGGCGCGTCCAGGTGGATGAGCAGGTCGGGGCGGGGCAGGTTGGCGACGATGAGGTCGTAGACATGGCGGTAGGCCAGATAGTCGCGCTCGCTCAGGTTGCCCAGTTCGTGCAGGGCGCGGGCGAAGATGTGGGCGTCTTCGTAGATCGAGCGGTCGGAGATGGCGGATTGGGGGCTGCGGGCCAGGGCCAGGTGTTGGTCGGCGCGGTGGCCGAGGAAGAAGACCTGGAGGTGGAACGACCACTGCCGCATGTCGGCGTAGAAATCGGCCAGATAGGGGTTGTCGGCCACGGATTCGAAGCTGGTCTGCCAGCCCAGGCGGGCGCCGATGCGTTCGGTGAGCGAGGTTTTGCCGGCGCCGATGTTGCCGGCGACGAGGATGAGGCGTTTGGTCATCGTCGTCACTGTCCCCGCAGGTGGGTGGGGCGCACGCGCACGGCCACGGTGTAGGTCTGGGCGAACTGGGCAGGGGTCATGCCGATGCGTTCTATGCCGGGCCGGTATTTTTCGACATAGGCCGGGACCTGGTCGGCTGCTGGGGCGTCGGCGTCGATCCACGCCTGACCGGTGAAGACGATGATGTCGCCGCCCTGGCCGTCGCCGTCAAAGTTGAGAGAGAGGCGCGGGTTGTGCACGATGTGCCGGAGTTTGGCTGTCTCTGGTTTGCTGTAGATCAGAAAAGTCTCGCCGTCCCAGAGGAACCACACCGGCCGGGGCTGGGGGATGCCGTTGTTATCGACGGTGGTGAGCCAGGCGATGCGTTCGTCGTTCAGACGACGGATCACGCGCTGGCCGAAGGGGGTGGAGGGGTCGATTTTCATCTTGTTCTGGTCTCAAAAGCAGGGGTGGCGGCGAAAACCTCGGCCACAATGCGATCATAGATGCTTGTCGCGAAGCTGTCTAACGCGTTCTTGTACATTGCGCCAGGCGTCGGTCAGGTCCAGGGTCTGTGCCCAACGATCGATGTAGGCGTGGTCCATCTCCGGGCCGAGATTCAGCACGATGCCGGTGATGTCGCGGATATGCTTGGGCTGCTGGCTGATCTGAAAGTAACGCAGCTTGTTGAGGATCAGATCTTCGGGCGAATGGACGTAGACTTCGCCCAATGGCGGGCCGAGATCAACAAGAAGGCGGCGCTGCAAACAGGCTTCACGGAACGCATCCGCCGGTTTGAGCAGGAAGAATTCGGCTTTGTAGCCGCTGTTCATGTCGATGGCGCTGATCGGTAGGTCGGCTCGATGTTCGATCATCAAGTCAACCATGTTCTCGACCGGAACCAGCATCCCGCGCTCCGCCAATTCGTTTGACAGAGCGGTCATGGACTCAAAGGGCAGTTCGATGACGAGATCGAGATCACGGGTTGTGCGAGGGTCGCCCCAGGCAGCCACGGCCACGGCTCCGCCGATCAGGTAGGTGATATTGGCGGCCACGAGTGCATCGAGCACGCGCACTACAAACGCCTGGAATGAGCCGGTTTCAGGAGTTGGCATGAGGTCTCCTGATGGCGCGCAATGCATCGATTTCGTTCAATTCTGGCCGGCGTTGTTGCAAGCGATAGGCAGCGATGCCTTCCACGAAGTCGATCATGGAAAGCATTTGCTGAAAACGTTCAGCCGGGGTCAGCTGGCGCGTGATCGCTATTTGCGCTGGATCGACTTCGGCGACGGCGCCGGCGATGAGGGCTTGCCAATGATGAGAATCGGGCGTGGTATTTATCATCATTCATCAATTCGTCGCCAGCGATTTGCGGAGGCAACTCTGGATTCCAAATCGCCAGGTTGCAGAGTCAAGGCTGGAAATCCTGCCATTCGCGATCCACCTCGTTATCCCAAAAATCGCCCAACGCTGCCACACTCGCTGCTGCCAACTCGCGGCGGACGGCCAAAGAGTTGACGTTATCTTCGGCAGAATTGTCTACCTGCTCAGCATCAAGGACGCGCCAGAGTTGGCGCCGCTCATCCAAAGGCAACGTGCGGATGGCATCTGACAGCGCCAGCAAGGATATGTCGTTTGCGTCAATATCGTTCGGCATGGTGATTATTGGGTGAATCCGAACCTCTTTTCCTCATCGCTCAGCATTCTACCACGCCAACACCGCTCCCTGGCTGCCACTGGTCACCATGCGCACATATTTGCTCAGGTAACGCGGCAGGTTGGGGCGGACGATGGGTTGCCACGAAGCTTGGCGGCGGGCCAGCTCGGCGTCATCGATATGCAGGTTGAGCTGGCGATTGGGAATATCCACGGTGATCAGATCGCCCACTTCGATCAGTCCGATGGGGCCTCCCGCCGCTGCTTCCGGGCTGACGTGGCCGATGCAGGCGCCGCGCGTGCCGCCGCTGAAACGTCCGTCGGTGATCAGGGCCACGCTATTGCCCAGGCCCTGGCCCATGATGTAGCTGGTGGGCGAGAGCATTTCCTGCATCCCCGGCCCGCCCTTCGGCCCCTCGTAGCGGATGACGACGACATGGCCGGCTTTGACCTCGCCGGCCAAAATCCCGGCGCAGGCGTCTTCCTGGCTTTCGTAGATGATGGCCGGGCCGGTGTGGGTCATCATTTCCGGCTTCACCCCGGCGGTCTTGACCACGCAGCCATCCGGGGCCAGGTTGCCGAAGAGGATGGCCAGGCCGCCCTCGGCGCTGTAGGCATTGTCAACCGTGCGGATGCAAGCTGCATCTTGGGTGGCGCAGCCGGCGATGTTCTCGCCCAGCGTCTTGCCGGTCACGGTGAGGCAGTCCAGGTTCAGCGCCCCCGGCTTCTGACTCAACTCGTACAGGATGGCGTTGATCCCGCCGGCCTTGAGCACGTCTTCGATGTGGTAGGCGCTGGAGGGCGAGACTTTGCAGATGTTGGGGGTGCGGCGGCTGATGGCGTCGATGCGACGGATGGGGAAATCGACTTCGGCTTCGATGGCCAGGGCCAGGGTGTGGAGGACGGTGTTGGTGCTGCCGCCCATCGCTACGTCCAGGGCCATGGCGTTGTCGAGGCTGGCCGGGGTGACGATATCGCGCGGGCAGATGTTGTTTTCCAGCAGCCACATCACCTGCCGGGCGGCCTGCCGGGCCAGGGCTTCGCGTTCGGGGCTGAGGGCCATGGCCGTGCCGTTGCCAGGCAGGGCGATGCCCAGGGCTTCGCACAGGCAGTTCATGCTGTTGGCGGTGAACATGCCAGAGCACGAGCCGCAGGTGGGGCAGGCCACCCGCTCGATTTCGGTCAGCCGTGCCTCGGTCATTTTGCCCGCCGACACCGAGCCTACGGCCTCGAACACCGAGATCAGGTCCACGGTCTGGCCGTCGGCGGTGTGGCCGGCGTACATCGGCCCGCCCGAGACGAAGATGGTGGGGATGTTGCAACGCATGGCGGCCATCAACATGCCGGGGACGATTTTGTCGCAGTTGGGGATGCAGATGAGGGCGTCGAATTGATGGGCCTGCACCATCGTCTCCACGCTGTCGGCGATGATTTCACGGCTGGGCAGGCTGTACTTCATGCCGAAGTGGCCCATGGCGATGCCATCATCGACGCCGATGGTGTTGAACAGGAAGGGCACGCCGCCCGCCGCTCGTACAGCCTCTTTGACGATGACGCCAAATTTGTCGAGATGGACGTGGCCGGGGATGATATCGACGTAGCTATTGGCGATGGCGATGAAGGGCTTGGCGAAGTCTTCATCTTTGACGCCGGTGGCGCGCAGCAGGCTGCGATGCGGGGCGCGTTCGATGCCTTTTTTGATAGTGTCGGAGCGCATAGGTGGGATGATGGGAAGATTGAGAGGGTGAGAGGTTATCGGTGTTGGGATTGACTTCGTATCCAGGTCAGGGCGTCGGCGGGAGAGCCGATGCGCAGGCCAGATTTTTGGGCAACTGCCGGATCATCGAGAAAATGGCGCCGGTTGAATGTCACCAGGTAATCAACCTGGGCATTCATCGCCGCCAAAACAATGGGAATATCAGTTGGATCGGCCACCAAGTCATGTTGGGCGATGACTTGCTCCCTGCTCGGCGCCGGGGCCATCCGAAAATGTGTAGCTCGTAGGGCCTCGCGCAAGAAAGGCAGAGCAGAGAGCGCCTTCTGTGCCACGGCCCGCTCGGTCTCAACAATGACTTGCTCGGAAATGGTGATGGTGATCGCTCCGGCTTCGGCCAAAATGAGCAATGCGCGTGACGCACCCGTTGCCGAGACGACGCCAGCAAAGAGGGCGCTGCTATCAAGGAACAGGTTCGGTTTCGGCATAATGCTCGCGATAATAGGTCGCACGCTCTTGATCGAGCAACGCCAGCATTTCGACTACCGTTACTCCTTCGTCGGCCAATGCCTCAGCCACTTTGTCGCCGAAGCGCGCCACTTGCGAAGTGCGCGTATTCAAGAGGAAGAGGCCATCGCCCAGGTCAGTCATGTCAAGGACATCTCCCTCATCCAGGTCGTAATCGCGCCGGATGGCGCTGGGGATGGTGATCACGCCTTTGCGCCGAATCTGCACAGTCATCACGCTCATAACGGACCTCCTTCAGAGAGGAAAACTGGCAGACATTCGGAAAATCTGCCAGAGCGATCATAGCTCATGGGACGAAAAAGCCCAACACCTCACCAGACTGTTATCGCCAGCAACGGGATTTCCATCTCGTCCGCGCTGAGGCCGCCGTGATGGCCGTAGAATTTTTGCTCGAAGCGGTCTTTTTCGTACCACCACACGCTTTCGTGCTCGTGTGGGAGGATGCACAGATCGCCCAGGCGCGGGGGCAGGAGCGGCGAGAGGGTGGGGCCGAAGAGTCCCTGGGTGAGCAGCTCGGCGGTGGGGCGAACTTCGGCGCGGCCATCCAACATGGCCGCAAGGAGGCTCTGCGCTTCTTCGACTGCGCCGGGTCGCAGGTACAGGAAAACATCACGGGCTGAACCGCCGGGGGTGAGTGTCTGGCCGCGGGCATTGCGCCGCAGCAGGGGCGCCAGCCGGTCGAAGCCGGGCGACCGGTTGATGTACAGCGTGCGGGCGGGATCGATGGCGGTCTGGCCGTGGTCGGCCGAGATGAGCAGGAGGGTGTTGGTCAGTTTGCCCTCGATCTCGGCCAGGAAATAGCAGTCGAACGCACGCCAGAAGGCATCCAATTCGGCCTCGCTTTGGGGCGCATCAGGGCCGTAATCGTGACAGAGACTGTCGAAGTCGCCATAGTAGAGGAAATGGATGGCGGGTCGGGGTTTCTCCAGCAAATGGCGGCTGAGGTTGATCAAGCCCTCGGGGATCGTTTTGTAGCCTTGCGGCGCGGCGCCGCGGACCATCACCTGCGTGTAGGTGGAAGCCAGGTACTCTTTGGGTAGATGGGCGTGCGCATGGATGCCCAGAGCTGCCAGGCTTTGGAAGATAGTGGTTGCGGGAAGCAGGGTTGTCGAGTCTATCCCCGCCAGTTTCACCGTTTCCGGCCAGGCGTCTCCGGCGAAGCTGTTCATCAACGGCACGTAGACAGCGTCGATCCGTGGCTCGTAGTATTGCCACTCGAAGATGCCGTGTGCGCCCACGGTCTGGCCGGTGGTCAGGGTGGTCATGTGGGCGGCGGTGGTGGATGGGAATTGCGAGGTGATGCGGGCCACACTGCCACGGCGGGTCAGCTTCTGCAGGGTGGGGTGATCGGCAAAACGCTCGAAAAAGCGCCAACCAAAGGCATCGACGAAGAAGAAGATGACCTGTTCGACCTGTCGCGGCAAGTCGGGAGCAAGTGCGCTGCGCAGGGGCGAATCGCCGCCGGTGAGGAGGGCCTGAAAGAGGCCGGGCAGATGGGCGAAGTTGCGGTCAGTGTAGGCGGGTGGGGTCATGGGGGTGGAGATTGGTTATTGGGGATTGGCAGCGGGATAGGGGCTTCATTCGCCTTGCACCGCAAGCTGAACAACCGTGGCGCTGGTCGCAGTCACCAACGCGGCGGGCGTGGTCTCGAAGACGGCGTTGGGCGTGCCCGCCGCCGCCCAGATGACATCGTATCGAAGCAGGTCTTCGTCGCAGAGCACGGGCAGGGGTTGGGGATAGCCGAAGGGAGCGACGCCGCCGATGGCATAGCCGGTGGCTGCGCGGGCGACTTCGGCATCCGCCCGCCCCACCTGTTTGCGCCCGACGCCCGCCCACTCGGCCAGCTTACGTTCGTCCAGCCGGTTACTGCCCGAAACCAGGCAGATGACCGGGTTCCCGGCCACGGTGAAGACGAGCGATTTGACGATCTGGCCGACGGTGCAACCTACGGCAGCAGCGGCATCCTCGGCAGTGCGAGTCGAGACATCGAATTCGAGCACGGCGATGTCGAGGCCGAGGGCGCGTCCGACTTCCTGGACGCGTAAAGCGGTGGGGTGAGTGGCGGAGTGCATGGAATGAATGATAACACCTTTTCGAGACAGGGACATTGCTCACGGCCATGGCGACATGGCCGATTGCGCCGAAGTTAGCCGTCTGATAACATACAATAGACTATGGCGCACAACAACACGATGTTCTGAGCAAACATGATCGACATCATCTGCCGCCCTCCCCTGCCCATCCCCTGGGCCGAGGGCGAGAAAATCCCCTGGAACGACCCCGCTTTCAGCCAGCGGATGCTGCGCGAACACCTGTCGCAGGAGCATGACGCGGCCAGCCGTCGCGCCACCATCATCGACGAGCACGTAGCGTGGATTCACGGCTCTGTCTTGCGCGCTCAACCGACCAGAATCCTCGATCTGGGCTGTGGGCCGGGCCTGTACACCAGCCGGCTGGCCAGGTTAGGACACGAGTGCGTGGGCATCGATTTCGCGCCAGCGTCGATAGCCTATGCCCGGCAAACCACCCAAGCGGAACAACTGCGCTGCACCTATTTCCAGGGCGATGTCCGGGTCACAGACTACGGCCAGGGCTATGGTCTGGTGATGTTTATCTTCGGTGAATTCAACGTCTTTCGCCCTGTCGAAGCAAGATCGATTCTGGAGAAAGCGCACCTGGCCCTGGCCGAGGGCGGCTACATCCTGCTCGAAGCCCACAGGTTTGCTGTCGTTCGCGCGGTGGGCGAGCGGCCCCGGACGTGGTACTCCGCCGAGAGCGGTCTCTTCGCGGACACCCCCCACCTCTGCCTGACCGAGAACTTTTGGGACGCCGGCCAGAACGTGACGACTGAGCGTTACTTCATCATCGATGGGGCGACCGGGGCCGTGACGCCGCACGCATCGAGTATGCAGGCCTACACCGAAGAGGGCTATCGGGCGCTATTGGAGGAGTGCGGCTTCGAGAACATCGCCTTCTATCCCTCCTTGAGCGGCGACGCCGACGAATCACAGAGCGATTTCCATGCCATCCTCGCCCAAAAACGGAGCGCGGCCTGAGAGTGGATTCCATAGCAGTTTGACATGCCGGGCTTGACGCCACGGCGCATGATAAATCAATAGCCGTATCCGCGTTCATCCGCGTGTATCCGCGTCCTATTCTCAGGGCAGGCTTGTTGCTTTCAGTGGCAGAATTGAATAACATCGCACCAAACCACCACTCTTAACGCCCCCGCCTCCCACTCTTCCCGGAGGAAATCATGTTTGCCAGGCTATCCCATCTGCTTCATCGTTTTGCCAAAGGTTGGCTGATCCTGCTGCTAGCCGTCCTCGATGTGTTGTTCAACACCGCCATCCTGCCGCGGATGCAAGCCAGCCTCGAAGCTGGGTCAGGCGGCGTGGGGCCAATCGACCTGAAGCTTTTCTACACGCCCGAGCAGGTCAACACGATGATTGCGGCCTATGGCGATGCGGGTCGCGCCGCCTATCGCACCTTCGAGCTGACCGGCGACATCCTCTATCCCATCGTCTACACGCTCTTCTTCGGCCTGCTCCTTTCCTGGTTGCTCCAACGCGCCTTCGTCAGCAACAGCCGGGCGCGACTTCTCAACGTCGTTCCTCTTGGCGCCTGGTTCTTCGATCTGCTCGAAAACATCGGCATCGTGCTGATGCTTTCCATGTACCCAGCCACGTCCACCTTGTTGGCTGGGACGACGGCCGTCTTCACGTTGATCAAGTGGATGTTTGCTATCGCCACCCTTGTTCTCATCCTATTTGCACTCGTGCTGGCGGCGAAGAATCGCTTCGCAAAACAATGACGTGGAGGCAAATTCAATGGCCCAATACCTCATCGTCAGTCTTGTCAGCGGTATCCTGTTCGGCGTTCTGGATGGCGTGATCAATGCCAATCCGCTGGCCCTAAGGCTCTACGCCGTCTACAAGCCCATCGCCAGAACGTCATTCAACCTCCCCGCCGGCCTGGTGATCGACCTGGTCTATGGATTCATCCTGACTGGCGTCTTTCTGCTGCTCTATAACAGCTTGCCAGGCGAGAGCGGATTGATCAAAGGCGTGAGCTTCGCCTTGCTAGTGTGGTTCTTCCGCGTCGTCATGTCCGCTGCCTCGCAGTGGGCGATGTTCGACATCCCCCTGCGGACAGTGCTCTATTCTCTGGGCGCTGGCTTGGGCGAGATGTTGATCCTGGGCATATTCTATGGGTTGACCCTCAGGAGGTGACCCCATGAAAGATCGCTTCCTCCAACAGACGAAACGCGAATACAGCTCCCGGCAGCGACTGGCAGCGCTGCTGGTCGAAGCCATCTTCTTCCTGATCATCTTCCCCCTGGCGCTCCTGCTTCTGGGCGGGCTGCTCGACCGCTGGCTGGGCTGGCCGAAGCTGATACAACAGCCGCTCAACACCATCATGGGCTGGCTGTTGATCGTGGGCGGTTGGCTCCTTGCGATGTGGGCGGCTTACGTCCAGTTCACCCTGGGCCGAGGCACGCCGGTTCCGCTCATGGCGACGCAAAAGCTGATCATCCGGCCACCCTATGCCTATTGCCGCAATCCCATGGCCTTGGGCGCCATCCTCCTTTATCTGGGTGTGAGCGTCGTCGCCGGCTCGCCGGGCGCGGGGCTGCTCTGGCTCCTGGGGGCGATCGCACTGCTGACCTATGTCCGACTGGTCGAGGAGCAGGAAATGGCCGCGCGCTTTGGTGAAGAATACCTGGCGTTTCGTCGCCGGACGCCGTTCCTCATCCCGCGGTGGACAAGAGGGGAAGATGCATGAGGCGATTGCTCAGATTCCTGGGATCGATCGGAAGCTCATAGCTGCAAGACTAACTATCACCCAACACCGGCCCATCCAGACACAAGAGCCGGCCTTCGTGCTCGCAGGAACCGCACAGCCCCAGGCCGCAACGCATGTAGGCTTCCCAGGAGAGCTGGGCGGGGACGCGGGCGCGCTGAGCCAAATGTTGCAGCGCCGCTAACATACCATGAGGGCCGCAGGCGTACAGGCCGTCGTAGTGACCGCTCGCCAACAAAGGGCCGGCTTCAGTGGTGACGAGGCCGGCCGCGCCGGCGCTCCCATCCTCGGTTGTGACCCGCACCTCCGCGCCTTCCCGGCGCAGGCGTTCGACGAAAAGGAGGTCGGCAGCCGTACGCGCCCCCACCACCACCGTTGCCTCCTGCCCGGCAGCGAGGGCGCGACGGGTGAGAAAGCTGAGGGGAGCCACACCGTAGCCGCCGCCGACGCCCAGCAGCCTTTTGCCTGTGGCGGCAAAGCCATGGCCAAATGGCCCCCGCAACCACACGCGCTCGCCTGGTTCCAGGTGATGCAACAGGATGGTGAATGGCCCCACGGCTGCCACCGTGATCGTGATGGGATCGTCGTCCACCAGACTGAAGGGTTTTTCGTCGAAACGAGGGAGCCAGGCCATGAGAAACTGGCCGGGAGCAGCTTGCCAGCTACCATCGAAGACGAACGTCTTGACGTGGGCGTTTTCGGGGTGGATGGCGCGGATGCGAAGGGGTTGGGGGATCATGGGGGGACGGGCGCGGGGGACGGGCGCAGATCGTAAGTCGGTTCGCGATGCGCCAGGGCGTGTACGGCGGCCGGATCAGCATGGCCGTGCGTCTCCAGCCACATGGCCATCTCATCGCGGATCAGGGTGATGGCTTCCGCGCCCCGGTAGTGCACGGCCGAACCCACGCCCACCAACGTCGCTCCGGCCATGAGCATGGCGATGGCATCTGCGCCGGTGGTGACGCCGCCTGTGCCGATGATGGGCGTCGACGGCGCGGCCTTGTGGATTTCGTAGACGCAGCGCAGGGCGATAGGCAAGAGGGCTGGGCCGGAGATGCCGCCGCGCCGGTTTTGCAGGATCGGCTGGCCGCTCTCGACATCGATGAGCAAGCCGGGCATGGTGTTGATGGCGCAGATGGCGTCGGCCCCGGCCGCGACGACGGCGCTGGCGATGCTGGCGATGTCGGGGACATCGGGCGCCAATTTGACGATGAGGGGGATGTGGGGGACGGCCTGTTTGATGCTGGCGGTCACGGCGGCGGCGCTGGCGGCGCTGGCGGCGAACGGCTCGCCGAAGTCGCTGTGGACGTTGGGGCAGGAGATGTTGGCTTCCAGGAAGTCGGGTTGGGCTGTGGCCAGGATGGCCGCCACGCGCCCGAAGTTGGCCACGGTGTCGGCAAAAAGGCTGGCGATGAGGGCGACGCCAGTTGCGGCCAGTCCGGCTTTGGCCTGGCGCAGGATGTCGACCTCATGTTCGGCGCCGGGATTGGGCAGGCCGATGGCGTTAAGGAGGCCGCCGCCCCAATCGATGCAGGTGGGGTTGACATGGCCCCGGCGTGGTTCTGGCCCCGCGCTCTTGCTGGTGACGGCGCCGCATACCGCGTCGGCGCCGCATCCCGCGTGGGCGGCGCGGGTCAGCAAGCTGGCGGTGGTTCCCCAGATGCCGGAGGCGAGGACCAGCGGGGTGGGGAGGGTGAGGCCGAGGAAGGCGGTGGCAAGGTGGCAGGCCTCGTCCCGAGGCTCAGCCCGAGGGGTGGCAGGTGGCAAGTGGCAGGTTTTCCGTTGACTGTTGACTGTTGATTGTTGATTGTTGATTGTTAGAAAGGTGGCAAGTGGCAGGGCGAAGATGTTGAACAGAGCGCGGGAGAATCGTACAGTGTGGGGGCGGAGGAGGCAAAAACTTACGAGGTGTGCGAGGGATCATGCGAGCTTTATGCCTCTGTGTCGAGGTTGTAGTAGTATGTAGAAGTAGCAGTGTGATGAAGGCAACCACAAGTCGTGTTCAGCTTTCTTCGTGGAGGAATCGAACGTCCACATGAGCAATGTCCTGATGGTGATCGCGCCGGAACGGTTCCGCGACGAGGAGTTGTTCGAGACGCAAGCCGAATTGCGGCAAGCCGGGCATCAAACGCACATAGCCAGCACGCGCATCGGCCTCTGCCCTGGCGCACGCGGTGGCCAGGCTATGGCGGAGATGACGCTGGGGCAGGTGGATACTGCCGAGTACGATGCGGTGGTTTTTGTGGGCGGTGGTGGATCAAAGCTGTTATGGAACAATGAAACGGCGTGGCGGATCGCCAGGGACATGGCCCAGAACGACAAGGTGGTGGCGGCCATTTGCCTGGCGCCGGTGATCTTGGCCAATGCTGGCGTGCTGGCAGGAAAGCGGGCCACAGTGGCGGGAACCGAGGCAGCCACGATCGAGGCCAGAGGTGCGCGCTACACCGGGCCAGGGGTGACAGTGGATGGCAGATTGGTCACTGCAAACGGCCCCAAGAGTTCTCGCCGCTTTGGGCAGTGCATCGACGAGTTGTTGGGGAGAGGCCCCGATGCGTAATCAGGAATTCATGACGATGCTGGTATCGTGAGCATGGTATGGGAGGTGTACGATGACGACTACGGACAGGGAACAAAACCGCACGTCCGTTGCACCAGGCGCGTCTCGCCTGCTGTACATGGACAACATTCGGCTGTTGCTCATCACTCTGGTAGTGATCGGCCATCTGGGAATCACCTACGGGGCCATCGGGGATTGGTATTATCAAGAACAGGGCGCGGGGAGCGAGATCTTCTCGATCCTGGCGGCGCTGATCGGCGCCTTCCTTTCCGCCTCGCTCCTGGGCCTTTTCTGCCTCATTTCCGGCTACTTCACCCCGCGAGCCTACGATCGCAAAGGGGCAGTGGCGTTCCTCGTCGACCGATGCAAACGCCTGGCGCTGCCGCTGGCTTTCTATGAGATCGTCCTCAACCCTTTCATCAACTACGTGCGGGATGTGCATAAGGGTTCTTACCAGGGATCGTTCCTGGGGTTCGTCCGTCTTTACTTTTCCCAACTCGATAGCTTTGGCGACGGGCCGGTTTGGTTCTTGTTGATGATTCTGATTTTCTCCATCGGTTACACGATTTGGCGACTCGGCGCCGCCGCGCTTGCCCAACCATCGCCCCGAATGCCGGCTATCTCCAATCCGCCCGCAGCGCCGAGTCAAGGCGTTATTGCCCTGTTCGCGCTGGGCCTGGGTCTGCTCACTTTTGTCGTCCGCATCTGGGCGCCGTTCGGCAAGTTGTACGAACCCTGGCACCAGGAACTGGCCCATTATCCCCAATATGTCTGCATGTTCGTGGCCGGAATGCTGGCGTATCGCCGCGGCTGGCTGGCTACGTTCGCCGACGCCCAGGCCCGACTTTGGGCATGGCTGTTGCCGGTGTTGGCGGTGGCATTGGTCGGCATCGTGGCGGCGGCGGGCGCGTTCAGCGGCGCTTTTGACGAGAGGGTGACAGGTGGGTTCAACCCGCTTTCCCTTGCCTACTCGGTCTGGGAGGCATGGACGTGTGTGGCCGTGAGCATCACGCTGCTGGCATGGTTTCGGCGGAGATTCGACCGGCAAGGCCCGCTGGCGCGAGCGATGGCTGCCGCCTCCTTCGCCGTCTACGTCTTTCACCCCGCCATCATCGTCCCCCTGCCCATCGCGCTCAGCGGCGTCAGTATGAATCTAAGTCTCAAATTTTTGTGGGTGACGCCTCTGGCGGTCGCGCTCTGCTATCTGGTTGCCCATTATCTGCGCAAGCTGCCCGGCTTGCGCAGCATTTTGTAGGATCAGCTTTGCCAGGCGGCCGGGTCTTCGAGATAGCGGCGCACTGACTCGTATTGGTCGCGATCGATGCGCGCGGCCGCGAAAAGGATGTCGAGCAATTGGCCAAAGGTGAGGGCCGCGTGCAGGCGGACGCCGGCGGCAGCCAGGTTGGCGGGGCCGCCCTGCTCGCGATCGATGAGGACGGCGGCGTCGGTCACTTGCAAGCCTTCGCCGCGTAGCGTATGGATGGTCTCGATCAGGCTGCCGGCGCTGGTGACCAGGTCCTCGATGACAATGATGCGTTCGTGGGGATGATAGTCGCCCTCGATCAGACGTCCCCGGCCGTGGGTCTTGACTTCTTTGCGCGGGTAGATGAGCGGCAGGTTCGTTTCCAGGCTGATGGCGGTGGCGATGGGCAGGGCTGCGTAAGGGACGCCGGCCAGGCGATCGACGATCAGTCCGGCCAACAAGGAGGCGTAGACTTGGGCGGCCAGGGCGAGGGTGGGCGGGTCGCTGACCAGCAGGCGCAGGTCGATGTAGACGGGCGACTGCATGCCCGATGCCAGCGTGAAGGCGCCGAAGCGGATGCAGCCCAGGTCATGGAGCTTGAGCGCCAGAGCGCGCAGGCGATGCCCGATCGTCGGCGTGCGCGGGGCAGAGGGAACGGGCGGGCGTAGCTGCTCGGCGTACATCATTGCCGCCGCGCGCGGGTCGTCGGCCAGGGCGATGCCGCGACCCACATTGATCAACACCCCCTTGCCATCCCCGCGCAGGCCGTTGGCCAACACCGCCGTGGTTTCGCCGCCCTGCGCGCCCACGCCGGGGACGAGGAGCCAGGCCTCGGGCGCGAGGGCGCGCACTTCAGCCAGCGCTTCGGGATAGGTGGCGCCCACCACCAGGCCAACATTGCCACTGCCCCAGGTGGGGGCGATGCTGGCGATGTGCTGGTAAAGCGGCATCCCCCAGCGGCTGTAGCCCTGCACCTCGCCGGCGCTGGGGTTGGAGGTGTGGCAGAGCACGAAGACATGGCGATCGCTGTAGGCGGTGAAGGGCTTGACGCCGTCACGCCCCAGGTAGGGGTTGACCGTGACGGCGTCGGCGTCCCAGGTTTCGAAACAAGCGCGCGCGTAGGCGGCGGCGGTGGAGCCAATGTCGGCGCGCTTGGCATCGAGCAGGATAGGCGTTTCGGGCGGGATGGCGGCAAGCGTCTGGCCGAGCAGGTGGTAGCCATCGGAGCCAAGCGCCTCGTAGAAAGCAAGATTCGGCTTGTAACACAGGGCCAGATCGCGTGTGGCGGCAATGATCGCCCAGTTCCAGGCCAGGGGATCGGGATAGCGCGCGGGTATCTGGTCGGGGTCGGGATCGAGGCCGACGCAGAGCGGCGCTCGCCCCTGACGGAGCAGGCGTTCGATCTTAAAGAGGAAACGATCGGTCATGAATGCACGCGCCTGTCTTGTCTATGTACTACGTACCGCACGCCACTTATCTACCTGTCTACTTGTCTGCCTATCTACTTATCTACCAGTGCCTTCCGGTTCTCATTTGAAAAACGCTGATCGTGTCATGCTGAACGCAGTGAAGCATCAGCGAAGCGAAGCATCGCGACTCTCATGGCAGATGGCTTTTTTGGCAACACGAGATGCTTCGCTGGCTTTCAACCGCAACAACTTTGAGTGATCGACCCGCTCAGCATGACATAATCAAGACTTGGATGTTATGCAATGTGGTTGATTGTGAGAAACGGAAAGCTCTACTTGTCTACTTATCTACTTGTCTACCTGTCTACTTATCTACCTGCTCCTAATACAAAAACATCGGCTTGCCTTCGACATGCGCGACTTTGGGTCGGTACTGTTCGATGTCGTAGAACTCATCCACATCGACGCGCTTGACCCCGCGCGTGGTGTAGTCGGCGGCCACGTGCGTGTAGCGACCTTCGCGCAACGCCACCATGCGGCCCGTCACCCCGCGCGCGGCCAGCGCCACCGCCAGGGAGCCGTAGTTGGCGGCAACAATGCGGTCAAGGGCGTCGGGCGCGCCGGAGCGCATGAGATAGGCGAGTTGCTGGTAGATGATGTTCTGGCCGCTGATCTCTTTGATGGCCTCGGATGTGGCCAGGCCGATGCCGCCCAGCTTTTTGTGGCCGTAAGCGTCTTCTTCGCCGCGCTCGTGGATGCTGCCGCCGACCATGGTCGCGCCTTCCGAGATGGTCATGATGCTGTAGTTGCTGGGGTTGTTGGCTCTGTCTTCGACCAGCAAGCGCGAGAGTTTTTCGACGTCGAAGGGCACTTCAGAGATGATGGCGCGGTCGACGCCGGCGCAATAGGCGCTGATGAGCGAGGTCTCGCCCGAATTGCGCCCGAACAGCTCGACCACACCAATGCGCTCGTGCGAGCCGACCGAGGTGCGCAGGTTGGTGATCAGCTCGACCGAGCGGCTGACGGCGGTGCTGAAGCCAATGCAATAGTCGGTGCCGAAGACGTCGTTGTCCATGGTCTTGGGGATGGAGACAACGGGGAAGCCTTCGTTATGGATGCGGGCGCCGTAGCTGAGGGTGTCGTCGCCGCCGATGGGGATGAGGACATCGACTTTGAGATCGGCCAGGGTTTGCAACACCTTGCTCGTGACATCCAGCCCGCCCAGTTTGCTGGCCGGATAATCGTTCGCGTTCAAGAAAGCTGGCAGGTCTTTTGCCTTCATGTTGCTGGGCTGGGTGCGCGAGGTGTGTAGGAAGGTGCCGCCGTAGCGATCGACCGTCCGCACTCTGGCTTTGTCCAGCTCGATGACCCACTTGCCCCAGCTTTCGGGATCGTTGTGCTGGTAGTTGAGAGGGCCGGCCCAACCGCGTCGGAAGCCGAGCACGCGCCAGCCTTCGTCGATGGCGCGGATGACTACTTGTTTGATGCACGGGTTGAGACCAGGGACGTCGCCGCCACCCGTGAGGACGGCCATGGTTTTCTTTGCTGACATGAGCACCTCAAGAGAATGACTGGAGATAGATAAAGAAATGCAGGCATTGCAAGGCGCCTGCGTTTTGTTTATACACGATTTTTGTGATTTTGACTACTCAAGAAAGAGACTGCAACATGATGGCGCCGCGGTCTTTGGTCCTGAGCTAGGCCTTGCCCAGAACCGCCGCCAGCAAGGCCATGCGAATGAACATGCCGTTTTCCATCTGTCGGAAGTAGGCGGCGCGGGGGTCTTGATCGACGGCGTAGGAGATTTCGCCCACGCGCGGCAGGGGGTGCATCAGCACCATGTCGGTCTTGGCGCGCGCCATGAGGTTGGGATCGACCACGTAATGATCTTTGACGCTGTCGTAGACGGCCAGGTCGGTGAAGCGTTCTTTCTGCACGCGGGTGACATAGAGGACGTCGGCATCGGCGATGATGTCATGGACATCTTCGGATTCAGTGGCTTTGTGGCCGCGCGCCCGCACTTCCGCCACCGTGTCGGCGGGCAGGCGCAGGATGTCGGGAGAGACGAAGTAGAAGTCGGTGTCGTAGAGGCTGAGCAGACGGGTGAGGCTGTGGACGGTGCGACCGTATTTCAGATCCCCCACCAGCGCCACTTTGAGGCCGTCCAGCCGTCCCAGTTCTTCGTAGATGGTGAAGAGGTCGAGCAAGGCCTGGGTGGGGTGTTCGCCGATGCCGTCGCCGGCGTTGATGATGGGTTTGCGGGCGTAGTCGGCGGCAATTTGGGCGGAGCCGACTTCGGGATGGCGCAGGACGATGACATCGGCATAGCATTCGAGGGTGCGCACGGTGTCGGGCAGCGATTCGCCTTTCGAGACCGAGGAGTAGTGGACTTCGTTGATGGGGATGACGCGGCCGCCGAGGCGCACCATGGCTGCCATGAAGGAGGAGGCGGTGCGGGTGCTGGGTTCGTAGAAGAGGTTGGCGAGGACTTTGCCGCTGAGCAGGTCGGCGGAGCCAAAGCGTCGGACGAGTGTGCGCATTTCGTCGGCCACACTGAAGATGTAGCTGAGTTTGTCGCGGCTGAATTGGCGGACGGAGAGGATGTCCTGGCCGAAGAAGCCGTTGTCGATTTTGTCGGCGGGATAGGCGTTGCGCAGGATGGGGGATTTGGGTTTGGTCATGACGAGGTAGGGATTGGAGATTAGAGATTGGAGATTGGGGATGGCTGCGTTGGGGCGCTTTACGTAGTACGCAGCGGGTCAGATGGGTGGAGGGCGCGGCCGGAGCCGGGGGGAGCGAGGATGTGGCCGTCGCGGAAGACTTCTCGTCCGCGCAGGATGACGCGGAGGACGCGGCCGCGCGCGGGCATCCCGGCGAAGGGGCTCCAGCCGGATTTGGTGAACCAGCCCGTGCGCGGGAAGTCGTAGCGGGCGTCGGGGTCGATTTCGATGTAGGTGTCGGGAGAGGTGGGCAGGCCGTAGATGCGGGCGGGGTTGGTGTGCATCTTGGCGATGAGGTCGTCCAGGCTCAGGCGGTTATCGGCCAGGGCCAGGAGCATCAAGGGCAGGGCGGTTTCCAGGCCGGGGACGCCAGGGGGCGGGGCCTCGCCCTGCTTTTCGGCCAGGGTGTGGGGGGCGTGGTCGGTGGCGATGCAATCGACAATATCCAGGTTGTCCCACAGGGCCTGGCGGTCGGATTCAGTGGCGAGGGGGGGCTTCATTTGGCCGAGGGGGCCGAGGCGGGGGAGGTCGACCTGGGTGAGGTAGAGGTGGTGGGGTGTGACTTCGCAGGTGACATTCTGGCCGCGGGCTTTGGCACGGCGGATCAGCTCGATCTCACTCTTGAGGCTGACGTGGACGATGTGGAGGCGCTGGCGATAGAGGTCGGCCAAGGCCAGGCAGGCGGCCAGCATGGTGTCTTCGGCGTGGACGGCGATGGGGCCAGGGCCGCGCCAGGCGGCGAAGTAGGCGGCGAGGGTGTCGAGGTGTTCGAGGCGCAGGCTGCCGAAGGTTTCGGAGACGTAGATTTTGAGGCCGCAGGCCCAGGGCCCGGCCGCGGCGGCGATGTCGGGTGAAGTGTCGTTGACGGCGCCAACAAAAAACCCGACATCGCACACAGCCTGGGCTGTGGCAAGTCGGGTTTTCTCGGCCAAACGATCGGCGTTGGTGGTGGGCGGCCTGGTGTTGGGCATGTCCAGGACGGCGGTGAAGCCTCCGGCCAAAGCGGCGCACGTGCCGGTGAACAGGTCTTCCTTGTGCGTCAAACCGGGTTCGCGCAGGTGGACGTGGGGATCGATGAGGCCAGGGAGGCGGAGGAGGGACATACGGTCAGACTCCACAAAAAACCCGCTGGGGGCGGCGTCGTTGCCTCCGGCGGGTTATTTAGGAGAAGTGTAGCATGACCGTGCGAGCTTGGGCAAACTGTCTTCATGGCCTTCTGCAATGGCCGCAACTACCGATGTTTATTATTAAAGTAGGCTGACGGCGTATTTCAGAACAGGTATACGGCCACAAACAGCCATCGCCCTTTGTCTTGCGTCAGTTGCGGATGACAGGTAACCAGAAGCGCATCTGGCCCTCCGGCTGGGCGACCCCATCCTCAGGCAGGACGGATGGCGCGTCCGACCCAGGCTCTTCCCAAGTGTCCTCGGCCGGCTCCTCACCTTGTGCTGTCACAAGCTGTTGCAGCAGGAAGTTCTTGCCCGCAGCCACGCCCGGCGCCGCATCCCAGACGCAGAAGGCGGCGCGCAGCGTCACCATGTCGGCGGGCAGCGTGTAGTTGCGCCACTGGGTGACAAAGGGGCCACCGGGGATGGCCGTGGAGTTGAGCGTGGTATTGTTGGGGAAGTTGTAATACCACGAACCATCCGTCCGCCGCACTTGCAGCGAAATGTAGGGGTTGGCGAACACTCCGCCAGGAGCGCTCATGTTGGCCGACTTGCTCATGGCGGCTTCATAGCGCACAACCTTATTGCGCAGAGGTGCGCCAGGCAGATCCTGAACCCAGCAACCGCGGGCGCCAGCCTGCGTCGCGTTGATGGTGAAAATGCCATCCCCAGGTGACGAGCCGCTCACGCCAGGGCTGGCTGGCGTCCAGGCCCAGTTGGCACTGAGCAGGTTGGGATTCGTAGGCGGTGGCGGGGGCGCCACGGTCCGGCGCAGCAGGAGGTTCTGCGCTTCCGCCGCGCCTGGCATGGCATTCCAGACGCAGAAGGCGGCGCGCAGGGTGGTCATGTCGTTGGGGAGCAGGATGTCGCGTGCTTCGCTGACCCAGCCGCTGCCGGGAACGCTGCGCGAATTGAGAACGCCGCCGAAGTTGTAGAGCCAGGAGCCGCCGCCCTTGCGCACCTGCAGGGAGATGTAGGGGTTGGTGAAGGGCGGGGTGACCTGGTTCATGGGCGCGGTCTTACGCATCGCGGCTTCGAAGCGCACCGTCTGGTTGCGCAGGGGTGCGCCGGCGATATCCTGATACCAGCAGGCGCTGGCCGCCGCCGTCGCCTGGATATCGAGTGTGCCTGACGCGGCCGCATGACCTGTTGCCGCTCCCGCGCTGAGCGCCCAAAGCCAGGAGGTTGACAAAAGGTTCGGGCCGCTGGCGATGAGCACCTGAGTTGGCGTCGCTGTAGCTACAATGGTCGTTGGCGTGGAGGTGGAGCGGGGCGTTGCTGAAGGAGTCGCCGTGCGCGTGAGTGTGGCAGAGGGCGTGGGCGCGGTGTTGGGGCGCGTCGTGGCCGTGGGCGTGGGTGTGGCAGAGGGCGTGGGCGTGGTGTTGGGGCGCGTCGTGGCCGTGGGCGTGGGTGTGGCAGAGGGCGTGGGCGTGGTGTTGGGGCGCGTCGTGGCCGTGGGCGTGGGCGTAGCGCGGGGCGTCGCTGAAGGGGTCGCCGTGTGTGTAGATGTAGCAGAAAACGTGGGCGTGCTTGTCGCGATCCTGGTCGGGGTTGCAGTTGATTCCAAGCGATAGGTGGCGTGGTAGGCGCCCGCAGCGGCGGGGAACATGGCGTATTCCACCCCTTTGATGGTCTGCACGCTATAGCCAACCGCGGCGTCGTCGAGAGTGATCGCTTCCAGGCCGCCGATTGGACCGCGCGTGGGTAGCATGACCCAGAGGCCATTGGCGCCACTGCCGATGGCAACGGTGAAATCGAGTGCGTTGCCGCTCCAGGTCAAGTTACCAAAGGCGGAATTGTTGCGCCCATCCAACCATGTGAGCATCTGTCGCATGGAGACGACCGGCACGCTTCGCGCCTGGGCCGAGGCGATGATGGCAGCCGCAGCAACAGGGCTTTGGCCGGGATAGTCGGGAGTGTAGTCGACATGGACATTGGCGGAAAAGGCACCGTAGTAGCCCTCAGGCCCTAACGCCCGGTCGAGAAGGGTGTCGATGGTGGCTGGCCAACTCTGATCGACTTCGTCCGCCATGGGGTAGGGAATCTGGTAGACATCGATCATGGCACCGTTGAGGTCAGCAAAACGCATGGGTATGGCCGATCCGGTCATCAGGCCAGGGTGATCTCGATCCCACGGTGGCAAGGGGTACAGGTAGTTGCCATCCATGCGGATACCGTTGTTGGCATCAACCCTGGCGTGCGTCGCCCAATCGCTCCAGGCCACACAGTGCGTGCGCCCGCCCACAGGCGGCGGCAAACTGGTGTACTTGGCCCGCCAGGCGCTCATCTGCGTGCTGAACGCCGCCGCCAGCGACGCCGGCGTCCAATTGGCGCAGCCGGTGGTGACATGTGCTCCCAGATCGAAACCGTCAGCGTTGAGCGCCTGTGCTTCCTCGTTTGTCAGGACGATTGCAGTCTCGAAATAGGCGCTGCTGCGAACGCACTCCCACTCTTGCACCGAGCAACCTGCCGGGCTGAGCGTTTTGTACCAGTTGAGCCAGGCAGCCACCTGGGCATGGCCGTGGCCATCTCCGGTCAAGATCACCACAGCTTTCTCGCCGCGCGGGAAGTACCAGAAGCGCGGTAGAGGTTTCCGATCTCGATTCAGAGCCAAGATGATATTGGCGAGAAGACGTTGCTGTTCGTCGGCCTGTGGGATAGCGATCTTGGACAGATCGAGCCAGTCGGCCTGAGGATCAGAGGCGGCGGCGCCGTAGAACAGATCGGTGGCGCGTATGGGCGGGATGCCATCGCGCTCCTGGCCCGCCCAAGCGGGGTTGCCTTGCCGTATGTAAACAATGGCGCGCGCCAGATCGTAGGTGAAGGCGGCCGCCTGCCCCCCCTGCTCGCCAACATCGCGGAAGGTGACGGCTGGGTAGGCGGTGGGGGTGGTGGCGTTGCTGTAAAGGGTGGCGATAGGAGTGGCGCCGTTGAGCGTATACAGGTCGGCGCTGCCATGAAACTGGATGGATTGGCCAACGATGCCGGCGCCCAGACCCGCCGACTTGACCAGCAGATAGCCGTTTCCGAGTGTAGAACCAGTGGCGCGAAGGCCAAGCAACCCCGCCAATCGGGTGTCAGGGCGCATGGCGATCAGGTTCCCACCTTCGTCAACCCATGTAGCCAGCATGGTGGCTTGCGCCGCTGACAACGGCATGGCGGCCAAGAGGGCCACATCATAGGTAGCGAGCGTGACGCTGGTGACGGCGGCGATGTCGGCCAAAGCAAAGGCATTCAGGCCCTCGGCGCGGAGGATTTCGGCGTAATATTTGCTAAAGGGATCAGCGCCGGTTGTGATGATGAGGATCGGCCCACCCGGACCCTGGTCAGGAGGTAGCAGGGGAGCCGCTGCCACGGCTGGTTGGTTGGGAACGGCGCTCTCTGCAAACTCAACGGTGGGAGTGGGTTCCAAGTGGCTACGTTCCCTCGCCTTGCTGGATGCACCCCACCCACTCGCTACCAATGTCAGTAACGCCGCCAAGCCAGCAACAAATAGTATCCGTTTTTTCATTTTCCTACCTCTATCAAGTCGTCAGCTGCCTGCTGCTGCGCATCGTTTTCAGCAGATCGGCGATCTTCTTCGCCCAAGACCAGGTGCTAATCCAGCCATGCAAAAGCGTCGTGGCAGTTGACATCTGGGTGAGGCGATGTTAGCCCTGGGCAAGGAATCGACAATGACTCAGTATTTATGTAAGAAGTATACCATATATAAGGTAGTATGTCAAGACTGCTTGTGATGCTTTGACATTCAGCCTTGGCTGGTCAGGGCAGGTGGTGCAGAAGTCAGTACGATCCATAAAAAACAGCCCGCCAGCGATACACTGGAGGGCTGTCCGCGTGCAGCTTTCTGGTGCTACGGTTGCTGAATATAGACGATCCGCCCTTCGCCGCCCTGCCGATACCTGGCGGCCGTGATCTGGCCGTTCAGACCCACCTGGATGTAGTCGCGTAGGGCCTGTTGATAGGTGGCGCCGAGGCGGATCAAGGTGTAGGGTTTGGGGAAGTGCTCGCTGCTTCGTTGCTCTCGCCGGCCGTTCCGCAACGTTGGCCAAAGATGATGAGGACGGTGCAGGAGAGGTCAGCGGCGTTGATCTTACTGTCCCTATTGCTGTCGCAGCCGGGAGTGCCGCGACAGCTGCCACCGGCAACGTTGGCGACATCATCACCGTCATCATCGAAGATCTCGAGTACGCAAGCGGAGAGGTCGGCGGCATCGATTTTGTTATCGCCATTGCAGTCCCCAGGGCGAGTGGGGGCGGGTTTGCGCAGAGTCAGCGCGTCGAAAACGTTACCGCTGGCATCTCGAGCTTTGAACTCAAGCGTTGGTGAGGCGCTGCACGAGATATCGAGGGTGGTGTAGTGAAAAGCACTGCGGCATGTTTGGTACGTGATAAAAGGATTGGTCAACGGGCTGCCACAGTTGTTGAGGCTGGCGCCGCCTCCGCCCGCCACCACGTAATTCAGGCCGTTGACGTCCTGAAAGCGTTCGTACAAGTGTGTGTGCCCGGCCAATATCAGATCGACGCCGGTGTTCTTGAACAGTGCGATGACCTCATCGCGCAGGGCGTCGGATGGCCACTGGTTCCCAACAACAGTGGTGTACAGGGGTGTGTGCAAGAATACCAGGCGCCATTGTGCGTTCCGCGAGTCAACGGACGCCAGTTCGTTGGCCAGCCAGGTTTTTTGCGCCGGGCCAAAGCTAAAGTTGAGCGATTGGGCGTCGTAGGTGTTCAGGCTGATGATGCGGGTGCAGCCGTAGGTGAAAGCGTACCAGCTCTGGCGGTTCGGCGTCGGGTCGCTATCCGGCCAGGACAGGAGGTCGTTATACCAGAGACGCTGTGCACTGTTGCAGGCGCCCGTCTTGTATTCGTGATTGCCGGCGGCAGGGTAAGTAGTTACTTTCGACGACAAAGCACTGAGCGGCGTGAAGAACTCCCAGGCCCAATTCTCGTAGCACTGACCCACATCGACTAGATCACCCGTGTTCAAGATCAGGCCGGGCAAGGGGGCGTCTGCCAAAATACGATTTGCGATCCTCTCGTGTTCGATAGTGGAGCCGTTCTCTTGAGCGCGCGAGTCGCCGTAGGCGACGAAGCGGAAGCTGCCAGCAGCAGTCGTGGCGGGAGCGGTGCGAAACGCGGGTGGGCTGGTAGGTTGCCAGTTTTGCCCACCGTCTACGCTGATCTGATAGTCGTAACTGGTGTTGTTGCCCAATCCTGAAAGCGAGGCTTTGGTGAGATACTTGTTGCCAGGAGTGCTGTAGGTGATGACGGCTGCTTGGGACGACCAGGCGCCGCCAGTGGTGCGATAGCGCAGCTGGCCTGCGGCGGCGATGTCCGTCTCCCACAGAATTTCGATGCTGTTCGTCGTCACATTCTGAAGATAAGGGCCTTTGATGACCGCGGGCGTCGATGGACCGCTGGCAGAATAAACTACCGTCAACTTGGGTCGCCGGGTGCTCACAGGCTCCTCGCGTGCAGGGAAATCGAAACCGTCGGAACTGCTCCCATCAGTAAGGATGAAACCGAAGTTCTGGGAGGGGTTTCTTATCCACTTCTGCACAACTGCCGCACCAGCGCTGTTCAAGTTCAGCGTTTGCATGCCTAACGAACTAGGGCCAAATGTGCCGAGGGCGGTGGCGCCCCACGCCGGTTTTGTATTCCATGTCACGCCACCCACCCCTGTCTCTACCCAACTTCCTGTCACCTCATAGATCTGATATGTTTGGCCAGAGGAATGGTTAGTAATGTCGAGGGTGATGGAAGCCGTCTGTACATATTGGTTCGAAGGGATGCTGGCGATATCCCACTTCAGCAACGCCCAATTGGCGTGCCCGCTGCCGTTGGGAGCCTGACCATCCACATTCAGCGTAGTGACTGAGCCAAAGTTGACATCGGGAGTGTCCTGCGCGATGTAGGTATCGCGCGTGCCAGCGTACTGATCGGTAGGGAATACGCCATCCTGGAACAAGGCAGTGGTTCCGTTCGTCGCGCCGATGAAGTAGCGGAGGCGGGGCGTCAGACTTTGCTGAATGCTCGCTGCATTGAAGATGCCCACTTCGTTACCGAGCATGACGCTTTCCTCTGGTCGGAGATAGGTTGGTTGGCTGTCACAGCTCACGCTACAGCTACGGGTGAGATGCGCCCAACTGTCGCAAGTGGCACGGCAGTTCACACAATCATAGTAGGTATAACCCTCGCTGCCATAGGTGTATTCATCGCAAAGATTGGCGAAGCTATGACCAAACTCATGCAAAGTCATGATCTCACTGAAGCTACCATCGTAGATCATTGACAACGTGCTATAGCTGTTACCCTGAAAGGCGCCGCGATCGCGAGAGGCGCCGCCACAATAGGTAGTGGTATTGTGAATGACGATGATCTCGTCATAGTAGTAGCCGGATCTTGCGGCAGCAGCGATCACGGCGGCGTCATTGCAGCACATCAAGCGATCGATGCCGCCACAGCCACAGTAGCAGCCAAGGTCTTCCGTATTGACAGAGGATTGCACCCTGATGTTGGCGCCAAACGACTGGAAAGGCTCTGTTGCCAGCAGCTTGTTCCTGACCGATTGTGCGCGGGCAGCGAAATTCGCCATGGTGGCGGCGTCATAGCCGCTGGCGATGATCAAGATATCGAATTTGTCAGAGGGTCCAGGAAGGGTGACTGGCTCTTGGTCAGGGAGAGGGCCGCGCACGTTCGCTTTGCTGATCGGCATGGCGCTGATCTGGGAGCGATCAGGCGACAAGACGCGGATGAGGTCGATCTCTGGGAGATAAGGGAGGACCAAGGTGACTTCCGGTTCGGCGATATCGATCCGGGCCGGCGCACCGTCAGGCTCCATTCCCTCGGGGAGCACCGGCACGGTTAACGTCCGCGGGAAGTAGAAGGGCATGCCGATCACCATCTCATCGCTGTCGGAGATCGCTTCAAGCCAGAACTGATCAATCATCGCCAGACCGCCCAGTTGGCCAGGGCCAGGGTTGGCCTGCCCAGGCTGGATGGTCAGATCGAGGATGATAGGCGTCTCTTGTCCGGCGTCATCAAGTATCAGCTTAGTGGTCACGAGGATGACGAAAGAGGAGGGGTTGGGGGCGGATACTTGCGGGTTGTCGGTTGCAGCGGAGCTGGCCGTCTCGCGCACGCTTGCAGCCGCCACCAGCGGCAGCAGAAACGCCAGGAGGATGAGACGAAAGTTCTTCATGGCTTTTAGTAGAGAAGGTGCCCTTTCGGTGGAGGTCAAGGTTGGATCAGGATGGAGCCGTCGATTGTGCGGCCCGTGACGCTCTGACCGGCAGTGTTGCCGAAGGAAGCGGGTGGAGATGGCGAGAACTTGACATGGGCTTCGCTCACCTGGGGCGGGCTGCCGGCTGTGAAGCGGATGGTGGCAAGGACGCCGTCGGGTAGAGATGAGAGCGGAGCGAAGATGTCGAGGACGCTGAAATCCAACTCGCCGTCGGTGTCGCTTGGGTCGTACTCGACGTTGGCTACGAAGGCTGCGGGCACGCTGAAGGTGGTCTGAACGT
This sequence comes from Chloroflexota bacterium, assembly GCA_041918515.1. Taxonomy (GTDB): domain Bacteria; phylum Chloroflexota; class Anaerolineae; order J102; family J102; genus SSF26. The sequence continues at coordinate 61,081 of JAYRVO010000058.1, read as the reverse complement.
ATGCCAGCAAGTTCTGGTTGTAGTCAACGGAAAAGATAAGGGCAGCAATGTTGTTACCGCCGCTCTGGAAGCGGATGGGTACATCGACAATGGCGCCAGCCTGCGCCGGCAAGCGGAGGGGGATGCTGAGGGCCAGGCCGGAAGCGGGCTGGGTGGGGGTAGGCGAAGGAGTAAACGTGGGCGTGGGTGTTCTCGTGCTGGTCGGCGTGTGGGTGGGAGTGGGCGTTCTCGTGCTGGTCGGGGTGTGGGTTGGCGTAGGCGTTCTCGTGATGGTCGGCGTGGGGGTGGGCGTATGTGTTGGAGCGAGCGAAATCGTCACCGTCACCGTCGGCGTTTGGGTGGGAGTGGGCGTTCTCGTGCTGGTCGGTGTGAGGGTTGGTGTGGGGGTGGGAGTATGGCTGGGAGTATGGCTGGGCGTATGTGTGGGGGTGATCGAAATCGTCACCGTCGGCGTCGGCGTTTGGGTGGGAGTGAACGTGGGGCTGACAGTGGGAGTGGGGGTGAGCGTGGGCGTGACGCTTTCTGTGGGCGTTGCGGTTATGGTAGGCGAAAGAGTCAGAGTGGGACTCGGCGTTGTGGTGGGCGTTCCTGTAGGTGTGTGAGTGTCGGTAGGAGTGGGCGTCGCCGTCTCTGTGGGGCTTGTGGCCAGGGTCGGTGAAAGAGTCGGAGAGGGACTCGGCGTCGGTGTGGGCGTGAGAATAGTGTCACGTAGCATGAGGGGCAGCCAGAGGGAACTGAGCACGGGTGTGGCCGTAGCGGTGTCTGTCGGCGTCGGTGTAAACGTTGGGGTATCGTCAGGCGTCGGCGTTGCTGAGGGGGTGGAAGTAGGCGAAAACGTGGCCGATGGCGTTGGCGTCAGGCTAGGAGTGAAGGTAGGGGTGCTGGTCGGCGAGGGCGTTTCTGTAGTGGTCGCTGTTGGCGAAGGGGTAGGGGTCGCCGTTGGCGGAGGGGTAGGGGTCGCCGTTGGCGACAAGGTGCGGGTAGGGGTGCGAGTGGGCGTTCTGGTTGGCGTGTTGGTGGGCTGCGGTTGCCAGGTTACGCTCAACTTGGGCCGCCAACTGGCTGTGCCGTACTCGCGCGCCCAGAAATCGAAGCCGCTGGTATTGTTGCTGTCCACGAAGATGAAGCCGTTGTTCGCACCGGGGGTGTTCACCCACTTCTGCACCACAGCTACGCCAGCGGCGTTGAGAGGGACGGTATGGAAGCCGAAGGCGGTCGTCGCCGACGCACCCAACGTCGCCCCGCCCCAGCCGGGGGTGTTGTTCCAAGTGATGTTGGTCTCGCTCCAGCCGCCGGCCATCTCGCGCAGGACGTAGACTTCGCCCTCGGACTGGTTGGTGATGTAGAGGGTGAGGCTGGCGGCCTGGACGGCGCTGCCGGGCGGAATAGCAGAGATATCCCACTTGAGCAAGGTCCAGACGTCCTGACCACTGCCGCTCGGCTCGTCGCCATCGACGTTGAGAGAGGCAACTGCGCCAAAGTTGCTGTTCGGTTCGGCCTGCTTGATCATGGCGTCGCGCGTGCCGGCGTAGGCTGACGAAGGCGCGACGCCGTCCTGGAACTCGGTAATGGTGGCAAGAGTGACAGCAAACGACTCGCTCGTGCCCGCACCCATCCTGCCGGCGCTTCCACTAGCGGTCAGCGCCGCCCCAAGCAAACAAACCAGCAGAAACCAGCGTAGCAGGGCCATGGTCATGACTCCTCTCAATGCGTACACTGAAAATAGGACGCGGATGAACGCGGTTCTCAAGGCGTACGTCGATGATGTCTCCGAGAGGGCGCCGACCCGGCGAGACGGTCGGGTCGGCGCGTTGGATGAGGAGCTATTGGTGGAGTAGCAGCGGTAGGTAGCGGGGATGGCTGCCGATGAGAACGGCGCCGCTGAGCGCGTGGCCGGGGAGGCTCTGACCGCTGGCGCTGCCGAAGGAGGCGGCGGGAGCAGCGGCGAAGGCGACAGGCGCCTGGGAGCCGAAGGGGGCGGGGCCGACGGCGAAGGTAAGGGTGGCGAGAACGCCGCCGGGCAAGGAGGAGAGGGGCGGCGTCAGGTCAGCGATGAGCACGTCCAGCTCGCCGTCGGCGTCGGCAGGTTCAAGGCTGGCGATGGCGGTGAAGCCGGGCGGGAGGGAGAAGTGTACGCTGTCGGGCAGGCCGTCGCTGTTGGCGTCACTCGGGTCGAGCGAAAGCCAGATCTGGTCGTAGTCGAGCGAGAAGGCAACGCTGGCCACAGCTTCGCCCCCTGTCTGTAAGGTGATAGGAATCGTGATCGTCCGGTTGGGGAAGGCGAGGGTGAGGCCGGGCGCGCTGAGGGTAGGCGCGCCGGCTGTGGTCTGAGCCGCAGGGCCAGGATAGCCGCCAAAGATGCGCAGCACCGTACAGGTGATGTCGCCAGCGTCGATCTTGGCGTCGATATTGCAGTCGCAGCCGACAGTGCCGGCGTAGCTGCCGCCCTTGGCCGCAGCCGGATCGACGCCGTCGCCGTCGAAGATCTCCAGCACGCAGGCAGGGATGTCGCCGGCATCGAGCTTACCATCGCCGTTGCAGTCGCCCGCCAGGATGGGCGGGATCGTGATGGAGCCGTTGGGGGTGGTTCCGGGCAGGCTCTGGCCGCCGGTGGTGCCGAAGGAGGCTGGGGGATCGCTGGCAAAGGCGACGGCGGCGGTGCGCGGCGAGCCGAAGAAGTCGCAGATGGGGGTGAGGCTGACGGTGATGAGCTTGCCATCGGGCAGGGCCTGCAGGGGTGGGGCGATGTCGCTGATGGTGATGTCGATCTCGCCGTCGGCGTCATTGGCGTCGAAGGTGGCGTTCTTGGTGAAGCCGGCGAGAGGCTCGAAGGCGATGGCGTCGGGAATGCCGTCGCCGTTGCCATCAGCGGGATTGAGGGCCAGGCACTGCTGGTCGAAATCGAGCGAGAAGACGGCCGAGGCAATGGCGGCGCCGCGGGCGGCGAGTTGGATGGGGACGGGGGCCGCTTTCTTGTAGTATTCGGCGGCAACGGCGGCGGCGCTGAGTTCGGGCCGGCGGGAGGTGATGTCAGCGGAGCCATCGACGGTGCGGCCGGTGATGCTCTGGCCGGTGGTGCTGCCGAAGGAGGCGGCAGGGGCGGTGGAGAAGGCGATGGCGGCGGTGCGGGTCTGGCCGGGCTGGGGCTGGCAGGAGGGGTTGAAGGTGATGGCGGCCAGGGTTCCGTCGGGCAGAGCCTGCAAAGGCGGGGCGATGTCGAGGAGGGTGATGTCGATCTCGCCGTCCGTGTCGTTGGCGTCGAAGGCCGCGTTCTTGGTGAAGCCGGTGAGGGCGGCGAAGGCGATGGCGTCGGGGATGCCGTCGCCGTTGCCGTCAGCGGGGTTGAAGCTGAGGCACTGTTGGTCGAAATCGATGGAGAAGACGAGGGAGGCAATGCTGCTGCCGTTGGCGGTGAACTGCACAGGGGCAGGGAACGGCTGGCCAGAAACGGCGGGGATGTGGGCGGGAACTTTCAGCTCGGGCGTGGGCGCGCCGCCCTGATACTCGATGGCGCCCAAATCGCAAACGGCGTTGCCATCGCCGTTGCCGTCCACGGGTCGGCGATTTCCGATCTGGTCGGTGGTGGGACAGATGCTGTTATCGCCGACATCGATGGCCGGGCTGTTGGCCCGCAAGTCGAAATACCTCCCGTTGAACGGTGCTAACCCCCAGGCGGCAGAGGCGCCGACAATCGAATTGCGCGGGGTCGGGAGAGGGCCGTCGAAAATGAAGTGGGTTTGGTTATCGACGATCGTGCTGTTGAGGATGTCGGCGGTGGCGGCGCCGCCATCGATCTCCGCGCCGAGACCTAGAGCGTTTTGGGCAAGCGTCACATTCACGAGACTTACTGAGCCGACATAGTTGCCATATAGAACTATACCGTCTGCATTGGACGAAACCGTGCTGTCTTGAACAGTCAGAGTCAGCTGGGGGGGTTCACTGAAGCAGAAGATGCCAAGTTCATTTTGCCTGACCGTGACGCCACGGACATCGCAGGAGACGATACCAGATCCGTTGTTGAGGAAGGTCCCGCCCGCGATGCTGCTGCAGCAGGCGCCTTCTGGGTTGTTACTGATCAAAACATCAGTCAATATCGCTCCGGAGTGCTGGATTCCGCGTGGCTTGCCATTTTGAACTGTCAAACCGCGAAATTCTGCGGCTTTCTTGGCATCAAAGACATTGTCCAGTGCGTTGCCATCGATTGTGGTCTGGGCGCTGCCTGCGCCCTTGACGATGACTTCTTCTGTCAGGTCCAGATCGCCAGTGGCAGCCAGATCTTCGCCAGTGCCAGCGATGGTCAAGAGATAGACGCCGGCGGAGATGTTGATGGTGTCCTTGCCGAAGTGGGCGTTGGCGGCAATCACTGCCTCGCGCAGCGAGCAATCCGTCTGCGTGCAGGCGCCGTCATTGGTGTCCGCCGTCTTGGTCACGTTGTACGTTTGCGGCCCACCGTCCGGCGGCACGTAGACCTCGGCGCTGTCGATGCTGGTGAGGTTGTTCTGCTGTTCGCCGTGTTTGGGTGTGAAGGTGTGGGCGGCGCAATAGTAGTGCACGCCAGCGGTGACCGTGGCCGTGAAGTTGGTGGCGGCCTTCCCGCCTGTGGTCGCCGTTGTTCCCATGGCTTGATTGTACGGCCCGCCGCTCTGGTTGGCGCAGCGTACTTCATAGTAGCCGCCATCCCCCGTATAGAGGATGGGCGTCCAGGTCCATTTCAGGCTGGTGGGCGTCAGATACTGGGCCTGTACATTCGTCGGTGGCACCGTCTGCGTCGCCGCCCAGTCCGGATCTGCCATTGTAACGCAAGGGTCGGCCTGCCCCGTCAACATGTTGTAGCCCAGATCGATCGCCTCAAGCTCAAGCTGCCCAGCGCACACCGAAACAGGAACAATGCCCCCCAATTGGTTGTTCTGCAAGTTTATGTAGGTGATGTTGGGCGGCAAAACGTTGGGAATATTGCCGCTGAGACGGTTATTATCGAAGAACAGCCCTTCCAGGTTGGTAAGGGCGGAAAGATCGGGGATACTGCCGCTCAGATGGTTATGATGTAGGATGGCTAGTCGCACGCTAACCGGCAAAGTTGTGGGAATGCTGCCACTCAGTTGATTGTGGTCCACCCCCAGCTTCCGCAGATTGACAAGGGCTGACAGGTTGGGGATGCTGCCGCTCAGTTGGTTGTGCTGCAGATCGACTAGCTCCAGACTGGTAAGACCCAAGATACCGTCAAGGGTGCCGCTCAGTTGGCAATCGGCCAGATTGAGACCCTTCAGACTCGTCAGGGCGGATAAGTCGGGGATGGTGCCCACCAGATTCCTGTACTGCCGATCCAGATTGGTGACGTGCCGCGGCCTCCCTTCGCTGCACGTAACGCCCGTCCAACTGCACGGCGTTTGTGTCACGTTCCAATTATTGCCCGGACTATCATTCCAGCTCGCCCCCCCCGTACTCGTATACAGCGCCACCAGCGCCTGGCACTCAGCGGGGGGCAGCTCGGTTTGCGTGGTGCAGTTGGCGCCCGCCGGCGCCGTCCAGGTCACACTCAGCTTGGGCCGCTGCGTGGCGGTGCTGTACTCGCGCGCCCAGAAATCGAAGCCGCTGGTATTGTTGCTATCGGCAATGATAACACCATTGTTCGCGCCCGGCGCGTTCACCCATTTCTGCACCACCGCCTTGTTCAGGCTCAATGTCTGGGCGCCGCTGCCAAATGGCCCCACCGCGCCCAGCGAGGTCGTCCCCCAGGCGGGCTTTGTGTTCCAGGTCGTGCTTTCGTTCCAGCTGCCCATCACCTCATAGAAACGGTAGGTCTGGCTGGTGCCATTATCGGTGATGAAGATCGTGACCGACGCCGACTCTACGGTGCTGCCAGCGGGAATAGCGCTAACATTCCACTTGAGCAACGCCCAGTTGTCGAGGTTGGTGTCTTCGGCGCCGCCATCGACGTTCAGGGTCTGGACGGCGCCGTAGCTGATGCTGGGGTTCGGCTCCGAAATGTAGGTATCGCTTGTGCTGGTGAACTCGGTGACGGTGGCCGGCGCGAGTCTTGACGATTCGCCGCTCGCGCTCGATGTGCCCGCCAGCGCCACCAGCGCCAGCAGCGCGACCATGAAAAAGTATCGGATTTTCATTTTTTCCTCCGGCGACGGCGATGTCGTCGTTTTTCCTTGCCTGCGAAACGCACAGGCGCCCATCGTCAGAAAGAAAAGAAGGTCGCTTCTCCTCCCGCGCCCTGCCTCCGGGAGGGAGGCGTCACATCAGGTCAGCAAGCTACGCAGAAGTAGTTCGGGCAGACGTAGCTTCGCTTTTCTTAGCATAGTCCCCATTTCCTGCAAAAACAGTAAGGTAGCTTACTATTCGTGTAATTTTTTCACGATCTTCCCGCGCGCAAGGCTTTGCGCGCACCCAACCTGGCCGTCGCTGGCTTTTCTGACCGCCAAGAGCGCAAGTTTGTAACTGCTCCGCCATGCCACAGCCAGCAGGCGAATCGACGAATAGGGACGAACATGGACGAAAGGACGATACGAACATCGTCAATCTTCGTCCCTTCGTCCTATCGTCACCGCGTCGCAGGGGTCAGCGGCTGAGGAGTTATTACGGCAGATAGACGATCCGCCCTTCACCACCCTGCCGATACCTGGCGGCCGTGATCTGGCCGTTCAGACCCACCTGGATGTAGTCGCGCAGGGCCTGTTGATAGGTGGCGCCGAGGCGGATCAAGGTGTAGGGTTTGGGGAAGGGGTATTGGTCGCCGCCGCGGGCCAGGAAGTCGATCGTGGCCACGTTCACGTTTCTGGCAGCCGGTGCAATTTGCCCATCCGCCACCACGACGGTGCCATCGGCCAGGATGACCGAGCGCACGCGCTCGCCGGGTGTGGTGATGGCGCCGTTGGCATCGATCACCATGGCTTGCTTGCTCGTATCCACCACCACGCGCAGCCCCGCCACATGAGCGAAGCGCCCGTCCGCGGCGGCAATGCGCGCATAGGCGTTCTCCAGCAGGTTCTTCAGGTCTTGCGGGGTGATGTTGGGGACGATGGCAGTGAAGTTCAGGAACGGCGCCACGTCGAAGGTGGTCAGCTCGGTGACGTTGCCCGCCGGCAGCAGGCTGTTGTTGCGGATGCCGCCGCCGTTTTGCAGGGCGATGTCGGGCGGCGGCGCGCCGAAGCTGGCGGCCTGCTGCGCGGTCGACCACAGCAACGAATCCACCATCAGGTTGCCCAGGTTGGTCTCTTGATTGCGGATTTGGGGGCGGCGGCCTTCGAGTGTGACCTCGCTCTGGCCGATCACGGTCTGCGCCAGGCCGGTGGTGTAGGCCGTCACGGGATCGACGACCTCTTGCTGGGCCGTAGGATCTGGCTGCACCGCGTCTGGTTGCGAGCCGCCCGCCACGCGCACCATTTGCGAGGCGCCTTCGTCGACGCCGGTCAGGTAGCCGCTGGCGTCGAAGCGGGCGACCAATTGCCCCACGTATTTGTAGTCGCCTGAGGTGGTGACGATGGGCGTCCGGGCGCCGTCGCGGCCGGTGGCCCATTGCGGGTAGGGGCCGAAGATGTTCTTCTCGTCGCCGGGGACATAGAGGTCGGTGGGGTTGCCCAACACCTCGTCGCCGCCGCCGGAGACGAGGATATCGACGCCGCGCAGTTGTGGCGCCAGCGCCAGGTCGTTGCGGATGCTCTGCAGTTGGGTGGCAAGGATGATGATATTCACGCCCTGCGCCGCGAGCCGGTCGATCTCGGCTTGCGTGGCGGCAACGGTGTTGGGGTTGACGGTGACGTTGCGCAGGGAGGTGATGAAGGCCGATTCGGGTGGAGCCAGGCCGATGACGCCGATCTTGTAGCCGCCTTTCGCTACCACCACGCTGGGGGCCAGCCGTCCCACCGCCACCAGCGCCTGCAAACGCGGTTCGGCGCTGAAGTTGAGGTTGGCGGAGGCGAAGGTTTCGCCTCCGGGCTGGAAGCTCTCGATGAAGTTGGCGGTCACATCCGGCCCGAAGTCGAAGTCGTGGTTGCCCAGGCTGATGACGTCGTAGGCGATGGCGTCCTGGCCGAGGGCGTCGTAGTAAGGCGCGCCCTTGCTCAGGCTGGCATTCCACTCTGGCCCGGCCAGGAAGTTGTCGCCGGCCTCGATCTTGAGCACCGCCCGCGTGATAGCGCCGGGTTGTGTGGCTGCTTGTTCCAGGTTTTTGATCAGAGTGGTGAAACGGGCGATGCCGCCGTAGTCTTCCAGACCCCGCCCGGCGTTCAGCAATTGCGACTCGGCGTCGTTGTTGTGCAGGATGGTGAGTTCCAGCACCGGTTCGCCTATCTGGCGCGGGGGGACGAGGATGATGGGGAGGTAGAGGCGGTGGGGGGTGGCGGTGGGCGTAGCCGAAGGGGTAGGGGAGTTGGTGAGGGTGGGGGTATTGCTGGCGGTGGCGGTGGGCGTTGGCGTGTCGGTGGGGCTGGGGGTGGCCGTGGGTGTTGGCGTGTCGGTGGGGCTAGGGGTGGCCGTGGCCCTGAGTGTGGCCGAAGGGCTGGCGGTGGGCGAGGGGGTGGGGCTGGGCGGGTTGAAGTAGAAGGCGTTTTGGTGGACTTCAGGGGCGGGCCGGAACCATTCGATGGTGGTGGGGTCGATGATCTGGCCGTCTTCCGAGAGGGTGGCGCTGGCGACGAGGCCGGAGGGCGGTTCGATGACCAGGCGCATGAAGTCGGCGATGCGGTCGGAGGTGACGTAGAAGTTGAAGAAGCCGGAGCCATCGCTGACTTTGGTCTCGATCAGGCGGCCGGGCGCGGCTTCGCTGGTGGTGCGCGCATAGAGTTTGACGGTGACGTCTTCGAGGCCGACTTTGCCGCCGTCGGGGTGGCCGCGGTAGGTGAAGCCGCGAAAGCGCCAGATGTCGTCAGCAGCAGGGGCGCGAGGAGCGGAGCGACTGGAGTCGCTTGGGCGCACGGAGTCGCTTGGGCGACCGGTAGCGACGCCGCCGAGGATGAGAGCGAGAACGGTGATGAGGACTAATGCCAGGAAAGTTTGCCGCAGGGGAAGGTTCGGCCTCATGTGATTCAATTCCTCCGGGGAAGGAGAGCCGTGAGGTTGATTGGTGATATCGATTCTTACGTATTGCGTACTGCGTATTCTGTCGAAGCATGTTACGCAGGAGTCATTTCCTCAGCAAGATGGGCGCGGGATGCAGCCATCGGTGGAAGGGGGAAGGTGTGCAGGAGGAGGGGCAGCCAGTGGGGAATGGCCACGGTGGGGGTGGGGGTCAGGGTTTCGGTGGGGGTGGGAGTGGTGGTAGGAGTAAGAGTGGCTGTGGGGGTGGTAGTTTCGGTGGGAGTTGGTGTGGGAGTAGGGGTTTCGGTTGGGGTGGGAGTGGTGGTTGGCGTTGGTGTGGGCGTGGAGGTGGCGCCGAGGGTCTCGAGAGTAAGGAGGGCGTCGGCGATCTGGATGAGGCCATGGCCAAAGGTGGTGTCGAAACCGGCGCTGCCGAGGTCGAGGGCAGTTTGTTGCAGGGCGGTTTGGATTTGCTGGCGGGTGGCGGTGGGGACGTGGGCGCGCAGGAGGGCGGCAGCGGCGGAGACGTGGGCGGTGGCCATCGAGGTGCCGTATTTGCATTGGTAGAGCCAGTGGCCGCGTTCGATAGTTTGTTGGAGGATGCCGTTGCTGCATTCAGTGGTGGCGTCGGTTACGCCGCCGGGCGCGCTTACGTCCAGGGCGTCGCCGCGATTGGAATAGGAGGGATGGTCGAGGTTGCGGTCAGCGGCGGCGACGGCGATGACGTTGGGGTGATTGCCGGGATAGGCGACGAAGAGGCCGCCGAAGTTGCCGCCAGCGGCGATGATGACGATGTCGGCGGCAGCGGCGGCGGCGATGGCGTCGTTGAGGATGGGGCTGGAGCAAGCGGGCCAACCGTTGAAGCATGGCCCTCCCAAAGAGAGGTTGATGATGCTGGCGCCGTGTGTGTGCGCCCAATCGACGCCTTCGGCGACATCGGCATAGCTGCCGTTGCCGTGGTTATCCAGAGCTTTGATGGGCATGAGTTGGGCGTCGAAGGCGATGCCGGCGACGCCGAGGCCGTTGTTGGTGCATTGGGCGATGGTGCCGGCGACGTGGGTGCCGTGGCCGAAGTCGTCGGCGGCGGCGCCGGGGCCGCTTTTGTTGGTGAGGGCGTTGTATTCGTCCACAAAGGCGCGGCAGGCGAGATCATCGCCTTTGCTGACGCCGGAATCGATGATGGCGACGATGACGCCGGAGCCAGCGCCCATGTCCCAGGCTTGGGGCGCCTGGATGGGGGCGAAGTTCCACTGGCGGGGGTAGTAGGGGTCGTTGGGGATGAGGGCGGTGCTGAGGGCTGTGCTGAGGGCGGTGCGAAGAGCGGAGAGTGGAGATTGGAGATCGGAGGGCGGGGGGCGGAGAGAGGAGGGGAAGGGAGCGCTGGGGTCGGTTTGGAGGAGGTAGTCGAGGTCGGCAAGGAGGACGCCAGGGGTGGCTCGCCAATGGCGGATGGATTCTGGGACTGTCTCGTTTTTGCCGATGGGTGTGCGATACCAGTAGCCGAAGAGGTGTTCGCCCAGGCCGGGTGGAGGGATGGCGCCGGGCGCGAGTTTGACGAGGATGGCGTCGGCGGCAAAGGGGGCGGCAGGGCCGCACGTATTGCCAGGCGCGGGCAGGGCGCGGAGGGGCGGGCCGAGCCGGGCGGCAAAGAGCAGGAGAAGACAAAGAGCGAGGAAGCGGCGTTTCATGAAGCGATAGGGTAAACGCGGAGGTGGCTGAGGGGCAAGGGGGGCGTCAGCCGTTATGCCCTCCCCGGCCCGTTTGCCTCCTGAGAGGTGCGTGGTATACTTGTGTTCGATCCCCCTTTTCCTACCCCTATTATGAGTCAGCGCAGCCTCCAAACCCGCCGCCGTCAGCAGCGACCGCGTTCCCCCTGGGTCGCCTTGTTGATTCCTCTCCTGGCCATTTTGATCACGGGCGGGTTATTCTATGTGCTCGTGCGGACGTTGGGCGGGGGGCAGGCGGTGCCGCCGCCGTCGCCCACGCTGGCGCCAGCGACGCCGACGGTCGAAAGTCTGGCGCCGACGCCGACGGTGGCGGTCGCCACCCCCACCCCCGAGCCAACGGCGACGCCCGTCGCGGCCACGCCCACCCCGCCGCCGGCCGGCGCGAGCGATGTGTTGCGGGTGGGTGGTCAGGCGACGGTGAACGCGGACGCGGGATTACGGGTGCGCGATGGGCCAGGAACGAATTTCGGCCTGGTGATCACGCTTGCTCCGGGTACGATTGTGGACGTGATCGGGGGGCCAGAGCGGGCCGACACCTATACCTGGTGGCAAATTCGTTTTCCCAAGACGGGGGGCGGCACGGCTGAGGGCTGGGCGGCCGGTGATTTCTTAGACCCCGGCGCGGGTTGATTCAGCGGCGTTTTCTCTCTTCGGGCAGCACGACGCTGAGGATGAGGCTGACGATAGAGATGACGATGGCGCCGAGGAAGGCGGGCAAGAAACCATCCACCTTGAAGCTGCTGAGGCCAAGGATGCCGGCAAGCCACCCGGTGAACCACAGCATGAGCGCGTTGATCACCAGCGTGAACAGGCCCAGGGTGAGAGCGACGAGGGGGCAGGTGAGCAAGGAGACGATGGGCTTGATGATGGCGTTGACCACGCCGAAGACCAGGGCGATGATGAGAAGAGCGGGGAAGTTGCCGTCGAAGTGGATGCCGGAGATCGCCCAAGCAGCCACCACCAGGGCGATGGCGTTGATGATGAGACGGACAAGGAAGTTGCGTAGCATTTTATCCTTCTGGGGGGTGAACGGGGGCAAGGTGACGGGGTGACAAGGTGGCGGGGTTGGTCGTTGATTGTTGAATGTTGACTGTTTGATTGTTAGCAAGCGCCGGATGGTCAGGCGTAGGTTTCGCTGAGGTTGCGGACGCGGCGGCGCATGGTGAGGAGGACGTTGGTGGCGCGAAAGCCGAAGGACTCGAAAGCAGCGATGGCCTCGGGCTGGTAATCGCAGATCGTGGCGGCGATAGGGCGGTCGGGATAGGCGCGCAGGTAGGTCAGCCCTTGCGCCAGAAGATGTCGTTCCCAGCGTTCGCTCTGCTTCGGGTGTGTGAGTAGATCCAGACGATGTTCTCCGCGCGGGTGCAGGTCGATGTCGGCGATGCCCATCAACTCCTGTCCGACCCAGAGGCCCAGGCGCTGGCGATAGCCCTTGCCGTTGATCAGGCCCCAGGTTCGCCCCACAGCCGAATCAGTGAAATGGCGGAGGTCGCTATGGCGCCGGGTGTTCCACCAGCGGGCGAGTTCGGGCATGGCCTGGCGGGCCAGGTATTGCACCGCGGCGGCGTCGCTTTCGTGCAGTAGGCGGGTGGAGGCAATCGAAGGCAGGGACGGGGGGGACACATCCGGCGTTTTGAAGCTGCGCAGGCTGGTTTCGGCCACGACCTTGCTGAAGCCCATGCGTTCGTACAGGCCGCGGGCGATGTCGTTGTCGCTCCGCACCTGCAACAGCGCCCATTCGCCGCCCAATTGGCGGATGCGATCGAGCGCGGCCTCGACCAGGGTGCGGGCGATGCCCCGCCCGCGATAGGCGCGGCGCACGGCGACGTTGGCAATCATCCAGCGCTGGCCGTAGCCGTCGAGTTGTTGGATGGTGACGTTGCCAACGATTTGGCCGGCGGCCTCCCAGACGAAGCCGCGAAAGAAGCCGCCCATTTCGCCGCCGACCGGGAGCATGAGATAGAGCAGCGGCCCCATCCGCGCCAGGGTGCGCATTTCGTTCAACGAAGAGCGCCCGGCAGCATCGAGTTCGCCGGCAAAGGCTTCATCGATCAGGTCGGCGATGGGGCGCAGGTCTCTGTGCAGATCGATTTGCCGCAGGCCGGCGCGCTCTTTGGCGGCGGAGGCGGCTTGGGTGACGACCATTTTCAGTCAGATTTGTATTCCGTGTCCACGACGTCTTCATCGCCAGGGCCGGCGGCGGTTGCATCGGAGCCGGAGGGGCTGCTGGCCTGGGTGTAGAGATATTGGCCGATCTTCTGGGTGGCAGCAAGGAGGTCGTTGGCGGCGTTTTCGATGGCGTTGGCGTCCTCGCCGGCGCTGGCCTGGCGGGTGATCTCGATCTGGCCCTCGATCTCACGATGCAGGTCGGCAGGCAGGTTTTCGCCCGCCTCCTGCAAGGCTTTCTCGGTTTGATAGATGACGGCGTCGGCGCGATTGCGGGCCTCGATGAGCGCGCGCCGGTTTTCATCTTCGGCGCGGTGTTCATCGGCCTCGCGCACCATGCGCTGGATTTCGGCGTCGCTGAGGCCAGAGCTGGCCGTGATCTTGATCGATTGCTCGCGGCCAGTGGCTTTGTCGCGGGCGCCCACATGCAGGATGCCATTGGCGTCGATGTCGAAGGTGACTTCGATCTGGGGGACGCCGCGCGGGGCGGGCGGGATGCCGTCGAGGATGAAGTTGCCGAGCTTTTTGTTGTCCTTCGTCAGTGGGCGCTCGCCTTGCGTGATCATGATCTCGACTTGGGTCTGGCCGTTGGAGGCGGTGGTGAAGAGCTGGGCTTTCTTGGTGGGGATGGTGGTGTTGCGCTCGATCATCGGGGTGGCGACGCCGCCCAACGTCTCGATGGCGAGGGTGAGGGGGGTCACGTCGAGGAGGAGGATGTCCTTGACCTCGCCGCCGAGCACGCCCGCCTGGATGGCGGCGCCCACGGCGACGACCTCATCCGGGTTGACGCCTTTGTGCGGTTCGCGGGCAAAGAACTTGCGCACGGCTTCTTGCACTGCTGGCATGCGGGTCATGCCGCCGACGAGGACGACGTCGTCGATCTGGTCGGGCTTGAGTTGCGCGTCTTCCAGGGCCAGGCGGCAGGGGCCGATGCTGCGCTCGATGAGGTCTTCGGTCAGTTGCTCCAGCTTGGCGCGGCTGAGCGTGACGACCAGGTGTTTGGGGCCGGTGGCGTCGGCGGTGATGTAGGGCAGGTTGACTTCGGTCTGCAGGACGGAGGAAAGCTCAATCTTGGCTTTCTCGGCTGCTTCTTTCAGCCGCTGCAGCGCCATCCGATCCTGGCGCAAATCGATGCGATGCTCAGCCTGGAAGACGTCGGCCAGCCAGTTGATGACGCGGTGGTCGAAGTCATCGCCGCCGAGGAAGGTGTCGCCGTTGGTGCTGAGCCCTTCGAAGACGCCGTCGCCCACATCGAGGATGGAGATATCGAAGGTGCCGCCGCCGAGGTCATAGACGGCGATGCGGCCTTCGCCCCTTTTGTCGAGACCATAGGCGAGGGCGGAGGCGGTCGGCTCATTGATGATGCGCAGCACCTCCAGCCCGGCGATCTTGCCGGCGTCTTTGGTGGCCTGGCGTTGGGAATCGTTGAAATAGGCGGGAACGGTGATCACGGCCTGGGTGACGGTTTGGCCGAGGTAGGCTTCGGCGTCGGCGCGCAGTTTCTGCAAGATCATGGCCGAGATCTCGGGTGGCGCGTATTCGCGATCGCCCATAATCACACGCAGATCGCCGTTGGGCGCGCCGGTGATCCGGTAGGGGACGTGCTTTTGCGCGCGCTGCACCGCGGGATCGCTGAGCTTGCGGCCCATGAAGCGCTTGACAGAGTAGATGGTGCCGTCGGGATTGGTGATGGCCTGGCGGCGGGCTACCTGTCCCACCATGCGCTCGCCGCTCTTGGGGTTGACGGCGACGACGGAGGGCACGAGGCGGCTGCCTTCGGCGGAAGTGATGACGATAGGCTCGCCGCCTTCGAGGATGGCGACGACGGAATTGGTCGTGCCGAGGTCGATACCGATGATTTTGGGCATATTGGCAACTGGTTATGGGTGGATTGGGCGAGGTCGCGGGCTTTGGTTTATTGCGCTACCCGCACCTGGCTGGGGCGCAGGATGCGGTTGTGCAGACGATAGCCGCGACGAATTTCAGCGATGATCTCGCCGCTGGGGATGGCCTCGTGAGGTTCGATGCTGATGGCTTCGTGTTGATTGGGATCGAAGGGGCCGCTGGCCAGGATGGGCGTGACGCCTTCGCGCTCGAGGACGGTTTGCAGTTTGCGCAAGATCAGCTCGAAGCCCTTGACCCAGGGCGCCTCGGCCTCGCCGGTGGGGACGGTGGCGAAGGCGCGCTCGAAGTCATCAAGGACGGGCAGCAGATCGAGCAGGAGGCGGGCGTTGGCGTGGCTCACGCGTTCTTCGGCTTCGCGCTCTTTGCGTTTGCGGAAGTTTTGCAGATCGGCCTGAGCGCGCAGCAGTTGGTCGCGCGCTTCATCGGCCGCCTTCTTGGCTTCGGCCAACTCAGTCACGAGTGAGTTGATGATGTCTTCGTCGACTTGTTCGGAAGAGAGTTCCACGGTTTCAGGTGCTGGGGTGGCAAGAGGGGTTTCGTCTTGGTTCATAATCGTTCACTTTATCGTTCATCGTCTATCTCATCGTCTCCGTAGAGATTGGCGACCAGGCTGCTCATAAGACTCGACATAAAACGAACGGTCGAGATGGTGCGACCGTAGGGCATACGGATGGGGCCAATGACGCCGAGGATGCCAGAACCCTGAGAAGGCTGGCCATAGCGAGAGAGCACAAGGCTGACATCGGGCAAGTTGTCGTAGGGGCGCTCGCCGCCAATGATCACCTGAACGCCAGGGAGATGGCGCGCCTCCTGGATGATGGGTTCGATGGGTGACGGCTCCTCGAAGATCTCGAGGAAGCGTCGCGCCTCGCTTTGATCGATGAATTCGGGCGCCTGCAGGACATTGGTCAGGCCCTCGCGGAAGATTTGCTCGCCTCGCTCATCCTCGTGCGCCAGGGTTTCGGCAGCCATGTCGATGATCTGCCGCACCAGGGGATCGGGATCGCTTTCGAGCGCGCGCAGGCGGACGGCATCGAGACCGGATAAGCGGTGGTTCAGGTTGGCGCTCAGCTGCGACAACTCCGCCTGCGTCCAGGGGTCTTCGAGGGCCAGGAGTTGCTGGCGCATGGCGCCGCCGTGCAATACCAATACCATGAGCACGGTGCGCGGCTGCAAGCTGATCAGTTCCAGATGTTTATAAAGCGCACTGGCCGGGCGCGGCATGGTGGTGATGGCTGCGCTTTGCACCGTGCGGGCGAGGACGCTGGCCGAGAGTCGCACCCATTGGTCCAGTTCCTGCTGAATTTGGTGGAACTGATGGCGGATGGTGTGCTCGATGGCGGGCGGGAGCTGAATCTCCTGCAACAGGTGTTGGACGAAATAGCGATAGCCTTTGCGTGTGGGCAAGCGGCCGGCAGACGTGTGGGGATGGGTGAGGTACCCCAATTCCTCCAGGGCTTTCATTTCGTTGCGCACAGTGGCAGGCGAAATGCCCAGTTCGTAGGCCGCGACCAGAGTGCGCGACCCCACCGGCTCGGCGGAAGTGATGAATTCGCGCACGATAAGGCCGAGCAGGGAGCGCTGGCGGGGAGTGAGATCAGTGGGAGGTGAGGTGGCGGGGGTATCGGCCATGATAGTCGTCGGATTAGCACTCGTAAGTGGTGAGTGCTAAAAGATTCGAGGCGCTATCATACCACAATTTGTGCGCCTGCCAAAGTAAGGCGCAGTTCGCCGTCGCCGCAACCTATCGCTACCGCGACCTATCGCGGCAGCGCCGTCGCTACCAACTCGCGCCCGCCCGTCAGGGGATAGGCCTGGCCGGTGATGAAGCCGGCTTCGTCCGAGGCAAGATAGGCGACCAAACTGGCCACATCCTCCGGCAGCCCCATACGCCCGACCGGGATCTGAGCGACGGCTTCGGCATAGACCTGATCGTAGGGCCGGCCGCGCACCATCGACTCGATTTGCAAGCCCCACTGTTTGAAAGCGGTGTCGATGTCGCCGGGCAAAATGGCATTGACGGTGATCCCGAACGGCGCCACCTCTTGGGCCAGCGATTGCGTCAGGGCGACGACGGCGGCTTTGCTGGCGGCATAGGCCGAGAGATAGGGTTTGGGCCGGATGGCGGCCAATGACGACATATTGACGATGCGCCCCGATTTGCCGCTCTGGATCAGGGCCGGGATGGCGACCTGGCAGCAGAGGAAGACGCCGGTGGCGTTGATCTCCAGCGTTCGGCGCCAGGCCGATTCCTGCATTTGGGCGATGGGCGCCGGGCCGAGGGCCACCCCGGCATTGTTGACGAGAATATCCAGCCGCCCGAATGCTTTCATCGTTTCAGCGATCATGGTCTCGACCTCGGCGCGGACGGTTACGTCCGCACGCAGGGGCAGCGCCCGCACGTCCAGCGCGATGATGTCAGCAGCCAGCGCCTGCAATTCATCCCACTGCCCGCCGCCAGGGCTGGCGACGCCGCTCATCGGCGCCGCGCAGAGATCGACGACGGCGACGTGGGCGCCCTCCCGCGCCAACCGCAGCCCCACCGCTGCACCGATCCCGCCGCGGCGACCGGCGCCTGTCACCAGGGCGACTTTTCCTTGTAGATTAGGCATTTTTTTCTCCTTGTTGTGGACGCGGATGGGGAAACGCGGATACCTGCTTCTGGCTTTTCCGTGTTTCCCGTTCCGCGTCCACACACCAGGCTCAATCCGAGGCGCGGTAGACCATCGAACCGAAGACCAGGGCGCCGGGCGGGGCCAGGTTGGCCACCTTGTCCACCATGACCTGGATGAGGGCGGGCTGGCCGGATGCCTGGGCGCGTTCGAGGGCCGGGGTCAGTTGGTCAAGCTCGGTCACCAGTTCGCCGTGACAGCCGAACGCCTGGGCGATGACATCGTAGCGGGTGGGATGATGCTCGGTCTCGATCATGGCGCCCACCTGGGCGAAGAGCTGCGACGAGCGCTCCATGCCCCAGCCCTGGTCGGCGGCGACGACGATGACGATGGGCACGTTGTGGCGGCGGGCCGTCTCCAATTCCTGGATGTTGAAGCCCAAAGCGCCATCGCCGGTGATCAGATAGACGGGACGGTCGGGCTGGGCGAGCTTGGCGCCGATGGCATAGGGCAGGCCGGTGCCCAGGTGCCCGAATTTGGCCGTGTAGAGATAGGTGCGCGGCTCGTAGATGAGGTTGTAGTTGGCGCACCACAGGCTGGTGTTGCCGCCATCCTGCACGGCGATGGCGTCGCGGGGAAAGAACGCGCGCACGGCCTGCACCATACGGCCAGAGTTGATGCCCTCGCCGCCGCCATAGGTCAAATTCTGGGCCAACTCGCGCCGCCATTCCGCGGTCAGCTTGTTGTAATGGGCGAAACCGTCATGAGGGCTGCGAGCGGGGATGCGGGCGGCAACGATCTGGCGAAGGGCCGCCAGCACAGCGCCGGCGTCGCCGATGATGCCGAGATCGACCGGATGGTTGACGCCGATGGAGGTCGGGTCGGCATCGACCTGGATCAGTTTCTGGATCTTGGGATCGCCCCAGAGCGGAGATCGGCCCCAGCCGTCCAGTTCGCCCAAGCGCGTGCCCACAGCCAGCACGATGTCGGCCTCGCCGCGGGCGGCTTCCAGGGCATCGCGATTGAGGGCGTGCAGATATTGAGGATGATCTTCGGGCGCGGCCCCACGCGCGGCCAGAGTCGTGGTCATGGCTGCACCGAGGTGCTCGCCTAGAGCGACGAACTCTGCCGCCGCCCCTGACCAGATCACGCCATTGCCGGCATGAAGCAAGGGCCGCTGAGCGCTCATGAGCATGTCGGCGGCCTGAGCGATTTTGGCTGGATCGCCCACGCCTAAATCGCTCACCCGGTAGCGGTCGGGCGGCCAGATGTCGATCTGGGCATCGTCGATCGTCCCGCGCATCAGGTCCTCAGGGATTTCGATGTAGACCGGGCCAGGCCGGCCGCTGAGGGCGGTGCGGAAGGCCGTGCGCATCAGTTCGGGCAGACGGCGGAGGTCGCGCAGCCCTGCCCGCCATTTGGTCACCGGCCGGTAGAAGTCGAGCAGATCGAGCACCTGAAAACTGCCGCCGCGGTCGGGATAGATGATGCTGCGCCGGCGTTGGCCGCTGATGACGATGAGCGGGCTGCCTTCGGCATAGGCCACAGCCACGCCCGAGACCATGTTGGCGGCGCCCGGCCCGATACCGCCGATGACGACGCCCGGCCCCCCGCGCACGCGCGCCCAGGCTTCGGCCATGTGGGCGGCGGCGGCCTCGTGTCGCGGGCAGATGTAGCCCATCTCGTAGTCTTTCAGTTTCGCCAGCCAGGCGTTGAAGCTGCCGTCGAGCACGCCGAACATCATCTCGACGCCTTCGGCTTTGAGGCATTTGAGGAGGAGTTCGCCTCCGGTGATGGTTGTCATTGTGTCATTTCCTGGTTATTGGGTAGATAAGTAGATAAGTAGACAAGTAGACAAGTAGATAAGTAGACAAGTAGACAAGTAGGTATAGATAAAGTGAAAACAATCAACAATCAACAGTCAACTTGCGACTTGCCACCTGCGACCTGCCACTTGCCACGTCTACGCGCTTACGGCTGTTTGAGAGGCCGAGCGCGCTTTCTTTTCGTTCACGAGCAGGAGGAGAAGGAGGCCGATGAGCAGGAAAAGGCCGATGGCGATGATGGCCAGGCGCAGGCCCTGTTGCTCGGCGGGGCCGACAGCGACGCCGCGAGCCTCGTACCACTGTGCAGCTTCCGCCGCCAGCACGCCGAAGACGGCCGGGCCGATCCAGAACGAGATGCGACCCACCATGGTGAAGAAACCGAAGAACTCGGCGCTTTGGCCGGGCGGGGCGAAGAGGCCCACGGTGGTGCGGCTGAGCGATTGCACGCCCGCCATGGCGATGCCGGCGCCGGCGCCAATGAGGAAGAAAGCAAGCTGGCTATGGCTAAAATACAGGGCGGCGACGATGCCGATCATGAGCAGCAACGACATGATCAGGCTCGGTTTGGCGCCCAGGCGCTGCACCAACAGTCCGAAACCGTAGGCGCCAATGACGTTTGTGATCTGGACGATGATGGCAAAGATGATGATGCCTTCCTGCTTCATGCCGTAGAGTGTGGCCCCAATGATGGCGGCAAATTCGAGGGCGATGGCGATGCCAGAGCCGTAGACCAGGAAGGCGGCCATGAACTTGCTCATCTCGCGGTAGTGACTGGCGGTGCTGACCGTGTGCGCCACCTGTTTCACGGCCACGCTGACGTAGCTTTCGCCTTTGGGGAGGGGCTGCGCCTGTCGCTTTTCCTTCAGCCAGAGCGCGAGCGGGGTGGCCGCCAGGATCCAGAAGATGGCCGTGATCACCATCGATAGCCGGATGATGAAATCGCCCTTGATCAGCAACACCAGAGGCAGAATGATGAGCAACGAGATCACGCCGCCCGCCGATCCCACCGCCCAGCCGATGCCCGAAATCTTGCCCAGGTCGTCTTTGCCGGCCACCTCGGGCAAGAAAGCATCGTAGAAAAGCTGCCCGCTGCGGTAGCCGATCTCGGCCAGGATGAAGAACAACATGCCCATAGCAATGTCGCCCTTCTGGACGAAAAAGAGCAGGCCGGTGAACACCACCGCCACGGCCGTGAACGTAAGCAGGAAGCGCTTCTTGGCGCCGGAGAAATCGGCCACTGCGCCCAATACCGGCGCGATGACGGCGACGATGAGGAGGGCGATGCCGATGGAAAGGCCCCATAGCCGTGAGCCTTCGGCCCCGCCCACGACCACGCCCTTGAAATACGCCGAATAGACGGCCAGATACACCACCGAAGCATAGGCCGAGTTGCCGAAATCGTACAGATACCAGGCCCAGCGCTGGCGCCGGGTGGATGGGGATGCGGACGTGGCAGCTGTCATCGTTGACCTCCTCGCAGGCAGAGCGCCGGCTTCGGCGCGCGGCGTAATTTGTCTTCCGATTTTACACGAACTTTATTCCAGACTCCAATCTGTCGCGCATGGATCAACGCTTCCCCGTTTGGCTCGAGCGCGAATGCGAAAAGCGCCTCGCAAAGTAACTGTTCGCCTGCGCGTTTTTTATCTCACGCAAAGGCGCAAAGACGCCAAGAAAACATAAAAGCTTTGCGTCTTAGCGGCTTTGCGTGAGCCAATTTGGGGGCAACGTGAACTCCTACCCCGCCAAGCCCCCGATATCGCTTACAAATGACACGAATAGGCGAATAGCGCGAATGTCAACACTCGAACGCTACTTTGATCGCGCGCTGTCCGCGTTTGTCGATGGCGGTGGTCAGGGCCTGGCGATAGTCGGCCAGCGGGAAGCGATGGGTGAGCAGCGGCGTCGTTTGCAGGCGACCCGCGGCCATCCAGCGCATGGCCAGATCGAAGGTGGAGATGGTTTCGCCCTCCCATTCGACGATGTCGTGCCCGACCGCGCCCACCAGATCGACTTCCTGATACCACACCGGCGTCACGTCCAACGACATGCGGTGCAGGTTGACGCCCACCAGCACGACCGTTCCCCCGGCTTTGGTCCAGCGCAGAGCGTTGTTCAGGGTGATGGGGATGCCCACCACGTCGAACACGGCGTCGAAGCCACCCATCAACATGCGGTTCCCCGCCCGGCCAGCATACACCCTGGCGCCTGTCAGCTTGGCCGTTTGGAGATAGCCGTCATCGCTGGCGAGGAAGGTGTGCTGCGCCCCGAACTGCCGCGCCAACTCGGCCTGCCAGGGGAATTCGGCCAGGGCGACGAGAGTGCAATCGGGTTGGAGGGTGCGCAGGGCTTGAATCAGGAGGAAGCCGATGGTGCCACAGCCGAGGACGAGCACGGTCTGGCCGGGGCGAGGGATGTGACGCCAGGCGGCATGGATGGCGACGGCGGCCGGCTCGGTGAATATGCCTTGTTCGTCCGTGAGGGTGGGCAGGACGGGGACGAGTGTGCTGGCAGGGGTGATGAAGCTGTCGCCGAAGCCGCCGCCGATGGGCGTGTGTGCTTTCGGTTCGGAGGCGAATTCGCAGAGGACGCGATGCCCGCGGGCGCAGGCCGGGCAGAGGGGTTGGCGGCCGCGGGCGAGACAGTCATCGGCCCGGCCCCAGCGTACTACTCGGTCGCCGACCTGGAACCCGCGCACTTCCGGCCCCGCTTCCACGATCTCGCTCACCATCTCGTGGCCCAAATAGATGCGCCGGTGGGCGGGGAGGGCGGTGGGGGCCACGTCCAGGCTGGCGTCGAGGAAGATTTGGTGCAGGTCGCTGCCGCAGATGCCACACAAACGATTGCGCACGCGCACCCAGTCCGGCGCTGGCAGGGGTGGGTCCGGCAGTTCGGCCAGGCGCAGGGGCGAGGTGGGGGCGAAGTAGGCGGCGGGGGTCAGCCGGGCCAGCGCCTTCGTCAGGGCGAAGCGGACAGGGGTGGGTTCCAAATAGAGCGTGCGCATGATGAGGTTTGGGGTTGTGGACACGGATGGAGGAAAGGCGGATGTTTTGACTTTTCGTGTTTCCCTTTCCGCGCCCACAAAGGGAATTCAGACTAGCAGGAGGGAGAGGCCGAGGACGAGGAGGAGGGCGAGGGAGAGCAAGCGGAAAGCCTGGGGACTGAAACGGCGGTCGAGTCGGGAGCCAAGCAGGTTGCCCGCCAGCGCGGCCGGGGCCGCCAGCAAGGCAAAGGTCAACACCGGCGGCGTGAAATGCCCGGCGAAAAGGTGGGTGATCACGGTCAGGGCGCCGGTGAGGAAGAAAAAGGTCTGCAAGACAGAGCGAAAGGTGTTGTGCGGCCACTGGCGCATCGAGCCGTAGAGGATGACCGGCGGTCCGGAGGTGTTGTAGGCCCCGCCCAGGCACCCGGCCAGAAAGCCGAGGGGGTAGGCCCACCACGCGGCCAGGGGCGGGATGTGCAAACGTCGCCAGAGGATGAACAGCGAGTAAAGGGCGTAGGCGATGAGCACCACGCCCAGGATGACCTCGACCGGGCGCTCGTCGATGCGCCCCAGCGCCCACACGCCCACAGGCACGCCACAGGCGGCGACCAATGTTAGCCGCGCCAGCTCACGGCGGTCGAGGGCGCCGCGAAAACGGAGCGAGTTGAGGGCGCTGAGCATGAGCGCGACCAGGGCCACGACCGGCGAGGCTGTGCGCACGCCCAGGATGAAGATGGCAAAGGGCATGACGATGAGGGCGAAGCCAAAGCCGGACAGGGTTTGCAGGATGGCGGCGACGAAGACGCTGGTCAGTAAGAGGGCGGTTGTCATACGCTGCCGTTTGTCGCTATGGTCTCGATCTCGCCGCTGGCGGCAATGCGCAGATGGTCGCCGGTGCGCAGGCTGGCAAAATCGGTAGGGTCGTGGCGGCCGGTGGGGGTTAGGTGCATGGGGGAGATTGGAGATTAGAGATTGGTGATTGGAGATTGGATAGTGGAGAATGGTGGAATGGTACAGGGTGTGGGAGAGAGGGGCAAGTAGGGCGGGCGTTGTCTGGTTTTGACATTGATCGAAGTTTGCGCGCAGGCAAGGCGGCCACCATCGGCGTTCGTGAGGATGCCAAAGAACGCCAGAGGGCCGGGATGATTTCTGGCGGGCAGCGCTGCGCCAGATTCACCATCGAACAGACAGCGTCCGGCTGTCGCTCTGACCGCAGGCTCCTCGACAAGAGCAGGTGTGGTACAATCCCTGCCCGACGAGCGGTCAGGGGCGGCTGTGGCCGGCCGTTCCTAACCCACAATTGACCCCAAAGGAGTGACACCCAATGAAAAGCAACATAACCCCGTTTTTGTGGTTCGATGACAAAGCCGAAGAGGCGATGCACTTCTACACCTCGATCTTCAAGAACTCGAAGGTTGGCAGCATCTCTCGCTATAGTGAAGGCAGTCCTGGCGAGCCAGGGTCGGTCATGTCCGTCACCTTCGAGCTTGACGGACAGCCGTTCATGGCCCTGAACGGCGGCCCCCACTATCAATTCACGCCCGCCATCTCGTTCTTCGTGCCTTGCGAGACGCAAGAAGAGGTGGATAGGCTGTGGGAGGCGCTCACCGAAGGCGGCGAGGGTGGCCCGTGTGGCTGGCTAACCGACAAATACGGCCTCTCCTGGCAGCTCGTGCCCACCGCCTTGATGGAGTTGATGCAAGGCGGCGACGCCGAGCAATCGCGCCGGGTGACGGAGGCGATGCTGAAGATGGGCAAGCTGGACATCGCCGGGTTGCGGCGGGCGTTTGAAGGAGGATGAGCGACGGCCATGACGACGCTGATCTTCTTTTTTGCCGGACTCGCTCTCATCCTCGTTCACGAGATGGATGCGATCCGATGCCGTGAGTGGGCGATTTTCCCACTGCTCTCGCGGCTGGACGACAAGACCGGCTATTTGACCTTCACCGCCTTTCACGTTCCCCTCTACTTTCTGCTGCTCTTCGGCCTCCTGGCGGCCGAGAAACCGAAGCCGGGCCTCGTCATCGGGTTGGATGTCTTCTTCATCGTCCATGTCGCGCTGCACATCGTTTTTCTCCGGCATCCCCAGAATCAGTTCAAGTCGCTCTTCTCGTGGGCGATCATCGCGGGCGCCGGGCTGTCTGGGCTAATCGATTTGTTCATCCGGTTCTGAGCCGCCGCCTCGCCATCCAAAAACGCGCCTGACAAAGCATCGGGTTCAGACGACGCCGAGCCGTTGTCGCAGCAATCGCTTGACGACAAAAAGCACCAGAAAAGAAGTGGCCATCAGGATCACCGACAGCGTCAGCGCCACGTTCAGATTCAGTTCGTAGCCGAGATAGATCGCCAGCGGCATGGTCTGGGTTCGTCCGGGCAGGTTGCCGGCGAAGATGATGGTGGCGCCGAATTCACCCAACGCCCGCGCCCATGTCATCATCGTGCCGCCCAGTAGCACGGTCCAGGCCAGCGGCGTGGTGATATGGCGGAAGATGCGCCAGCCGCCAGCGCCATCGATGGCGGCAGCCTGCTCTAGATCGCGATCGACCCCGGCAAAGCCGGCAATCGCAGCCTTGATGTAGAAAGGAGCGGCGACGAAGACCTGCGCCATCACCACCGCAGTTTGACTGAAAGCGAGATGGAGACCGATCGTGTCGAGATACCCGCCCACCAACCCCCGCCGGCCAAAGGCGATCAACAAGGCGATGCCTGCCACCGAAGGCGGCAGCACCATTGGCAGATCGACCAGCGTATCGATGATGGCGCGGCCACGGAAGTCGCGCCGAGCCAGCAAATAGGCCAGCGGTGTGCCGAAGACAACAGCAGCGCAAGTGCTGAGGGCGGTGGTGGTCAGGCTGAGGTTGAGGGCCTGCACGACGGCGGCATCGCCCAGGTTTTCGATCAGCGACGAGGGACTGATGCGGAAAAGCAACGCCGCCAACGGCGCGCCCAGAAACAACAGCATGGGCAGAGCCAGGAACATGAGCACGAGCGTTTCTCGCTTGCCCCTTTCCAGGCGTAATCGCCGCTCGACTGCTCGCGGCAATGTCAATTCCATTGCTCGTTCGACCTCACATTTTCGAAACTTTGGGATAGGATCATGATTGGCTCACCGGGCGGGGATGAAACCATACTTCTTCAGCACTTGTTGTCCGCCCGGAGAAAGCGCATAATCCACGAACTGTTTCGCCAGTTCCCGGTGGGGGCTGTCATGCAGCGGCGCGATGGGATAGCTGGCGATCGAGTTGAGATGGTTGGGAATCTCGATTTCCGCTACTTGCCCTGGCGCAGATCTTGCATCCGAGGTGTAGACGATGCCGGCATCGGCTTCACCGAGCGCGATCTTGGTCAGCACCGCGCGCACGTTTTCTTCATACGAAACCACATTGGCCAGAACCCTGTCTTTGTAGCCGACGCCCAGGCTGGCATCGGCCCCGGCCTTGTCGAGAAAGGCCAACGCATACTGACCGACCGGCGCTTCTCTGGTGGCCAGGATGATCTTCACCCCCGGCCTCGCCAAATCTTTCAGGTCGATCAGCCCGGCGGGGTTGTCGGCGGGCGTCACGACCACCAGCCGATTGCGGACGAAGGTCTGCTGCGTCCCCGTCACGATGCGGCCGCTGTCGATAGCAGCATTCATTTGTTTGGTGTTCGCCGAGGCAAAGACATCCGCCGGCGCGCCCTCGCCGATTTGTGTAGCCAGTTGGTTGGAACCAGCAAAGTTGAAGACGACTTCTACGCCCGGATGGGCGGCGGTGAAACTCTTCCCTATTTCAGCGAAGGCGTCGGTCAGGGAAGCAGCCGCAAAGACGTTGAGCGTGGCCGTTGCGACACTGGCCGCGCCTGTTGTTGTCGAGGCCGGGCGAGATGAAGGCGCAGGCGAGATGCAACCCAGAACGACCAAACTGGTGCTCAAAAGGACAAGGATAGAGACAAATCGACGCATTCGAGGCTGTTTTTTCATCCCGGTGAAGTCAGCAATACCTCACCGCTAATCGATTTCCACGTCTGCGCTCATCCCCCAACGCAAACCAGGCGGTTGTTCGTCCAATTCGATACTCACGGTGTACACCACATCGCCCGCGACCACCGTCGCCTGCGGCGCGATGCGCAGCGCCCGGCCTCGTATCTCTGCATTCAGAGCCTCGATGAAAACGGTGACGGATTGTCCCGCCGCTAACCGCGCCACGTCGCGCTCGCTCAGATCCGTCGTCTCCACTTGCAGATGGCTCAAGTCGGCCAGGGTCAAGACCGTCTGGCCTGGCAACACCAATTCGCTGGGGCCGACTTGCAGCGCCGTGACTGTGCCCGCAAAGGGGGCGCGCAACTCGGTGTTGGCCAGATTGGACCGCGCCAGCTTGAGGGCGGCCGTGGCCGCTGCGACTGTAGCTTCGGCGGCAGTCACTTCCTCGGCGCGCGCGCCAGCAGTCAACAGATCGAATTGAGCCTGGGCGCTGTGCACCTGCGCTTGCGCTTCGCTGATCTGGCCCGGCATCGCCGGCGCCAGTAATCTGCCCAGAGCGGCTTGCGCCTGCTGAACCTGGGCGCGGGCGGCGGCGATGGCGGCAGCGTCAGGCTTGGCAAACAGAGCATCATAGCCAGCTCTGGCAGCGGCGAGGTTATTGGTTGCCTGCTGCAAGCGAAGACTTTCAGGGAGCATGCCCACGTCGTTGCGCCCGGCCACCCGGTCGTAGGCCGCTTGCGCCTGCTGGAGCGCGGCCTCGGCGTTGGCGAGCGCAGCCTGGGCGGCAATGCGTTCTTCCTCCCGCGGCCCGCTGGACAACCGCTGCTGCGCGGCCTGGGCGGCAGCCATCTCTGCCCGCGCCGCCGCGATCTCTTCTGGCCGCGCGCTTGTTGTGATCTGGGTGAGTCGAGCCTGGGCGGCCTCGATCTGGGCGCGAGCCGCCGCAATCTCCTGGGGACGAGCGCCAGACCGCAGTTCATCCAGCCGCGCCTGCGCCTGCACCAAAGCGCTTTCAGCCTGCACGACGGCCGTTTCGGCAGCGACGGCATCCAGAGCCACCAACAACGCGCCCGCCTCCACCTGGTCGCCCACGTCGACGGCTGTGGTCTGCACCCGGCCGGCGGTGGTGAAGCCCAACTCTGCTTTCTGCGCCGGCACGACATGGCCCGAAGCCTTGGCTGTTCCGGTCGTAGAGCGGAGCGGAACCGTCGGCACGGCCGTGGCGGCGGGGGCGGGCGTTGGCGTCGGCTGTCTGGAGCAGGCTGCCAGCAAGCAGATCGCCAGCGCAATCGGCCAGAATCTGCGCAATACGAGGCCGTTACTCACGCGTTGGCTCCGTTATCGACGATCCGCCCGTCGCGCATCTTGACGACGCGGCGGGCAAAAGCCACCACGCGCGGGTCGTGGGTGGCGAAGATGAAAGCCGTCTTAGTTTCCTGGTTGAGGCGCTGCATGATCTCCATCGCCTGCTGACCGTTGGCCGTATCCAGGTTGGCCGTCGGTTCGTCCGCCAGGACCATGACGGGGCGGGGCGCCAATGCGCGCGCAATTGCCACCCGCTGCTGCTCGCCGCCGCTCAGTTGGTCGGGACGGTGCTTGACGCGATGGGAGAGGCCCACGGCTTCCAATAACTGCATCACCCGCTGGCGGCGCTCCCTGGCCTCGACGCCATTGAGCAGCAGTGGCAGCTCCACATTCTCATAGGCGTTGAGCACCGGCACCAGGGCAAAAAACTGGAAGATGAAGCCGATCTTCTCCCTACGGAGATCGGCGCGCTGGTTGGGCTTCAGCCGGGTCACATCCTGACCGTTGATCTTGATCACGCCACTGTTGGGCCTATCCAGGCAGCCCATCAGCTGGAGCATGGTCGTCTTGCCCGAACCGGATGGCCCGACCAGGGCGGTGAACTCGCTCTCTTCGACGCTCAGGCTGACGTTGTCGAGCGCCCGCGTCTGCACATCGCCGATGGTGTAGATTTTGGTGACATTTTCGAATTGGATGATTTCCATGAATTGCCTCTATCGAGACCTGATTAGTAATATTCGATGTTTTGCGTATTGCCTATTGCGTATTGCGTAAATTGTTACAATGGAGTGTGAAGTGCGCAGGAGGGTATACGAAATACGCAATACCGAATTAAAGAATACGAAATACGTAGCTACAGGGCGCGCAACGCCTCCACCGGCTCCAGCCGCGAGGCATAGCGCGCGGGATAGAGAGATGCCAGGAGCGTAATGATCAAGGTCCATACCGACAGCGACGCAATGCCGTTGATGTTGAAGCTGGCGTACATGGCCGATCCCATGGCGACGCCTTTGATCACGGAAGCGGAGTCGCCAATCGGTATGCCGACTTTGGCCAGGTAGGCCACGACGGCGCACCCGAAGAGGATGCCCAGCGCCACGCCAACCAGCCCCAGGATGGTCGCTTCCAGCAGAAACATGGTGGCGATCTGGCGTCCTTTCATGCCCAGGGCGGCGAGGATGCCCATTTCGCGCACGCGCTCGAAAACCGCCATCAACAGCGTATTGGCGATGATGACGGCCACGACCAGGATGACAATGCCGTACAAGATGATGTAGAAGCTCATGGCCGAATCCAGCGCCTGCAAGAACGCCTCGTTGAGCTTGAGGTATGTGAGGCTATTCACGCCGGGGCTTTGTAGGTTCGCAGCGACCTTTGGAGCGTCTTTTGTGCTATCGAGCAGGACGACGATGGCGCTGACATGCCCATCTGTGGCCGTATACGCCTGCGCCTTGGACAACGGCATCAAAACCGCACCGTCGTCGTAGGTAAAGAGGCCGGTATTGTACAGCCCACGCACCGTAAAGATGCTGTCGTCTGGCTCGCCGTTGGCATTGACGACCGCCAGATTGACCTTGTCGCCCACGCTGATGCCGAGGCTCTTGGCCAAACGCTCGCTGATCAGGATGCCGCTGCGGTCATCCGGCGTCAAGAACTCGCCGGCGACCATCGCCTGCCGGAACGGGTCATAGATGGCGGATTCGACATCGATGCCAAAGAGTTTGAGATCCGTCGATTCGTCGCGCGTGGTCAGAACACTGCCTGCCCACAAAACGGACGCCGCTGCTTTCACCTCGGGCAGGGCCTTTGCCTGCGCCATCAGCACCTCCGGCTCGACTAGCAGGTCTTTCCATTGCAAGCTGAGCTTCCTGTCGTCATAGGTAGCGGCGCGCAGTTGCACATGCCCGGTCTCGAAACGGATGCTGTTGCGCAGCGAGTCATCCCGTGCGCCAGAGATGAGGCCGTTCATCATGATCAGCAAGGCCAGGCCCAGAGCCACGGCAATGATCGAGAAAAGTGTGCGCCGACGATGGCGCCCCAGATCTCGCCAGCCCAAGGTCCACAGTTTACCGAATGCCATGGGAAATCCTCCAAGAAAGGGCGTTAGACATGGTGCAGCGCCTCCGCCGGTTGCTTGCGGGAAGCCTGCCAGGCGGGATAGAACGAGGCGATGGCTGCCATGATGGCGACGGTCACAGCGCGGCTGATGATGCCAACCGGGGCGACGCTGGGATAGATGCGGTCGCCTATCAGCGCGACCACATCGCCCATACCCGACACCGAAGGCATGCCGATGCCAACCCGTTTGAGCCAGACCAGCAAGATCACGGCGAGCAGGCCGCCGACGGCCGCACCCACCACGCCGATCAGCGTCCCCTCCAGCAAAAACAAGCCCATGACCTGCCGTCCCTTCAGCCCCAGCGCCGCCAGGACGCCCATCTCGCGCGTGCGCTCGAACACCGCCATCATCTGGATATTGAGGATGCCAATGCAGGCGATGAAGATCACGATCAACCCGAATATCGTGGTGAAAGCAAGCTTGGTGCGGAGCGTTTCGCGTATCTCTGGCCGGAGCGTGTCGAAGGAATCGATCTCGACGCCGGGTAGCGCTTTTTCCAGCGCCGGGATCACCGTGCTCTCCTGGCCAACGCTCTGCAGATTGATGCTGACCTCCGTCACCTCGCCGCGCAGATTGTACAGGCTTTGCGCTTCGGCCAGGGTGATGAAGACCGTGCCCGTCTCCGCGTCCGGCATCCCCAAATCGTAGATGCCAACGATCGTCATCGTGCGTTGGCGCATCTGCTCGTTCTTGCCGCGACCCAGCAGGATCACCCGATCGCCAGCGCCTACGGTCAGCAGGTCTGCCAGACCTTTACCGATGACGATGGCGTCGCCTTCGCCGTCTTGCAGGAAGCGGCCCTGGGCGATGTTCTCAGCCTGGAGGCTGTAGGTCGCCTCGATGCCAGGTTCGATGGCTGTGATTACGACGGGGAACGCACCTTCGCGACTGCTGATGAGACCACCGGTGTTGATGCGTTTGGCGGTGGCCGTCACCTCCGGCTGGGCGGTGGCGGCTGCCACCACCGCATCGGGGTCTCGCAAGGGCATGATCGGCAGCCGGCTGGCTTTGTCCCGATAGCCTGGCTCGTGCGCCTGGATGTTGCCGCCATACAAGCGCACGGCGTTGCCGAAGATGGCTTGATCCGAGCCTACGATCAGGCCATCGAACAGGAGCAGGAGGATGACGCCCAGCACGATGGCTACGATGGCGATGGTTGTGCGCCGCCAATTGCGCCAGAGATTGCGCCAGGCTATTTTGATGTACTTGCTCACTCATCTACCTCCTTGTGGAAAGGTTCTGGAAAAAACCATATTACCTTTCAAGTCAGGTCTCAAAAGGTGGTTTATTCGTCAGGAAGTGGCTTGAGCACCGAAACCACAGTCAGGTGATACCCATCGCCCATCTGGTTGACTTCGGTTCTGATGATGTAGCGTCTGTTCTCGGCAAAGAAGGCTTGTTTGCGTTCTATCAGCTCTTCGACAATGGCCATTGTATCTTCGTGCACCTCGACGGGCAGGCGGGTCAGCACGTCGTCGAGAAACTCCTTGCGTTTGGGCGCTGACATCAAGGAGGCATTCCAGGCCGCGGCAGCTAAAGCGGCCAGCTTGTTCCGCTCGCTGAGCGTGGTAGCCACGTCGAGATATGGCTCGAGGAAAGCCTCGAGTACGTCCGACATTTTTTCGCTGCCTGGGGGATTGATGACAAATTCGGAGTCGAGGCCGCTGGTTCGCCGAAAGCGGTCGACCACGCCAGCCATGATCTGAGCCTCGGTCGTTGCTGGAGCAATGGTGGATGAACGTCGAGTAGTAGACGAGGGACGGTTGGCGGGGCGTTGTTTCCCCGTCCGCCGGCGGGTTGGTTGCTTTTTGGACATGTTCGTGCTCATGTAGGAGAGGTGGGATTCGAGTATTATTCTCGCCTGAAATCGGCGTTCGCACAAGACGCCCCGGGTTCACAAACAGCAACGGCAGAGAGCTTCTGTTTCATGGCAGCAAAACATCCACGGGCATGCCTGCTTTCAAGGTTTCCTCCGGGTTCGGCAGGCGCAGCTTGACCAGGAAGACCATGTCCCCGCGGTCGTCGGGGTTCAGGATGTTGTTGGGGCGAAACTGGGCTTCGGGGGCGATGTAGGTGATGGCGCCATCGAGACGGTGGCCGCCGGGGATGGCGACTTCGACCGGCAGCCTGGCGCCCAATTGCAGACGCGGGAGGTCTCGCAAGGCGACGTAGACGCGTACGTCCAGCGCGCTGGCATCGATGATTGTGAACAGCGGCTTGCCTGGCTCGATCGTTTCGCCCGGCTCGATCAGTCGTTGCACCACCCGACCCGCCGCGGGCGCGGTTACGATCAGCCGATCTGCTTGCCATTGCGCCAGCTTCGACGCAGCTTCGGCTGCCTGTACTTGCGCATCGGCGACAGCAATGGCCTGGCGACTGGGCGGTTCGGCGACGACGGCGCGCTCGGCCTGGGCCAGCGCCAGCGCTGCTTCTGCCACGCGCACTTCCTGTTCGATGGCGTTGGCCTGCGCCTGGAGGCCAAGCGGGTTGGCGCGCATCTTTTGCAGCAAGCCCAACGCGCGCTGCAAGCCGCCGAGCCGCGCTTGTGCAGCCTCGATGTTCGATTGGGCCGCGGCCTGTTGGTGCGTCAGCATTTGTTGGGTGAATTGACCTTCGCGCGAGCCATCCTTGCGCGCATTTTCGAGCATCACGCTCGCGCGGGCGAGTTCGGCTCTGGCCTGATCGATGCCGGCCTGAGCGGCGGGGATGAGCGTGCGCGTTTGGTTGATCTGGGCGTCCAGGTCGAGGGGTTGTTCGAGGTCGCTTTGCGCCTGGGCCAGCGAGCGGCGGGCGCTGTCCACGCGTGTCTGCGCGGCGGCGACGGCGCTGTCGGCCAGGGCGATGGTGGTCTCTGTGGGTGGGGCGGCCACGGCGGCCCGCGCGGCTTTGGCCGTAGCCAGCGCTTGTTCGGCGGCGGCCACCTGCGCCTGGATTTCTGCCGGGTCCAGCTTGAGCAGCGGTTGCCCGGCTTCCACCTTTTGGCCTTCCTCGATCAGGACGCTGGCAGTCCGGCCTGGCAGCTCGCTCATGGCGTAGGTTTCGGTGGCTTCCAGGACGCCGTACAGTCTGATTTCGGCGGGCGCTGCACCCGCGCCCTGGCCCAGCAACGTCCGCGCGCGTTGCAGAGGTGCTGCGGGTAGATGGGCCTGCTGCCAGAGGGCGTCGAAACGCGCGGGTGTGAGGAAGAAGGCAGCCACCGCCGCGAGGATGGCGACGATGAGAAGGACGAGGAGGAGGGAAGGGAGGCGACGCATATTCGTGCTATTCGTCTATTCGTGTCATTCGTGAGCGATATTGGCGGCTGTGCAAAGCGCTTGATCGTCAGGGCAGCATCACGTCGGCGGGCATGCCGGGACGGAGGAGGGCGGTCTCTGTGGGGTTGGCAACGCGCAGCTTGATGGCGTACACGCTGTCGGCGCGCTCGGCCACGTTTTGCGATTGGCGCAAGGCGAATTCTGGCTTGTCGGCGATGGTGAGGACTTCGGCCTGGAAAGGATGGTCGGGAGCGGCGTCTACGGTGAAGGGCAGGAGTGCTCCTGGTTGCAGGCTGGGCAAAAGGGTGGCGGGGGCGTAGACGGTGAGGGTGAGGAGGGTGGGATCGCTGATCGTGAGCAGGCGCTGGCCGGGGCCGATGATCTCGC
Organism: Chloroflexota bacterium; assembly: GCA_041918515.1. Lineage (GTDB taxonomy): Bacteria > Chloroflexota > Anaerolineae > J102 > J102 > SSF26. Next base: position 27,815 of record JAYRVO010000058.1, on the reverse strand, counting down.
CGGGGGAGCGATAGCGGGCGGTGACGATGCCGGCGGCGGGGGCTTGCAATAGAGTCTGGTCGTGTTGGACGGCAAGGGCGGCGCGGGCGGCGCGGGCTTGGGCGACGGCGGCTTCGGCGGCGGCGATCTGTTCGTTGGTGGGGCCGGCGCGGATGGCTTCGAGGGCGGCGCCGGCCTGTTTGACGCGGGCGGCGGCTTCGTCGCGGGCGTTGGCAGCGGCCACGACGCGATCTTCGGCGGTTTGGGCGGCGTTGCGCAGCCGCTTCTCGTCGGCCACAGCGGCGCGGGCTTGGGTGACGGCGGCATCAGCGGCGGCGCTTTGTTGCCAGGCGGCCCAGGCTTCCTGGCTGGCCAGGTTCCATTGCTGGTTGGCGTAGTCCACTTTGTCGGGCACGTCGATGTGGCGGGAGACGCCGCCGGGCAGAGCCACATCGAAGCCTTTGGCCAGCTCGGGGGCGATGACTCCCCACATCTGGGCTTTCACGTCGGCGGCTTGGGCCAGGCTCCGGGCGGCAGCGGCTTTGGCCGTGGCTTCGGCCTGGTTGCTTTCGGCGGCGGCGACTTTCAGATCGGCCTGTTGGGGGGTGTCGCGCAAGCGTTGGGCGTCAGCCAGGGCGCTGGCAGCGGCGGCCAGGGCGGATTCGGCGTAGGCGACGTTGGCGGCGGCGCCGGCGATATCTACTGCGCGCACGGTCGCGCGCAGTTGGGCGAGCCGGGCTTCGGCCTGGGCGATGTCGGCGTCGGCGAGGGAGAGTTGCAGCTGCAGGCGGCTGTCGTCGAGGCGCGCTACGATTTGTCCCGCCTGCACGGCGTCGCCCTCGCCCACCGTCACCTCCAACAGTCGCCCGCCCTTCTCCGGCGCCACTTCGACCGTTTCGTTCTCCAGGATGCCGGCGAGCCGGATGGGTTGGGGCGCGGCGACGCGGGAGCAGGCGGTGAGGAGGAGAAGGAGGGTGAGGAGGGCGATGGGAAGCGGGAAGCGTGAGATGTGAGGCGTGAAATAGCCTGCGCTGAGCTTGTCGAAGTGTGAAACGTGAGGTGAGAGGGGCTTCATCTTTTGATGGGTATCGTTTGTTGGATGGAGTGTCAGTTTTGTTTCGTTGCGGCGATGAAGACGTCTTCCAGCGAGGGGGGGATGATCTTGAGAGTTTGGGGACAGGCGCCGGCGTCCTGGAGCAGGAGGCGGAGGTCGTCGAGGCGGTCGCCGAGGTCGGGGCCGGCGACGTGGACGCGCTCGCCATAGAGGGCGACTTCAGGCAGCCCGAATTGGCGCAGGGCGCGCAATGCCAGTTGCGGTTGGTCGCAAATGATTTCGACCACCTGGCCGGGCATGTGTTGCTGTTTGATCGTGGCCGGGGAGCCATCGGCGAGGAGGACGCCGTTATGGATGAGGGCGAGCCGGTGGCATTGCTCGGCTTCGTCCATGTAGTGGGTGGTGACGAAGACGGTGGCGCCGTCGCGGGCCAGGAGATAGAGGAGTCGCCAGAATTCCCGCCGGCTGATGGGGTCCACGCCGGCGGTGGGTTCGTCGAGGAAGAGAATGTCGGGGTGATGCAGGAGGGCGGCGCCCAGAGCCAGGCGTTGTTTCCATCCCCCGGCCAGGCTGCCGGTGATCTGGTGGCGGTGCTCGCCCAGGCCGATTCTGTCCAACGCCTCGATTTTGCGCTGGCTGAGGGTGCGCCCGCCCAGGCCATAGGTGCGGCCATAGAAGGTCAGGTTTTCGTCCACAGTCAGGTCGGGGTACAGGCTGAATTTCTGGCTCATGTAGCCTACGCGCTGGGCGATTTGTTCGGGGTGGTGGATGACGTCGTAGCCGAGGACGGTGGCCTGGCCGCTGGTGGGGTGCAGCAAGCCCAGGAGGATGCGGATGGTGGTGGTCTTTCCAGAGCCATTGGGGCCGAGGAAGCCGAAAATCTCGCCGCTGGCGACGGTGAAGCTGATGTTGTCGACGGCGGTGAAGTCACCGAAGCGTTTGCTGAGGTTGGCGACAGAGACGGCGGGGGGCATGGGGGGACGGGGTGACAGGGTGACAAGGTGACAGGGTGACAGGGGGACGGGGGGACAGGTGACTAAGGACTTAGGAGGTGGATGAAGGCTTCTTCCAGGCGGGGGGCGTCGATGAGGATGTCGTGGAAGGCGACGCCGCGGGCGGCGAGATGGTGGGCGAGGGCGGGGGCGGCGGCTTCGGCGTTGGGGACGAAGACGTGTAGGCGGTCGCCGTAGACCTGGTGGCCCAGATGGTCGGGGAAGTCGCTGACGGCGGCGGCGGCAGGAAGAGGGTCGGGGGTGTAGACGGCCAGCATCTGGCCGGGAACAAGGGTGCGCAGCTCGGCGGGCGCGCCCTGGCGGATGATGCGGCCCTGGTGCATGAGGCCGACCTGGTGGCAGCGCTCGGCTTCGTCCATGTAGGGGGTGGTGACGAGGATGGTGACGCCCTCCAGGTGCAGCTCGCTGAGGATGTCCCAGAATTCGCGACGGCTGATGGGATCGACGCCGTTGGTGGGTTCGTCGAGGAGGAGGACGCGAGGGCGGTGAATGAGGGCGCAGGCGAGGGCGAGCTTTTTCTTCATTCCGCCGGACAGGTGTCCCGCGGGGCGCCCGGTGAAGGCTTCCAGGCGAGCGAAGTGCAGCAAACGCTCGATGCGTTGGCGGCGCTCGTGGCTGCGGCTGCTATCGCGCACGCCGAAGATGTCGGCGTAGAAGGCCAGGTTCTCGAGTACCGAGAGGTCGCCGTAGAGGCTGAAGCGTTGGGGCATGTAGCCCAGGATGGGGCGCACTTTTTCGGCCTGGCGGCTGACATCGATGCCCCCAATCTCGGCGCGCCCGGCCGTGGGTTTGAGGACGCCGGCCAACATGCGCAGGGCCGTGGTTTTGCCGGCGCCGTCGGGGCCAATGAGTCCGTAGATATCGCCGGAGGGGATGGAGAGGTCGATGCCGGCGACGGCGATGGTTTTGCCGAAACGCCGCGTCAGGCCGGTGCAGGCGATGGTGGACATGAGGGGAGGGGGTGACAAGGTGACAGGGTGAGGGGGTGACACGGTGACACGGTGACACGGTGAGGGGGTGACAAGGTGACACGGTGACAAGGTGCAAAGTCGCCTTGTCACCTTGCCACCTTGCCACCGTGTCAGATTACAAAGAGCGGGTGAAGGTGCGCCAGGCGATGGAGTAGGCGACGAGGGAGAAGGCGATGAGCGCAAAGGTGTGAGAAAGGAGCATGGGCAGGGTGGCTCCGCGCAGGATGATGGCGCGGCTGATGGCCATGAAGTGTTGCACGGCGGAGATTTGGGCGAACCAACGCATGACGGTGGGCATGTTCTCGACGGGTAAGAGGTAGCCGCTGAGGGTGACTTCGAGGATGGCGACGAGGAAGACGAGGAGGACGGCCTGTTGCTGGGTGTGGGTGATGACGGAGACGACGGTGCCCTGGGCGACGATGGCGATGATGAAGAGGAGCGCGAGGCCGCAGAGAAGCAGGAAGCTCCCGCGCATGGGCACACCGTAGCCGAAGAGAATGACGGCCAGTAGAAGCAAGAAGTTGAAGAAGGCGACGAGCACAGCCGGCAGCGCTTTGCCGGTGATCAATTGGAAGCGGTTCACGGGCGTGATCACCAATTGTTCGAGCGTGCCCAGTTCTTTCTCGCGCACGAAGCCGGTGGCAGCCACGACGAAGGCGATCTGATAGGTGATGAAGGCGAGCATCGAGGGCAGGGTGAACCAGCGATAGTCGACGCTGGGGTTGAAGGCAACGCTGGAGCGCACCTCGATCCCGCCCAGATCGGGGGTGATGGGCGCCCCCAGCCGGCGCCGGCTGATCTGGACGACGATGCCTTCGACGACCTGGCTGGCGTTGCTTCCGGCCAGGATGTTGGTCCCGTCCACCAACGTTTGTAATTGCGCCGGACGCGGCCCCTGGCGATAGAAGGCGCGCTCGAAATCCGGGGGAATGACGACGCCGACTTTGGCTACGCCGCTGTCGATGAGTTCGTTCAAGGCGGCGCGGTCGGCGGGATAGTACAAGACATCCAGCTCGCGTGTGTTGTCCATGCTGCTGATGATCTCACGGCTGAGTGCGGTTTGGCTGAGATCGAGTACAGCCGCCGGCAGCGAGCGCACCCCGCGGGCGGTGTTGCGCGAGAGTAGGACCAGTTGCAGGGTGGGCGCCAGGATGAGAAAGAGCACCAGGAAGTGGTCGCGGCGAAGCTGAATCAGCTCTTTCCAGGTGAGATTGAGGATTTGACGGAGCGTTGACATCATCCCACCCTTTTGCGAAACGTGAGGATGCTGAGAGCGACGGCGCCAAGCCCCATCATCAGAAGGGTGAAGATCTCCGGCCCCAGAGACTGCCAACTCTGACCTTTGAGAAAGAGGGCGCGGGTGATCACGACGAAGTGGGTGGCGGGTAGGCTGTTGGCGGTAAGTTTAGCTTGCGGATCGACCGGCACGAGGATGCCGCTGAGGAAGATGCTGGGGACAAGGAAGAGGAGGAGGACAGCACGCAGGGCCGTGCTTTGAGTTGACATAAAACTCGAAACGAAGATGCTGATGCCCAACGTGGCCCAGAGATAGACTATCGTCATCCCAGCCAGATCGACGCTGCTGCCTCGAAACGGCACGCGGAACCACAGCAATGCCACCGCCACCGCGCCGGCTGCGCCGATCAGCCCATAGAAGACATAGGGGATGAGCTTGCCCAGGATGTATTCGACAGGTCGGACGGGCGTGGTCGCCAGGCTCTCGAAACTGCCCAGTTCTTTTTCGCGCGTGATGGCCAGGGCGACGGCCATGCCCGGCAGGATGAGGGCGATGGCGAGCAGCGCCGGCACCATGCTGTGGCTGGATTTGAGGTCGGGGTTGAACCACACCAGGGTGCGCACCTCGATCGGGGCCTGGATGTGGGCGCGTTGGTAGGTCCGTCCCCACGCCTGCATCCGGGTCGCCAGCTTGGCTAATTGGAAAGCGGAGTTGATGGGGTCGGCGCCATCGGCCAGGACTTGCACGTCGGCGGTGCGCCCGGCGGTCAATTTGTCGCCGAAGCCGGGCGGGATGACGACGCCGAGTTTGATCCGGCCTGCCTGCATGTTCGCGCGCAGGTCCTCGTAGCCCACCGTTTCGCCAACGATGATGAGGTCTTTGTCGGTGCCCAGGGCCTGAACAAGCGCGCGCGCTTGGGGGGTGCGATCGCGGTCGAACAACGCCAGGCGGGTGGCGCTGGCGTCGAAGGAGAAGAGGTAGGCGAATGTGACCAGCATGATCGACGGCGACACCGTCACTAGAAAAAGTAGGCGGCGGTCGCGCTGGACGTGGCGAAGTTCCTTGTGAGCGATGGCCCAGAGACGATGGAGGGACATGGGGATTGCGAATTGGGGATTGCGAATTGGGGATTGCGAATTGGGAATTGCGAATTGGGGATTGCGAATTGGGGATTGCGAATTGGGGATTGCGAATTGGGAATTGCGAATTGGGAATTGCGAGTTGGGAATTGCGAATTGGGGATTGCGGACTTCTGACTTCTGACTTCTGACTTCTGCCCTCTGCCCTCTGCTACTCGAATACTTCGGGCAGCGGGCGGAGGAGGCGTAGGGTGCGGTCGGTCATGTCGCTGGCGGTGGCGTCGGGGTGCTGGAGGGCGTAGCGGATGCCGCCGGCGATGGCGCCGCCGATGAGGGCGCTGAGCCAGGGGATGTCGGCGGGGGGGATGAAGTCTTGCTGCGCGAGCAGCCGCGCCAGGCGGGTTTCGATGAGCTGAAGGCCGCGTTCGTATTGGTCGGCGCTGTGGCCGCTGCCGAAGACGGCGTGCATGAGGTCGCGATGGGTTTCGATGAAGGCGAAGGTCTGGCCGAGGAGGGCGCGGGCGCGTTCGCGCGGGGAAAGCAACAGGAGGTCGGGTGTCAGGGGGTTGCCCAATTGCTGGAGTTCATCCCAGACGGCGGCCTCGAGTAGTTCCTGTTTGTCCCGAAAATAGGTGTAGAAGCTGCCGACGGCCATGTCGGCGGCCTCGGTCACGTCGAGGATGGTGAAGTCGGCCGCGCCGTTGGCGGCGATGACGACGCGGGCGGCGGCGATGAGTTCCTGGCGGCGGCGTTGGCGACGGCGGTCGGGGCGAGAGGGGGATGGGTTCACGGACAAGCTCGGAAATTGAAAGAGGATTCAAGAATTGAAGAATAGCTCAGGTTCGTGTGGCATGTCAAAGCGCGATCGTTCTCGATTCGACTTCAAGCTGGATGCGGCGAGGCGCCTCTGAAGGCGTTGCTTTCTCACGAATGACACGAATGGCGCGAAGGTCGAATGCGCCCTGCTGGTCTTTTTTTGACAATCGACGATCGACAATCGACAATCCAGCATCCTGGCAAGTGGCACGTGTCAAGCCTGCCCTGAGTGCAACGAAGAATCAGTGCAACGCAGGATCGCAAGTGGTAATCCGCAATCAGAAATCATGAACTCCTATTTCAATCGTTTCACCAATCAAGTCGCGGTCGTCACCGGCGGGGCCAGCGGCATCGGCGCGGGGATCGCCACGCGCTTGGCGAGCGAGGGCGCGCGGGTGGTGTTGTTCGATGTGTCGGAGGCGGCATTGGCCGCGCAGGTTGGGGTCATGCAGGCGGCCGGGTTGCAGGTCAGCGGCCGGATCGTGGACATCACCCAAGCGGAACAGGTGGCTGAGGCCATGCAGGCGGTGGTCGATGCGTATGACCAGCTCGACGTGGTCGTGAACAGCGCCGGGATCACTGGGCCGACCGGCGTGAAGACGGCCGAGTACGGGGTCGAGGATTTCGAGGGTGTGCTGGCTGTGAACCTGACCGGGAGCTTCCTTGTGGCTAAATACGCCCTCCCACACATGCTCCGGCGTAATTATGGCCGCATCCTGCTCATCGCCTCCATTGGTGGCAAAGAGGGTAATCCGGGGATGGCCGGGTATGCGGCCAGCAAGTCGGGGGTCATCGGTTTGGTGAAGGGCATCGGTAAAGAGTATGCTGAGACCGGCATCACCGTGAACGGCTTGGCGCCTGCGGTCATTCGCACGCCCATGAACGAGACCACCGCCCCGGAATTGTTGAAGTACATGACCGACCGCATTCCCATGCGGCGATTGGGCACGGTGGAGGAAGTGGCGGCCCTGGCTTGCTGGATTTGCTCGCCCGAGGCCAGCTTCAACACCGGCTTCGTCTTCGATCTCTCGGGCGGCCGGGCGACGTATTGACAGCCAATCGAAGGCAGGTCGAAGGCGTCAGTTCTGAGCTCAACTGAAAGTGATGATGTGGAGGTGATTGAATGCAACGACTTTTGAACAAAACCGCTCTTATCACCGGCGCGGCCCACGGCATTGGCCGAGGGATTGCCATCCGTTTTGCCCGCGAGGGCGCGCAGGTGGGCGTGCTCGATCTGCGGGAGGCCGAAAGTCAGGTCGTGGTCGACGAGATTCGAGCGCTAGGCGGGCAGGCCATCGCCATCGGCGCGGATGTGGGCGACGAAGCGAGCGGCGCCGCGGCTGTGGCCGCGATGAAAGCGGCGTTCGGGCATGTGGATATTTTGGTCAACAACGCCGCCGTCATGCCTTCCGGCCGCATCCACGAGACCCCGCCCGACGATTTCGACCGCTGCATCCGCGTCAATCTGCGCGGGACGTATTTGATGAGCCGCGCCGTTGTCCCCGACATGTTGGCGCGGCGTGCGGGCAGTATCATCCACATGGCCAGCGTCACCGGTTTTCTGGGGTTGCCCGGCATCGCCGCCTATTCCACGACCAAGGCCGGCATCATTGGCCTGACCAAGGCCATGTCCACCGATTACGCCCGGCTGGGCGTGCGCGTGAACTGTGTTTCGCCCGGCACCATCGATTCGCCCATGCTGCACGATTTCGTGGCCCGGCAGTCGAACCCCGACTATTTTCGCCGGGCCTTCGATGAGATTCACCCCATCGGTCGCGTGGGCACGATCGAAGAAGTTGCCAATGTCTTCGTGTTCCTGGCTTCGGACGAGGCGAGTTTCGTCACCGGCGCCAATTACGAGGTGGATGGCGGCATCGGCGTGAAGGGCGAGCAGCCGCAGGATCCCGATTAGTAATCACTACTCGGCGGGGATTTGGGGATTCTTTTTTTGACAAATCCCCTAATCCCCGCCTCCCTATTCCCTGACACAAGGAGTTGACCATGCATCTGGTGCGATTTTATCTTCCTGACGGCGGCGTCCGCGTGGGCGTGCGCATCGCTTATTCGGTGTTCGATTTGACAGACCGGGTTGGCTCGGTGGCTGTTTGGCTGGCCCAAAGCGTGGGCCGGGTGGAGGAGGCCATCGCCGAGATGGAAACGTGGGCGCAGAAGGCCGCGCAAGCCTATCCCGTCACCCTGTTCGAGCACGCGCCCTCGCCCGATCAGCCGCATTGGCTGCCGCCGGTGGATGCGCAGGACGTGTGGGCGGCAGGCGTGACCTACGAGCGTAGCCGGGCGGCCCGGCAGGAAGAAGCGGTCGATGGCGGCGATGTCTACGCCCGCGTCTATATGGCCGAGCGCCCGGAGTTGTTCTTCAAAGCCAAAGCCAGTTGGACGGTCGGCCCGCACGCCCAGATCGGCATCCGGCGCGACGCGAGTTGGTCGGTGCCAGAGCCAGAGCTGGGGCTGGTGGTCAATCCGGGGCTGGAAATCGTGGGTGTGCTCGTGGGCAACGATGTCAGCAGCCGGGACATCGAAGGCGCCAATCCGCTCTATCTGCCGCAGGCGAAAATCTACACGGCCTCGTGCGCGCTGGGGCCGGGCATCCGGCTGGGCCGAGTGACCGACGCCTGGCCGGAGGTGAGCATCCGGTTGTGGGTGGAGCGCGGGGGCGACGTGGTCATCCGCGACGAGACGCACACCCGCCGCCTGCGCCGCCGCCCCGATGAACTGGTGGGCTACCTGGGCCACTGCCTCAGCTTCCCCGAAGGCGCTGTGCTGCTCACTGGCACGGGCGTCGTGCCGCCCAACGAATTCACGTTGCTGGCTGGCGATCTCGTGCGCATCGATATCGAGGGCGTGGGCGTGCTGGAAAACACGGTCAAGGTGGTGTGAGCCATGCGGATCACCGCCATCGAATCGCTGCAATGGGCCGAATTTCCTCGCCTGCTCGATGTGCGCGTCCACACCGACGAAGGCATCATCGGCCTGGGTGAGACGGTCGACAAGGTCGAAGCCTCGAAAGGCGCGCTGCACGGTGTGTTGGCCCCGCTGCTTTTGGGCCAAGACCCGCTGGACATCGAAGGGCTGTGGCGCTTCGTGCTGGACAATATCATGTACCACGGCTGGGCCGGGGCTGAGCTGCGGGCGCTGTCGGCGGTGGAGATCGCCCTGTGGGACATCCTGGGCCAGAAATTCGGCCTGCCCGTGTATCAGCTTTTGGGTGGCAAGACGCGCGGCCGCATCCCCACCTACAACACCTGCATCAGCTTCGGACCGGTGCAGGACTACGCCGCCTGGCATGACGACGCCGGCGTTCTCGCCCGATCCTTGCTTGCCGACGGCATCCGGGCGCTGAAGATTTGGCCGTTCGACCGCTTCAGCGAAGCCAGCCACGGCCAATACATCAGCCCGGCCCAGATCGAGGAAGGGCTGATTCCCGTTCGGCAGATTCGGGAGGCGGTGGGCGGGGCGATGGAAATCGGCATCGAATGCCATTTCCGCTGGAATCGGGCGGCGATGGAGCGCATCGCCCGCGCCCTCGAACCGTTCGACATCCTCTTCCTCGAGGACGTGCTGCCCGCTGTGCATCCCGACGAGATCAAACTGCTATCCCAACGCACCTCCATCCCCATCGTCGGCTCGGAATTATTGCTGACGCGCTGGCAACTGCGCGAGTGGATGGAAAAGCACGTGGCGCAGATTCTGATGACCGACCCGTTGTGGAACGGCGGCATTGGCGAAACGCGCAAGATCGCCAACATGGCCGAGGCGTTCGGCCTGCCGTTGGTGTTGCACAACCTGGCCGGGCCGATCTGTCAGGCCGTGTGCATGCACGTGGCCGCACACATCCCCAATCTGTTTTTCGTGGAATCGTCGCGGGCGTTGTGGAAGACCTATTTCGGCGTGCTGACCGACTACGCGCCCGTGGTCGAGGACGGTCACTTCGCCCTGTCGGCTGGCCCCGGCCTGGGCGTCAATCTCCGCCCCGAAGCATTGGCCCGGCCCGACCTGCGCCGCCACATCTCGGAAGGGCCTGGGCTGGCGGAGGGCCGGCGGGCGATGGGAGATCATTGGGAGAAGGAGGCGATTCGATGATGGCCATGAATCCCTCCGACATGATCGCTGCCATCCGCCGTCATGGCCTGATCGCCATCGTGCGCGGCAACTTCCCCTTCGACCATGTGTTGGCTATCGGCGAGACGTTGGCCACGGCGGGCGTGAATCTGATCGAGGTGACGCTCAACAGCGCCGGGGCTTTACAAATCATCGGGGCGCTGCGGGCGCGCCTGGGCGACGATGTGATGGTGGGGGCCGGGACGGTGCGCCGGGCCGAGCAATTGGCCGCGGTCATCGATGCCGGCGCTCAATTCAGCCTGGCGCCCGGCTTCGACCCGGCAACGGTGGAGTATAGCCAGCACCGAGATTTTCTGCACATCCCCGGCGTGTTCACGCCCAGCGAAGCTGAGACCGCCCACGCTGCCGGTTGCCGCCTGCTCAAGCTCTTCCCCGCCGATGTCGTCGGCCCGGCCTATTTGCAAGCTTTGCGAGCGCCGTTGGACGACATCGCCTTCATTCCCACCGGCGGCGTCAGCGTTGCGAACATCGCTGCCTATCGCCGGGCGGGCGCAGCGGCGGTGGGAATTGGCAGCGCCCTCGTCCAGGGCAACGAGCAAACTCTGGAAAATGTCGCTCGGCGGGCGCGGGCGCTGCGCGAGGCGTGGGGGATGCAGGTCTAAACTGAGGTTATTGGGGTTTATCTACTGCGTGGCAAAGATGTCGATCATCAGCTTCGGGTCGCCCAACGGATACAGGATGGGACAGGTGCAGCCACGATTGATGTACTCCTGCACCTTGGCTTTCACCTCGTCCGGCGAGCCGCTGGCGGTGATGCGCTGCACCAGGTCGTCGGGCACCAGGGGCATGGCCTGGCGGATTTGATCTTTGGTGGCGGGCCAGCCCAGAATGGATTGAATTTGCCGCACCACGTCTTCGCTCACGCCGCTGGCTTTGGCGATGTGGGGCTGCTGGGCCAGGTATTGCGTGAGGAGGCCGCGAGCGCCGTCGAGAGCTTTTTGGCGGTCGTTATCCACCGAGCAAACCACCAGTTGCGGCCGGTCGATGTCGTCGATGCTGCGCCCGGCCTTGTTCGCTCCCACCTCCAGCAGCCGCATGGCCTCGTCGTTGTATTCGGGCGGGACGCAGTAGTTCAGCACGGCGCCGTCGGCGATCTCGCCCGTCATCTCCATCATCTTGTCGCCGGTGGCGCCAATGTAGATGGGCACGTGTCGCGGCTCGCGCCGGCCATGCACCACGTCCAATTCGATGCCATCGACATGATGGAATTCGCCATGAAAGGTCACGCGCTCCATCGCCAGCAGCCGCCGCATGACTTCAATGGTCTCGCGCATGGCCTGCAACGGTTTGCGGCGTTCGATGCCCACGTTGCGGGCCAGGGGGTCCCACCAGGCGCCGATGCCGCAGATGATGCGGTTGGGGGCCAGGTCATCCAGTGTGAGGAAGGTGGCGGCCAGCAGACCGATGTTGCGCGTCCAGTTGTTGATCACGCCGCTGCCGACCTTGATCCTCTCGGTGACGGCGGCGAAGGCGGCCATGGGTACGATGGCGTCGCGTACGAGCCGCGACTCGGCCTGCCAAACGGCTTCGAATCCCCTGCTTTCGGCGTATCGAGCCAGGTCCATGCCCTCGCGAAGGGGATGGGCGTCCTGCAAATAGAGTGCTACACGGTCCACATTGACCTCCTGGTGGCGGATGAAACGGATTGGGAGCGACGATGCCCCATTCTAATGCCGGGGTGGGGCGCGGTCAAATGGCCGCGGTCAGGCGGCGCGTTTCCTCTGGGAACTTCACCCAAGCGAATCCGACCCCAGAATTCGCTCACTCTTGGCATAAAGAAACTCTGGATCGATATCTAGTTCATTTTCCCATTCTACTGTGTCGAACGAAACACTGACATGTTTGAATACCTTGATATCCTGCAACTCACGAAAACGTCCAATATTCAGATAGGGTGAGATATCGAAAACACGGCATTCGTTATTATCAAATGTCAAGATCAATTTGTGATCATCTGTCGCTCGAACATCGATAACTCCTGCGTACATGATGTAAACTCCTTCTACTGTAATGGGGCGATCTTATAAGGCGTTTCACCATTCATGGCTAGTTTCCAATCACCCCACAATTCGTCAATGTGCAACTCTGCCCAAGCCTGTACAAGTCGTAACTGTTTTTTGGGTAATCCGCCTTCAAGGATTTCCAACGTGTCCAGGGCGATAATTGCCGTGAAATCGTTATAGTAGGCATGAAAATGTGGGGGATTGTGCTCAGCCGGGGCATAGTACATGCGAATGATGATGCCATAGAACATTGAAAGTGTAGGCATGGGTTCCTCCAGACAGATCGAAGTATAGACTCTCTGCGATCGTCGGTCAACCCCCAGCAGGGATATGACTGACTGTAATGCGCCGTCTTACAAATCGAGTCGCATCGGCAGCAGCAACCATTTCGAGCCTGGCCGCAGCGGTTCAGGTTCCCCCGCCGGCTCGAAGCCCGCGCGCCGATAGAGTTGCATCGCCGGGCTTTCTCGATACGTCACCCCCAGTTCGAGATAACGAGCGTTCTTTTCCCTCGCCCAGGCGATGACGGCTTCGAGCAGCAGTCGCCCGGCCCCCAGACTCCGGTAGTTCGGAGCAACCCACATTTGATACAGATTCGCCACATCGGGGTTGGTTCGTTCGATGCGCCCCCAGGCCAGCCCGATGGGTTCGCCGTCCACCTCCGCCACCAGCGGCAAATCCCGGCCAGATTCTGCCGCCGCCGTCAACCGACCCGCCCATTCTGCGTCCGTCCGCCTCTGCTCGGCTGCCAGCGTGCTGCCGAAGGCGTCAGGCGCATCGGCCAGGGCGCGCAGGCGCAGGGTTTTGTAGAGGGGCCATTCGTGAAGGGCGAAGGGGCGGATTTAGGGGATCTCGCCCATAGGTTTCGGATGAAACCGCTCAGGCGCGTGCAGACTGCACATGCAATTGCAGACCAAGCGCATGTACGATTTTGAGAATGGTTGCGAATTCAGGATTGCCGGTTGACGACAGCGCCTTGTACAAGCTCTCACGGCCCAGGCCTGTTTCGCGGGCAATTTGCGTCATGCCCCTGGCGCGGGCAATGTCGCCGAGCACGACCAGAATCACTTCCGGGTCGCCGTCCTCCATTGCAGCATCCAGATAGGCTGCCATATCGTCCTCAGTTTCGAGGTGTTCGACAGCATCCCATGGCCGAGTTTGTAGCTTATTGTCCATCATCTTCCATACCTTGCACATTTCGTGCTAACTCAAGTGCGGAGGGATGCCTTGTGACCGCTTCGTCGTTTATCCCAGGCGTCCGTCCGCCCTTGCTCGGCGGCCAGCGTGCTGCCGAAGGCGTCGGGCGCATCGGCCAGGGCGCGCAGGCGCAGGGTTTTGTAGAGGGCCATGGATTCTTGATAGGCTGCCATGTCCTCCTCAGTTTCGAAAGGTCCGGCAGCGCCTCATCACGAGATTTCTGCGCGCACGATCCGCGCCGCCTCAAGCGATGTTCCATCGCCCATCACCCGCATCTTCTCATTCGCCAGGAAGCGCGGGGTCGGGGGCGTCATCTCAAGTGCTGATGTCTTGGATTTCAACGACTGCCTCGCCAGAAGCGAGCAAGCTCATTGCCTGCGCGAATGTCTGGCTCAGGATCCGGCGTAAATGAGTGTTCGAGGTGTTGCCACAGGTCAGCCAAATGACCTGCGGTGGTGTGCCCAGTCGATTCACCAAATTGACGAAGTCGACGTCTTTGGTCATGACCACCGCAGGCTCGGCGCGCGCAGCTAAAAATATCTCGCGGTCCGACGCTTTCCGCAAGCCGAGATCACGAACCGCCCTGGCTTCGATGCCGAAGTTCTGCTCCAGCCAGGTCGCTATCGCTGGCGAGAGCTGTGCATCGACCCATATCTTCATGCTGCAACCAGCACGGGATGATCGACGCGTCCGGTTGCAAACCTCAAAGCCGCTTGCACATCGGCCAGCTCCAAATCAGGCAACTCGTCGAGCACCTCCCAGGAGCTTAGGCCCGCCGCCAGAAGTTCCAGGACATCGACAACGCGGATGCGCATGCCGCGAATGCAGGGCCTGCCGCCACACTGGTCGGGGTTCACTGTGATTCGGTCTGAGACAAAATAGGTCATCGTTCACCTCCGTACACGCCTCATTGTATCGCGCCGGTACTCCTCCATGCCAGTTGACACTGATTACCCGCATCTCCTCATTCGCCAGGAAGCGCGGGGTTTGGCTGAAGCCACAGTCGGGCGCCACCCACAGCTTGTCGGGCGCACAAAAACTGTTGATTACCACACGACAGGCACAAGCCCAGACGTGGTGATGGCCCGATCTTGGGTGATCAGAGCAACATCGTATGCCAGAGCTTCAGCGACGATCAAGCGATCATGAATGTCAGGCAGTTGGGATAGGTCGCGAATGGTCAAAACAACCTCTGTCGAAAGCGGCTGAATAAGGAACGCCGCTTGATCGCGCAGCAAGGCAAGCATAGCATCTAGACTGGCCAAGATACGCCCCTTTTCCAACAACAGGATAAGTTCGGCCAGAACGATTGCCGGGATGAGCACGGTTGCCTGATCGGAGACTGCGTCATCGAAAGCACGTCTGGCATCATCACCCAAACGCGGCGAGCCGATCAGGTACCAGATCAGGCTGTGTGTATCAGTGACATAAGTGGCCGATCGGCTGAGGAGTTCCATCTCTAGGAGCCGTCGTGCTCGCTCACTACTTGCATCTGTTTATCCAGGCTTCGCTCCCACAGTTGCTTTGCCCAGGCCAAGTCATCGTCGGAAACATCGTTTTGGACCTGCAAAGCGCCAAATAGCGTGCGTCGTCTGGTCTTGACAGAGGACGACGCCACCCAGACAAGCACTTTGACTGGCTCATTCTCAGCCAGCGTCACAGGTTGAAGGGGCTTGAACACACCATTCTGATAAACGGCGTCGATGACATTGGCGCTCATGATATGTCCTCTTGAGTATCAGCAACGAAATGGAGGCTGGTACGAATGTGGGTTTGAGTATAGCATACTCCTCTTCCGACCGTCATGGTGCAGCGCCATGCTGCAGCAATTCCAAATATGGCTTTTCTTGCCATCAGGAAAGATGCTTTGTGGACACGGATAGGGGAAACGCGGATAGTTTTTGGTCAAAAATCTGTGTTCCTTCCATCAGCGTCCACAAATTTGGAATTGCTGGCCATGCTGCGATGTTTGTTGCTGGTCATCGTAAAATCTCCTCCCGCACAACCCGCGCCGCCTCCACCATCACCCGCATCTTCTCATTCGCCAGGAAGCGCGGGGTTTGGCTGAAGCCGCAGTCGGGCGCCACCCACAGCTTGTCGGGCGCGCAATGGCGCAGGCAGGTGCGGATGCGGTCAGCCACGACTTCGACCGGCTCCAGGCTGCGGCCCTTGACATCGATCACGCCCGCGCAGAGGATCTTGTCCCCACCGTATTTCTCCCACAACTCGACCTCGTACAGATTGCGGCTGGCGAATTCGATGTGGAGCACATCCACATTCAAGTCTTTGAAATGCGGGGCAAAGGCGGCGAAGCTGCGGTGCGAGGTGGCAGGCCGGCCCCGGAAGTTGCCGAAGCAAAGATGGAAGCCGATGGTGGCCTGTATGCCCTCGACGCAGGCATTGAAAATCTCGACCATTTCCTCCGGCCCGCCCTCGGCAATCCAATAAGCCGGCTCGTCGAATTGCACGTGCGTGCAACCGGCTGCCACGACATCCCGCAATTCCTGGTTGATGAACGGCACCAGCGCCCAGGCGATCTCGGTCTTGTTTTTGTACACCGAGCCGGGGTCGATGCGGAAGGCCTGAGTGATGGGGCTTTGGATGGGCGAGATCAGCGGCTTGCTGGTCAGCGTGCGGGCGTAGCGGAATTCTTCGGCATGGCCGTAGCCGTTGGGCACAGTCAGCGGGGCCACGGCCCGGAAGGCGTCGAGCTGGTCGGGGCCGGGATAGCCCAGCTTGCGGGCAAATTCCTGCGGCTCAAGCCCGTGCACTTTGCCGTGGAAATGCCAGGTGAAGTCGGCGCGCTGCATTTCGCCATCCGAGATGATGTCCACCCCGGCTTCCTCCATGTCGAGGATGGCGAGGCGGGTGGCGTCTTTCAAGGCTTCGTCGATGTCGTACGGGCCCATTTTGCCGGCGGCGACGGCGTCGCGCACGACCCAGATCCAGCCGGGGACGCCGTGCGAGCCGATGACTTGGGTGGGAATGAGGGGGAGGTCGGTGGGGCGGTAGGTGAGCATGCGATTTGTCCTCGGATGGAATCAAGAAATGGATCAAACAGCGTATTTCATGCTGGTACGGCGATATGCGATAGAAAGGGAAGTTTGGTGATTGGACGCAACGTCGGTGGCAGGGGATCGCCGGATGCTCGCATGGAATCGATCAACGCCGATGCAACGTCAGGCGCCAATGCCAGGACTTCCTCGGCCGTGTCGCCGACGACGAGCAGGCCAGGAAGGTCCGGGCTGGTGGCGAGATAGTGATAGTCGCCGCCGTCGGCCAACGCCTCAACTTGAATCCGAATGTCGTATACGTTCATATGAATGAACTCCGGCAAGGGCGCATCGAAATCGGCTGCGATCACAACCTGACCGGCATCGATGCCTGGAATACGAGGCGAGAGCAATGTCGTCACAGATGAGAGAATTATGGCAGGATTGCCATCTGTGGTGATCTGCTCGTCATTCGCGATCTGTTCACGCAGGTTCCTGAAATGCGCTTTGGTTGTATGTTCATCAACGATTGCAGTCATAGCACGCATCCCACTACAAGTCAATCCATCTCGTACCCACCATCCACATTCAGCGCCTGGCCGGTGATGTAGTCGGCGTCAGGCGAGCAGAGGAAGGCGACGGCTCCGGCCAGGTCTTCGGGCGTGGCCGCGCGCTTGAGCGGAACCTGGTTGATGAAGGCGCTCATGGCTTCGCCCGGCCTGGCCCCGAACAAATCCGCCCGGTCTTTGTCAATGCTGTCCCACATGGGCGTGGGCACGATGCCGGGGCAGACGGCGTTGACGTTGATGCGGTAGGGCGCCAGAGCCAGCGCCGCCGATTGGGTGACGTTGATGATGGCGGCTTTGGTGGCAGCGTAATGCGTCGAAAGCGGTCGCCCGCGCCGCCCGGAAATGGACGAGAAATTGACGATCTTGCCGTAACACGGCAATAAACTCGTAGTAACGACTTCAGTCGTTTCTTTACTAAGTTGCGCCGTCAGTAAATCCGCCAGTCCCGCGCCCCCGCGCAAGCTTTCCGGCAACTGCCGGATCATCTGCTGCGCCACCGCTTGCAGGCAGAAAAACGTGCCGCGCAGATTGATATCCACCACCCGATCCCAATCGGCTTCGGTCAGGTCGAGCATGGGCTTGGTCTGGACGACGCCGGCATTGTTGACGAGAATGTCGATGCGGCCAAAGTGGGCGACGACATCCTCCACCATTTTGCGCACCGCGGCCACATCGCTGATGTCGATGGGATAGGCCATGCCTACCCCGCCAGCCGCCTCGATTTCTGCGGCCACGGCGGCCGCTGTGTCCCGATTGTATTCGGCCACGACGACGCCCGCGCCTTCCTGTCCCAAGCGCAAGGCCACACCCCGGCCAATGCCCTGCCCCGCGCCGGTGACGATAGCGATCTTGTCGGTGAAGCGTGATTCCATGGTGGGGTGCCTTCTGCTTTGGGGTAGACAAGGAAACAAGGAAACAAGGACGCGAGTCCGACTTGTCTACTTGTTTCCTTGTCTACTTGTCTACTGAACTTCCGCCAACCGCACCGAACGATGCTCAGCGGCGGAGAGATAGCAGGCTTCGACGATGCGCAGGGTGTTCAGGTTGTCGGCGGCGTCGGTTTCGGGCACGCCGTCTTCCTGAATGGCCTGCATCAGCGAGGCGGTGGGGCCGATGAAGGCGTCGGGGATCCACTTCCCCTCCAGCTTGGCCTCGAAACGCCGATCTTTGTAAAAGCGCGTGCTGCTCCACTCCAGCGTGTCCTCGCGGCCATGCGGATAGTTGTACATCGCCCCCAACGTGCCGGTGATGTGCCCGTCGGTGCCGATGATGCGGAAGATGGCGAAATAGTCATCCGATTGATTGTAATGATTATCGGCGATGAAGACCTGCAAATTGTTGTCTTGCAGCGATTCGCCAAAGTCCAGGATAGTGATGGTCTTGGTCTCACCGATCATCGTGCCTTGCAATGGGTTGCGGGCGTGGCGGCTCGTCACCCACACCGGGTCGCCGAACAGCGAGCGCATGGCGTCGATGTAGTGGATCGAGTGATATTGCACCTCCAGCCGGGGCGAGACATACAGCCAATCCCACATATTCCAGGGCGTATTCACGCTGACCTGAATGGAAGCATCCACCGGTTGGCCGATCCATCCTTTCCTGATCAAGTCTTTGGCCGCGCGCAGACCCTGGCCCCAGCGCAATTGCTGATTCACCGCCACCTTCACGCCCTTCTGCCGGGCGTGCTCGACGATGCCCGCCGCCTCCGGCAGCGTCAGCGCCAACGGCTTTTGGCAGAGCAGGTGCTTGCCGGCGTCGATGCAGGTGTGGGCGATGGCGGGCTGGAATTGCGGCGGCACCGAAATCTCGACGATGTCCACGTCGGGGTCGTTGGCCAGCTCCTCGACCGAATCGTAGATGTGCGGGATCTGGAATTCTTGCGCCACAATCTCGGCCGTCGGGCGCTGCTTGTCATAGGCGGCGACCACGCGCAGCTTATGTTTGCGATACGATGGCAGCGCCGCGTATTGCACGATGCCGCCGCAGCCCACCAGCCCGATGCCGTAGTCGATCTTGGGCGGCAGGACGGGTTTGTAGTTCAGTTCGAGGATGGGATCGACCATGGAGATGACCTTGTTATCGATGGGAGTGGAGCTGAGTGTTTAGGAAACCCAATCCAGCCCCAGTTCTTGCAAGCGTCGAGGCATGGGATAACCACTGGCCACATCCCAGCCGGCCATAGCATAGTACGAATCGAGCGCGCGTTCAAGCTCGGCCTGCGAGAGGGCCAGTCCGCCCGTCAACCCGCCCACCAGCGGCTCGAACAAGCGCGCGGGGAGCCGGTCGTCGGCGCGGGTGAAGCCTTCGCGGGCGTTGAAAGCGCGCAGCATGTTCAGTCGCCGCGCTCCCACTGCCATCAATTCGTCCAAGCTCACGTCCCAGCCGGTGGCAGCCTGCACTAGTTCGGGGATCAGTTCGCTGCCATAAAGCTGCCAGGACGGTCCCCAATCGAATTGGCACAAACACAGCACATCCAGCAGGCTGTAGATAGTCTGCGTGGTCAAGGCGAAACGCACCTTCTCGTCGCCCAAGTCGTCCGAGAGCACGGGATTGGTCAGGCCGACTGCGGCCAAACGGTCGAGATAGAGCTTGGCCGCGCCTGGCTCGTAATAGGGGTCGTGCTCGCTCGACTGGTGGTCGGCCCCGAAGGGATGGACGGCGTAGATCAGGGCCAGGCTGCGTTTGACCTGGGGCATGTGCGCGGGCAGTTCGCTGCCTTTGACGGCGACAACGCGTGCCTCGGCCTCCGGCCCCAGCTGCCGCGCCGCCCGCGCCGATCCCTCGGCCAGGAGGTCGCCCAGGCGTCCCTGACGGTGGGCGAGCCGCCTCACGGCCTCAGCCATGGCCAAGCCATTGCCAAAGCGCAGGTCGAGGCCATCGGTCTGGTCGGGCGGGAGCAGGCCGGCCTCGTAGCACTCCATCGCCCAGGCCAGAGTGGCGCCGCAGGAGATGGTGTCCAGGCCGAGGTCGTTGCAGTAGGCGTTGGCCAATGAGATGGCGTTGAGATCGTCGACGCCACAGTAGGAGCCGAAAGTCGACAGGGTCTCGTATTCTGGCCCGCCCTGTTTTTTCTCCACCCGGAAGCCGCGTTCGTCCTCGAACTCGACCACACGTTTGCAGCGCACCACACAGGCATAGCAGGTGTCCCGGTCTTTGAGGATGGTCTCGGACATGCGTTCGCCTGAGATGGCTTCGGCGCCCTCGAATTCGCCGCAGGTGTAGTTGCGGGTGGGCAGGCCGCCGACCGTGTTCTGAGGTAGGACGACGCTGGCCGTGCCGAGGACGCCGGTGAACCAGATGTCGGCGTTCACATCCTCGGCCATGGCCTTTGCCCCCAGCCCGGCGATGCGTTTGATCGTCTTGGCGTCGGCTGATTTGGCGCGATGGCGACCGCGCACGGCAATGGCTTTCAAGTTTTTGGATCCCATGACCGCGCCCATGCCGGTGCGTCCCCAGGCGCGATTGGCCATGTTGATGATGGCGGCGAAACGGACCAGGTTCTCACCAGCGGGGCCGATGCAGGCGACCTCGATCTTGTCATCGCCCAATTCGGCCCGGATCATGGCCTCGGTCTCGGCCGTGCCCTGGCCCCAAAGCTGCCCGGCGTCCCGGATCTCGGCCTTGTCTTCGTGCAGCCACAGATAGACAGGGCGAGCGGCCTTGCCATAGACGACCAAGCCATCGAAACCGGTTGCTTTCATCTCGACCGGGAAAAAGCCGCCCGCCTGCGAGTCGCCGATGGCGCCGGTGAGCGGCGATTTGGCGTTGACCGCGGCCCGGCTCTGGCCCGAAAACGGCAGCCCGGTAAGCGGGCTGGTCATCATCGTCAGCACATTGTCGGGGCCGAGTGGGTCGGCGCCGGGCGGTGTGTGTCGGAGGACATAATAAAGGCCGAAATTGCTGCCGCCCATGTAGGTGCGGTAGAAGGTCTCGTCAGGATGCTCGACCCATAAACGTTCGTGGGTGAGATCGACGTGGAGGATGTGTCCGTGATAACCGTTTGGCATAGCGAATACCCTTTCGTCGTTGAGAGGCTTGTCGATGGCGATTTTCGATTTGTTCATTTCCCCAACTCGAACGCGCGCTTGTAAATCTTTACATAACCGTTGTAATTTACATCGCGCGGGTTGCCGATGGTTTGCGGGTCTTTGGCGGCGATCTCGGCCAGGAGCGGGATCTGGTCTTCGCTGAAGCCAAGCTGTTGGAGGGTGGGGATTTCCACGTCTGCGGTCAGGCGATAGACGGCCTCGACCGCTTTTTCTGCCGCCTGCCACACGCTCAGCCCGCGCGTGTCCTCGCCCAAAGCCTGGGCCATGCGGGCGAAGCGTTGCGGCTCGCCGAGGTAGTTATATTCCATCACTGGGCCGAGCAGCCGGGCGGTGAGGGCGCCGTGGGGCGCATCCACCACGCCGCCGGCTGTCTGGCTCATGGCGTGGGCGGCGCCGGCGCTGTCGGTGCCATAGGCCAGCCCGCCAAGCATGGCCGCCATGCTCATCTTGTAGCGCGCCTCCTGGTTGTGGCCCTGGGCGAAAGCCACGCGCAGGTATTGGCCGACGTACTCCATCGCCAGCAAGGCGACAGCGTCGGTGAAGGGCTGGGCGTAGGCCATGGTGTAGCACTCGACGGCGTGGGCCAGGGCGTCCATGCCGGTGCCGGCGGTCACATGCCCCGGCAGATTCAGCGTCAGCAGCGGGTCGATGAGGGCGACGGTGGCGGCGATGTTGGGCGTGCCGCCGATATTGAACTTGATGTGGCGCACGGGGTCGGTGATCACCGCCCAGAGGGTGGCCTCCGAGCCGGTGCCGGCGGTGGTGGGGACGGCAATGAGGGGCGGGATGGGGCGGACGACGGGATTGGGGTCGGCCCATTCGTAATCCAGAGCCGAGCCGCCGTGCGTGGCGACGACGCCGATGGCTTTGGCCGCATCCATCGAGCTGCCGCCGCCGAAGCCGATCAAGCCGTCGCAGCCTTCCTGCCGGTACATGGCCGCACCGCGGTCGACCAGGGCCACGGGCGGGTTGGGGATGACTTCGTCGAAGCGGACGAAATCGACGCCGTCGGTTTTGAGGACGTTGAGGGCTTCGTCTACCATCCCGGTGGCGACAAGGCCCTTGTCGGTGACGAAGAGCGGGCGTTTGAGCTCGAGCGCTTTGGCTTCAGCGGCCAGTTGGGCCAGTGCGCCCAGGCCGTGTTTGAAGGCGGTGGGGGTTTGATAGGCTTTGAGGTTCATGGTGGGGAGCAGGGAGTAGCAAGTAGGGAGTAGGAAGTAAGAAGGTTGCGGAGATCGTAACGGCGAGGGGGTAGGAAAGCAAAGAGGGGGTGTATGGCGAAGTGAGTCAACCCACATCGTGTGTCCGCGCGCGCCAGCGACGCCACAAACTTCTTCCTGGCGTGACGCTGTTTACCCGCGCTGGCATATTGCCCCCGGTCGCCAGCAAGATCACGCCCCCGACGATGAGCAGGGCGCCCGCGATCTGCCCGGCCCCGAGGCGCTCGCCCGCAAATGCATAGGCCAACACGGCGGCAAAGAGCATCTCGGTGGTGGCGGCGATGGCGGCGACGCCCGCCCGCAGCCGGCGCAGGGCAATGGTATACAGCCCAAAGCCGGTGACGGTGGGCAAGAACACGAGAGCAGCGAATGGCGGCCAGGTAGACGGGGGCAACGGCTCTGGCCCGCCCGTCGCCAATTGCCAGATCAGCAAAGTGAAGGCGCCAAAACCGAAGGCATAGGTGAGGACCGTCAACGGGTTGTAGCGACCGGTGAGCGATTTGCCGAACATGCTCATCGAACCGTAGCCACAAGCCGAGATGACGCCGATGAGGATGCCTTGCGCCGTCAATTGCACATTGCCGCCCGATTCGGCGCCGCTCAGTCCCGCCATCAAAAGTATTCCCACCAATGCCAGGGTGGCCGCAGCGACGAGGCGCCGTGTCAGTGGCTCGCGCCATAACACCCACGCCGCCAGGGGCACAAGCACGGTGGAGAGATATTGCAGCACGGTGGCGAGGGCGATGCCGTTGGCCAGTACGCTTAGGTTCCACAAAACGTGGAAAATGCCGATGCTGAACATGCCCATCCCCGCCAGGGCCGGTAGATCGCGAGGTTGCACGCGCAGAAGTTGGGGGCGTGACAATGCCAGGCCCGTCAAGAGCACGGCGAAAGTGGCGGCGTCTCGCCAGAACGCCAACGCCGCTGGTGAAATGCCACTGCGCTCCACCGCCATTCCCACCCACAGCCCTGAGCTTGCCCACAACCCGGCTGCTACGACTACCATTAGCAGTGGTCCTGTACGCCCACCAGTTGCGATCTTCGTGTTTTTCATAGGGCGCCTTCGATAGCACCCTCCCTCACCCGCGCATAAAACCCCTCCACATGCCGGGCCATGATCTCGCCCGCGGCTTCGGCCTCGCCCGCGCGGATGGCTTTGGCCAGAGCCAGGTGATCGCTGACAGCGGCCGGGAGGAAGTCGAGGCTGGGGAGAGCGAGATGCCACAGGCGTTGCGACAGGCCGAAGAGATGGTCGAGGGTGCGGGCCAGGTGGCGGTTGTGGGCGGCGCGGGCGATGGCCTGATGAAATTTGTGATCGAGATCGAGAAGTCGGGACGCGTTATCGGGCAGCACTGAGCCAAACTGCACACACAAGGCATCGAGCACGGCCAAGTCGTCGGGGGTGGCGCGCTGCGCGGCCAGACGCGCGGCCAGCGCTTCCAGCGGCACGCGCATCTCGCTGATCTGCTCCAGGTCGGGCAGGCTGACCTCGGCCACATGCAGGCTGTGGCGCGGGGTGATCGTCACCAGATCATCGTGAGCCAGTAGCTTGAGCGCCTCGCGAATGGGCGCGTCGGCCATCGCCAACTCGGCGGCCAGTTTCTGCTCGTCGATGGCCGATCCCGGCGCCATTTGCAGGCTGATGATCTGCTCGCGGAGGCGTTTGTAGGCTTGCTGTGTGTCGATGCGTTCGAGTTCCATAGGCGTACCTTTTTTCGCACGAATGGCACGAATTCTGTTATTGAAACGTAAAACGTGAAACGTGACAAGTCGCGCAGTTTATTCACGTTTCACGCCTCACGAAAAACTACCAAAACATTCGTCTCATTCGTCCATTCGTGATGAAACAATCGGTTCTAGCGCGAGAGTCGGGGATTGCCGACCGCCCGCGCGCGGATGCGATAGGCATCCAGGCCATCGCTCAGTTCCTCGATTGTGACCTGCGGATTGTCCGCGCCCGACCGCAGGGCCGCGCCCAGGGCGCGTTCCTGGCCCAGGCTGCGGGCGTGGGACAGGGCGGCGTCGGCGTCGGGGAAGACATGGCGCTCGCCGTCGGCCTGCACGAAATAGCCCAGCACCTCCAGCCCTTCTTGCGAAAGCTGGGGTGTGACCAGGATTTCTTCGTTCACGACCACACTGCCGGCGATGGCCCCCACCGCGTTCGCCACCTCGAAGTGCGGGGGAAGCACCAGGTCGGTGTGGAAGACATCGGCCACATCTTTGAGGAAGATGCCGGCCGGCGCGCCGATGCCGATGATGGGCTGGCGCAAATGAAAGCTCGTCTCCAGCACAGGCAGATGCGACGCACTTCGCCGAATCGCATTCTGGAAGAACCAGCGGCCCAGGTCAGTGTCTTTGGGCAGCGTGGGCGGCGGGAGGTGGCGACCGGTGAGGAAGACGACCAGCGCCTGGGTGATGATCTCGGTCATCCTCGCCCACACCTGCGCCCGCAGCTCGGCCTGATCTCGACCCACCAGTCGGGCGAAAGCATGGGCGGCGAGGGCGGCGGCTTCGGCGTCCCAGGGGCTGAAGCGGCCCTCGACGTGCAGCAGATCGGTGGGGGTCAGGCCGGCCTTGCCCACGATCTCCAGCCGCAGCAGGTTGCGGACATCGAGTTGCGAGACGTGCAGCACATTCAGGCGCTTGAGAATCTCCGGCAGGGGTTGCGGGCCGGAGCGCAGAAGCGTCACGAGGGCTTGCTCGTGGGCCGTGAACGCCGTGCGGGAAACAGCGGGCGGCTGGCGCAGCAGGAACCAGAATTCCAGCGCCTCGGGCTGCGCGTGCGACCAACCGCCCCGGCTCAGGCCCTTCAACCGGTTCTTGACATCGCCCGATTGTGTGGCCAGATAGGCCAGCGGCGTCACTCGCTCCGGGCCGATGGTCAACTCGCGCTCGCGATTGAGGGTGATGTGGCTGTCGCCACCGAGGGCGATGGAGAGGAGATTGGCGGCCTTGACCGCGGTTTTGTACGTCCCCACCGAAGCGCCTTCTTCGTTCACCGTCACCTGTCCGGCCTGGAGCAGGGCCAGGTCGGTGGTGGTGCCGCCGATGTCGATGACGAGGGCGTCGTCGAGGCCGGTGAGGAAGCGCCCGCCCATGGCGCTGGCGGCCGGGCCGGAGTGGATGGTCTCGACGGGAGTGCGGGCGGCGAACTCGTCGCTCATCAACGTGCCGTCCCCGCGCACCACCATCAGCGGCGCCTCGATGCGGCGGCGCGCCATAGCCCGGCGCACCGAGACGACGAAATCTTGCAGCACCGCCAGCAGCGAGGCATTCAGAGCCGCCGTCGTTGCCCGCTCCACCGAGCCGAGTTTTGTGGAAAGCTGGTGGCCGAGGACGATAGGGAAGTCGCAGACGCCGGCGATGGCCTGGTAGGCCCGGTTTTCGTGCTCTGGATTCAGGGGGCTGAAGTAGCCGGAGATGGCGACAGCATCCACGTGATCCCGGATGTCACCGATCTTGCCCAGGATGCCCGGCAAATCGAGCGGGGCCTGCTCGCGGCCATAGAGGTCATGCCCGCCCCGGAAATAGAAGAAGTGCGGTGTGGCGAAGCGCCCGGCCAGCCGGAAGTTGGCGATGAGGTCGGGGTCGTAGCCGAGGAGGAAGAGCGCCACCCGCTTGCCCTTGCCTTCGGCGATGGCGTTCGTGGCCAGCGTGGTGCTGATCGACACCATCTTGATGGCGCCGGGGTCTTCGATGCGGATGCCTTCGATGACGTTCTCGATGCCGAGCGAGAAATCGTGTTTGGTGGTCAGGCTTTTGTGCGCGGCCAGCACCGTGCGCGAGTCATAGTCCAGCAGTACGCCGTCGGTGAAAGTGCCGCCGGTGTCGATGCCGAGGACGAGGGGGGAGGTGGCAGGTGGCAAGGGGCAGATGATGAGGAGTCCAGCGGTCGGAGGGCTTGGAGCGCTCCGACCGCTTGCGCTATACTACAAGAGACGATCCGGGGATTGCTGTCCCGGCAAGGAATTCTGTGAAATGATAACTTTGGATGCAGTCAAATTCGTAATCGAAGCCAACGGTCAGGCAGCCGCTGTGCAGGTTGATGTACGCTTGTGGCAACAGATCGTAGCTGCTTTGGAAGACGCCGAAGACATCGCCCTGGCGCGCACAGCATTGGCTGAGTTGGAGACCGCAGGAGGCGATCCGGAGAGCGCTGGTTGGATGCGCCTCGCTGATGCAGAGGCCATTTGGTCTAGCGATGGGGACCTATAGTCTCTACATCCTGCCACGGGTGTTGAAGGAAATAGACGACCTGCCAGGTCATGTCCGGCAACAAGTCCGCCGCGCTATCCGTCAATTGCCAGTTGACCCGGAGCCACCTCTCAGCAAACGCCTCGAATACGTTGTGAAAGCAGGAAGGGAAGTCTGGCGTCTTAAACTCGGTTCCTGGCGTGTGGTGTATGTCATCGACCGAGAAATGAATCGGATCTATGTTGTGGGCGCACGCAAACGTCCTCCCTATCAATATGAGGACTTGAGCGGCCTGCTGGCGCAGATCAATTGATGCTCGCGAGAAGCAGGGGCGAAGGAAGCCAAAGCGTGGGGGAAGGAAATCCCCCTTCGTCTTTCGTCACTCGTCTTTCGTCATAGGGAGCAGGCAACAAATGACAAGTCGCGCACAACCTGCCACTTGCCACCTGCCCCCGTTCGGCTGAGCTCACGACGAAGCCTGCCACTCAAACAAACATCTTCACATCCAACTCCTCATCCCGATGGCGGGCGTCGGCCAGCTCGCAGATGCGATGGAGTTCTTTGTACATGGCCTCGTCCAGCAGCGGCTCGGTCTCGGCCTCCAGGACTTCGATCACGCGCTCGTGCACACGCTCGCCGAAAGTCTTGGCCCCCATCAGGTTCCAGTCCTCCCAGCCCGAGCGGTCGATCAAATCCGGGCGCCAGATTTCGGTCTTGAAACGGTTGTAGGTGTGGTCGTGCTCGAGATAATGCCCGCCGGGGCCGACGTCGTTGATCACATCCACGGCTTTGCTTTCCTCAGTCACGGGGATGCCGCGTAGGATGCGCTTGACCATGTCGATGATCTCGTTCGAGGCCACCATCATGTCCGGGCTGCTGGTTAGACCCTGCTCGATGTAGCCCACGTCGTGGATCATGTTGCCGCCGACCAGGGCCGCGGTGGCGATGTTCATGGCCGCTTCCATCGCCGCCTGTTCGTCGAACAGCTTCGTGTCCGAGCAGCCGGCGGTCTCGTATTCGGGCACGCCCAGCCATTTGGTGATGTCGGTGTAACCGGCGCTGAGCAGGGCCATTTCGGGCGATCCGTAGCAGTAGACGGTGGTGAGCATGTCCATGTTGGACATGAGGCCGCCGATGATCAGCGAAGCGCCGGGTTTGCGCAACTGGCTGAGGACGATGCCGAACAAGCTCTCGGTCAGGGCCTGGACGAGCAGCCCGGCCAGGGTGGTGGGGGCGGTGGCGCCGGCCAGCGGGCAGGGCGTGTAGACGAAGGGGATGTTGTGGTCGGTGGCGAACAGCAGCTT
>JAYRVO010000057.1:0-2475 GCA_041918515.1 Chloroflexota bacterium | reverse complement strand
CAACGAATTGCAGCCGTACAGCGTGAACCTGGGGCCGGGGGGTTACAACCTGACGGCGGACTTTGGCTACAAGCTGAAGCCGGGCGACATTGTGAGCAGCAGTTCGATAGGGAACCTGGTGTGGCACGACCTGAATGGGGACGGGCGGCGGCAGGGGACGGAGCCAGGGATAGGGAACGTGACGATGGAATTGTGGTACGACACGGACAAGAGTTGCACGCAGAATGCGGGTGATTTTCCGATCATGAGCAAGACGACGAGCGGGGTGGTGGTGCTGGGCGGGAACTACCAGTTCGACGGAGAGTTCCCGACGGGGAACTACCTGGTGTTGGTGACGGATACGGGGAATGCGCTGAGCGGGTACACGAAGGGGACGGGACCGACGCCTGGGAGTGACAACAACAGCCAGGCGCTGCCGTACTGTCTGGTGAACTTCAACCCGTTGGGGACGGGGGCGTCGAACACGACGGCGGACTTTGGCTACTACCGGCCGGTGACGATTGGGGACTTCATCTACTTCGACTCGAACGGGAATGGGACGCAGCAGGCGAATGAGACGACGGGGATCAACGGGGCGCCGGTGACGGTGAAGAACCTGGGCACGAATGCGACGACGACGGTATCGTCGAACAACGGCGCCTATCTGGTGACGAACCTGCCGCCGGGGACGTATGAGGTGTCGGTTCCAGGGGCGCAGCCGGGGATGGTGCGGACGACGGCGTCGCCGAGGCAGGTGACGTTGACGAGCGGGCAGACGGACCTGTTGCAGGACTTTGGCTACATCTCGCCGACGGCGACGACGCTGGCGAGCTTCGTG
The DNA here is from genome assembly GCA_041918515.1 of Chloroflexota bacterium. GTDB lineage: Bacteria > Chloroflexota > Anaerolineae > J102 > J102 > SSF26. Next base: position 1,658 of record JAYRVO010000057.1, on the reverse strand, counting down.
GCGGAGCGGACGGAGGCAGGCGTGGTGGTGCGTTGGACGACGATGTCGGAGGAGGCTATCGAAGGATTCGTGGTGTGGCGGTCAGCGGAGGCGATTGGCGCTTATACCGCCGTTTCCGGCTTCATGGCCAGCCAGGATGCGAGCGGGGCCAGCTACGAATGGGTGGATGGCAGCGCCGAGGCCGGGCAGAACTATTGGTACAAGTTGCAGAGCGCGCCTGACGGGCAGTGGTTTGGGCCTGTGGGCGTGACTGGCGAGGAGGCGCTGCGCCGCATCTTCACACCCTTCGTCCTGCGGTAACGGCATCGCGACAATGATGTAAGCAAGTATTCTAATTTCCATTCTGAGCCAGGCAAGCCCGTTTTGATCTTGTCAGCGGGTTTGCCTGGCCTTCATCGCGTCGTGCAATTGTCAGGCAATTGTAAGGTCTGTGAGCGCCGATATCCTGTACAATGAAGAGTAAGCGTTTTCAACATCAATTTTGTCAAGGCTTCACGTTCCCCCTGAAAGCCTTTCTTCTTTGACGAGAGGGTTCTCATGGTCACTCGTTCGGTGCGTAGCCTTGCCATTCTTCTCATCATCCTGCTCTTGGCCAGCGGCTGGACGGCGCTTTCGCCCGCCGCCGCCACGGCCACGCCGATTACTTGCTATGCTTTGGCAGGTACAGGCGCGCAGGTGCTGACATCCATTTCGGCCCAAGACTTCGATCCCGCCAGCAACGAGACCACGCTCGCCAGTGTGCTCAGCGCCACCCCTGCCACCGGCCTGGCGGTGCGGCCGGGCGCCAACCAGATTTACGTTGCTCTTGGGGATCGCCTGGGCTGGTTGGATGCGACGACCGGCGCCGTCTCGTTGCTCCCGCGCAGCCTGGATAAGGGTGACGGCGCCCTGGGTAGACAGGTCATTACGGCAGTGCGAAGCCTGGCCTTCGACCCGCTGTCGGGCGGCCTCTATGCCAGCGCGCGGGTGACGGGTGCCACGGTGCTGATCCAGATCGACGCGAGCACAGGTGCGCTGGTCAAGGATGGCTTCGGCAAGAAAACGAGCTATGTCGTCCTGCCGCCGGTGGGAGGCGCTGACATCATGGCCATTGCCATCAGCCCTCTGGATGGGGGGATGGTGGGGTTGGCTGTCAAGGACGGGGTTTCGCAGTTGGTGCGGATCGACAAGACGAGCGGGGCTACGGCGACCATCGGGGCCACGGGCGTCGGGGGTTTGGCGGGGCTGAGCTTCTTTGCCGAAGGCCAGTTGTTTGCCAGCGGCGAGCATGCCCTCTACGAAGTCGATAGCGCCACGGGTGCGGCGTTGTATCCCCGGGCCCTCGACAACGCTGCCAACTACAGCGCCCTTTCCTGCCTGGCGCCGGCGGTCAACGCCATCACCGGCCGGGTCTTCGACGACAAGAATGCCGACAAGCAATTCCAGCCAGAGAACGGTGAAAATGGCAGCAAGGGCGTGGTCGTGCGCCTGTGGCGTGAGACAACCCCCAACGGCGTGCCCGACGCTGGCGACACCCTCGTTGCCAGCCAATCCACCGGCGCCAGCGGGCTGTACACCTTCACTCTGGCGGCGGCGGGCGAGTTTCTGCTGGACGTGGAGGTGGCGAGCCTGCCCAAGCACCACGCCCTGACCACGAGCAACGTGCAGTCTGCCAGCTT
>JAYRVO010000056.1:0-34865 GCA_041918515.1 Chloroflexota bacterium | reverse complement strand
CTTCTTCACCGACGGCACCAGGCCGACCGAATCCGCTGGGGCGAGCACGATCAAGTTCTGCTTCTGGGTGACGAAGTTCTCCACGGCGTTGATCTGGGTGTCGATGTCGGTCTCGGAGTTCATGCCGACCATGGTGAGGGCGATGTCAGGCCGGGTCTTGGCCCAGGCTTCCGTGCCCTCGCCCATCACCTTGAAGAACTCGTTGGCCAACGATTTCATCACCAATCCCACCTTGACCGGCTCGCCACCAGTCGCTGGCGCTGCTTCTGCAGGCGCAGCAGTCGGCTGCGCCGGAGCCGGCGGGGCTTGAACAGGGACGCAGGACGCGATCAGAGCAACAACGATGAACAATGCAACGAACAACAGTTTGGTTTTCATGACCTTTCTCCTTGAAGTGGCTTTGCTTGTTTTGTTTGATCGAACGGGCGGTGATTGCACAAGTGGCGGGACCTACGCGCCGCCCCGCGCAGGTCGCGAGGGCTGGGGCTGGAATGTGTGAAGTTTTTGATCTTCCGAAACACCTCCTTACCGCAGAACTTGACTGCTCTCGCGTACAACGAGCATTGGTGACAGAACTCGCCTTCGCGCCGAGAGGCTGCGATCCGTCATTCTCTCCACCAATAGTTGCACGGCGGTGCGAGCCATCTCTGCCTTTGGTTGCACGACCGTCGTCAGAGAAGGCGTAATGTAAGAGGCCAGTTGAATGTCATCGAAGCCGACTACGCTCAAGTCTGCCGGAACGTTGATCCCACGTTCAGAGGCGGCCCTTACCACGCCGATGGCCATCAGGTCGTTGCAGGCGAAGATGGCGGTGGGCCGATCGGGGCGGCCGAGCAAAACATGGGCGCCTACCCGGCCTGATTCCGGGTGGAAATCACCGCGCACCACCAGTGTGTCAGAGAAGGCGATACCGCTGTCGGCGAGAGCGTCGATATATCCCGACACGCGCCGCGCGCTGGGGGTGATATGCGAAGGCCCAGAGATACAGCCGATGCGCCGGTGTCCTAATTGGAGCAGATGAGAGGCGGCAAGGAATGCGCCTGACCGGTTGTCGGCTAATACCACATCGGCATCGGCTGTTGGCAGATCGCGGTCGACCAACACGATTGGAATGTCCCGGCGCAGCGATTGGGATAGCGGCTCGCTATCTTCGCCGGTTGACAACAGGATCAGGCCATCCACCTGCCTTTTTTGCAGCACATCCAGATAAAGGCGTTCTTTCGCGGGTGAGCCTTCGGCGTTGCAAAGAATGACGTTGTAGCCCTGGTCGAAAGCGGCGACTTCGACGTTTTGCGTCACCTCGGCGAAAAAGGGGTTGCTGCTATCAGGCAAGATCAGGCCGAGGGTGTGCGTTTCGCCCCGGCGCAACGAGCGCGCCAGCGCATTCGGCTGGTAGCCAAGCTCGTCCATGGCCTGCTGCACCCGCTCTCGCACTGCGCTCGATACGAAGCGGGTTTCGTTGATGACGTGCGAGACGGTCGTCGAGGAGACGCCTGCGCGGTTAGCAACCTGGCTGATGGTGACCATGTTTTTCGGCGCCAACGAAGGAAGGAGTCCAGCGCAATCGATTACGCAATCGGTTGCGCAATCGATTGCGATATTATCATGCCAGGGAGAAGATGTCAAGAGGAATGACTCCCTTCGGCAGCCGGCAGCAATTCCCAATATGGCTTTTCTTGCCATCAGGAAGGATGCTTTGTGGACACGGATGGGGGAAACCATGTCCTGAGTGCAACGAAGGAGCGGATAGTTTTTGGTCAAAAATCTGTGTTCCTTCCATCAGCGTCCACAAATTTGGAATTGCTGGGCAGCCGGGCCTCATGTTGATGATCCATAGACCAGTCGTTATAATTCCCACCTCCCAGTCTTCCGCGAAGCGTCAGCGGAATAAATCCCAGCAAACAACGCATCCTCGAAACCGCTGCCCGCCTGTTGGAGAAACAGGACTACCGCGTCGCCGAACGATTGCATTCGTTGCTGAAAGCGAGGCCAACATGAACATCACCGTCTATCACGACACCGTCTGACCGTTCTGCCGCATCGGCAAGCGGCATTTGCAGCGGTCGCTGCAACAATGGCAGGGCGAGCCTGTGCAGGTGGAATACCGGGTCTTTCTGCTCAATCCCAACATTCCGCCGCAAGGATATGATTTCGTCCCCTACATGCAGGCAAGTTCAACGGGCGCATCAGCCTGCAACAGGCCTTCGATGGCCCACGGCGCTTGGGCGCAGCCGCCGGGCTGATTTTCAACATGGAGAAAATCGCCAAAGCCCCGAATTCCGTTTTGTCGCACTGCCTGATCGCTCTGGTCCCGGCCGACCGCCGGGACGATCGGAACGCTACGCGTTTTCCGACTGTCTTGATCGCATGCTATAAGCGCTTTGTCTGCCTTGTCCTTACTGTTTCTGCATGATTACGACACTCTCCCTCGCAGACATACGTCCAAACTTTCCCATCTGCTGTGCGCTATTTCCTCGAAGTCTGGCAACCCAGCTTGTCTGTGGAGTGAACCCGACAGTGCTACTCATATGAAGCAGAATCTCGTCGACAGGCACCATGACACCGGCATGACGAACATTACCAACGACAAAGGCAACATACCCTCCCGGAGCCAGAATCTTATGCACGGAATGAATCACGGCATTCATATCCTCAAAATATCCCCGCAACATGGGGGCAATTCGCGGATCGGCATTTGTTGGTAGTGTCTCGATCGTAGTCATTAGCAAAGCAGGCAATTCGAAGGGTGGTAACACGAGATTGGGCGACTGTGCTTCGACATTCGATCTCAACGACTCATGGCGCAAGTTGAAGATGTCGGTCTCGTCAAGTCCCAGGGTCAGAAGCTCGATCTGAAAGATGCGGGAATAATCATGCCTGTTGGGGTAAGGAGGAGAAGTGACGACAGCCTGACATCCTGCGTCCAATTGGGGATGGGTTTCCCTCAAGGCTTCGAGATTACGAGCATCCTGTCGATAGACTTGCCAGCGCCCAGTGCGTGACTGCGTGATGGTCACATCGGCGAGCATGGTGTGAACTTGCTTTTCAAATACAGACCAGATTTGGTCTTCTGCCGAAGGGAGGTCGCGCCAACGGAACCAGCCGCCATCGGCAACAGCGCGGGAAAACTGTTGTTGCACTCGAACGAGAGCCAGCAGCAAGAAATCGCGAACAAGTTGCGGCTGTGCAAGAATTGCCTCCCGCAACCGGAGAAGTATGACAAATTCAGCGTCGGTGAAAGCTCGCCGTAATCGCTCCGGACGGCCAATTTCGACTTCTTTTTCCCGCTCAAAAGTAGTATGCACAGCTTGCAAACCATCACGAAGACTGTGCGGGTCATAAACACGCGTTTTGACGCTGCTGGCGAGCACCGCTAAAGGCGATAAGTCGAGGCCGATACCACTGATGCCAAGCGCTCGTGCTGCCATCAGTGTAGTTCCTGCACCCACGAAAGGATCTACAACATAAGCCTCAGGTTCAATGCCCCATTGCTTGAACAACAAATTCACAAGTTGTGGCGAAAAACTGTGCGGGAAATAGAACCAGCGATGCACCGGCTGGTCCTTGAGCAAGCGCGGGGTGACATGGCCCGCCAAATCGAGCCGGTACTCGAAGTGCTTGGGCAAGGGAGGTAGTGACATCGCCACCACACCTATCTTTGTGCTCGTCCTTGCCGGAACGGTGGACGAGGGAAAACGATTTTGACCGGTTGCCGGTAGATCGGGTGCGACAGGATCAATTCACCCTTTTCAAGCCGCGTCAGGTGACTCTTGATGTCCTTATCGAGAAAACGGTAGTTGCCTTCGTTGATTTCGGCGCTGTCGCTGCGTCCGAGAACCTTCGTGGCCGAATTTCCGGTGACGCGCGGATGCACCGCGCTAAGAAACTGTTGGGCCGAAAACAAGATCATGCCAAAAGAACGCCCGCGCTCGGCAATATCCAGGACTTGCTCCAGAATAGGTGAGCCGCCTGTCTCACCCCGGGCCGGAGCGTACTTGTTAAGCTCGTCCACAAACACAATTACTTTTTCTGGTGGCTCATAAGGATCGAGCGGTAAAGACTCGCCTGAATAGAGGTTGTAGATTGTCCGCAGGACATCGCCGAAAACGAGGGTTTGTTCTTCTGCCGTCAGTTTGGCGATGTCGATGACGTATGTGTGTCCGCCCTGGATGTCGCTGAGCGATTTCTCGATGGTCGTCATGCGCGTCGACAACTGACCCACGAAAATACCCGATTGACGGGTCTTGACGCGGCGACGTAACAAACGGATGAAGCGCCCAACACTGGCTGGTAAGACGTTGCGGAACTTTTGCGGGATGCCCTGCTGCATCAGCGGCGGCTTGGTCAACAGATCGTCCCAGGTTTGCACCGTTTGCCAGATTCTTTCGTCACTGCCAAGCCCCTCGCGGATTTCGCCTATGAGCGAGCCGATGGTGTCAGCCGTGTCTGGTACATCGGTAAAGAGTAAATCGAGCTTATCCACGGACTGCCGAAGAGCGTAAGCATAAGGACGGTGTGGGATATCGTCGGCAAATGAATTGGGACGCCCCGTTACTTGCGTGTTCTTACCCCATGGCAGAAAGTAGTGGACGCGATCACGAGGCCAGGGTTCATAGCGAAGCCCAAGCCGTTCATACAATTCCTTTGACTTTTCAACATCTTCTCTCTCCTGATCCGAAGCAGGGCGACGCGGCTCATCGATATGTAGCAGATCGTCGTACTTCACATTCAGTAGGATGGTGGCAATGTTCTCCTGGTCGCTGCGCTGCAAAATCGACTGGATGAGAAACATCGCATAGGAGGTTTTGGTTGCCAACCCCGAAATGCCGCTGATATTGACATGTCCTGCTTCTGGACCCAATACAAAATCTCGATCCAAATAAGCTACTGCTTCTGTCTGGTTGCTCATCTTGATCAAACCAGCCGGAATCCGCCGCTCCTCGGGCATGTCTTTGATGCCAAGCGCATCCTGGATGGCTTGTTCGTCCGCAAAGTAGATGCGGGCCTCGTTGCGGACAGGCATGTAGATCTTGTCGCTGTTGGAAAGCACCGTGGCCTCGGCGATATTCGTGCCTTGCCGTTGTGTTTGGGGTTCCGCCAAGACCTCTTCACCAAAGTCATTCGAGATATAGTTAGCCAGATGATTGCCGGCGTCGGTGTAGTGATGGATATTGGTGACCAACCCATAGGTATGGCTCGGCTTACCCCCTTCCGCCGCCGGATAGTGCTCGGCCGAAACGATGTCGAAGGGATTGACCAATTCCTCTGGCTTGATCCAGAAGCGGAACTTGTCGGCGGTATTAGCTTCTCTTTCAGTTGCTGAACCGCGGCCAATGGGTTCATTGCTCTGTGTCATCGTCTATGCTCCTCCGGATGTTATAGGGAAAGGCCAGCGCACACCCGATTTGATTACTTCGTCCGAATAAAACAGCCCATGAGTGACTTGTTCAGCCAGGTAGATCGGATACAGGTGGGCGTGCCAACGCTTGTCGCGCCCATACGGTGTCACACTGTGTTCGCTGACGAGCCAGCCGCTAATGCGATCCACGAGATCGCTGGCCACAGGTTCCCGACCGGGGTTTGGCATCTCCACCTTGATGACACCCATCAGAGGGTAGTCCAACCCTTTTTGCGGACGAATGCGAACGTACCAGAAGACGATTTTGCCTTCGTCGCTGCGGGAAAAGACCACCGTGCGCTGGTTTTCATTCAGGTCTTTGAGCAAGCTGTAGAGATTGATCTCTCGCGCTCGCGGCCCTGAACCCAATTTGAAGCGACTGTCGCGGCGAAATGTCTTGGCGACGCCGATCACGGGCGCCCCCTGCCAGACCTCGAATTCATTGCCGACCGAGCCATCGAGCACTAACCAGGCTTGGGGGTCTCGCTCGATATTCCTGGCCAGGCTTTCCTCGATCTGACGCATGTGCCAATTGGCCCGATGTGCGCCGCGCGCTCGCGTTTCCTGAGTGATGTCAGCGTAGCGGTTCTTTTCCTTGCTTTCGCTGCCATCCTTGAGCGAAAACCCTGGCAGCCTGCTGATCGCTTTGTCGAAATCCCCCCAGAGTGGGTCGGATAGCTGGCTTTTGTCGAGTGTGACCACCAACTCGCGTTGGCTTTTTGCCACGCGTACCCTGCCATCTTCTTGCCGATGAACGACTGCCGCCGCCACCTGCGACAACTGCACCGGGCTGGAACGATCGCCTTCGAGCACGGTGCCAATGAAATAGGTCTTGGTGGAGCCATCGACAAAATACCGCAGCGCGTGCTCCTCTTGGCGGTGAGTAGGACGCACTGTACGATAGAGATTCCGGCTGTCTGTCTCAAAAATTCTTTCGGCTCTGGCCTCGCCGCTGATGCGCTGGTCGTAGATTTCCTCGATATCGGGCGAAACCATGTCGATCACAGCCTGGCCCGTAGCGGGCAGCACCGCAGCCTGCGTGGTGAGCACCCGCAGGGCGTCTTGCAGCAGCATGAAGGGGTTCGGCATAGTCGGAAGGGCTACTCTGGACAGGGTTGCAGACAGCCGGACTGATGGCAGGTCGCCATATCGAAGAAATAGGCCAGGCTGCGATTGTAAGGACGGGAGCGAGTCATGTCGATGTATTGTGCAATAGCCTTGCCTCTGCTCTTGATGTTTCCACTCCGCACTTGCTGCAGATCTCGCCGCCCTGCGCGTCTGCCAACCTCGCGCAAGATGTGCCCAATCTGCTCAGAAGCTTGCGGTGGCGTCATATCTTCGGTGGTGCGAGGGGCCGGCTGATAGTCGACGCCTTTGCTCCCGCGCCCATAGTGTACAATGGCTTGGGGATCGCTGAGCAGCCAACACTCGAGACAGCGTTTGGCGACGACGCGAATGACCTGCACCCTTCGCAGGGGATGTTTCTCTCCCAGCGTCTCAATGTGTTTGCACAATGCTTCAAATGCCAGCCGGAAATCACGGAGTTTGGCAGGTCGGTCGGCCGAAACAGGCTGTGATTCTTCATCCATGATGAACATCACACAGTCGTAGCCGGCCTTCTGCGATCTCGTCACAAGGTCGAATAGACTATCGGCGTTGGTGAGATCATCCGGTTCGATGATGCTGGCGCGCACCTGCCGCCGGTTTCCCTGACCGGGCGACAAACCAAGCGCCTTCCCAGCAAGAATCTCGTAGGCCTCGTTCAGCTTGTCTTCGACGAATATCTGCAACGGCATTCCTGGTCTCTCTCAAACGAAGCGACGGCGCACGGCCTCGCCCAAACGATAGCGTTCGAGCCAGGGCGCAAATTCTTGGGCGGAAGTGGGGATGTAGATGGTTTTGCCGTTCTCGTCACGCTCGGCAACGTAGACTTGAAGATAGTCTTTTTCGGCATCCAGATCGAAACAATCCATGAATTCGGGGCTGTGAGTGGTGACGATCACCTGTTTCGACGCGGCGTTTTCCTCGCCTTCCATCTCCGGCGCAGCAACCGTCTGGCGAAGGACATCTGCCAAATAAAGCATGAGCCGCGGATGCAAACCGTGGTCGGGTTCTTCCAGACAGGCCAGGGTGACGCTACGATCGCCGATCAATAAAGCCAATTGCGCCAGCAATTGGATCGTGCCATCCGACATACTTTCGGGCTGAATGGGTCGGTTTTCACCAAAAGGTTTTTCGTAGAAGAAATAGCGGGCATTCGATCCCCCGCGCTCAGCATCATGTTCGACCAAAAATTTCTGCGGCAGGTCGATGAAGTCAGCCAGGGCATCGTTGATGGCGCCAAAATCGTCGGACTGCAGTCGCCATAGTGCGTATAAAAAGGCGCTGAGGTTGCCGGCGTTGCCATCAAGGGGTGGAACTTCATCAGGAAATTCAGTGACGAAAGCCTGCTGTCGTGCACGCAAAGCATCGACGGCGAAGAACCGCCATCCGCTCACATGTTCGTAGACAGCGCGTGCGGCCGGCAAGCGCAGGTTAGGGCCTTCTTCACGCAAAATGAGGAGACGGGAGGACCGCGCCTGCGAGCGGTAGGGCGCGGCCAAGGGTGCTCCACGATGCCCGATCTCCTGGCGCACACTGTCGCCCGACCTTTCGTAGAACGAGCGAAGCTGCTCGGGTTCATTATCGCCCAATCGTAACGCCAGACGCTCATGCGTCACCTTCAACGCGTCGTTTGTGATCAGAGTCGCCTCATATTGGGCAGAGGGGCGGCTTTCCTCTGTCGAGCCGAATGTGAGCATCCATGCCAACGTGTCAGGCCGTGAGCCGTAAGCATCGACGCCATACCAGCGCAACTCGTCCATTTGCGCCGCATACGCCTGCCAGTCGCGGATATCGCCAACCACGCCATCGTGCAGAAACCGCAAGGCCTTGAATAGATTCGATTTGCCGCTGGCGTTGGGGCCGATGAGGATGGTCAACGGTTTGAGCGGCAGGTCGATGTCATACAGGCTGCGAAAGTGACGGATGCCTATCCTCGACAATTGCATAGCGTTCTCCTCCACGGGCAGTATAGCACAATGCCCGTCCTATTCCTCCTCACCACCCCCCTTCAACTCCCGCAAACTCGCGCGCACGTCCGCCAATTCCTGCGCGGACAGCCCCCACAACTCCGCCGCCGCCCGATCCACTTCGTCCTCCACGGCGCGCAATTCCGCCCGCGCCGCCGCATCGCCCGCGTACGCGGCCGGGGCCAGTTTGTGCGCGCGGAGGGAGAGGGACGCAAGGCGTTGGTGCGCTGCTGAGCCAGAATTATATTGTGGAATAGCAATACTTTGTATAAAGCTCATCGATACATGCTTATACGTGTGCATCTGATACACAAGCTGGACAAAGCAAGAATTCAAGATGCCACAAAAGAAATGAGCTGGTTCCTGAGCAATGAAGGATACCGAATAGGCGGTTTGATCTGGCACAACAGGCCTCGTGCCATCCGATCCCAAGACGCTTGCCACTAACGAAGTTGCCACCTCACCGCGCCACACCACCTTCCACGGCGCAAACGTGTAATCGCCAACGTTGAACATCGAATAGAACGGCCCTGTCTCCACCACCTGCCCGCGCTTATCTTTGCGCGTGAAGTAGCGCAGGAAACCTGAACGCTGGCGCAGCGGTTTCTCGAAGCGCTTGAGATAGGCCCAAACCTTGGGATAGTTCTGTTGCACTTCGGCCTCGGCCAAGCCGCGTCGTGTTTTCGAGTCCTGCATCATTAAAATGTGCAGCGACGGCGCAGCCTGCCAGCGATTCACATCGCGCCCGCGCAGAAGTGGGTATAAAAGCTCCGGCTCCAATTCAACGGTCACACTCTCCACCGAGCGTTTAACTCCATCGAGCACGTTCTGCGCGACCACGAGACCGTCGGGTCTGGTGGCTGCGATCTCGAACCAGTAAATGCCGTTGGCCCAGGTGCAGGCCCCAGCGTGCGCCTGATACTCCGATTCGCCCAATACTTTCCGCACAGCGTCGAGTGCTTTGGGCCGCGCGGTCAGCCAGGGGCTGGTGGGGTCGGCGGCGCTCACCGGAGCCGCCTGGAAGTTCAGCCGTTTCGTCTGCTCCATGACTTCGGCAAGGCTGCTGTCATAGTCCAGGCTGCGGCCCTTCGCTGTCTTCTGCCAATAGGTGTACGGCGTGGGATAGCGCGTGGGCTGGCCTTTTTGCAGCACGAACACGCTGGTTCGGGTGCTGGCGCCCTCGAATACTTGCAGCGTGCTGAGGTCGTCCACGTGCAGCACACGCAGGGGCGCGCCGTTCTGCCCGATGCGGAAACGACGGAAGCCCTGCCCCGCGCCGGCAGTCTTCCAAACGCTTTGCGTGATCACGAAACCCAACTTGCCGCCATCCTTCAAGAAGCGGTCGGCGGCGACATACGTCATCAGCGTGGAAATGTCCTTCTTGCCTTTGCCCAGAATCGTGTCCATGCCTGAGTGGACGAACAAGCCGTAATCCTGCCACAGCGGGATGCTGGCGTCTCGATATCCTTGCGGCAGGCTCTCCCAATTGATCCACGGTGGATTGCCCACCACGTAATCGAACGGTTCCAGGAACATGGGCATGAACGCATTTTTCAACACGCGCGCCCAGATGCCGTCCAACCCCTGCCGGTGCAATTCGCTCAGCCGCTCGAACAGCTCTTGCAGCGTGGATTCACATTCGGGATGAGCGGCCACGTCGATCAATTCCCGGCGGCAGCGGTCGAGAAAGGCTTTCGTGCTGAACCCGCCCGCCACGTATTCGTCGAGCAACGCCGTCAGCTTGTCCATCTCTGCCCGACTGTCGATCACATCGGGCACGGGCAATTTGCCCACCGCCGTTTCCAGTACGCAGCGATCCTGCTCGAACAGGGTGTCACCTCGGCTCGGCGTGAGAATGCTGTCGGCCAGATAGATGGGCAATTCAACTTCGCGGCGACGATAGGGCAGCAGATCAGCAATCGCCAGCAGCAGATTGACGCGGGCGGCCATCACCGCCAGCGGGTTGAGGTCGATCCCGGCCACGCTGTTCAGGATCATGTCGAGCGTGTCGGCTTCGGCTAGGCCGGTCTGCGCGCAATTGGCCCGCAAGGCGCTCGCCGCCAGAATCAGAAACGTGCCGGAGCCGCAAGCCGGGTCGAGCACGCGTTTGTTGGGCGTGGGAATGCGGGCGCCGGGTTTGGGCTTCACGAACAGCGGCTCGCCCAGTTGCGCCAGCAAACGTTCGGCCAGCCAGTCGGGCGTGTAAAATTCGCCCAGATCATGACGAATCTCACGCGGCAGCAAATAATGGTAGAGCTTTTTCAGCAGGTCGCGGGCGGTGTACGGGTCATCCTGCACGGTGGCGGGATTGTAATCGGCCAGCCGCGCCAATACCGGGCGTAACGCCTCCTCGATCTGCTCATCCCAGGCGCTGAGATACCACGAAAAGAAGTCGCCCTCCAACAGATTCTTCAGTCCCAGCGCCCGAAAAATGCCGCCCGTCTCCAGTTGCTGCAATTCCCGGCACAGGGTCTCGTCATCCAGATTGGCGATGGTGGTCAACGGCATCGCGCCCAGATTGCCGCCGGCGTGGGCTTGCAGCACCAGCCGGGCAATGTTCTTGACCAGAAACGAGAAATAGGTGTGAATGGCGAAAAACAGCCGGGGCGGATCGATGGCATCGGGCTTCAGGCCCATGCCTTTGGCAAAAGCCCGCAGTTCGGTCTTGTGTTGTAGCTCGCCCGCTGCCGCCTCGTACCCCGCCACCTCGCTGAAAAACAGCCGCCACTGTGCGAAAAGCCGAGAGGTCAAATCGTCTGTGTGATGCTCCAGCGCCTGATACAGCGCTCGCGTGACCTGATGCGCCAGCAGGTTTTTGCTGCCGAAGTCCTCGACCAGGTTTTCGGGGATGAGGGCGCGCCCGGACGCCAGCGAAAACAATGAGCGCAGAAAACGCTCGGTCGAGGCTGTGGTGACGGCCAGCGGCTCTTCGGTGATGAAGTGGCCCTCGTGATAACGCACGAAGATGTAAAACCGACCGTCGAAGGCGACGCCCAACAAGCGGTCGCGGTCGTGCCGCTCCACCTTCGCCAGCCCCACGATGTAATCTTTGACCTGCTGCACGGCGTGTTGCGTGTGGCCGTGGCTCAGGGTCGGTCGCAGCGATCCGGGCGGCTCGTATTCGATGATGAAGCGATTGTAGACCGCATCGGCCAGCCCCGTTGCCAGCGTGTATTGCTGCCGAAACAGCAATTGCACGCCCATCTCGAGAGCGATCCCGCCGATGGCGTTGTTCATGGCATACTCGAACTCGGCCTCGTTGTGGCTGGCCGCCGCTGTTTGGCCGATGGTCAGGGTGAACGCCGGGGCGGTCTGGCGGATGTGATCGTAGATTTGGGCAGGTGTGCGTAGTGACATGGCGATTCCTGGCGACATTGTGCCGCAAGCAAGGCGATTTTTGCCAATCACCTCCGCCCACTGAACGCTCATCGCACTGATGGTCACAGCTTATCCTGGCGAACGCATGATGGGCCCGGGGCAACCGCAGATAGCAGATGCTGAAACCCGACTGCCAGCATGCTGTTTTGAGCATAGGAGAAAGAACGCGGTCGGAGCGCTTGCCTCGCTCCGACCGCTCTATTGAAATGGGCTACTCCTTGTCCAGGAATTCGAACAAAGCGTAAACCAGGAACGCGGGCCAGACAAAGCCCTTGAATAAGGCGCGGACGCGCTCCTGGTTGGTTGTGGCGCGCTTGAAGTAATAGACCCAGGCGCCGACCATGCCAATGCCATAGACGGCGTCCATGCCGCCGCCTGAGTAGGTCTTGATCGGTTGCTTTTGTTCTTCTGTGGTCATGGCTTATCTCCTGCGTTGATATTGAATGGATGGCGGGGTGGAGTTGTTCATGCCAATTTTTCACCCTTGAGGGCGACGGTAATTCCCGATGCCCAGGCTGCGATGGCGTCCCAATCTCGGAAGTCGCCGATAGGTGAATTGACTTTTTTGAACATCCATCGTTCCAGGGGATTGAGCTTTTGCAAGTCCACCGCGCCGTGGAAGATAGCGATATCGCGAGGCCGGATACGGTCGGCAAGGGGGCGCAGCGACTTGGGGAATCCCAAGTCGCCGGCCATCTCGACCGGGTCGCCTTCGCCCAAAGGTCCGCTGTTGAATAGCCAGACCGGCCGTGAAGCCAGCGCTTTCTCGTTGGCCCGCAAGAATTTCGTCGCCTCTTTGCGCCAGCGACCCATATACACGGCGCTGCCAAGCACGACAGCCTGATAATCCGTTGGCTCGCCAGCTTTACCGACCGGCTTGACGTCGACGGCCAAGCCTGCTTCTCGAAGCACCTGACCTATCTTCTCGGCGATGCCTGCGGTGGCGCCGTATTTGGTGGCATAGGCCACCAGAACGCGGGTTTCCATAAATCATCCTCCATATGAATCTGATTCTGGCAGGAAAGGATCATGACAGAAGCCTGTAAAAACTGCTGGGTTTGGCAGTGATTTCAGTATTGCCTACAGCCATCCCTCTCCCAGCAGTGAGTAGATCATCGCTGCCATGACGATGACTAACGCCACGATTCCGAGGCGATGGATGCTGCGCAACCATGCGTAATCGAGCTTGTTCGCGCTCATCAAGGCGCCGCTGACAAACAGGGCGACGACAGATAGCGCCGCCAGCACGAGCAAAACAAATAGGATCGGCGCCAGGGGTTCGTGGTTCCTGAAGATCCCGATCATCTCAATGACCGTGATGATGACAGATGCCAGGGCGATCAGCTTGTGACCGTTGAAGATCAAGCCATTGTATGGCTTGCCCGCACGACTCAGCCAGAAGCCGAACGCCAGCGTCAGGGCAAAGGCGACACCGGGGATAGTGAATTGGGTGATGGTCTCCACTGCCCTACCTCTTTGTTATTGATCGCCAGGTTGATTTGTTATGAAGGTCGTAAAACGTGAAACGTGAGAAAACGTCGACAATTTTCACGCATCACGCATCACGCCTCACGTTTCAGGTCTGAGCATCATTTCTTTGGGATCACGATGATCCGATACATGCCGTTGAACAGGCTCGGTTCGCTGAGAGAGATCGTACACTCTGTTCCCGCCAGCATATCTCCGAGATGACGATTGATGTCTGTGCCGAGCAGATTTGCGCCCAGGTTCAGTAGTGCGCGCACGGGACTGGGCGACTGATTGTCTGGCAGGAATTTGTCGAACAGGATCGCTCGCCCGCCAGGACGCAGCGCCCGCAGCGCCTCGCGCCAGCACACTTGCCCATCGGGAACCACACTCAAGATCAAGGTCAGGATGACGACATCGAAGGAGGCATCCTGCACGGGCAGAGCCTGGGCATCGGCCTGAATAAGAAGCCTGCCCGCCGCGCCTTGGATTTTGCGCCGCTTGCGCCGCGCTCTACGCAGCATTTCAGGACTGAGATCCAGGCCGATCACTTGCGTTTTCTGCGGCAGATAGGGCAGGTCTGCACCCGTACCAACTCCCACCAGCAGGACGCGCTCATCGCCTCGCAACCGGAGCAATTCGAACATCCGCTTGCGCCCAGACGCAAAGAGCAAACGGTCGAATAGCAGGTCATAGACTGGCGACCAGAATCTGTAGATCAGGCGATTCCAGCGGTTAGTCATTCGCATGGTTGTTCTCTGCGCCCACCCAGGTCGCAACATACTCAACGGTCTCGTCTGGTTTGCGCAAGGCCGGTTCCTGCACGACCCATTTCCCCGTCAGCTCCAGCTCTCTGGCTGTCAACTCGAAGTGGCACATGGCGATCCCAACATCCACGCGCTGCAAGTCGGCTATGCCCAGCAGCTTGAACGTAAGCGTGCCGGGGCCGTAGCCGGGAGTGCGTTGCAAATAGAAATGATAGCGGGAGCTGTCTTGCACCACTCGCCAGGGCTGATAGTTGTGTGAAGAGGGCGCCAGGCGCAGCATCGCCAGCGGGCGGGCATACGCTCCGGCCTCCTCCTCAGAGAGAGGCGCGCCGAAGCCAGAGCGGAAGAACAGCGCCTCCCACGGCAGGCGCGTATCCGCCTTGATTCTCTGGCGCAGCCGGTCGCGGGCGCGTCCCCCCTCGAGCGCGTAGCCGATGGACGCCACCGCCGGCACGATCTCATGTTCAGTCGCCCTGATCTTGTTGGCAAAGCTGCTTTTGGTGAAGTTGCCGCCCAGCCAACACGTCCCCAGACCGAGGTCGGTAGCGGATAGGATAACCATCTCCATCCCGTAGCCGAAATCCTCCAGATTCTTTTCGCCCTGGCCAACCGCGCCGATGATGAAGCCAGCCGCATCCTTGATCAGGCCATAAGTGCCCAGGCCCCGCAGCGCCTTGGGATCATGTGCCAGGGCAACAGCCAACTCGAAGCGCAGGCGGGCGCCCAACGGCCCGCTCGTGATCGTTGCGGCGAAGGCAGCCAACTGACCCGTCTGCTCCGCCGTGATGGGCGTTTTGTTGTAGGCGCGACAGGAATAGCGTTGTTGGATGATTTCGGTCACGGGGTTGTCGAAGGGTAACAGGCTCATCGATGTCGCTCCTCGAGCATCCACTACGCTCGCAAATACGCGCGCACCGATGGCGCCAACGTCAGCAGCAGGATCGCCAGCCCCACGACAAAATAGAGCACCTGAATGAAGGCGCCCAACCCGATCATCAACACTTGCACCGTTATCCAGATCATCAGGGCGATCCCGAAAACGCCCGAAGCCGTCCACGCCCAGTGCCGACTTTGCGCCGGATTGAATCGCTGCGCCCAGCCCCAATCCGGCAGCAAGAACAGGCAGGCCAGGACGAAGAACGCGCCCAGCCCCAGCACGATACTCAGGATGAGGCCGGGGATCAGGAAATTAGAGAAAGGCGTCCCTTCCAGCATATCCAGCGGCATCCGTATCATGCCGCCTGTCGGATCGATCATCAGTATCAGGCCACTGGGTGTGGCCGAAATGCCCTGGAACAGCAGAAGGAACATCAAGAGCCACAAAGCCAGAGGCCGTTTACCGCGAGGCATTCTCATGTTACACCTCTTAACTCGTGATGTCTGCGACTGGCGCCCACTCACGCGCCTTCTCAGGCTCGCGCATCTGCATCAAAGGGACGCCCACGCCATAAGTGACGAATTCTTCCTTACTCTATTTCGCGACCTTGCGCTTGCGCCCAAGCAGCAGGGCAAGTAGAACGAACGTCATTGCCGGCCACACCCAGGCCAGGTCGCCAGGCCCGCCGGGGCCGGTGCGCGGCGCGGCGCGGTGAATGCGGATCAGCCGGTAAGGAGCGGTAATCGCCGCCAGTTTCTCCTCGCTCAAGGTTTTGGGGTCGATGCCAGCAAACAGAGGCGCCGCAAAGCCGCTGGCGATCAGCACTTCGCGCATGACATTGTTGCGCTGCGGATCGTCTGGGGCCACCTCCGTTGCCACACCTGCATACCAGCCATCTTTCAGCCAAACCTCCACGTTCGGGTCGGCCAACACGTTGCGATACCAATCCGCCCGGCTGCCGAATGCGGCCGTGCAGTAGATCTCGCCGTCGACAATGGCGTAATTGACAGGCGTCCTGCGCGCCAGACCACTCTTGCGCCCTTTATGCACCAACACCATCACCTGGCTGGTCTCAGGCCCGTTGCCCCAGTTGCCCAGCCCCAGGCGAAAAAGCAACACCATGAAGTGGTTGCCATATTTGAAGAGTTGGCGGAGCAATTGCTCGCCTTGTGCATTTTCAGTTGACATCTTCGTTTTTAAACCTGATAGTTGGGACAGAAGTAACAAGCGCCACCCAGATAGTGGCTCTTCTCGACCGTCTTTCCGCACAGCCCTCAACGGTTGCCAGGACCGTCAGGGCCTCTCTTTTCTTGTCTTGGCAGCCGGACTACTTCGGGCTCATCGGCATAATCACATGTATATACTCCTCGCTCCCCGCGCCCACCGGTCGAAAGACACCAGGCCGAGAGGCCGAGATCACCTCGAAAACCACCTCCGGCGTGTCGATGACCTGTAGCACATCGATCATGAATTTGGCGTTGAAGGCTGCCTGCACCGGCTCACCCTCCACTATCGCATCTACCTCAGCTTCGTTGTCGCCCATTTCGGCGCTGGTGGCCGTAAGCACGATCTTACCCCCAGCCTCGGTGGCGCGGTCGCCGGGAACCGCATTCAGACGCACGATGTTGGCCGCATCGCGCGCGAACAAATACGACAACCGCATCGCCTTCAGGAACTCGGCGGTGTTGACTATCACACGCGTGTTGTAAGTGGTGGGCACGATCTTGTTATAGTCCGGGAAGTTGGCCTCGATCAGTTGGCTGACAAGATCGACGCCCGGCAAATGGAACATAATCTGATTGCGCGCCTCCGTCACCATCACTTGCACACCATCGTCCTCGCCCAAATCCACCGCGCCGATGATGCGCGCCAGCTCGATGAACGCCCGCGCCGGCACGATGACGCCCACGGTGGCGGCTGGCTCTTCCAGGATCGTCGTGCGCACTGCCAGCCGGAAACCATCGGTGGCGACCAAACGCAAGCGGTCGCCATCCAGCCGGCTGTAGACGCCGGTGAGCGTGGGTCGGCTTTCGTCTGTGGCAGCCGCAAAAGCCACCTGATCGATCATACGGCGCAGCTTCTCCGGTGGCAATTCAGCCGCAGGCAGGCCGGTCTCGCGACGATGGGTGGGGATGATCGGAAACTCCGAAGCATCGATCCCTTTGATATTCGCTTCATTGCGCGCACAGCGCAGATGCAGCGTCTGCGTGCGCACGTTCAGTTCCATATCGATACGCTCTTTGGGCAGCGAATTGACAAAATCACTGAGCAAGCGCGCGGGCACCGTGATGGCGCCCTCCTCCTCGATCATCGCTCCAATCCAGCAATTGATACCGATCTCCATATTCATGGCCGAGAGCTTCAGTTGCGATTGATCCGTCTCCAGCAGAATATTGCCCAGCACGGGCAAAGTGCTACGGGTGGCCACCGCCCGCCCCACGATGGAAAGACCCCTGGCCAAATTGTCTTGCAAGACAGAGACACGCACGGCGCAACCTCCAAAAAAAGCGAAACGAGGAACTGAAGAAAATAGCAGGACTTTGGCAGACAGTATACCAAATAGTGCCGTAGGATGGGAAAATAGAGGAGTGGTCAACCTGCTCCATGCCGCGTTAAGACATCATAAACCTTACCTTAAAAGAACTGCTCAGCTTTTTGGCAAGTAAGTGTCTGCAAGCGCAGGCTATTTTGTGGGATGGTTCCCCACCCCCACTATTGGTAGTAGCCTGACGCGACCAATGCGCCTCGTCTCGCGCTTGTGCTTGACGATAAACAAACACCCTCGCCTCGTCGCTGCATCCGGCAGAGCATTGCATCCGGCCCCCACCTCTGCTATGATCCACCCCAATCGACCGGCTGGGCAGGGACGTGCTAGTCTCGCTCGCAATGGTTGACGTTCCGGTCGAGTACTTTTTGTGTAGCTTCCTCACCCAAGATCGAGACATTGGCGGACGCCTTTCTAAGCCGCTTGCCTGCTGCTTTGATAGGCGATGCTCTGCTATTGCCTGCGACCAAAACCATCCTCATCCGCTCATCTTGGCGCCCCCTCATCTTTGCAGCACCAGGATTTATCGCCGTGGAACCCATCCAGCACCCTGAAACCATCTGGCAAGCTGTATTGGGCGAACTCCAACTTTCTTTACAACGACCGGTTTTCGACAACTGGCTGCGCGATACGACAGCAATCGCCTACGAAGACGCCTGCTTCATCATCGCCGCCAAAAGCGCTTTTGCGCAGGAATGGCTTGAACATCGCATGAAAGGGATGATCAAGCAACGCCTCCAGCGCATCTGCGGTCGGTCTGTGGATGTCCGCTTTGTCGTTCGTCCCGATCCTGCCCCTTTGCCAGGCCCTGCCGCCCTGGAATCATCCCTGCTTCAACCCCAAACCGAAAACGGACGTTACCAAAGTCCTTCCCTCTCCTCCAGCCCCTCTTTGAACGCCAGTATGACGTTCGAGAGCTTCATCGTTGGCGATGGCAACCGTTTCGCTCACGCCGCCGCTCAAGCGGTGGCCAGCGACCCCGGCCAGCGTTACAACCCCCTCTTCATTTATGGTGGCGTGGGCTTGGGCAAGACCCACTTACTCCATGCCGTCGGCAACCAGGCCGCCCGTCAAGGCTACGTAGTTCGTTACGTCACTTCCGAAACCTTCACCAACGATCTCATCGACGCCATCCGCACCAAATCCAACGTCGCTTTCCGCCAAACCTATCGCGAAGTCGATGTCCTCCTCATCGATGATATTCAATTCATCGAAGGCAAACAAAGCACCCAAACCGAAGTCTTTCACACCTTCAACAGCCTCTACGCCGCCAACAAACAACTCGTCATCGCCAGCGACCGCGCGCCCCAACTCTTCCCCGATTTCGATAATCGTCTACGCTCGCGCTTCGAGGGCGGATTGACGGTCGATTTGCAACCTCCCGACCTGGAACTGCGCATCGCCATCCTGCGCACCAAAGTTTATCTGGCTGGCGTCGTGGTTTCCGACGATGTCCTGCGCTACATCGCCGAACAGAATCGCAACAACGTCCGCGAACTCCAGGGTGCACTGAACCGTATCGTGGCCTATGCCCGCCATCATGCTCATGCGCCCAATTTGACCCTGGCCCAGGAAATCCTCGGCGACCCCGATGCTTCGCTGAACCGCGAGCCACAAGCCGTGCTCCAGGCCATTGCCTCCGAATTTCGCGTCACACCCGCCGAGCTGACCGGCCCTCGTCGTTCCCACAACGTCGTCGTGCCCCGTCAGGCCGCCATGTATCTACTGCGCGAAGTCTGCCAGCTTTCCTTTCCCCAGATCGGCGATTGCCTGGGCGGCCGCGACCACACCACCGCCATGCACGGCTACGACAAAACGGTGCAGAAACTGGCCGAAGACAATGAGCTTCGCAACCGCGTCGAGCGAGTGCGCATCCGCCTGCGCCAATAACTGCCCATAGTCGAACAACGCCCCGCCCGCAAGAGACAGGCCATGCCCCTGTCCCTTGCGGGCGGGGCGTTCTGTGGATAACCGCCCTATTTCTGGGGATAAGGCCGCCTGCTTGGGGATAACTCACCCCTGCGGCCTACGCGTTCTGCCCCGTGTGATAGTAAGCCATATGCTGCAACTGCGACACCGGGTCCACATACTGGACATGAACACCCGCCGGCACGGTGAGCGTGATGGGAGCATAGTTCAATAGCGCCTTCACTCCC
This sequence comes from Chloroflexota bacterium, assembly GCA_041918515.1. Classification (GTDB taxonomy): domain Bacteria; phylum Chloroflexota; class Anaerolineae; order J102; family J102; genus SSF26. Next base: position 15,206 of record JAYRVO010000056.1, on the reverse strand, counting down.
AGATCGATCACGGTGCTCGCCACCTCCCTGGCGGCGGTGGGAGGGACGGCGATGATCGCCATCGCCACCGCCTGACTGCGAATGACGCCCCCCAACCTGTCCATACTCTGAATGACATGGTTGCCCAGATGCGCGCCGATCTTTTGCTGATCATTATCGAACACGCCGACGATACGAAAGCCATTTTCGGCGAAGCGATGATAATGCACCAGCGCATGCCCCAGATCACCCGCACCGATCAAAACCAGATTCCACTCCCGATCGACATTGAGGATTTCCGCCAATTGTTCCCGCAAAAAAGCCACGTTATAACCTGTGCCCTGTTTGCCGAACTCGCCGAAATGTGACAAATCCTTACGTATCTGCGCCGAGCTTATACCCAAGCGGTCGCCTAGCTCTTGCGATGAAGTGATCTGCCGGCCTTCTCCCAGCAGATGGCTGAGCACGCGCAGATAAATGGGCAATCGCCCGACAACGATATCGGGCACAGTGGGGCGAGACATGGCGATCCTCTCCTGAAACTTAACTTACATCACGGCACTCTTGTGTACTATGCAACACAGGTTTGTGCAAAGCTTGTGAAATATGGCATAGTGCATGATAGCACAAATGCCTCCCAGGGGGCAACTTTTCCGACCTCCACCACCTATCCCTTATTCCCCATCCACCCCTGCAACCTTGCCTCATCATTCATCGTAAAAACCGATAGAAGAGAACGAAAGTGAATACATCTGTCGAGATCAAGCCTGTCAATCCCTTCAGCAACTTTGTCGACGTCATTGCTACTCCATCCACAGCTTACCGACGCATCAGTGAAGTGCAACTCCGAAGCTGGTGGTTCCCCGCGCTGTTGGCGCTCGTGGGCGCGCTTCTCTACCTCGGCGTCACCCTGAGTGAAACGGTCGCGGAAGCGGCCAAGCAGGTGCAGGTGCAGATAGGCGCGATGCCGCCTGAGCAGGCCGACGCCGCGCGCCCGATGATCGAGCGCTTCACCTCGGCGCCGTTCATCTTTGGCAGCGGTGCTGTCACCGTGGCCATCGGGTTGGTCATCGGCTGGTTGATTGCCAGCGCCCTCTTGTATTTCGGCGCCTCCGTCGGCGGCGCTTCCCTCAAGTTCGGGAAACTCTGGGCAGTCGTGGTTTGGAGTTGGCTGCCGTTTGCCCTGCGTGCTTTCCTGCAAAGCGCCTGGAGCGCCATCAACGGGACGATGATCCACAATCCCGGCCTTTCCTACTTTGTTGCCAGCGGCGACGCCACCAAAGATCAGACCAATCCGCTTTTTGCGTTGATGTCTCAGATCGATCTGTTCGCCTTGTGGCATGTTATTCTCGTTTACATCATCCTGCGTGTGATCGCCCGTATGGGAACATTCGGCGCTATCCTCCTGGCGCTCCTCTATGCCGCCATCAATCTAGGGCTGAGAGTGTTGCCGGCCTGGGTGGGTGGAGCGTTCAGGGTAGGCTAAGTGCACCCGCCGCCCTCATAGGCAAGCTGGAGATGCCTCCTACTTGCTATTCACAAAGGTCTTTGCTATAATATGTCAAGATTTTGTAAAATTTTTGACGCTTGATCTGAAATCAATCACGCCTGGTCAAGCTCTTCGAGGTTCATTATGCGTCGTATTCTCATTACCCTTCTCATCCTTGTCATCGTTGGCGGCATCTCTTGGGTTGGCTATCGGGCCACAGCCCAAGGCAAAGAACCCCCTCCTCCCACCTACGAAGTCTATACGGTTGGCAAAGGAGACATTGCTTCCACGGTCAGCGCCTCCGGCACGATCAAACCTGCGGCCGAAGTGAATCTGGTCTTTCGCAGCAGCGGCCCTGTAGCTGAAGTCGGCGTACAGGTTGGCGACGCCGTCACGCAGGGTCAAGTCCTGGCGCGACTGAGCAACGACGAGCTTGCACTCAGCCAACAGCAAGCCGTGGTCGGCCTGCGCCTGGCCAAAGCGCGCTTGGCCCAAGCCCAAAAGCAGGCCGAGCCTATCGACCTTGCTGCTGCCGATGCCGCGGTGGAATCCGCGCGCGCAGCCCTGACAGCCGCGCAAGCAGCCTACCAGAACCTGCTCAAAGGCCCCACGTCAGCCCAGCGCACCGCTGCCGAGGCGACGAAAGAACAGGCGCGCGTGGCGCTAGTGGCTGCGCAGGCCGTCTACGACCAGATCTCAGGCATGCCCAACGCTGGCATGATGCCACAGGCCGTCCAGCTACAGCAGGCTACCATCCAATACGAAGCGGCCAAAGCTCAATCCGAAAGCACCCTATCTCCTCCCACCGCCAGCCAGAAAGCGGCGGCGCTTGCCCAAATCGCCCAAGCCCAGGCGGCTGTCGCCCAGGCCCAGGCGACCATCGACAAACTCCAACGCGGCATTGCCGCCGAAGATCTGGAGATCCTGGATGCGCAGGTCGAACAGGCCGAAATTGCCATCAAACAGGCTGAACTGGCCTTGCGGAACTCACAATTGGTGGCGCCGATTACGGGCGTCATCGGTGCAGTCAATATCCGCCAGAACGAAATCCCCACCCCTGGCGCCGCCGCCATCGTCCTCACTGATCCCAGCGGCTTCCACATCGATCTCAACGTCGATGAGATCGACATCGCCCGCCTGGCAGTCGGCCAGCCCGCTGCGATCACGGTTGATGCCCTGGAAAACGCCCAACTCACGGGCCAGATTAGTCGCATCGCCCCCATCGCCGGGAGCGGAAGCACTCTGCCCACGACCAGCAGCAATGTCGTGACCTATCAGGTGCGTATCGACATCGATCCCGCCGCGCAACCATTGCGCGCAGGGATGAGCGCCACCGTGTCCATCACCACCGAAGAAGCCCGCAACGTCGTTCTGCTGCCCAACCGCGTCATGCGTTTGGACAAACAGACTGGCGGCACATATGTCGAAAAGATCGTGGATGGCGCGCCCCAACGTGTGGACGTGAAAGTGGGATTACGCAACGAACAATTCAGCCAGATCCTTGGCGGCGTGCAAGAAGGCGACAAGCTGGCTGTCCGTCGCACCGACAGCGGCGAGGCGCTACGCCAGCAATTCTTTGGCGGCGGAGGTTGAGCCATGCCTGATGAAACCAAACGGCTGGCGACTACTGGGCTCCATCCGGTCATCGAAGTCAAAGATGTCACCAAGATCTATCAAATGGGCGAGGTCGAGGTACGCGCGTTGGATGGCGTCTCGCTGAAGATTTTCCCTGGTGAGATGGTCGCCATCATGGGGCCATCGGGTTCCGGCAAATCCACCCTCATGAACATCCTGGGCGCGCTGGACGTGCCCACAGGCGGTAACTATTGGCTCGATGGGCAGGATGTGGGTCACATGACAGACGACCAATTAGCCGATGTACGCAATCGCAAGATCGGTTTCGTCTTTCAGAACTTCAACCTGCTTTCTCGCACGACCGCCTTGGCCAACGTCGAGCTTCCCCTCATCTACGCTGGCGCGCGCGGGCGCCGCGAGCGCGCGGTGGCCGCTCTCCAGCGGGTGGGGCTAGGCGAGCGCCTGCATCATCACCCCAACGAACTCTCAGGCGGCCAGCAACAACGCGTCGCCATCGCCCGCGCCCTCATCAACCAACCCAGCATCATCCTTGCCGACGAGCCGACCGGCAACCTGGACTCGAAATCGGGCGCCGAGATCATGCACATTTTTCAGGATCTCAACGAGCAGCAGGGCATCACCATCATCTTCGTCACCCACGAGCCAGACATCGCCGAACACACGCGACGCATCGTCCGCCTGCAAGATGGCCTCGTCCTCAGTGACAATCCGGTGAAGAACCCGCGCCGCGCTGGCGAACGCGCCTACACCCGTCGCGCCCTCGATCTCGTAGCCGATGCACCTTCTGTCCCCTTCGACTATGAGATGGACAAGTCCGCGTCGCTGGAAATGCAGCAAATCGAGGCGCTACAGGAGGCAACAGCTTCGCTATGAGCGTCACAGAATCTTTCCGCATCGCTCTGCGCGCCTTGACGGCCAACAAGCTCCGCTCCATCCTGACGATGCTGGGCATCATCATCGGCGTTGGCGCTGTCATTGCTCTGATGTCTGTGGGCCAGGGCGTACAGAAACTCATCACCGAGCAGCTGCAAAGCGCAGGCTCGAACCTGTTGATCGTCATCCCTGGAAGTTTGGACGAAGCCCAAGGCCCCGAAGGTCCACGGCGCAATCGGCCAGATAGACCTCTGACCAACGGAGACTGGCGGGCCTTGAACGACCCACTCCAGGTTTCCGATGTCGTGGCGGCTGTGCCTGAAGTGGACGGCGGCGCCGAGATCGTAAGGGGCAAGAACAACTTGCGCACCACCGTCACCGGCACCACTGCCGCTTTCAGCCCCGTGCGCAACTACAACGTGAGCAGCGGTCGTTTTCTCAGCGACGAAGATGTCGCCAGCGAGGCGCGCGTGGTTGCTCTTGGCAGTAAGGTCGCTCGCTCCCTCTTCACCGAAAGCGATGATCCCATCGGCCAGACGATCAAAGTCAACGGCATCCCCTTCCGCGTCATCGGCGTGATGGAAGAAAAAGGCGGCGGCGGCTTCGGCAGCTTCGACAACCAGGTCTTCGTGCCCTTCTCCACCAGCCAGGAACGCCTATTCCCCGGCCTTCGCAGCCTGCGCGGCGAGCCAGCCCTCTCCTTCATCCTGGTTCAGGTCGTTAGCGAAGATCGACTCAAAGACGTCATCAGCCAAATCGAGGACGTGTTGCGCCAGCGCCACAACATCACCTTTCTGGATACGGATGACTTTACCGTCATCAACCAGGCCGACATCCTCGATATCTTCGGCAGCATCACCGGCGTCCTCACCACTTTTTTGGGCGGCATCGCCGCCATCAGCCTGTTGGTGGGCGGCATTGGCATCATGAACATCATGCTGGTCTCGGTCACCGAGCGCACGCGCGAGATTGGCCTGCGCAAAGCGGTAGGCGCTAAACGCCGCCATATCCTCACCCAATTCCTGGTCGAGGCCATGGTGCTCAGCCTCATCGGCGGCTTCATCGGCATGATCCTCGGCTTCGTCGGCGCCCAGGCCCTCGCCAGCCTCTCGGAAGATCTCGAAGCAGTCATCACGCTCCAATCCGTGCTACTCGCCACCGGCTTCAGCGCTCTGGTGGGTCTGTTCTTCGGCATCTACCCCGCTCTGCGCGCTTCGCAGCTTCATCCCATCGACGCCCTCCGTTACGAGTAGCGCCACGCTACAAGTGAGATTGAACCATGTCAGCGCCTTTTCGCTTGGAGATGCGGCCGCCATCGCATCCCCGCGCGGCTGTTTGTCTCCTCCTCTTGGTTTTGATCCTTGCCGCATGCAGCCCCCGCGCGGCTTCCCCCGCCCCTAGCCCGACTGCTCCACTACCCATCCCACCTACGCTTGCCCCTGCCCGGCCCACCTCTCCCCCTGCCCGACCCACACCTCCTCCTGCCGCGCCCACAGCGACCACGGTCGCCGCGGCAGCACTGCCTACTCCCACCGCCATCGCGCAGCCATCCGCCGCTACGCTCCCCAACCCCTACCTTCTCCCCGGCGCCTATGTGACCGCTGGCGGCGGGGCGGCCCTGTTCAGCGCCCCAGGCGCGCAACAAATCGGGCTGGCGCCTGCGGGCGCGCGGTTGGGCTTGCTCGGCCGCACAGCCGACAGCGCCTGGTTGCAGGGCCTCTACCAATCCGAGACCGATCAGGCGCCCCACATCGTTTGGGTGCGCGCAGCCGCTGTCACCAGCTTCGACGAAGTAACAAAGCTGGCGTTGGTGGAAGGGACTGCTGGTGCAGCAAATGCCAACGCCCCAGCAACGCCAGCGCCTGTTCCGGCCACCACGCCTCCGGCGGGCGCCGCTGCGGGCGAAACCACCACCGTCCTCGTCGAGCGACTGAACCTGCGCTCGGGGCCTGGCACGGATCGGCCCGTGGTGGCTGCACTCACGCGTGGCCAGGAAGTGCAACTCCTCGACAGGTCGTCGGATGGCGTCTGGTTCCAGGTGCAAACGCCATCTGGCCAGCAAGGCTGGGCCGCAGCCCGTTATCTCCAGGCCGGCGGCGCGGCGGCGCCACTGCCCCCCTCCTCCCCTGCTCCCTCCGCGCCGCGACTTCCTGCCGGCGGCGCTGACGGCCATATTGTCTTCCAAACGCGTAGCGGCGGCGACATCTACATCATGAACGCCAATGGCAGCGGCTTGCGGCGTCTAACCAACGGCTTCGAGCCGACTCTCAGTCCCGACGGCCGCCAGGTGGCTTTCACACGCTGGGACGAACCGCGCGGACTGTGGCTGATCAACACCGACGGCACAGGAGAACACCTGCTCTTCGGCGCTAACCGCCCGCGCTCCGCCACCTGGAGCCCCGACGGCAGCGCCATCGTCTTCGAGGAATGGACGGGCAGCAAACAATGCCGGCAGTCACCTTTCGGCTGTCTCACGGACGATCAACTGCGCCAGGTCATCGGCGGCGATTGCATCGAAAGCCCCTTCGGCCGCTTCTGCATCGGCGACTTCCCGCTGATCACGCGCGATTTCACCACGCTCGTCCGCTACAACCTGGCCGACAACAGCGTCCGCAACCTGGCGACCAGCGATTCAGCCAAAGCGCCCACCTATTACCCCGCCGGGGGCAAAGTCCTGTTCTTCGACGCTGACGCCCTGGCGACAACCTCGGACACTGGCAACGAGCCGCCACAACCCCTGGTAAAGGCGCCCGGCCAGTTAGCCGCGGCCAGCTACAGCCCCGACGGACGCTTTATCTACGGCAGCCGCAAGTCCGGCGATCATTGGGACATCTGGCGCTGGAACGCCGACGGCGGCCAGCCCACCGCCCTGACGGCGCCGCCTGCCCTGCGCAAAGCCGCCGTCCACAGCGTCGCTCCTGCGATCAGCCCCGATGGCCGCACGCTCCTCTTCCTCACCGACCGCCGCGGACGCTGGGAAATGTGGCAAATGAACGCCGATGGCAGCAACCAACAACCCTTCGCCCCCGCCGCCTCTTCGACAAGCTCAGGGCAGGCCCTGGCCGGCATATCCTTGCAGTATGATTTCGCCAACGAACGCGCGATCGACTGGGGCCTATGAACTACACCGAAACCACCCTCACCGCCCGCGACGGGCTGCCTCTCTTCCTGCGCATGTGGACGCCGGACCTTGCCCCTGCCTCTGGCCAGGCTCCTGAACCCCGCGGCGTCCTCGTCCTCGTCCACGGCCTGGGCGAGCACGCTGGTCGCTATCCCCATGTCGTCGCTGCCTTCGCGCAGCGGGGCTACGTCATCTACGGCCACGACCATCGCGGCTTCGGGCGCTCCGGCGGCAAGCGCGGGGATTACAAGCAATTCGACGATGTCATCACCGATCTCGATCAGGTGGTCACATTCGCCCGCCAGACCTATCCCAACCTGCCCGTCTTCCTCTACGCCCACAGCCTGGGTGGGATGTACGCCACGCACTACCTGGCCCGGCACCAAGCCAAAATTCGGGCCGCCCTGCTCTCGGCCCCTGGTTATGGCCCTGGCCCCGACTTCAACCCCACCCTGATCCGCCTCGCCCGCATCCTCGCCCGCCTGACGCCCGGCCTGACCCTCAACACCGGGGGCAGCAAGGATTTTCGGCTGAGCCATGACCCCGAAGTCAAAAAAGCTTACGAACAAGACGCCCTGCGGCACGATCTGGTCACCGCACGCTTTGCCTGGACCAATTTACAAAAGGCTACCGAAGCCGGGCAAGTTCTTGCCACCCTCAGGCTGCCCCTGCTCATCATTCTGGGCGCCGAAGACACAACCATCAACCGCCAAGCCATCACCGACGCTGTAGCCAAAGCCGGCGCCAACGTCACCTTCCGTTACTACCCCTGCTTCCACGAATTGCACAACGAATTGGCGGAATTGCGCGAGCCGGTCTTGGCGGATACGTTGGCATGGTTCGAAGACAGGGGGCGTGAAGCGTAAAACGCGAAGACCTTACCGAAGGCCTTGCCACGCGCGTCTCCCTTCCTGCTGACCTATGTCTGTCATCGAGCTATTCCCGAACATCTACCAGATCACGATGCCCACGCCGTTCCCGGTGGGCGACGTGCACGCCTATTTGCTACGGGGCGAGCCGTTGACGCTGATCGACACCGGTCTCAACTACCCGCCCAGCGAGCGCATCCTGCGCGCGGGTTTGGCCGAGATCGGCGTGGCGGCGGCGGATCTAGAGCAGATTGTCCTGTCGCACAGCCACCTGGATCATTTCGGCCTGGCGCGACGGCTGCAAATGGAAAGCGGAGCGCCTGTCCTGGCCCATCCCGGCGCCTGCGCCAAGGTCGCCGATCTGCACGCCTATGTTCAACATGGCGTCTCCTGGGCAGAAAAATTCCTAGGACACACGGGCTTGCCGGAGAGTCAGTACGGCTGGGTGAAGGCGTTCTATGGCGTCATTCCCCAGATGGCGGAAGATGTGCGCGTAGGGCGCTGCCTGGTAGAGGGCGACACGCTGGAGGCAGGGGGAAGTATGTGGCAGGTGCTGTTTTGTCCTGGTCATAGCGGCGATCTCATCTGCTTCTACCGCGCTGAGGACAAGTTACTGCTGGGCAACGACCATCTCTTGGCGCATATCAGTTCCAACGCCTTGCTGGAACCTCCGCGCCCCGGCGAGGGCGAGCGTCGCCTCTCTCTCATCCAGTATTGGCGCTCCCTCGACCGCCTGGACGCGCTGCCGATAGCGGTTGTTCTCCCTGGCCACGGCGCTGTGATCAACGATCATCGGGGGTTGCTGACGGATCGTCGTCAGCAGCGCGATCGGCGCCTGGCCCGCATCACTGCCCTGATCGCCGATGCGCCGCTGGATGCCTGGCAGATCGGTCAGGCGATGTTTCCCAACCTGAACAACATCGACGTGTTTCTCGTGCTCAGCGAGGTCATCGGCCACCTCGATATACTGCAAGAGGTGGGCAAGGTGGTTGCAGTGGAAAACGAGCAAAGCGGGACTTTGCAGTATCAGCGAATCTCTTCGTAGAGCGCGCAAAGGTCTGCGATCTGCCGTGTAATGTTGAAATGGGCGGCGGCGCGACGGCGTCCGGCTTGACCCATGTTCTGCATCAACGCCGGATCAGCAAGGAGAGTATGGAGGGCGGAAGCCACGGCGGCGGGGTCAGCGGGCGGGACGAGGAGGCCGGTTTCGCCTTCGACGATGATGTCGGGGATGGCGCCGTTGCGGGCGCCGATGACGGGGAGGCCAGCGGCCATGCCCTCGATCAATGTACGACCGAACGGCTCTGGCTCGGTGGGGATGAAGCACAACAGGTCGGAAGCAAGCAGCAGGCGGGGAATGTCGGCGCGATGGCCGGTGAAGTGGAGGCGGTCGGCGATCCCCAGGCCTCGCGCGAGTTCCCGCAGTTCGTCATCGAGGCCGGTTTCCAGACGATCCACCTGGCCGACGATGAGGCCGATCAGATCGGGTTGTGCTGCGACTATCGTTGCTATGGCTTCGATGAAGGTGTCCACCCCTTTCCTGCGCATGATGCGCCCCACGAGAATGGCGATGCGGGCGGTGTGCGGCAGCCCCAGTTCGGTTCGCACCTCGGCCCGCAGCGCTGGATCGAACGCAGGGGCGTACTGGCTCAGGTCGATGGCATTGGCGATGATCCGTTCGCGGCGGAAGCGTGCGCCCTGGCGGTGTTGGTCTTGCCGCAGCGCCTCGGAGGTGAAGACGCCAGCGGCGGGGAGGCGACTAAGAAGGCGATGGAAGGAATCGAGGGGGGTGAAGGAACGGACGGTGACGATGCTGGGGCGATGACAGCGCCAGGCGGCCAGGAGTCCGGGTTCGGCCAGGGGCAGGGCGTCGTTGAGGTGAACGAGGTCGATGTGCTGTTGGGCGATGATGTGGGCGATGAAGCGGGCGGTGTGGCGGGTGCGATACCACAGGCGCCGGCCGATCGAGCCAGTTTGCCAGATCGGTCCCAACCAACGGCGGCGGCGTATGGCGACGGTGGTGGCGCTGGCCCTGATTTGGGTTGTGCGCGGGCGAAAGGGGATGGCCGCCCCCTGCCCGGCATCGTAGCTGAAGACCGGCAGGTCCAGATCGGCCCAGGCGGGAAGGAGCGCCACGGTGGGCGCGAGGAGGACGAGCGGGTCGTAGTCCTGGCGGGGGAGGTGGCGCAACAGGAGCAGCAGGCTTTGGATGGAGCCGCCTGGCTCTGGCGCAAAATCGATGTATAAGAGGCGTCGCCGCGCGCCTGACCGGGGTTGCGCCGACAACGGTGGGGAGGGCGTCATGAGGGGCGGGCGATTTCCGTGGCGGGGTCGCCGCTGGCTGGGGTCGGTTTGCTCAGGCTGTTTTCCAGGAATTCGAGGATGAAGGCGAGGATGACAGCGAGGATGAGGCTGACGAGGACGCCGATGAGGAGGATCTGGGGGGTGCGGTTGGGCAAGGCTCGATCAGGGAGGCGCGCAGGTTCGACCACCTGGAGGTAGCCGATGTTTTCGCCCTGGATGAGTTTCAAGCGCGCTTCGTTGGCTTTGCTGCTCAGGAAATCGTAGGTGTCTTGTGCGCGGGTGACGGTATCGACCAGGGTTTTGTAGTGCTCTTGCAGGCCCAAAAGGTAGACGAGTTGTTGTTGTTGTTCGCTGATCTGGCGGTCATATTCGCTGATGGCAGCGCGATGGCCTTCGGCGGCGGCTTTGTAGTCGTTGGCGGTGGCGCGCTGGCGTTGCAGCAAGGTCGTCAGGCTGTCGATCTCGGCGAGGACGGTAGGGTTGGGTGTGGGCGTCGGCGCGCTCGCTGGTTTGATGGTGCGAGTGATGATGGTGCTGGCTTGCAGGGTCTGCAGTTGGGTGGCGGTTTGTTTGGCCAGGGTGCTGAATTCGGCGGCGAGGCGGTCGTTGCGTGTAGCTTCGACCACGGTGGCGTCGCGTTGGCTGCGCAGGGTGCGTTTGAGGTCCTGGTAGGCGAGGATTTCCCGTTCCAGATCGCTGACTTCGTTTTGGAGTTGGAAGTTCTGAAGTTCTTCCTGGGCGGCAGAGAGGGTTTTGGTTTGCTCGATCAGCTCGGTCTCGATGAAGTCGCGCGAGGTTTGTGCGGGGGTGGAGCGGATGGCGCGGTAGGCGGCGATGGCGTTGTCTACGTGTTTGCTGACGACGCGTTGGGCCAGGTCGGGCGCGGGCATTTGCGCGGTGACGGTGACGAAGTCGAACTGGTGTTGGCTGCCGATGCGGGCGATGAGGTCTTGGGCCGAGAGGTCGAGTCCCAGATCGGCGATGGTTTTCCATGCCACCGCAGGCAGGCGTAGGATGTCGTAGAATTCGTCGTGGACGCTTTGGATTTGTTCGGCGCTGGCGGTGTAGCGGGTTTGCGAGAAGAGTGGCACTTCCTGCGGATCGACGACGTTGATCTGCAGGCGCTCTGTGGCCACGTATTCGGGCGGCGAGACGCTGGCGATGGCAAGGATGACGGCCACGGTGACGATGGGCAGCAGGAGAAATAGCCACCAGCGCCGGGTCACGGGCCGCAGGTAGGAGCCAGCAGGAGGAGGGGTGGGCATGGGGGAGGTGGGGAGACAGAGGGACGGACGGGGGGACACAGATCGATTCACCGCTCACCGATCAATCGATCTGCGATGGCAGCAGAGAGGGCGGCGATGCGGTTGTCCCAGGTGTAAGCTCGGGCCAGGGTCTGCTGGCGGCGACGGCGGTCGGGTGAGTCGGCGGTCAGGGCGTCGGCAATGGCTTGGGCGAAGGTGTCGGGGTTGTCTGCCAGCCAAAGGGAGGAAGCAAATTCCTGGGCGGCGGGGATGGAGGTGGAGACGATGGGGATGCCGGTGGCCAGGTATTCGTAGAGTTTGAGGGGGCTGATGTTGCGCGTCCACTCGTTCTGGGTATAGGGCATGAGGCAGACGGCGCAGGCGTGGAGGTAGGCGGGGAGTTGTGCGACGGGTTTGCGGCCCACGCTGTGGACGTTGGGAAGTTGTTGCAGGGCGAGGAGTTGGGGGCGGGCAGCGCTGGCTGGCGCAATGGCGTCGGGGCCGATCAAAAGGAATTGCCATTCGGGATGGCGAGCGGCGACGGCGGTGAGGAGGGGAAAGTCGAGTTTTTCGTTGAGGATGCCGGCATAGCCGATGAGGGGGCGGTGCGGCGGGAGGTCGGGGGGAGGGGGCAGGTCGGTGCGGGAGAAGTGGTCGTAGTCGACGCCGTTGGGGACGAGGACGACGTGGGGGTGGAGATGGCGTTTGGTTTCGTAGAGGGCGGGGGAGGTGACGAAGACGAGGTCGACGCGGCGGATGATGTCAGCCTCCATGTCGCGGACGATCTGGCGACGATCTTTGCCAGCGATGTGGTCGGCAGGCATTTGGTAGGCAGAGTATTCGTCTACAGCATGATAGATGGCCAGGCGTTCGCCCAGGTGTCCGAGCATTTCGCCCAGGTTGTATTGAAAGACCCAGAGGATGGGGTGTTCTATGCCCAGGCGCCGCATGGCTTGCCGCAGGCTGCGCCGGCGCAGGCGAAAGGTGAGGGCGCCGAGGGGGGGACGGCCGGATTGGGGGGCGTAGACGGGGGGGCGGTGGAGCCAGAGGTTGGGGAGGGGTTGAGCGGTTGAGTGGTTGAGTGGTTGGTGGGTGGGGCGGAGGTTGGCCAGGGTGGAGCGCAGATAGGGGGTTGGTTCGACGAAGAGGATGTGGTTTTGGCGGGCGAGCCGGGCCATGATCTGCTGCCGGTTGCGCCAGAGGGCGTCCCAGGGGTTGGGGGAGAAGCAGATGATGTCGTGGCCGGAGAGCATGGGGTAGGGATTGGTTGATTGGTTATTGGTTGATTGGTTATTGGTTGAGCGGTATGGTGACTGATGGGGGTGAAGAGGGATCGCTGATGGTCCGGTAGAGGGTGGCGTGCTGAGCGCCGAGTGTTGTCCAATCACGGCTGGCGGCTGTGGCGAGGGCGGCGGCGCGTGCGCGTTCGGGATCGAGCTGGCGGATGTGCTGGAGGGCGGCGGCCACGCTGGGGGGGCCGGCAAGTATTGGCGCAGGGGTGCTGCCGTTGTCGGGTGGAAAGAGAACGCCGTTGTCGCCAGCGATGAGGTCGGGGAAGGGGCCGATGGCTGGGGCGACGATGGGTTTGCCAAAGGAGAAGGCGAGGAGGGCGGCGCCAGAGGTGGTGACGCGGCGGTAGGGCAGTACGCAGGCGTCGGCGGCGTTGAAGAAGAGTTGGAGGTCTTCGTCGGCGATGTAATCGGGGAAGAGACGAATGCCGGGATGAGCGTTTGCCAATGCCAGGAGGTGTTCGGCGTAGGTGGCCGAGCTGATCCGTCCGGCGATGACCAGCTCGGTGGTGGCATCATCGCGTTCGATGAAGGCAGAGATGAGTTGGTCCAAGCCTTTGTAGGGGCGGACTTGACCCAAACAGAGGTAGATGAAGGCGTCGGGTTTGAGGTGGAGGCGCTGGCGGGCGGTGCGCCGATCGATGGTGTTGGGGTAGGTGTGAAGATAGTGGCCGTGGGGGACGATGTAGACCCGTTCTCGTCGACCATATTGTGCGGCTACGGCTTCGGCGCTGGCGTCGTCGTGGACGTGGATGGCGTCGGCGTGGTCGAAGAGCCAGCGATTGGCCAGGGTTTCCAGGTCGGGGTAGTGGTCGTCGTGGTGGTTGAGGTTGTGGACGGTGTAGACGAGGCGGATGCGGCGTCGGCGGGCGAGGCGTAATTTGAGGAGGAGATGGCGGAGGGCCAGGCTGGCGCGGGCGTGGGGGGGATGGCCGTAGCTGTATTGTAGTTCGATCCAGTGCAGGTGGAGGAGGTCGGGTGGTTGGATGAGGAGGTTGCGCCAGGGTAAGGTAGGGGCAATGGCGGTGTGAATGGCGAGATCGGCCCGGTGGACGCCTTCTGCCAGCAGCCGCACGTAGGGGTTGAGGCGGACGCGGGAGAGGTAGAGGACGTGGAGGGGGCGGGTCATGGGGTGTTCCGTATTCCGTACTATGCGATACGGAGTACGCAGTACGCAATAGTCGTCGCTTACGCCGTTTTTTGCCCGATAACAATCAAATCACGGGCAAAGAGGGTGGGGAGGCGATGGGTCAGGCGGGTGTAGAGGCGGTTGAAGGGGGGACGGCGCAGCCAGGGGGGGTAGAGGTCGCGCACCCAGAGCGAGGGGGAGCCATCGAGGTGGATGATGGCGATCCCGCGCGGGCGGAGCCATTCCCGGATTTCGTGGAAGGTGAAGAAGCGGAGGTGGGTGAAGTCGGTGGGGGTGGCGCGGACGTAGGGGAAGCGACCGCGCAGAAGCCACCAGCGGCAGCGCCAGTGGGCGATGTTGGGGAGGCAGAGGATGAAGAGGCCGCCAGGTTTGAGGATGCGGGCCAGTTCGTCGAAGGAGCGAGCGGGGTCGAAGTGGTGTTCGATGGCGGAATCCGAGACGACGACGTCGAAGCTGGCGTCGGGATGGGGGATGGCGACCTCGGCGATGTAGAGTTGGCTGGCATCCAGGTCTTTGGCGCGAGCGCGGGCTGTGGCTTGTTGTGTGAGATCAGTCATGACCACTTGCGCCCCGCGTTCGCGTGCGATGCGCGCGGCCAACATGCCCGGCCCGCCGTCGAGTTGGAAGACGCGTTGGCCCGGCTGGATGTACGGGAGCATGAGGTCAAGGCGGCTTTGGTCGACGTTGTCGTCTTTGGCGCTCCAATAGGTTTCGTACCAGGCGACGAGGTCCATGGTCTTGTTTTATTTCCAGGCCAGCGGTAAGTAGAGGTGGTGTAGGATCGGCGTCGCTGTGGGTGTCGCTGTGTTTGTCGCCGTTGGTGTGGGCGTCGGAGTTGGTGTGGGGGTGGGAGTAGGGGTGGCGGTGGGGAGAGGTAGGTGGCCGAAATCGATGCGGGTGCGTTCTCCGGCGATAACGCTGACAAGGAAGTTATTGGTGGGGCGAGCGATGCTATAGCCGGAGGGGGCGATTTCCTGGATGGTGTAGGCGCCGGGGGTCAGGTTGTAGAAGGTGAAGAGTCCTTCTGCTGAGGTGGTGTAGGCTGCCAGGAGGAGGGGGCCTTGCCGGAGGTGGACGGTGGCGCCGGCCAGTGTGGGTTCGCCGGGCTGGTAGGCGGCGTCGCTGTTGAGGTCTTCGTAGACGAGGCCGCCGATCTCGCCGACAGAGGGTGTTGCTGTGCTTGTAGGAGAGGGTGTGGCGGTGGGGGTGGGTGGCTGCGCTGTGGCGGTGAAGGTGGGTGTGGCCGTGGGTGGCTGCGCTGTGGCTGTGGGGGTGGAGGTGGGAGTGGGTGT
>JAYRVO010000055.1:0-35768 GCA_041918515.1 Chloroflexota bacterium | reverse complement strand
GTGCCAAAGTCAACCAACTTCGGGTCGATGACCGCAACCTGCGCCATCTTCGGGTGGGGCAGCAAGCCCGCAATCATGGCGGCCAGCAATTCCGACTTGCCCGAACCAGGCAACCCGCCCACCAGGACGTTGCCCAGGTTTTGCAGGGGCAACGATAGCGACCCGTTCGCCGTCTGTCCCACCAGCAGGGCGGGCGCTTTGCCCTGAGCATGTCGAAGGGCATCGTACACACTCACACGGCTTGGCAGAGACAAAGCTGGGGTTGCATCGATGGCGGTTACATCAATGGTCTGAGCCGCCGCTGGCGCGCTGGCCAGGCGGGAATCGGTCAACAATGTTCGCGCCAGGGCGGCCGTCGGTCGCTGCGGCAAGGCGGCAAACTGTTGTGCGCCTGGCTCGTTGAGCGTCAGCCATTGGCCCCCACTCAAGACAGCCGGGTACAGTGCGGTGTCTCGATGAGCGTGGAGCGCCGCGCCACGAATCAGCAACCAACGCACGAGCGCATAGCCCACACCGGCGACGCTGACCACCAGGACAGCCGCCAACACCGCCAGGAGCGCCGAAAACAACTCCGCCCGTTCGTCGGCCTGCTCGGCCCATGCCGCCGCCGTCCGGGCGTGGGCAGCGGCTTCGGCGGCGCGGGCGGAGCGTTCTTCAGGCGTAGGAAAGGCGGCGTTCAGGGTTAGAAAGAGCATCGCAATGGCGATCAGCGTGCAGACGATCAAGACCAGGTGTTTCATGATCCCACCTCCCAAAGCAGATCGACACGGAAGGGATAGCGCCAGCCAGGATGCAGACCACTGACGCCAGGGGCGATCACCCTCGCCAACACCCGCCCATCCCCCAGCGCCTCCTCACAGCACAGCAGCAGCCCCGCCGCGTCCTGATGCGCCAACACAACCCCCTGCGCCCACCCAGCGCCCACAGAAAGCCCGCAGAGCGATTCTTTGCCCACCGTCCGTGTTTCGGCATGGTTCAATCGTAACGCTGCCTGACGGCGGCGATAAGCGCGCTGCCGTTCGGCGTCATTGTTGTACAGTCGTTCCCGCGCCATGTCAGCCTCCCTGAAAGCGACAACAGAAGTGCAGCAGATAGACGGTCATCGCAGCACCTCCACCGTTTGCGGGACGAGCCGCACAGTCTGGCTGCACACGCCAGCGGCCAATTCCCAGGCCGGCGCGCCCAACACATCGGCCAGGCGGCGATCACCCAATCCCAGGGCCGCGCTCACATCGACCAACAGCAAAACCTCTCGTTCCATGCCCTGGGGCCAGTCCTCGCCCAGGGCGTCCTCCCATTCCTGCCGCAGACTACGCAGGCGGGCGGTGATGAATGTCTGTGCATCCTCTCGCATGATCGATTCTCCTTTGGGCGAGAGGCGCTGAGATGGGCTAGAATCCGTCCAGCCCTTCCCGGCGCCAGGTGTCGGGGTGGGTCAGCCCCATCAATCGGTTCGCGTCGGTTGGTGGGGCGCTTCTTTGTGCAAAGCCTACTGTATATGTGCATGATAGTATAAGCATCATGTGTTTGTCAAGTAAGCTTTGAGCACAAAAAAGGCGCAGATGGTTGTCCATCTGCGCCACGGGTTGGGGGGCCGCTGCTCAAAGTATGTCGCCGCTCTTGTAAATTTGTAAATGTATTATTCGTATATACTCGTTTACAAGAAGTCATTCCAGGGCCTTGCACGGGCGCTGGGGGCGTCTTTCGTCCCTCGATCTGCCCCTCCCCTGTGTTGGGAAAACAAAAAAGCGCAGACGAATAACCGTCTGCGCTGGCATGAAATAGGCCGGTCGAGCCTAGCTATGGCCGTCTCAGGGCCGTGGTCGGCTGAATTGTGTCACTGTCATTTGTGTCACATAGTGCTTGTTTTTGATGACACAATTCCTTCGATGGCCTCTCAGGGGCAAAAATCAGCCCCCCTTGCCCTCCCCTTCCTCCCGGTTGGCTCCCCGGTAGGGGTCGAACTTCTTCGTACCCAGAGACTCGACCAGGGTCAGATACTCACGGAATCGATCCCTATCGATCCACCAATCCCGGCCCTTCTTCTCGGCCCCGATCTTGCCACGACGCGCCAACCAACGCACGTGTTCGGGATGATAGCCTGAGACTTCGGCGGCTTCTTCAGTGGTGATCCATTCCGGCATAGTGGCCCAGTCTCGTGGCGTTTCACTCAGCGTCGTCATAGTTGACCACCTCCCCCAGGGCCTGGCGATACTCGAACAGGCCGCGCTTCTCGACCAGGAGGGTGCCATCGAAGGATTCGGCCACAAGCGCGCCGTGGTCGATCAGGATACGGATAGCGTCCTCGGTATAGTCACCCCCCATCAGCTCAGCCGCCTGCGCTGGCGTCAACCAGTCTGGGGCAAGCGTCCAGGCGACAAGGGTCGGAAACATGGGAGTATGGTCTGGGGCGAAAAAAGATGACCCACTCAGGACTTGAACCTGAAACCCGCTGATTAAGAGTCAGCTGCTCTGCCAATTGAGCTAGTGGGCCATGACCTTGGGCGTAGGCAAGGGGCATTATAGGTCACCCACCAAGGGGCTGTCAAAAGGTGACGGCGCTGAGTACAGCGCGGTGACAAGGTGAAAACAATCAACAATCAACAGTCAACGAAAAACTTGCGACCAGCGGGTTCAGTGACCGACAGAGGCGGCCCCTTTTTCGCCGACAAGGTCGCGTTCGTAGAAGCGGGAGAGACGGAAGGGGTGCAAGATGTCGGGGGTGCGGTTGGTGGCGATCAGTTCGGCCATGCGCTTGCCCGACACCGGCGCGGCCTTGAAACCGTAGGTGCCCCAGCCGACATCGACGAGAAAACCCTCGACCGGGGTGAAACCCATGACCGGGCTATAATCGGGCGTCATATCGCAGAGGCCAGCCCACTGGCGCATGATATTGACCTGGTGCAGGCCGGGGAAAAGCTCCAGCATGTGCCCGGCCAGGGTTTCGACGAACGAAAGCGAGCCAGCCATCGAGTAGGAGGTGTACGGGTCCACGGCCGCGCCCATCACCAGCTCGCCCCGATCCGACTGGCTGACATAGACGTGCAAACTGCCGGAGACGATGATCACATCCAGGAAGGGCTTGAGTGGCTCGGTCACGCAGGCTTGCAGCGGGAAGGTCGTGATCGGCAGCCGCACGCCGGCCATGTCGGCGATAGTGGTGGCCCAGCCGGCGGTGGCGTTGAGGATCACGCCCGCCCGGATGAAGCCGGCCGTCGTCTCCACCCCCACCACCCGATTCTTCTCCACCCGGATGCCTGTGACCTCGACGCCTTGGTGGATGTGTACACCCCGGCGGTCGGCCTGAGCCGCGTAGCCCCAGACCACGGCGTCATGGCGGATGACGCCGCCGGGCGGGTGGTAGAGCGCGGCCAGGATGGGATAGCGAGGATGCTCGCTGATGTCGATGGCCGGGCATAGCTGTTTGATCTCGTCCGGCCAGATCAGCCGTGAATCCACCCCTTGCAGTTGGTTGACCTCGGCCCGACGACGCATGGTGCGGACAGAGGCGTCGGTGTGGGCCAGGGTCAGGTGCCCGCGCTGGCTGAACATGACGTTGAAGCCCAACTCGACCGACATCTGCTCGTACAACTTGACGCTTTCGTCGTAGAAGATCACACCTTCGGGCGTCAGATAGTTGCTGCGGATGATGGTGGTGTTGCGCCCGCTCCCCCCGGCCCCGATATAGCTCTTTTCCAGCACGGCCACATTGCTGATGCCGTGGTTGCGGGCCAGATAATAGGCGCAAGCCAGGCCGTGAGCGCCGCCGCCGATGATGACGACATCGTAGCTGGGGCGGATGTCGTGGCGACGCCACATGGGCGGCGGGGGCTGATGGCTGAGGGCCTGACGGATGAGTTGGATGGGCATGGGAGGGGCTTGTCGATCAGGACTGACGCAAATCTCGAAAAGAGGAGGCTATCGTCGAGAAGTCGCCACTGGCGCGCAACGTATGGTACAATGAACTTATGAACGTTGGCAATGGCGTACTCATCACCGCACTCACCCACTGTCTTCGGCATGTTCTCGAACAGCACCCAGTGACGCTGGCATATCTGTACGGTTCGGCTGCAATCGGCAGAATGACGCCTTTGAGCGACATCGACATTGCCTTGGTGCTAGATGAAGATACAGTGTCTGACTTCCCGCGTCTGCAATTCGAACTCATGGTGGCAGATCGAATCGATGAAGAGTGTGGCATCAGTCAGGCTGATGTGCGAATTGTCAATGACGCACCCATCATGCTCCGAGGCCGTGTCGTTACTGAGGGTATATCGCTCTTCGTTCGAGACGAAGCAAAGCGCATCGCTTTCGAGGCCCGAACACGGGACGAGTATTTCGATTTTCTTCCCGTTGCGCGGGAATTGCGACGAGCATTCTTTCTTGATGTGTCCGTAAGGGGGATCGATGGTCGACGAACAGAAAATCGAATCGATGCTACGCAACCTCAGGCAATACGTCAGCTTGCGAAGATTTCGATAGATTCGTCGCCTGCATCGAGCCATTTATAGATAAATCGTAACTGCTCAGCCATGCCACAGCCAACAGGCGAATCGACGAATATGGACGATAGGACGATACGAAAATCGTCAACTTTCGTCTCTTCGTCCTATCGTCACCGTGTCGCAGGGTCAGCGGCTGAGCAGTTACGATAAATCGTAAAACACCTGCGAATCGCAGCGTCGATTTCGGGGGCGATGGGCGTAGCCTGATGCGTGGCCAGGATTTGTTGCGCTTTGCGCCGCGCTCGCTGCCACATATCCAAACCGCCGCCCTGCTCCCAGTCCTGGCGGCGTTGACGGTCGCCGGTGTGGGGATAGTAATACTCCGAGTGCATCAGTTCCAGGCTTTGGGCCGCGCCCAGATAATGGCCGGGCGGCGATTCACCTTCCCTGCCACGGCACACCTGGTCGATCACATCCAACGACAGGGTCTCGTCCGTCACCTCGATCCCGCGCACCATGCGCATGATCGAGCCGTTGATGTCATCGTCGATCACATATTGCTCGTAAGCCACGGTCAGCATCGATTCCAGAAAACCGGCGGCGTGGTGGATGTAGTTGGCCCCGGCCAGGGCCGCTGCCAGACCGGTCATTCCCTTCTCGTAACCAGCCTGGATGTCAGGAGTTTTCGAATCGGTCAAGCCGGAGGAGTTGTAAACTGGCAGGTTGTAGAACTGGCCCAATTGGGCCACAGCCGCGTGCATCAGGGCGAATTCGGGCGCGCCGCCCACGAAATTGCCCGTGCGCAGGTCCGAGACCGAGGGCACATAGCCCAGGATGATCCGTGCGCCCGGCTTGACAAGCTGGGTGTAGACCACGCCCGAAAGCTCCTCGGCGTTGATCTGCACCAGCGTGCCGGCCAGGGCTGCCGGACTGGTGGCGCCCGATTGCGGGGCCGAGGACAGGAAGACGGGAATCTCCTGGCGCACGACCTCGGTCAACACCTCCACCGTCTCCGGCGCATAGCGCAGCGGGCTGACCGTCCAGCAGTTCGTCACCGAGATGATGGGCCGCTGGCGCAACGCCTCGCGTCCGCCGGCGATCATTGCCGCCATCTCCACCACATCCCGCACCGACTGCACACTGAAGCAGTTGCCGGTGACGTGCTTGGTCGTGTTGGCCAGCGAGGCGTAGAAGGTGTTGATGTCTAGCAGATCGATGGGGATGTCGCGCGCTACGCAGGCGCGCAGGTAGAAATGGATGTTGTCCAGTGCGTCCACCAGCCGCCCGATCTCGGCCACATCGCGCAGGGTGCTCTCTCGAACATAGCCCGTTTCCAGGTCGAGCACTTTGACCGCTGCGCCGCCCGTGCCCATGTAGACGCGCGTCCCGCCCAGCCGCAAATCATGCTTCGGATCGCGACCGCACAACACAACCTCGTTTGGCGCTTGAGCCAGCGCATCTTCGACCATCGCCCGTGGGAGGTAAACCCGACTCTCTCCATCGACCACCCTGGCCCCCGCCGCCCGGAAAATCTCCCGGCACTCCGAGGGCGCCACTTCGATCCCGGTGCGCTCCAACACCGTCAGCGAAGCCTCGTGAATACGGCGGACATCCTCCGCGGCCAGAGGCTTGTACCAGCCGCCCGGCAGACCGGGTGGAGCAACGGTCGGGTGAGCGTTGTGGCGGGCTTCGGCGTCGCGGCGGCGGTGGCGGTGACGTTGGGCGGGGATGGCTTCCATATCTAGACATTGTAAACAGAGGGCTAAGCCGAGACAAGTGACTGGTCGTCGTCCCAGCTAATTGATTTCGGCTAGACGCCTCTCGCTGCGTGCTTTGGCTTCTGCCAGGGTTTTGCTGATCACCTGGCAGCGACATGGGGCAAAAAAGCGTCGCAGCCCAACTCTGTAGACTGCGACGCTTTCATCTGAAACCCAAGGCCGTGGGTCGTACTCTCAGCCCCGAACACCCATCGCCGGCGCCAGGATTTCTTGCGCAAAGGCTTGGATCGAGCGGGCCGAATGCCCAGTCATCCGCTCCACATCGTCGGTGGTGTAGTCGCCCCAACCTTCGCGGTAAGCCTGACTGTAGTCGCGCATCACGCTTGGGAACCAGTCGCCCATCCCCATCCCCAACAGGGACTGCTCGACCATATCCAGCGAGACCGGGTAATAGGTCACCGGTCGCCCTAGAGCCTGGCCAAAAGCGTCGGCGACATCGTAGAAGCTGATGCTGGCCGGGCCGGTTGGATCGAGCACTTGGTTGTCGAATGCATTCGATACCACGGCCTGTTCGGCGCAATCGATGATGTCGCGCACATCGATCATACCCAGCTTGCCATCGTCCACGCCCCAGTACATGGCGCCATCGGCGGCAATGCTCTGGGCGGACATGAACAGGTTCTGCATGAAGAAGTGGGGGCGTAGGATGACATAGGTCAAGCCCGAAGCCTGCACCTCGGCATCGGTGCGTCCGTGCTGTCGAGTGTTGTCGGTGGGGCCGTTTACATCTGCACCCAGCGCCGAAATTCGCACGATCTTGCGCACGCCGGCTTGCTTGGCAGCGGCGATGACAGTGCTTGCCTGGTCGGCCGCATCAGGATTGGGGGCTGTGATCAGGACGAGGGTGTCGACACCGGAGCAGGCAACTCGCACCGCCAACTCGTCTTCGAAAGAGCAAACGGCCAAATCAGCGACGACATTTTGCAGGTTTTGTGCCTTTTCAGCGTTGCGAACTAAGGCCCGCACTTCGAGATCGGGATGAGCGGCGAGGCGGGGGATAAGTTGACCGCCGATGTTGCCGGTGGCGCCGGTGACGAGAATCATTCTGGACATGGTGATTTCCTTGGATGGTTGGTTGAATGGGATTGCCTTTGTCAGATGCTCGATCGCGGAAGCGTCTTACCTGTGCAGCGTTTGACACCTCTGGTGGCGTGTGGAATACTCTGAAGTCGCTAGTCGAGATCGCGCGTGAACGCCAACTTCAGGAGCCAACATGTGTACATTCATCCTCTGGAACGGGTCGAAACTGTGGTCATGGCTGTCCATGCTCATTGTCGCCGCGCTGTTGCTCATCCTGGCTGGCGGCAACCCGATACAGGCGCGAGAGCAATCGAGCGAGATAGGGGCGGAAGCAGGGCCGGCTATCGACGCGGCGCAGCCGTCGGCCGGGGTGTACAGCCTTTTCTTCCCACGCATCAGCCATGAACGGCAACTGAACAGCTTCGATCTGATCGATCAGGCGCAAGCGCGCGGCGAGATCAACGACGAAACGGCATTGATCTACAAAATCTTCGCCACCTTCGCCGACCCGCGTCTGCCCTGGCGCTTGCGCGGCGACAACAGCGGCGTCATTGATTCCACAGCCATCGGCGACGCTCTGCGGCGCTACGACGCCCTCTCGCCGCCAACTCAAGCCCTGCTGGCGCCGTTCCTCGTCCCGCCCGTCTACGAAGGCAGTTGGTACGATCTGCGACGGCGAGGGTTCAATGGTCGCACAGGGAATGAGCCACTCGCCCCTCTTCGTCGCCAAGACCTGATCACCGACCTCTGCCAAAAGGTGGCGAAGGAAAGTTTTCTCAGCATTACTTCCACCCATTTCAGGGTCTGGTATCCTCCGGGCAGTGCATCGCTGGCGCAAGATGCGCAGACGGCGCTGGAGCAACTCGAACAGCGCATCCACCCCACCATGACCACGCTGTTCAACATGCAGCCCAAGAGCGACGCCGGGCTGGGCTGCAACCCCGGCGATGACCGCCTGGACGTTTATATCGTCTACGGCGCCTTCCCGTCCGATTTCGAAGGGACGCTGGCGGCTGTGGCGGTGTACCCCACCGAGGACTGCAAAGATGCCGCCACCTACATGCTGGTGCTGTCGCGCGATTTCGAAAGTTTGAGCGTCATTGTCCACGAGTTCACGCACATGATCCAGCGGGCCTACAAGCTGACCGGGCCTGTGGGCGACTGTCTGGACGATGATTATGAAAGCTGGTGGCTGGAAGCGACGGCAGATTGGGCCATGGACGCCTTCGAAGAGATCGATCCGGCCCCAGACCGCAACTTCGAGCACACCTCGGCCCTAAGCTATCTGGAAACTGCCGTTCAGAACCTGTGGAGTTGGGGCGACAACCGCGAGTACGGAGCCTATCTCCTTCCCTTCTATTTGGTGCGACGGCTGGAACCCGACCGTCCCCAGCTCATCCCTGACATCTTCGCCGATATGACCAAGCCTGGCGGAGAAAGCCTGTACAGCGTGATCGAGGCTCGCGTCGACGGCGGCCTGGCCGAACGCTGGCCCGAATTCGCCCTTTACAATCTCAACCTGCCGCCCAACGACGACTATGAACAGTGGGACGATATCACCCTGCGCTGGGATGACTGGAAAACCTGGCAGGCGCACAAAACCGACATGGAGCTGAAGGGCCAGCCCCAGCTCAGGCTCGCCCTGGGGCTTTACGGCCCCACCACCTACTTCATCCTTCCCGATCTGGCTGCCGACCACATGGACGTGCGTTTGGCCAACGACGTCCGCCTCTTCGCTTTTGCCAACACCTTCGCCGGCAAACCGGATGTGCGCGTACAGGCGTTGGGGCGCGAGGCTGGTGGGGAATGGCAGGGGCCATTCGACTGGACGCCGCGCAAATGGAACATCCTCTGCCGCGACCAGGCCGCCCAGCGTTACGACGAGGTCATCATCCTGCTGACGAACAGCGACTGGAAGGATACATCCTCCCCCGCCAAATCGGATGGGCCGCTGAAATTCGTGGGCAGCAACCTGGGCTGCGACCGTTGGCAGGGCACGAGCGCATGGCGGCTGCAAGGACAAAGCCACGAGGCCGACAGCGAGCTGACCTACACCCTGAGCGCCAACGCTCAGATCACATTTGGGCTGACGAACAGCCGGGTCACGGGCGACACCGTGGGCTTCGAGTTCCAGGCCGTGGCGGGGTCGGTGAACTGGTCGCACGTGATCGATGGCAAGAACCTGCAAACCGGCCAAACCGTGCATTGCGAGCGTGCGGGCGTGAAACCGCTCAGCGACATCGCTGGGATGTTGGCGGTGGGGGAGACGCTTACCGACGATCCACCCGACCGCCAATTTTTCGGCGCCGGCGTCGCTCACCTGAACCCGGCGGAGCTATGCCCCGACACCGCCGACCTCGGCTGGGCCAATCAGCCCTGGCTGCAAACGGGCGACGACTTCAGTCCCTGGACTGGCAACGATGGCGGTCGCTTGCAGGGCAGTGTCAGCAAGACCGTGATCGGCGATACCTTTAGCCACACGGAGACTTCTTCCTGGGATTTCAGCGCGCGCCCGAACAGACCCTGAAGGTCTTCGAGACCTTTCATTTAGCTTCGGCTCCATAATGCTCGATTGCCCAAAGGACGGCCAACTTGATCGCGCCGAGTTCGTTGAAGAAGTGATTGCGCAACTCGCTGGCGCGGCGGTACAGACCAGTGCGCTTGCTTTTGCAGGGTGGTGATAAGGAGGTCGAGATCGGTCATGTGGGATCAAACGGCAAAGTGGTTCAACTCCTTGACCAGCAGATGCACCGTAGTGGACGGATTATCGGCGGCGGGATTCAACGGTTGGTATTGCGCCAGCAAACGTTCAGCATTACGGATGGCTTCGGGCTGGCGAGTCAACAGCTCATCGTACATAGTGATGCTGTTCTTGGCATAGGGGCGCCCAAGCAGAGAACTCAGTCGATGCTCGTAATCGTGCCGCGAGATGCCGGTGTCGTAGAAATGGAAGTGTAGGAGATACCACAGCTCGAATGCCTCATTGGAATAGGCGACCCTCACCCTCTCCTGAATGGCTAAACTGATTGCGTTGTTGAAATCACCGGCGGGCCAGGTATCACGGTCGAAAACGCACCAGGCCTGATCGTAGTCATCTTGCTGGCGCAGCGCCAATGCTCGTCGCACCAATTGGATTGGGTCATAACCTAGCCCTCGCACATCCACAACAAGCAGGGGCGCCCGAAACCTACGAAAATAGTTCGGCTCCGTTTTCTCACCCTCACAGACGATCAGAAATCGCTGTCGCGGTTCGCGCAGATTGAGTCGGCGCTCGGAGTAACCTTTTGTCCCTCGACCTGGCAGACGTCGCCTTGCCATCATGCTTTCTCCACGATCTGTCGTAGCTCGCCGAGGAAAGGAATAGCCCCGTAGCGCCCGCGCACATAATCGCGCTCAAAAGAGGCGTCGTTGCGCACCTTGAATTCGGCCAACGAATACAGATGGGTGGCGCCGAAGCGATCCTTCTCGGTGAACCAAATTTGGTCGCGGCGAAAGAAGCGGTTGTCGAGAAGATTGGTGTCCTGGGTGGTGAAGATCAGTTGGGCATGATGGGGATTGGTCGTGCTGGAGTTGAAAAGGCTGGCAATCTCACGGGTCATCAAAGGATGCAGGCGAGCATCGAACTCGTCTATAACCAGCAGATGGCCACTTCTGAGCGCATTTGCCAACGGACCAGCCAGTGCGAAGAGCTTCTGCGTGCCTTCCGACTCCTGGCTCTCTAGATCGAACACCTCTTGAGCAGCCCCTTGGTCGCCATTGTCAGAGCATTTGTGCATAGTGCGCACAGCATAGGGTTCATAGTCTGGTGCAGCGATTCTTTCGACGATCACATCTTCGATACCTAAATCAAGTCTTTTCATTAGTTCTCTGATGTCATCTCGATATGCGCCATCGACAAAACTGCGCAACGTGTACGAACGCATGCCAACATCTTCTAAACCAGGCGCCAAGCCCAGCGTGCGAAACCACTGCGTGACGGCTTGAGCGATGGGGCCATTGAACTGGGCGACGACAGAAAGAAAGAGCGCATTGGGCCGAGTGTGTTCATCGATTTCCCTACCCTCCTTGAAGCCTCCCCCTAACTGGATGTTATTCTCCATCCGCTCGAACAACCGCGCTTCGCGGCTGCGCGGCACGTGGAAAAGCCACTCCCTTTCCACTCGCTCGGACGTGACCTCAAAGCCGTAGCGGTAGCGCCTACCCTCGGCGATGAATACAATCTCGAAGTGCGAAGGTTGACTGGCAGTCGTTGTGCTCAATCGGAACGGCTCGACATCGATGCCACCGGTAGGTCGAGTCCCCTTGGGCGAATTCAGCACGAACTCGCGCATAAAGCCCATGGCCCGTACCAGGTTGCTCTTGCCGCTGGCATTGGCTCCATACACGGCAGCGCTGGTGAGCAAACGCGGGCCACCCTCTGGTTCGAAGGTGTTGTTCTCGTCCAGGACCTTCTCTTTGGCGCTGAGGTTGGCAGCAACCATGCTGAACGTCGCCTTGTCTCGGAAGGAACGGAAGTTCCCCACGCTAAATTCGATGAGCATCGCTCGCCTCTTTTGCAAATAAAATCAAGATATTTGTGAAAAAATCACATATGTCCATCTTATCAGAAAGCAAGTGGTGTGTCAAGCCTCTTTTGCGAAATTGCGAAATTGCGAAATTGTCGGCGAGTATGAAACGACTCAGCCGTCTTCTGGGTTTTGCTTTACCCAATGCTCTCTGAAATACCCCTGCCACGGCCCGCAGCCAGCGATGAAGGGCTGCATCAGCGCGCGCTCGGCCTGCACCGTGTGCATCAGATCGTGGCCGGCCCACTCGTGCAGCAGTTCGCTCATGGTCACGATGCCCAGCTCGGCGTGGCGGGCGCGGCGATCGAGGTCGGCAGGCGTCACCTCGGCCAGCGCGGCCAGGCCGGCCGTGCGCAGGGCGGCGAACTCTCGCGCCAGGTCGTCCGGGGACGCGGCCACGTCCGGCTTCGCACCCTGGCTGTCGGGGTCGAAGGCGGGGAAATCCCGGCCGGCCAGCAGGTGATGCACACGGGCGGGGAAAACCCAGCGCTCGGTGTCAATCAGGTGCTGGAGGCATTCCAGCGCCGACCATTCGCCCGCCGCGGCCGGCCGCGTCAGCAACTCGGCGGGTAGCATGGCGGTCAGGTCGAGCCAACGCCGGGGGGTGGTAGTCAGGACGCCGCGCGTCCAATCGATGATGGTTGTCATAGTAGTTGTCTCTCTTTTTGTCTTTCTTCGCGTTCCTTCGCACCCTTCGCGGATCACTCAGCGGTCGAGCAAGTGAAAGAAATTCAACAGCAATTGCCGCCCATGTGGGTGGGCGTCATCATAGCGTTCGGGGTGGAACTGGACGCCGAAAAAGGGCCGTTGCTCGTGGCGGATGGCCTGAATCCGGCAGCTTTCCGACCCGGCCAGCCGCACAAACCCGGCCGGCAGCGCCTTCACCTCCCAATAATGCTCCTCGCGCACGGCGATCTCATCCGGCAGCCCGGCGAAAAGCTCGTCTGCGGCCACCACTTGCACCGGCAGGAAGCCGTCTTCCTTGAGCAGGCCGGGGCCGAAGTCCGGGCGGGCGTCGGCCTCTTGCGCGCTCAGCACCCGCATCGGCCCGATTTCGGCGCCGTAGGCATGGGCGATAAGTTGATGCCCGCCGCAGAACCCGATCATCGGCCCCTCCCAGGCCCGGATCAGGCCCAGGATGCCATCGAGCCAACCGGGTTCATAGCGATCCCACGCGGTCATCATCCCGCTGAGCAACAATGCCGCCGGGCGCAACCGCTCCACCCACCCGGCCAGGGCGAATTCGTAGCGCAGCAGCAGGCAGGGCCGGCCAGATAGCTCTTCGAAGCGCAATTTCTGTTGCAGGCGCTTCTGCCAGTGCGCCGGGCCATGAATGGCGTCAGCACAGACGGACGGGTGCTCGAGGTCGAGATAGATTAGCATTTTTCAGCCAGTTGCCAGTTGGCTGGCGGTGTGGTAGACTATCTTACGAAGTTGAAGCATTGCTGTGGTAAGGAGGCCAAAGCCGTCGATGTGGACAAGGCTGCGTTTCTACGTTCCTTTCCTCTGGCGTTTTGTGGTGCTGCGACGCCCAGAACCACTGATCTACGGCATTGCGGTGACGGATCGTTGCAATCTGCACTGCCGGGGTTGCCGGGTGGCGAACACAGGCCGGCCGGCGATGACGTGGGCGCAGGTGGTCGCGGCCATGCAAGATGCGTGGCGGCGGGGCTTTCGCGAATTATACTTCAGCGGTGGGGAACCGATGCTGTGGCGCGATGGTGGGCGCAGGCTGGAAGATTTGGTCGTCGAGGCCAGACAGATGGGCTTTTTCCATGTTCATGTCTACACCAACGGCACCTGCGGGCTGGACACTTCGGCCGATCTCGTGTGGGTCAGTATGGATGGGCTGCCGGGTGTCTTCGAGCAGCGGCGGGGCGATCATTTCCAGCAGGTGGAGCGAGCTGTGCGCGCGGGTCAGCATCCCCGGGTCGCGCTGATCTACGTCATCGACCGCACGACTGCCGCTGGCGTCGAGCCTTTCCTGCGGTGGGTGCAGGAAACCAAGTTTCCTGTGATCGGGGTCATGTTCTACTTCCACACGCCCTATTACGGGCGTGACGAGTTGTTTTTGGATGCCGCAGAGCGGGCGCCCATCATCGACCGGCTTCTGGACTGTATCCGGGCCGGGTTGCCGGTGCTCAACTCCCGCGCTGGGTTGCTGGCGCTCCAATCTGGCAAGTGGCCGCGAAGGCTGGCGGTGGCGGCAGTGGCCGATATCGATGGCGAATCGATCTGTTGTCGCGCCGCTGATGACATCTGCCCCGACTGTGGCTACGCTGCCTGCACCGAGATCACAGAATGTCAACGCTTACGACCGAGCGCTCTGGCCGCGATGGCCAGGTATTGGTGAGCAGCTTGGGGCGCGGCCTCGTGCGCGGCCTCACACGCGCCATCCGCCGTCATTTCGTAGGGCCTGAACAGCGCTGGGTCTTCGAGCCGCCGCCGGCCGGTTGGACGCCAGCGCCGCTCGAACGCACCTCGCTTTATGTGCACGCGCCCTTCTGCTGTCATCACTGTCCCTATTGTCCCTACACCACCGCGCCCTATCATGCCGGCCTCGTGGAACCTTACACCAGGGCGGCTCTGGCCGAGGTCGATTGGTGGGCGGACAGGGTGGGGCCGGCTGAGATTACGAGCGTGTACATTGGCGGGGGGACGCCAACGCTGGTGATGGGCAGTCTCAGCCGTATTTTGGACCAGGTGCGCAAGCGTTTTCGGCTGGTGGGAGACATTTGCATCGAGACGCACCCCAGCAATGTGAGCGAGAAGACGGTGCGGGAGCTGCACGATGCCGGGGTCGCGCTCGTGTCGTTGGGGGTGCAGTCCTTCCGGGCCGAGCAGCTTGCCACGCTGAGCAGACATTATCGGCCGGCTGTGGCCGAACGCGCCCTGGCGTTGTTGACAACCGGCGGCTTCGACTCGGTGAATGCCGATCTCATGTTCGCTCTGCCCGGCCAAAGCGCGGACGAAGTGCTTTCTGACCTTGCCCGCGCCGTCGAACTGGGCGCCAACCAACTCACGACCTATCCACTCTTCACCTTTCCCTACACCCAGGTCGGCGAGTACTTGCGCCTGAAGGCGGTGCGAATGCCCAGGCTGAGCGTGCGCCGCGCGCACTATCGAGCCATCAGCGAATGGTGCGCGCGGCATGACTTCGGTCGCGTCTCTGTGTGGGGATTCAAGCATGGTTCTGTCCCCCGCTATTCCTCGGTCACGCGCGATGGCTACATCGGCATCGGCCCCGGCGCTGGTTCGCATTTGCCCGATGGCTTCGTGCTCAATACCTTCGATCTCGCCGATTGGATGCAGGCGGTGAACGACAGGGGTTCGGGCGTGGCCTTGCGCATGCCTTTCGCCAGCCAGATGTCGGGTTGGTGGTGGCTGTACTGGCGCTTCTACGACACGCGCATCCCGCTCGATGGTCTCGACGCCATGCTCGGCGATGATGCAGCCATGGCCCGGCGCTGGCTGGGGGTGGCGCAATGGGCGGGATTGGCCGTGCGGCATGGCGACACCCTCGAATTGACCGAACCGGGCGCGTTCTGGCTGCACCTGGCCCAGAACTATTTCGCGCTGAACTATGTGAATACCCTATGGACGCAGGCGCGTCGCCAGCCGTGGCCGCAGAGAATTGAGATATAATCGCTATTTGGCTAGAGTTGCAGCGGCTCAGCCAGCAGAACTTGGGTGCGACAGAGGCGGTGGGGCCAATCGTCCATACCCAGGACCGCGACCACCTCGGCTGCCCGCGCCTGGGCCTGGAGCCGCATCTGGAGTGTGGAAGTCGGCGGGACTACGACGAGGGCGAGGATGAGGGGACGCAGGTCGTAGGTTTTTTCCCGATCTTTGTGATGCTGGCGCGGGAGGTCGGACGCGGCCAGGAGCGTCTGCACGCGACGGGCCAATTCCTCGGCATCGATCTCTCGTTCCCACCGCACTTCGTACACCGCCGCCTGGATGACGCTCTGCATGGCGGGTAGGCCGAGGGGGACTTCGGCGATGGCGTCGAGGGTAAATCCCGGCGGCAAGCTGCCCTGAATACGCTGGCGCCAATCTTTCGGCTCGACGCGCTCGGTCAGCCACAAATCCAGCAACTCATCCTGACCCTCGACGCCAACAGGCAGAGCCGCGGCGAACTGTAGGCGAGCTTGGGGGTTGAAGCCATGTGAATAGGCGAGGGGCAGGCCCACACGACGAAAAACGCGCTCCCAAAAGCGAGCTTCGTCCAGATGACCGACGAAACGGACATCGCCGGTCTTGGCGTAATGCAGGCGCAGGCGTTGGGCGGGCGGCGGCGGTGAAGACATGGCCCCAGCTTACCGGCGTTGGGGCACGCGATGGTCGAATTGCCCCACCAGACCGGCGCTCATCTCATCGTTGAAGTACAGAGGCACGGGCATCGGCGAGACCGGCTGGCGTTCGGCCCCCCGACCGAAGCTGGGGCAACCCCAGCCGCCGTCGTCAGCGATCAGTGTCTGGGCCTGGCGACGCTGATCTTTGAATTGGGTAATGATGCCGCAGGAAAAACAGTGCTCCCGGCAGTCATCCACCACGCCGCCCTGCTGGCTGAGCAAATAGTCATCGATCAGAAACTGCTTCTTCACCCCCACGCTCAGGTGATCCCAGGGCAGCGCCTCGGTAAGCGGACGTTGGCGGCGCGCATACCAGTCCATGTCCAATCCGGCTTCTGCGAACGCCTGCTGCCAGGCTTCCCAGCAGAAGAGGTCGTTCCAGGCATCGAACTGCGCGCCCAACCTCCAGGCTCGCTCGATCACAACGGCCAGCTTGCGGTCGCCCCGGCTCAGCGCCGCCTCGAGCAGCGACTCGCGGGGGTCGTTGAGCGATAATTCCAACCCATGGGTGCGCAGACGCGCGCGCAGGTGCTCCTGATGTTGGCGGATCGTGATCTCGTCCTCCATTGCCGCCCACTGAAACGGCGTCTGCGCTTTCGGTGTCAGCGTGGAGACGCCGACGCGCACTTTGGCCTTGTGTCCGATGTACTTGCGCCCGATGTGTAGCACCGCGTGCGCCAGTTGGGCGATGGCTTCGACATCTTCCAGGCTCTGTGTGGGATGCCCGATCATGAAATACATCTTGATCGTCGTCCAGCCGCGGCTGTAGACCTCGTGCGCCGTTTGCAGCATGAGTTCGGTGGCGATGGGTTTGTTGATCACGTCGCGCAGGCGGTCACTGGCGGCTTCGGGGGCAAATGTGAAGCCAGAGCGGCGACGCCCCTTTTCCAGTTTCTCCATCAGCTCCACACTGAACGATTCGATGC
This sequence comes from Chloroflexota bacterium, assembly GCA_041918515.1. GTDB lineage: Bacteria > Chloroflexota > Anaerolineae > J102 > J102 > SSF26. The sequence continues at coordinate 18,679 of JAYRVO010000055.1, read as the reverse complement.
GCAGGGAGGGCAGGCTGATGGAAAGTTTCCTGTCGCCGTGTTTGGCCATCACCCCGTCGACCAGCTCTTGGATGAAGGTGTAATCGGACGAAGACAGCGAGAGGAAGGACATCTCCTCGAAGCCGGTGGCGGCCACGATGCGATCCACAGCCTCGAGCACCTCCTGCACGGGCCGCTCGCGCACCGGGCGGAAGATCATCCCTGCCTGGCAAAACCGGCACCCGCGCGTGCACCCGCGTTGGATTTCGATAGCCGCGCGGTTGTGGACGATGTCGCTGAAAGGCACGATGAAGTCAGTGACGGGAGGCGGCAGCACGGTGACGATGCGCTTGATCACGGTGCTCGGAGCGGCGTCGCTGAACTCGGGCTTGGGCGCGGTTTCGGCCAGCGTTCCGTCGTCGTGGAACCGAGATTCGTAGAAGCTGGGGATGTAGACGCCATCGATGCGAGTCAGGCGGCGGAGCATCTCGATGCGCCCGCCCGGCCTGCCTTCATCCCGCCATTGTGCGTGGGACTCGATGATCTCGCCCATCGCTTCCTCGCCTTCGCCCAACAAGCAGGCATCGAGAAAGGGCCACATCGGCTCAGGATTGATCATGGCTGAGCCACCTGCCAGCACCAGCGGGTCGGTGAGACGACGATCGACAGAGCGCAGGGGGATGCCGGCCAGGTCGAGCATGGCCAGGACGTTGGTGTAAAGCTGCTCGTAGGGCAGGCCGAAACCCAGGATATCGAAATCGCCGAGGGGGTGGCGCGTTTCCAGACTGAACAGCGGCAGCCCCTGGCGTCGCATGGCTTGCGCCATATCCAGCCAGGGCGCGTAGACCCGTTCGGCCAGCGCGTCCGCCCGTTTGTTGACGGCGTCGTAGAGGATGGCCAGACCAAGGTTACTCATCCCCAACTCGTATGTGTCGGGAAAGGCCAGGGCCACGCGGCTGCGCACGCCTGCCCAGTCTTTGACGATGCTGTTCCATTCGCCGCCGATGTAGCGGGCGGGTTGACGAACCGTGGGCAGAATGGTCGCAAGCGAGTCGCTGATGCGATCTGGCGTCCAGGTCATCGTTCTACCTCAGGAGCCGCTGGCCGGGGGCTGCTCACCGGCGCGCGTCGTTTGGCGCGGGGGACGCTTGGCCGTCGCCGGTTTGGGCTTGCTGGCGGTGGACTTGGGGCGGCGGGGCGAGGAAGCGGCCGGCTTCGGCTTCGGTTTGGCGGCCGCCGGCTTTGGCTTTGGTTTGGCAGCCGTCGGCTTTGGCTTTGGCTTGGCGGCCGTCGGCTTCTTCTTGCGCCGGGGCTTGACTTCGCCTGTCTGCCAACCGTCGTCGGTGGACGAGGAGGGCTTTTCTTGAGCCGGCTTGCGCGGGCGTTTGGCTGTCTTGGGCTTTGCTGGCCGCTTTTTCGCCGTCTTGCGAGGTTTGGGCTTGGTAGCGGCAGCTGGTCGGCGTTTCCGTTTGCGCGGCTTGCCCGGATCGGTGGCATCCTGGAGCTTCTCCAGGGCATTGGAGGCAGCCTGGATCACCTGCGGCGCCGCCTGAATCAGATCGGCGATACTCAGGCGCTCGGCAGCCGCGTTTTCGGGCGTTTCTGTTGGGACAGGAGTAGGTTGGTCGGTTGCGGGAATGTCGGTGGGTTCGTCCATGATCTCATCTCGTGAATGGGCAAGGAAAGGCGGACGGAAGTATAGCAAAGCGGGCTGTGAAGCGCACACAATCATGAGCGCCCCTGACCGCCACGCTAAATTGTGACGGACGTACACTTGTTCTATACTCGCCGCTATCGACTAATGTCCCCCGCTCCGCTTTCTACTTATGCCAACCACTTCTCGATCCGCGCAGACCATCGCTTACTTCCTGGCTTTCATCGCCCTGGGCCTGGTGACGGGCGTGCTGGGGCCGACCTTGCCCGGCCTGGCTGAGCATGCCCGCGTGCAGATCGGGCAGGTCGGCATTCTATTCACCGCCCAGTCGGCGGGCAACTTGCTGAGCGCCCTGGCCACCGGCCGCTTGCTCGACCGCGCACCCGGCCACCCCATTCTCGCTGTGCAACTCCTGGCGATGGTCGCCATGCTTGCGCTCACGCCCTTCCTGGCGCATTTGAGCTTGCTCACTGCCGTCATGTTCGTCATTGGCGCGGGGATGGGCACGATTGACGTGGGCGGCAACACTTTGTTGGTTTGGCTCTGGCGCCACGAAGCTGCTCCACGGCTGAGTGCATTGCACTTCTTCTTTGGTGTGGGCGCGCTGATTTCGCCCATCATCGCCGCCCAGGCGATCGGGCGCAGCGGCGATATCGATGCGGCCTATTGGCTGCTCGCCCTACTGCTACTGCCTCTACCCTTCATCTTTTTCCGCCTGCCCAGCCCCACCGCTCGGCACGATGCCACCCATCTTGCCTCCAGCCGTCCGCGCCTGTGGCCCCTGCTCCTCCTCATCACCCTTTTCTTTCTTTACGTTGGCGCGGAAGTGAGCTTCGGCGGTTGGATTTACACCTATGCCGTCGAACTCCGCCTGGCCGACGCCGCCACCGCCGGTTATCTGGCTTCCATCTTTTGGGGCGCGCTGATGCTGGGCCGGCTGCTGTCGATCCCCCTTACTGCCCGTATCCGCCCCCGCTACCTTCTGGTGGGTGATCTGATAGGTCAGATCATCTGTTTGGCTTTGCTAGCGCGTTGGCCAGAGCTGCCGGCGATGGTTTGGGTGGTCTCCTTCGGCATGGGTCTGTTCATGGCCTCCGTCTTTCCCGCGCAACTGGCTTTGGCCGAGCGCAACCTTCCTCTCAGCGGCCAAATCACCAGCCTTTTCTTCGTTGGCGCCAGTCTGGGCAGCATGACCCTGCCCTGGCTGATCGGGCAACGCATCGAGGCGGCGGGGCCGCAGGTGATGACGACACTGGTGTTGGCGGCGGTGCTGGCGTGGGGTGTGGTATTTGTGGTGTTTTTGTTCAGCCTGCGCGCGGTTTCCGTTCAGGACAGAACGGAGGCGCGGATAAACGCGGATGGACGCGGATGATTGCTGCCTCAGCGACTCTTGCTTTTGCCAGCGCCAGATCCAGGACGCGGATAAACGCGGATGGACGCGGATGATTGCTGCAACCTTTTGCTTTGCTTCTGCGTATCGAATAAGAAGAACATCCTTTCTAATTCAGCTTTCCTCGAGGTCCCCATGTCCTACACCGCTGAGATCAGCCGCTCTAACCCCACCTGCTTCATCTTTTTGATCGATCAATCCGCCTCGATGTCCGACCCCTGGGGTGGCGACGAAACCCGCAGCAAAGCCGACGGCCTCGCCGTCATCATCAACCGCACACTCCAAAACCTCGTCATCGAGTGCTCGAAGGGCGATGAAGTGCGCAATTACTTCGAGGCAGCCGTCATCGGCTACGGCGAGCGCGTAGGCCCCGCCTTCACCGGCGCCCTATCCGGACGCGAAATCGTCAGCATCAGCGAAGTCGCCAACAATCCCGCCCGTGTCGAGGAACGCACCCGCAAGCTGGACGATGGCGTGGGCGGCCTGATCGAACAGACCGTCAAATTCCCGGTCTGGTTCGATCCCATCACCGACAACGGCACGCCCATGTGCGAGGCCCTGCGACAGGCTGAGACACTGGTGCGCGGGTGGGTGGCCAACCACCCCGACGCCTTCCCACCCATCGTCATCAACATCACCGACGGCGAAGCCACCGACGGCGACCCCACCCTCCCCGCCGAAACCCTGCGCAACCTCGCCACCGCCGACGGCAACGTGCTGTTGCTCAACGTCCACGTTTCCTCGACCAAAGGCAAGCAAGCCGTGCGCTTCCCCAGCTTGGACGCCGACCTGCCCGATCAATACGCCCGCCAGCTCTTCGCTATGTCCACCCCCCTGCCTCCCGTCATGCAGGCGCGGGCGCGCGAGCTGGGCTACCCCATCGGCGAAGAAAGCCGCGGCTTCTTCTACCAGGCCGACCCCGTGGGCGTCATCGAATTCATGCAGATCGGCACTCGCCCCAGCAACCTCCGCTGACGACAAGGCGACACTATGACAAGGTTCACCTTGTCACCTTGTCACCTTGTCACCTTGCCACCCCCCACCCCGGATGTTCCGCTGGAGCCTGCGCGCCTTCACCGCCCCCCGGCAGGGCTACACCGAGCGCGAGTACGAAGACGCCTGGGATCGCTTTCCCCGCACGCGGGAGAGCGGCCCCCTGTTGCGCGTCGCCCTGGCCGATGGCGCCACCACCAGCAGCTTTGCCCGCGAATGGGCACAGGCCCTGACGCGAGCCTTCGCCCAGCGCAACTTCCTCACTGAAGCAGGGCTGAAGAAAGCTGTGCAGGCGACGGCGCCCGCCTGGTGGCGAGCCGTCTTCTCGCGTCCCCTGCCCTGGTATGCCGAAGAAAAAGCCCGGCGCGGGGCCTTTGCCAGCCTGTTGGGAATACAGATCGAAGCCGGCGGAGCGAGCGAAACAAACGGTCGCTGGCAGGCACTGGCCGTCGGCGATTCCTGTCTCTTCCTGGTGCGCGGTGGGGCGGACGACCATGCCGCTATCGAGACCGCTTTTCCCTTGCAGAAGGCGGAGGAATTCGGCAACTCGCCCGCCCTCCTCTCCAGCCATCTCGCCCGCAACAGCCAGGCCCCAACCTTTGTGGCCGCCGGGCAGTGGCAAGCGGGTGATCTCTTCGTCCTCGCCACCGACGCGCTGGCCCTCTGGTTTCTGTCTGAGACCCAGCGCGATCAGCGACCCTGGCAGACGCTCACCGCCCTGCCCGGCCAGGCGGCCTTCGACGCCTGGCTGCGGGAATTGCGCGCGTCAGGCCGCATCCGCAACGACGACACGACCTGCATCCTGATCCATCTGCATAGGTACGCAGTACGGTAGTACGCAGGCACAGCATCACGCCAAGAATTCATCATGCCCTTCCCCACCGGCGACGCCTACATGGCGGCTGTGCAACATCCCCGCACAGCCTTCACCGATCTCGACCTGCGACGTAGCGCCGTCGAGACGACGCCGCTGGGCCTGCCCAAGCCCTATTCGGGCGGTTTTGCCACCACCTTTCGCTTCAATAGCGCCAATGGGAGCGCTGAGCGCCAGTGGGCTGTTCGCTGCTTCAAACAGGACATCCCCGACCTGCCGCGACGCTATGCCGCCATCAGCCGGCTGTGGAAGCAGAACGGGGAGACGCTATTCGTGCGGGCCGAGTATATCGAACGAGGCATCCGCGTGGGAGAGGGCTGGTACCCCATCGTCAAAATGGACTGGGTGCAAGGCGATCTACTGGATCGCTACCTCGAGGCGCGGGTGCAGGACGCCCTCCTGCATCACACTGGCAATAGGCGACGCCAGTATCGCGATGGCATCTTCGCCCTGACCGAACAGATGCGGATGCTGGCGCGGCGACTCGAAACCCTGGGCGTGGCCCATGGCGACTTGCAGCACGGCAACATCATCGTCCAGCAAGGACGTCCCCGCCTGATCGACTACGACGGCGTTTTTCTGCCCGAGCTGCGCGATATCCGGGCCTCGGAGATGGGGCACATCAACTATCAGCATCCCCAGCGCGACCATCGCCACTACGACGCCCGGCTCGATCGTTTTTCGAACATTGTCATCCACCTGGCTCTGCAAGGATTGGCGCGCGAGCCTGAGCTTTGGCGCCAGTTCGACAACGGCGACAACCTTCTCTTCAGGCAGAGCGACTTTCTGGACCCCGACCATTCGCCCCTGCTCCACCATCTAGCTGCTTTCGACGACCTGGCGCGGTTGGCCGAGCGTTTCCGCTTCGTCTGCAAAGGCGGCATCGCTGACATCCCCACCCTGGATGCTTTTCTGGAACATGCTGTCATCCCCCCTCGCCCTGCCGCCGTTCTCTCCTCCGCGGTCGCGCGGCCCCAATACCCGGTGGTGGACGCCGCCAGCCTGGGCGCGCTCAGCGAATACGTCGGCGCACGCATCGAAGTCACCGGCCTGATCACTCGCTACGACTTCAGTCGCACCACCCAGGGCGCCCGCTATCTCCTCCTCTATTTCGGCGACCATCCCAAACGCGCCCTGACCTTGGTGCTGTGGCCGAAAGTATTGGCGGAGATGGAACAACAAGCCATGGATCCGTTGTCTTGTGTGGGCAAGCAGGTGCGAGTGACAGGCGTGGTCAACGTTTTCGAAGGCTGGCCGCAGATGGAGATCGAGTCAGCCTCGCAGATCCGCACCATCGTCAGCGACGCTCAAACGGTGGGGATAGCGCGCGGGGGCGGAGCAGCCGTCAGACCCAACGGCGGGGACGCCAGAGCGGCGGCCGTTTTCGACAAACTCTATGGCTCTGCCTCCCCTCCCGCGGCCCCGCGCCAGACCACCCGCCCCGTCACGAACGTTCCTCCTCGCCCTTCTCCTGCACCCAATCAACCGATCAACCGATCAACCAATCAACCAATCAACCAATCCCCGATCACCCCGCAGACTCCCCGCCCTTCTCCTGCACCCGCTCCGACGTCAGTGCGATCACGCCCCGCGGCTGCTGGCCCTGTGGCTGCGCCCCCCACCGCCACCATCTCCCGCCCCGCCAAGCCCAACGAGGCTAACCCCAACTGTTTCGTGGCGACGGCGACGTTTGGCCGCCCCGATGCCTTCGAGGTGCAAACCTTGCGGTGGTATCGTGATCACATCCTGGCGCGTAGCCGGATGGGGCGACTCGCTACGAACGTCTATTATCAGATTGGCCCCCTGTTGGCTGGTTTCGTGCGACGCTCTCCTGCTCTCAAGCAGTTCAGTGCGGCGCTATTGGGCCGGGTGGCGCACGGCGTGCAGCGCCGCTGGCTGGTTTAGATCGGCGGCCAGGGATGGTTACGGCGCTGGGGGTCGGGATAGGGGAAGCGCGCGGCGTCCAGGAGTTGGGCGAGGCGGTGACGGAGGGCGGTTAGTTCGGCGGGGCTGAGCAGGGGGCCGAGGGCATCGCTGAGGGCTTGTGCTGGCTCCAACTTGGCGGCGAGGGCGCGGAGGTCGGTGCAGAGGTCGGTGGGGATGGGGTCGTCGGCGAAATCCCAAATGACGGTGCGCAATTTCGGTTCGACATGGAAGCACAAGCCGTGGTCGATGGACCACATGTGGTCGTTGGCGTCGAGCAGGCAGTGGCCGGCTTTGCGGTCGGCGTTGTTGGCGATGATGTCGAAGAGGGCGATGCGACGAAAGTCGTCGGCGTGGTCGGGGAAGATGTTGAAGTAGTGTTGTTCGGGGTCGCTGTCGATGAAAGCCTGGAGGACGCCGGGGCCGAGGGGGCCTTTGCGGAGGACGGTGGGGGGAGTCAGGCGCCAGCCAAGGGCTTCGGAGAGGAGGAAGGCGGCGTATTCGCGCAAGTAGAGGGTGCCGCTGGGGAAATCCCACAGGGGGCGCTCGCCGCGGCGGGGTTTGTAGATGGCCAGGAGGGTGTCGGCGGCGTGGTGAACCTCGACCAGGAGGGTGTAGTTGGAACTCCAGGGGATAACGCCTACCTGGGCGATCTCGCCTGTGCGCAGAAGCCGAAGGGCTGTGGCGGCGTCGATGGCGCGGGGGGCCGGGTGGGATGCGTCGTCCGGTTCGGTCATTGCCTGTAGTTCTTGCCGTGACCGTTGGTTTTGGGGCAGAAGTGGCCGGCGGGATCGAGAGGTTCGCCGCAGAGGGGGCAGGTCGGGCGCCCGGCTTCTACGATTTCCAGGGCGTGGTGGGCAAAGGAGCGAGCGTGTTCGCGAGTGATCAGGAAGCGGCCAATTTGGGCGACTTCGCCTTCTTCGACCAGTTCCTGGATGACGATGATGATGCGGTCGTCGTCGTCGTCGTAGCCCACCCCTAGCTGGGCGATGCGCCAGACGGGAATGACCGGTTCGACGAGGTCGAAGTCGATGGCTTGTTTGGGGTCGCTGGTGGGGCGGTCGAAGGTGCTGGCGATCTGATCGAGCAGGCTGAGCAGGCCCTCGCCCAGGGCGCGCATTTGTTCTTTTTCGCAGATCAGGGAGACGAATTCGATGCCGCGCCCGGCCTGGAGATAGAAGGTGCGCTGACCGGGTGCGCCGATGGCGCCGGTGGTGAGGTGGCTGGCGGGGTTGAAGTCAAAGGCGAAACGGCTCATGGGTTGGAGGTGGAGGGGTGGGCGCTGGATGGCTCTGGCGGCGAGGGTGGGTCAAGGTCGCCGGTGTCGTTGAGTCGGAGGATGCGCGGCCCCAAGACATCGAAGCGGATGATGCTGAGGGCGCCGAGTGCGATCTCGAGGCGCTGGAAGAGGTCGAGCGGCGCGCCCAGGTAGTAGACGAGGGCGGCGCGGATGGGGTCGGCGTGAGAGCAGACGATGACGTTTTGGTCGGGGTGGGAGCTGGCGATGTCGTGCAGGGCGGCGACGGTGCGTTGTTGCACCGAGCGTAGGGTTTCGCCATTAGGGAAGGTGACGAAGCTGGGGGTGGCTCGCACCACTTTCCAAAGGTCGGTTTTGGTCAGTTCGTCGATGGCTTCGCCTTGCCAGTTGCCATAGTCGGTTTCGAGCAGGCCGGGATGGTGGAGAACAGGGAGGTGGTGGGGTTCTGCCAGGAGGAGGGCGGTTTCATGGCAGCGTTCCAGGGGCGAGCTGTAGACAGCGGCGATGGGCCAGGGGGCCAGGCGGTCGGCTTGGCGGCGGGCCTGGACCTGGCCCTTGTCGTTGAGATGGACGTGTGGCGTCCTCCCGGCCAGGCGCTTTGACTTTACATAATCATTTTCGCCGTGGCGAACGAGAAGGAGGGTGGTGGGCATGGGCCTACTTCGCCATAAGTTTGCGGATTCGTTCGACGGCGCGTTCGAGATCGGACATAGCGGTGGCGATGGAGAAGCGGACGTGGCCCTCGCCGGCCTGGCCGAATTCGAGGCCGGGGGTGCAGGCGATGTCGGCCTGTTCGAGGAGGATGTTGGCGATCTCCATCGAATTTTGGCTGAGGCCGGGGAAGCGGACGAAGAGGTAGAAGGCACCCTGGGGTGAGTCGCATTCGACGCCGGGGATGGTGTTGAGGGCGGGGACCATGAAGTCGCGGCGGGCTTTGTAGGCGAGGCGCATTTCTTCGACTACGTCTTGAGCGTTGGTGAGGGCGGCGGCGCCAGCGGCCATGGTGAAGGAGGCGGCAGAGGTGACGGTTTGGCTCTGGAAGTTGGCGGCCAGGTCGATGATGTCTTTGGGGCCAGCCGCCCAACCGAGGCGCCAGCCGGTCATGGCGTAGGCTTTGGAGTGGCCGTTGAGGGTGATGGTGCGTTCGGCCATGCCAGGCAGGGCGGCCAGGCAGATGTGCTCGCCTTCGAAGATGAGCTTTTCGTACATTTCGTCGGAGAGGACGTAGAGGTCGTGGGTGATGGCGATCTGGCGGATGGCTTCGGCTTCGGCGCGGGTGAGGACGCGGCCGGTGGGGTTGTTGGGCGAGTTGACGAGGATGGCTTTGGTGCGGGGGGTGATGTAGGTTTCGAGGAGTTCGGCGGTGATGGTGAAGCCGTTGGCGGCGTCGAGGGGGACGGTAACGGGGATGGCGCCGACGAGGATGGTCATGGGTACGTAGGAGACCCAATAGGGTTCCAGGATGATGACTTCGTCGCCGGGGTTGGCAACGGCTGCCAGGGTGGCGTAGATGAGGAATTTACCGCCGGGGCCAGCGAGAATTTGGGTGTTGGGGTCAACGGTCAAGCCGTTGTCTTTGGCCAGTTTGGCGGCGATGGCTTTGCGCAGGGCGGGTGTGCCGCGCGAGGGGGGGTAGTGGGTGTCGCCGGCGTCGAGGGCGGCGAGGGCGGCGTGGGTGATGTGAGCGGGTGTGTCGAAGTCGGGGTCGCCGCCGGCAAGGGCGATGATGTCGCGACCGGCGGCTTTGAGGGCTTTGGCCTTGTCGTTGATGGCAATCGTCGCCGAGGCGGGGATGCTGCTGAGGAGGGTGGAGAGGGATTTCATAGGGCAGAGGTATAAATGGAAAGTGAGGTGAATTGATTTTGGCGTTCGTGGGAGGATATAGGGAGGTTGTATTGTAATCGGAAGAGGGGGTGGAGTGGAAGAAGTGGACTCGGCATCAAAGTCTGTTGCTGTCGCTATTCCGGCTTGTTTGGCGCGCTGGCTCGGTTGCCAAGAAGGCCAAGACGCCGTCGACTGGATTGGGAAGGTGCGATGCCGAGGGCGCCCCGAACGCGCGCTCCCCAGGCCCTCCCTAACCTTGCTCATTTCTTAGAATGCACCCTATCATAGACACACAATCGACCTTAGGGCGTCTCCCCAAAAACGGCTCTTTGCAGACGATTGTCCGAATTTCGAGTCACGTAACTGTTCATCTGCGTCTTTTTTATCTCACGCAAAGACGCAAGGACGCCAAGAAAACATAAAAGCTTTGCGTCTTCGCGGCTTTGTGTGAGCCAATTTGGGGGCAACGTGAACTCTTACTGAATCACTTTTAGTAGTCAGGGAACTCGTGATGAAAGATGCGCTTACCTTCGGGAATTGGGTGAAATGGCGGCGGAAAGCGTTGGGGCTGACCCAGGATGAACTCGCGGGGCGAGTCGGGTGCACCCCGGCAACCCTGCATCAGGTGGAGACCGATGCATTGCGACCTTCCTGGCAAATGGCCGGGAAGCTGGCCGAAGCGTTGGAGCTTGAACCGGAGGCGCAAGTACAGTTCGTGCGCTGCGCTGGCGATGAAACGCGCCGGGAAGACACTGAATTGGCGGATGACCTGCCATCGATCAAGCCATTTGCCCTCCATGCCGAGCGAGATTGGGACGCACCGGCTGTTGCCAATACACACAACTTGCCACTGCAATTGAGCACCTTTGTCGGGCGGGAGAAGGAGATCGCCGACGTCACGCAGTGGCTGGCGACCCACCGCCTTGTGACGTTGACCGGCGAGGGGGGCTGTGGCAAGACACGGCTGGCGGTGCAGACGGCGAGCAATTTGCTGTCGAAGTTTGCCGGTGGTGTCTGGATGATTGATTTTGCGCCTGTGATCGATCCGGTGTTGGTTGTGCAGGTTGCTGCCGCAGCCGTGGGCGTGCGAGAAAAGCCAACGCGCCCGTTATCAGAAACGTTGGCCGACTACCTGCGGCGCCGCCCAACTTTGCTCCTGTTCGACAACTGCGAGCATCTCGTTGTGGCTTGCGCCCAGCTTGCTATGACTCTGCTACAGCGTTGTCCTGACCTCCACATCCTTGCCACCAGCCGCGAACCGTTGGGTGTTGTCGGTGAGGTGGCCTGGGTTGTGCCGCCTCTGTCGCTGCCAGAACCCCAACCCTGGCAGAATCCCGCGAGTGGCAACACCGCGCTTTCGATTTATCAGCAAGCCGAGGCGGTGCGTTTGTTTATCGCGCGGGCGACGACCATCTCGCCGTCATTTTCTCTCTCCATCGAAAATGGCGCCTGGGTAGCAGAAATCTGCCGTCGCCTGGATGGAATGCCGCTGGCCATCGAACTGGCGGCAGCGCGGGTGCGGGCATTGTCGGTGCGCGAGATTGCGCAGCGACTCGACGATCGTTTTCGCCTGCTCACTGATGGCAGCCGCACCGCCCCGCCGCGCCAGCAGACCCTGGCAGCGACGCTCGATTGGGGTTACAAGTTGCTGGTCGAGACAGAGCGCAAGGTGTTGCAACGGATTGCGGTCTTTGCCGGTGGCTGTACGCTTGCGGCGGCCGAGGCCGTCTGTTCGGATAAGGACATGGCCACGGGCGAGGTGCTGGATGTACTGGCGCATCTGGTGGATAAGTCGTTGGTTGTGGCCGACCACAATGATGAAGAGACGCGCTACCGGCTGCTGGAAACGATCCGGCAGTATGCACACGAAAAGCTGCTGGAAGCCGGTGAGTCGGATCGGGTCAGAGAGCAGCACTGCGCCTACTTTGTGGCGTGGGCCGAGCAGGCGCAAATCCATTTGAACGACTCCAATCAGTTGGTGTGGCTGGGCAAATATGAAGCGGAGCATGACAACCTGCGCGCCGCATTGGCGTGGTGTCGTGGTGATGTGAGTCGATCGGTGGCAGGCCTGCGCCTGGCTGTGGCGTGCGCTCATTTCTGGCAACTGCACGGCTATCCCAGCGAGAGCATAGCACATCTTGTCACGGCGCTTTCCCAGGCTGGAGCAGAGGCGCCGCCTGTGCTGCGGGCGTGGGCGCTGTCGTACCTTGCCAAAGTATTGTTCATGCGCAGTGACTTTCCGGCGCTGCGGCCTTATGCAGAGGAAGCTCTGTCGATCTTTCGCAGTTTGGGCCAGGAAGGGCGTGATGGGCTTGCCTATACGCTTGTTTCGCTTGGCGATGTGGCGATTGAAGAGGGTGATTTTGTGCGAGCGCCGGTGTTACTGCGAGAAGCTTTGGAACTTTTCAGAGCGCTGAACGATGTGAACGGGATCGGCCTAACGCTGATGCTCTTTGGCTGGGCGGCCATGCGCATAGGGGATTACGCCCAAGCAGAGACACATTTGGCGGAGTTCCTGGCGCTGGCAAAGCAGCTCGGCGATAATGTGCATACTGCCTTCGCCCTGTCCGGCTTGGGCGAGGTGGCGGTGCGACAAGGCCAGTATGAGCGAGCCGTTGCCTTGCTCGAAGAAAGCCTGCGGCTGAATCGTGCAGCCGGCTATCGATGGAGCGTTGGCACAGTATTGGGCACGCTTGGCTGGGTGGCACTACTCCAGGGCGATGATGCGCAGATGAGAGCGTTCTTGGGCGAGAGCCTATCGATTCGACTGGAAACGGGCGATCAAGGCGGAATTGCCTGGTGCCTGGAGAAATTGGCGGAGGCCGCGCTGGTTCAGGCGCAGACTGCCACTGCTTCCGTTCGTTTGGAGCGATGCCAGACTGCGGCCCGCATCTTCGCGGCGGCAGCGGGCCTGCGCGCTCCCATCAAGTCCGTCATCGATCCGGTAGATCGGCCTGCTTATGAGCGTCATCTGGCAACCCTGCGCATGGCTTTGGGTGAACGGGCATTTGCAGCCGCTTGGGCGGAAGGTGAAGCAATGACACTCGCCGCTGCCGTTGCTTGCGCTTTGGCAGAACCGGCGCCAGATGTTGATTTTCGACCGCCGCAGGATCGGTCTGTTGCAGAACAATTCGGCGGATTGACCGAGCGCGAGCGCGAGGTGGCTATTTTGATTGCGCAAGGCAAATCCAACCGTGAGATTGCTCAGGCAATGACGATCGGCCTGAAGACGGTCGAAACCTATGTCACGCGTATTCTTGGCAAACTTGGCTTGAACTCCAGGGTGCAAGTTGCCACGTGGGCATTGGAGAGGGGATTGACGGGCTTCTCGCACAGCCCGAACAACTGACGCGCCCAACACACTACCCCACGCGAGGACCTTCCCTCTTTGTAGAGTCGCCACGATTTCAAGTGTAGAGTTATCCCTCACGACAGCGAGCCAGGGTTCCGTTATCCTTTGAGAATCTCCGAAGTTTGTTCGTATTCGGCTGATTCAAGTCACATCAAAAGGAGGAATAGCATGGCTCGTTATCTTGTCGAACGGACTTTCCCCGATGGCCTGGCCATCCCAGTAAACGATGCGGGAGCAGACGTCTGCCTGATGGTGGTTGGGAACAACCTGAAGGACGACGTGACGTGGGTGCACTCGTACGTGACCACTGACAAAAGGAAGACCTTCTGCATTTACGATGCGGCGTCGCCAGAGGCGATTCGCCAGGCCGCGCAGCGCAGCAACTTGCCTGTCGACAGCATCACACAGGTGAGCGTACTTGATCCCTATTTCTACCAGTAGGGCATGGCGACATCAACCAACCATCTACCAATCAGACATCCTTCGAAGGGGAAACCTCATGAATAAGAAAAGTATCATCATCGGTCTGGCGTTAACTTGTGCGATCGTCCTAAGCAGTGGCAAGGCATACGCAGGGCATCGTCCGCCCCAGGCGCCCGTCGCCACACGGCTGGTCACGGGCATGGCGAGCGGCTCGGGCAGCACCATCGGCCCGGATGGTGCGCTGTACGTCACCGAAGGCGCAACCGGCAAGGTGCTGCGCGTCGATCCCAATACCGGCGCCGTCTCGACATTCGCCAGTGGTCTGCCAAAGGCGCTCATCGGCATCGGCGGGGCGATGGACATCATGTTCATCGGCAAGACCGCCTACGTGTTGGTCACCCTCGTCGGCAACGATGTCGGCGGCGTCGCTAACGACATCGACGGCATCTACCGGATAGACAGCCCAGACAGTTTTACCGTCGTTGCCAACATTGTGGACGGCTCAGACAATTTCACCGTCGTTGCCGACATTGGCGCCTTCTCCACGCAGAATCCACCGAAAACTCATTTCGACGTTCCGACTGGGGTCCAGTACGCGATGGAGAGATACCATGGTGGGTTCCTGGTCAGCGATGGGCACCACAACCGTGTGCTGCAGGTCACCCTCAACGGTAAGGTCACCGAGATGATCGCGTTCGACAACATCGTCCCGACGGGGCTAGAGGTGTTAGGCGGTACAGTGTACATGGCCGAAGCCGGCCCCGTCCCTCACCTGCCCCAAGATGGCAAGGTCGTCTCGTTCGGGTCGCAGTCATCCACCGCCACACAGGTGGCTTCTGGCGCCAGGCTCCTTGTCGATGTAGAGTTCGGGCGTGGTCACGGCCTCTTCGCTCTCTCGCAGGGCACTTTCGAAGCCGGGGGTGATCCGGGTTCTCCGGCGCAGCCGAACACCGGCAGCCTGGTGAAGATCAATAGCAATGGCTCCTTCAGCGCCCCTCTTGTGGACGGATTGAACCAACCCACTTCGCTCGAGTTCATCGAGAACACCGCCTATGTCGTGACCCTCGGCGGAGAGATATGGAAGATCGATAACGTCTGGCGGCTATCCAGCATGGCGGGCGGACGTTGATCCTGGTGAAGCAGTAGAGGTCTGGAAGATCGACAGCGTCTCGGAGCTATCCCATGACGTGTCGCAGAAGCAACTGCAGTGAGATTGAACGCTGAAAAACGTAACCGCACTTTTGGGCGGTTACGTTTTTTTGTGCTGTACGCTGTGCGCCAGTGGATGGCGGTTGCGTTTGTCGGGCAGGGTAGCGCAGCCAACCCCTTCGACGACGCTCAGGGCAAATTCTACTTCCCCTTCAATCTTCGTTTCCTCCGCCATCTGCGTGAAGACACCGAACGGCCTCTCAATCTGACCAACTGATCCCCACAACCCGCTCTTCTACTACTTTCGTATCAGGGATGGCGTCGCTTCCCTCCCTCTTTGCCTCTGGTTACGCTCTGATTACGTTTCAAACGTAATCAGAGCGTAACCAGACTTCTCTGGTCCAATCCTCCTCGGTCGGGATTCGGGTCGGTGAAGCCCAGCAGCGGCCAAGCCATAGCCCGCCTCATTCCAGTTTCAATCTCTCGGTAAGAGCGTTGCAGAATGACAGGGGTCGGGCTGAATGGAAAAGTTGAAAGGTAGCCTTGTGTCATGTGAAAATGGAGTTTGCAAACAAACAATTGCACAGCACAAGAGCTACCTATGGATATTCTACCATCTTTCGTCCGTTTTGCAATCCTCAGCCACCTGCATGCACTGCTGCTGTGGCTGAGCGAAGTTGTGTATAGCCAGGTGTTGCGCGGGGATGAGTTCTTGCTGCAAGTGGCGGGGTTACTGGATTGGGCGCCGTTGGAAGCGGCCTGTGCAGACTATCACCATGCCAGCGGGCCGGGCGCCAAACCGACCCACACCACCCCACACCTGCTGCGCGCCATACTCGCCAAATACCTGCTCGACCTTTCGCTGCGCCAGTTGGAGGACGACATTCGCTACAACATCGTCGTCAAGCGTTTCTGCGGCTACCATCTCTTCGAGTCGGGTCCCGACCACGCCACCCTCGAACGCTTCGAACAGTGGCTGCACCTGCACCATCAGCGCACCCTCTTCGACGACGTCCTGCGCCAGATCGACGCCGCCTTTCCCAAAGACCGCCAACGACCACAAATCGGCGACACCTTCGCCCTCCGCGCCAACGCCGCTCCCCAGTCCGTCATCGCCCTCCTGCGCCAGTCCTGCCAGTATCTGCTACGCTCCCTCGCCCAACTCGACCTTCACGCACAGGCTGAAGTGCTGCGCCAACTCGACCCCCAACAGCACGAAGCCCTCTTTGGCGCCCAGCACGAAGCCCCCGAACACCGCCTCGACCCCGAACACCGCCGCCGCCGCCTGCAAGCCACCGTCCTCGCCAGCCAAGAACTCCTCCGTCTCCTCCCTCTCCATCTCCCCCCTCCTCCCATCAACCCGCAGCCCGAACGCCAGCAGGTCGAGCAATGGTTGTTGCGCATCGACAAAATCCTCCACGACGAAGTCCTCATCCGCACCAACCCCGACGGCTCCCCCTTCGTCGCCGAACTCCCAAAGAACAAAAAGGGCGCCTACCGCATCGCCAGCGCCGTCGACCCTGACGCTACATTCCGCGTTCATGGCAAAGACGACGAAAAGACCGATTATGGCTACAACGTCAACCTCGCCGTCACCAGCGAGTTCGTCCGTGAAATCCAGGCCGACACCGGCGCCCAACCCGACGCCGTCGCCATCCCCGACCTGCTGTTGGCGCAGAAGCAACACCACGATCTCCTACCTGACAAGTTCATCTACGACCAGGCCGCCGGCGCCGGCAAGCACTTCGCTGAAGTGGAGCGCGTGACCGGCGGCCAAACCCAACTTGTCGCACGGCCCGTCAATTACAGCCAGCGCAGCGAGCGTTTCGCCCCCGACGCCTTCTCCCTTTCCCCCGATGGCTTCACCCTTACTTGCCCCGCCGGTCAATCCTCCGCCACCGCCTACCGCTCTGGCTCTGGCGAGGGCCGCACCTTCCGCTTCTCTCCCCAACTCTGCGCCGATTGCCCCCTCGCCGCCGCCTGTCGCGGCGACCTCTCCCCCGACAAGATGCGGCAGGTCTTCATCAGCGACCATCGCTCCGCCTTCGAAGACGCTCGCGCCTACGCCAAAACCGACGCCTTCAAAGAGGACATGAAGCTCCGCCCCCTCGTCGAGCGCTTCATCGCCAATCTCGTCCGCTATCACGGTGCTCGCCACGCCCGCGCCCGCGGCAAGCAGCGCGCCGACTTTCAGGCGAAGCTTGTCCTGAGTGCAGCGAAGGAATGTGCGCCCTCGCCTTCAACCTCGCTCAGTGGGCGCGCCTCGCCGCCTCCGCCCCTTCCACCACCTAATCAAGGCCTCATCGCGCCCAGCGGGCGCACAAAAACAAACAGAAACAGCAAAGACCCAACAAAAACGCCCCTTTTCAGGTCAAAAACCCGCTCGATTCCCTCCCAGCGCCCTTCTCACCCTCCCCCTCTCCTCTTTCCCAACCCACAACTTACCATAACGTGGCAGCGGCGTCTCTACACACCCGCCGCCGCTGCCACGCGGGCTGAATTCTGCAACACTCTCCCGGTCGGGATTCGGGTCGGTGAAGCCACGTGTGTTGCGTCGAAGAACTTTGACAGAGGAGGTTTCAATCCCTCGGTCGGGATTCGGGTCGGTGAAGCGTCGCTACATCACCGTTGGCGCGTAAGTCTACGCCTGTTTCAATCCCTCGGTCGGGATTCGGGTCGGTGAAGCCGCCAGGTGGCGACGCCGGCTGCCCACCAGTCACGGTTTCAATCCCTCGGTCGGGATTCGGGTCGGTGAAGCCGTCACCTTGTCTCCCCGCTGCGCTGTACCCAGCGCGTTTCAATCCCTCGGTCGGGATTCGGGTCGGTGAAGCGGCCGGGCGGCCCATTCCCTTCAGCGCTGACGGACTCGTTTCAATCCCTCGGTCGGGATTCGGGTCGGTGAAGCATGAATTTCGAGAATGGCAGCGAGTGGCGGCTGACGGTTTCAATCCCTCGGTCGGGATTCGGGTCGGTGAAGCTGCCCCAGCGCCAATTGCTCGGCAGCGAACTTGGCGGTTTCAATCCCTCGGTCGGGATTCGGGTCGGTGAAGCTCGGGATTCCACAAGCAGCAAGCGCGCTGAGAAAAGTTTCAATCCCTCGGTCGGGATTCGGGTCGGTGAAGCATCCGGCGTACAACCCGGACGAGACCTTTGAAGTGGTTTCAATCCCTCGGTCGGGATTCGGGTCGGTGAAGCCCCCATCACCAATCGACAACGGCGCACAAGCGCCGTGTTTCAATCCCTCGGTCGGGATTCGGGTCGGTGAAGCATGGGGCTGCCGACAACGTGGACAGCGCCAGGGGCAGTTTCAATCCCTCGGTCGGGATTCGGGTCGGTGAAGCTGTCCGAAATCGCCACTCTTGTTCGGCCAGATTTCAGTTTCAATCCCTCGGTCGGGATTCGGGTCGGTGAAGCTCCGGCGCTATTCAACCAGTTGTAGAAAGTGACGAAGTTTCAATCCCTCGGTCGGGATTCGGGTCGGTGAAGCCTACCGTCGCGCTAATTCCAACGCGCTAATTCCAAAGTTTCAATCCCTCGGTCGGGATTCGGGTCGGTGAAGCGGAAAGCAAGCAAGGCAAGCTGATTGCCGTGACGCAGTTTCAATCCCTCGGTCGGGATTCGGGTCGGTGAAGCTAGAAGCTGAAAACGCCGATACCCCCCATTCCGCCGTTTCAATCCCTCGGTCGGGATTCGGGTCGGTGAAGCCTGGCAGGGCATCGACGTGAAGACCGCCGTTGTAGGTTTCCATCCCTCGGTGGGGTTTCGGGTCTGTGAAGCTAGCGGCAGGGTTAGCGGTCGGGATGCTCAGCGGATTGTTTCAATCCCTCGGTCGGGATTCGGGTCGGTGAAGCGCAGAAGCG
>JAYRVO010000054.1:0-6676 GCA_041918515.1 Chloroflexota bacterium | reverse complement strand
TCTACTTGTCTACCTGTCTACTTATCTACTTGTCTACTTGTCTACTTGTCTACTTGTCTACTTGTCTACTTGTCTACTTGTCTACTTGTCTACTTGTCTACTTGTCTACTTGTCTACTTGTCTACTTGTCTACTTGTCTACTTACTTTACTTCAATTCCGTGCGGTTGTAACCCAGGATGCGGCGGGCGACGATGAGGGTGTTGATCTGGCCGGTGCCTTCGAAGATGTCGTTGATCTTGGCGTCACGCATCCACTTTTCCACCAGAAATTCGTGGCTGTATCCCAGCGGACCAAGCAGTTCCACACATTTCTGAGTGATGTGGGTGACGGCATGGCCCGCCTTGACCTTGGCCATCGAGGCTTCCAGATTATTCGATTCGCCCGCATCCAGCAGCGCCGCCGAGCGCAGGGTCAGCAACCAGGCGGCCTTCAGGTCCATCTCCATTTGCATCAAGTCGCGCTGCATAGCGGTCAACGTATGCATGGGCGCGCATTCGGGCACGGTGATGCCCTGAGTAGCCAGCGTATCGCGGGTGAACTCGGAAGCGGCGCGGGCGATGCCGACGGCGCTGGCAGCCACATAGGGCCGGCTGGCGTCGAACGTCTTCATGGCGCCCTTGAAGCCCTTGTCCTCGTGTTCGTCGACCTTTACCAGATCGGGGCTGCCGAGGATATTGGTGTAAGGGAGGCGGCAGTCCTCGAGCGTGATCGTGGCTGTATCGCTGGCGCGAATGCCCAACTTGCGCTCTTGATGCGTGATCGTCATGCCCGGTGTGCCGCTCTCGATCACAAACGTGCGCATCCCCGCCCGGCCAATGCTCTTGTCCACCGTGGCCCACACGACGATGAGACCATCGCTTTCTTGCCCGGCCAGACTGCCGTTGGTGCAAAAAATTTTGGTTCCGTTCAGAATCCACTCGTTGGTCTTGGGATCGAGGCGGGCGGTCGTCTGGATGGCGCTGGTGTCAGACCCAGCCTGCGGCTCGGTCATGGCCATGGCGCCCCATTTGGGCTTGCCGCGCGTGAAGCGGGTGAGGAAGCGCTCCTTCTGTTCGGGCGTGCCCACGGCATGGATGGCGGCACCGCCCAGAGCGCTGGAAGGCGTGCTCAGATAGATGCCGGCGTCGCCCCACGACAACGCCTCGATCATATGGATCATGCGCAGGTTGCCAGTGGAGGTCTTCTTTTCCGCCTTCGCTTCTTCGCCATCGTGCCCGTTTTGGCTCTTCCTCAGCGAGCGCTTGAGATCGGCGGCTTCGATCTGCTGCAGGAACGGCCAGATGACGTTGATATATTCCCACGGGCGCTGATGTTCGTTTTCATCGTAGTGGCGGGAGATGCTGCGCATGACCTGCTCGGCCAGCATCTTCGTCATCTGCGTCTGATTCTTGATCTCTTCCGGGAGTTCGAAACTGATTGGCATGGGGGCCTCCTTAGGCGATGACAGTGCCCAACAGGGTGGCGATGCCGCGGCCATTGCGCAGCCACAGCTCGACAGGATGGTCGCGGATGTAGCCGTGCCCACCCAAGATTTGCACGGCGCTATCGGTCACTTTCAGCGCCATGTCCGAGGCATATTGCGCGGCGAGAAAGGCATCGTGAGCGCCATTCTTGCCCGTATCCATCTTCCACGCCGCTTCCCACACCAGCAGGCGGGCGGCATCGATCTCGATAGCCATATTCGCCAACATAAAGGCGATGGCCTGGCGATGGGCAATCGGCTCGCCAAAGGCCATACGCTCTTTCGCGTAGTCACGGGCGTACTCGAAGGCGCCACGGGCCAACCCGACCGCCATACCACCGAGGGCGATGCGGCTATAGGTGAGAACTTTCGTCAGGTCAAGGCCGATCTTTCCGCCCAGCTTACGATCGGTTGGTATCGTCACGCCATTGAACTCGATCGTAAAGGTCTTGAGCGCATGGAAGCCCATCCACTGGTCGCGGCGGTTGATGTGGATGCGCGGGTCGTCGGCCGGAACCAGGAAGGCCTGCGTGTTGCCGGCATGACCTTCGCGAGCATAGACCAAGAACACCTCGGCCTCGTCGGCGTTGATCACCATCGTCTTCTGACCCCAGAGCACGTACTTGTCTCCTTGCAAGCGGGCGCTGGCGTTCAGATCGGCCGGATCGAACGTGATCGTGGCTTCCAGAAAGGCGGCTGTAGCCTTGGGGAAGGTTTCAGTGCAGAACTTGGGCAGGAACTCATCTTTCTGTTGCTTGCTGCCGCAGAGAAGAATGGGGATAGCCACCAAATTCGGGCTGAGCAAGTGGAGGGTGCAAGCAACATCGCCGTAGCCCAGCTCTTCGGCGATCAGCGCGCCATTCAGAGCCGAATGATCGCCGAAGCCGCCAAATTTCTCCGGGATAGAGGCAGGCAGCAGCCCTAACTCCCAGCCCGTTTGCATGACGTCCATCGGCAGTGCGCCCACTTCTTCGGCATCGCGGTAGATCTTGCGCAAGCTGCGGGTCGCATAGCGATTGACGGCATCCGTCAACATTTTTTGTTCTTCAGTGAGGTCGAAACTGTACATAGAGCCTCCTTGTTACGCGATTACGTACTGCATATTGCGTACTACGAAACACGGAATACGCATATCATTGCAGATTCTCGAAAATACCCGCTGCACCCATGCCGCCGCCGATGCACATCGTCACCATACCATAGCGGCTGTTGCGGCGTTTCATCTCGTTGATCAACTGCGTCGTCAGTTTGGCGCCGGTCGCGCCCAGGGGATGGCCCAGGGCAATGGCGCCGCCGTTCACGTTCGTGATCGCCGGGTCCATCTCCAATTTGCGCATGACGGCCAGGCCCTGCGCGGCAAAAGCCTCGTTCAATTCGATCAGATCGATATCGTTCAGGCTCAGCCCAGCCAGCTTCAACGCTTTGGGAACCGCGGCCACCGGTCCGATGCCCATCACCTCTGGCGGCACACCGGCCGCCGCGAACGACACGAACCTGGCCAGCGGTTTCAGCCCCGCTGCTTCCGCAGCCTGGCGCGACATCACCACCACCGCCGCGGCGCCGTCGCTGGTCTGGCTGCTGTTGCCCGCCGTGACGCTGCCGGTGGGCTTGAACACCGGCTTCAGCTTGGCCAGACCCTCTAACGTGCTGTCGAAGCGCACGCCCTCGTCGGTGTCGAAGGCGCTCTCGCTGCTCCGCACGCTGCCATCCTCCTCCACCCACTTCTCGGCCACAGGCACGGGGACGATCTCATCCTTGAACTTTCCGGACTGGATGGCTGCCGCCGCGCGTTGGTGCGATTGCAGCGCGAAAGCATCCTGATCGGCGCGGTTGACGCCATACTGCTCGGCCACATTCTCGGCAGTCAGACCCATACCAGTATAGACGCCGGGATACTCGATGGCGAGGCCGGGATCGGCGCTGAAGACATGGCCGCCCATCGGCACCGAACTCATGCTCTCCACACCACCGGCGATGATGCACTCGCCGAAACCAGCCATGATGCGCTCGGCCGCCAGTGCGATCGTTTGCAAGCCCGATGCACAAAAGCGATTGACAGTCTGGCCAGCAACGGTGTCGGGCAGCCCTGCCGCTAGGGCGATGATACGGGCGATTTGCATGCCCTGCTTGCCTTCGGGAAAAGCGCAACCTATGATCACGTCTTCAACTTGGGCAGGGTCAAGCCCTTCTGCGCGCTTGACGACCTCGCGTAAAACGATGGAACCCAAAGTCTCGGGGCGAGTGTTGCGCAACATACCGCGCGGGGCCTTGCCAACCGCTGTACGCACCGCAGAAACGATAACAGCTTCTTGCGTCATTCTCTGCTTCCTTGATTCGAAACACGGATCGGAAGAAACACGATACTACCTCTCTTTACTTCTTACTTCTTACTTCTTACTTCCTACTTCTTACTTCCTACTTCTTACTTCCTACTTCTTACTTCCTAATTCCTCAATGGCTTGCCCGTCTGCAACATGTGCCACATCCGGGCCTGGCTCAGCGGCTCGCCACAGAGTGAGAGCAGCGCCTCGCGTTCGAGATCGAGGAAGTAATCCTCGTCCACCCACTGCGGTCGGCTGAGTTCACCGCCACAAACCACATAAGCCACCTTGCCGGCGATCTTGGCATCGTGGGCGCTAATATATCCCGCCTGTTTTTGCAGCTCGATATAGACGCGCAAGGTGGAAAGACTATCGCGGCCAGCCGCATAACAATTCTTGGCCGCGAAGGTCGGGCGATACCCCGCCAACGCCATTGCCAGCACTTCGGCCTTCGCCTCGGCTAGAACATGATCCTTGTTCATGACGATGCGATCGCATGGCGACAAAAAGCCCAGATCACGGGCCTCGGCGGCGCTGGTTGCCACCTTGGCCATGGCGATCGTCAGCGAAGCCTCCTGCACGAACTTATCGATGCCGGCGTGTTCGAGTTTGGCAGCCGGCGAGATCACCCGACGCACGATCTCCTTCGTGCCGCCGAAGGCAGGCAGGATGCCAACCCCTACCTCGGGCAGACCCATATACGTCTCGCAAGCGGCGACGATGCGATCGACTGCCAGACACACCTCGGCCCCGCCGCCCAGAGCCATCCCGAAAGGCGCCGCCACCACCGGCACGCTCAGCCCAGTGAAGCGCCGCCGCATCGACTGCCCCTGCTTTGCCAACTGATCGATGGCCTCCCAGTTGCCCTGCTGCGCATTGAGGGCGATGATGAACACATTGGCGCCAGCTGAGAAATGCTCGCCCTGGTTGCCAATGACCAGCCCGGCGAAATCGCGTTCCGCGCGCTCGACAGCCTCATTGATCATGGCCAGGATGTCGAGATCGAGCGCATTCATCACCCGACCCGTCGGCGTCTTGGCGTGAAACTCCAACAGCAGCACGCCATCGCCGATATCCACCAACGAGGCGCCGGGATTGGTGGCAATGACGCGACTCTTGTCTTTTTTCAGATCACTGAGCGCGTACACTTTGGGGTCGAGCGTCTCGGCCACGTAACCCTGTCCGACCACCCAACGCTCCAAATGACCATTCTGCTGGCGATAAAAGCTCGTTCCACCTGCTGCCAGCATCTCCTTGACCCAACCAGCCACCTCGATTCCTTCCGCTTCCATGCGGGCGACTGTCTCTGCCACCCCTAGAATGTCCCAGGTCTCGAACGGCCCCACCTCCCAGGTAAAACCCCACTTCATGGCATTGTCCACAGCCATCACATCAGCAGTGACTTCGGGCATGATGGCGGCGGCATAGGCCAGCGTGCGCGAGATCGTGAACCAGACGAACTTTCCGCCCCGGTCTTCAGCAGCCGCCATCCCGCGCAGGCGCTCTGGCAGCGGCTTGTCCTTGAATTTGCCCACACTATCGAACTTCGGCTTCGGCAGCGCTTCATGCTCGAAAGTCTCCAGATTCAACGCCCAATACTCTTTGGCGCCATCCTTGCCCCGCACTTCTTTCGAGAACCCCACCTGGGTCTTGTTGCCCAACCACTTGCGCGCCATCATCCCCTGGATGACCTGGCTGAAACCGGGCGCCTTCAGCACCTCGCGCGCCGGGTCGTGGGGAAGCAAGTCGTAGAGATTCTGGGCGACATGCGCCAACACATCGATACCCACCAAATCGGCCAGGCGGAAGGTGCCGGTGCTCGGACGCCCGATCAAGGGGCCGGTGAGCAGATCGACTTCGGGCGTCGTGTACTTCTGGCTCATGGCATAGTCGATCGTCTGGCCAGAGCCGATGAAAGCCAGGCGATTGCCGATGAAATTGGGTGTGTCATTGGCAAAGACCACGCCCTTGCCCAGCACCTCTTCAGCAAAACGCTGGATGAGAGCCACCACGCCGGGGTCGGTGTCGGCGGTGGGGATGACTTCCAGCAGCTTCATATAGCGAGGCGGGTTGAAGAAATGGGTGCCCAGAAAATGCTTGCGGAAATCCTCGCTGCGTCCTTCGGCGATGGCGTGGATCGGCAGACCTGATGTGTTGCTGCTGACGATGCTTTCTGGTTTGCGTATCGCTTCGATGCGCGCCATCAATACTTGTTTGAGGTCAAGCCGTTCGACGATGACCTCGATGATCCAATCGGCTTCCCCCAACCATCCGAAATGATCTTCTGTATTCCCGACCTTGATCAGATCAGCGGCTTTCTCGTTGACGAGATTGGCCGGCTTGGCCTTGCGCATCCGCTCGTAGCCCTCGCGTACGATGCGGTTCCGCACCAGCGGGCTGTCCAATGTCAGGCCCTGCGCCGCTTCTGAAGACGTGAGAGAATTGGGCGTAATGTCGAGCAAGAAACAGGGGATGCCGGCATTGGCCAGATGCCCAGCGATGGCAGCGCCCATAGTGCCGGCGCCGATGACGGCCACACGACGGATCGTGCGCATGCGTCGTTCTCCTTTGCTGATGACTCGGTGAGAGGGTGCGGTTCAGGCGATGGAGCAGGCAAAAACGCCTGCAATTTTGATTGATTATAAAGAAGCCGCCTCCATCTGGCAAATCTTATGACGCAGTGCGTATTGGCCGTGTTGCTATGCGTCATCCGCTCCTCGCGCGATGGTCGATCCACCGGCATGTCAACAAAAAGAAGCGGCGGGGGGAAAGACACCCCCCCCGTCAGGCCCCAGCAAAGCAACCGTCAACCCCGGTGCATTCCGCCCGGTACAGGCCCAGTCGACCGGGGGCCGCGGTTGATGACCGCGATGACGCTAGGCGCAGATTCGG
>JAYRVO010000053.1:0-1509 GCA_041918515.1 Chloroflexota bacterium | reverse complement strand
GACCCGTGGTAGCTGTAGGTCGTGTCGATCAGGTTGCCCGACCGCTCTACCTTGGCCGGCTGGCCCATCGCCGTGTAACCCAGGTGGCTGAGGATGCCCGCGCCGTCATAGGTCAGCGTCTCCACCCCTTCCTGGTCGTAGCCATAGACCAGCGCCAGGTTGTTCGGATAGAGCGCCGACAGCGGCCGGTCGAGGGTGTCGTAAGTCATGGGGCTGGCCGCGCTGCCCAGCGAGTAGGCCCGCCCGTTGATGGTCCGCGTCTGCTGCGCGACGTGCCCCTCGTTGTCGTAGCCGAAAGTGTCCTTGTTCAGAGCAGGCGCGTCGCCCCAATTGACCTCCACCAGCCGCCCATTGTTGTAGGCCGGCAGGTATGCGCCGTAGCGGTAGCTGGCCAGGTGGTTCGCCCCCGAGGCCGGCGAGTTGTTGTAAGCCGGGCAGGCCGGTGCGTTGTCCTGCGTCCGGCGTATCAACCGATTGAAGCTGTCGTAGTAGAAGCAAAGCGCCTGCCGCTCGTCCGCCGTTGGGCCGGGCTGTGTCTGCCACGTCAGGTTGCCGGCGGCGTCGTAGAAGAAGGCTGTTATCCGTGTTGGCCGCCCCTCACTCCCTGCTTGGCGCTCTATCCAACAATGCGTTCGGCGGTGATGGCATAGGGAACCTGCATATACATAACCTAATCGGTACATCTCTCACGATACGAATCCATCAATTCCTTGCCGATGCCAAGCGTAAGATCCAGAAAGTATAGGCGGTTAGCGTCCCGTGTGGAAAAGACAAGTTGGTTCCCATCGGGGCTCCAGTCTAGAGACAGCAACTCAGCGCCTAGTTTAAGTGGTTCGCTCAGACATGTGCCGTCTGCGCGAGCTAATATGATGCCCTCATCCTCTACTTGAGAATTCATCCCGCCATCAAGAAACGCCAGCACCGTACCGCTTGGCGACCACACGGTTTCTCTCCTGACGGGAGGAGCTAAGGCTCCAAGTATACTGCCATCGACGATACTCAAGATTTGGGTTCTCGTACCCGTGTTGTCTGCTACTACCAATTTGCCATCAGTGGAAGCGTCCAGCCTGTGAGCCGACTCAGCAAAGCAGGAAATCGTAGAACCAAGCATACGCCTCTCACCGGTAGCTAGGTTGTATTCATAGATCGGGATTTCTTCCCGACAAGATGACTCGAATCCGAGCACAATAACGTTTTCTGGATCCGCCGTCCACGTAGCATAACCTCCAAAGCCCAGATTCTGAATGATCTGGCCGGTATCCGCATCGGCCACGACGACTGCACCTTGATGAGGTATTGACTCTCTGGGCGCGGCAAAGATAAGCGATTGCCCATCAGGAGACCATTCGGGGCCAAGCATATAAGCTCCACCGGAATCGTATATGTTACGCGCCGTGCTAGTTAGAAGATCGATTACCGTCACCGTACCATTATTTGACTCAGTATAGGCACGTGCGGCTATAGAGCGGCCGTCCGGTGACCAAGCTAGTTCCGCAAATGAGGTTGAGG
>JAYRVO010000052.1:0-1792 GCA_041918515.1 Chloroflexota bacterium | reverse complement strand
TGGCACACGCAACGCCACCATCAGGATGACCGAGGACTGCGAGTTGCTGGTCCTGGACCAGCATGATTTCAGGGCGATCATGTCCAAGCCCTTGGTCGAAGAGGTTCCCACCGATGTGGCGGCGAAGATGATCGAAGCGGGATGGAAGGTCGTGGACGTGCGCTACCCGGAGGAGTTCGAGGACGGCCATATCCCCGGCGCCATTCCGCTGCCGCTTCCCGACCTGCGCGCGCGGGCGGAAAGCCTGCTCGACAAGGAGAATCGGCTGGTCACCGTGTGCTTGAGCGGCAAGCGCAGCGCCGTGGGCGCCTACCTGCTCAATCAACGCGGTTTCAAGAGCGTCTCGATGAAGGACGGCATGGGCGCCTGGAGCGGCGCCATCGAACCGGCCGCCCCCTGAGAGCACGACCGGCGCCGGCGGCGGACGTTATGCCGGCTTCTTGACCCCGCCCCGCCGGCTTCGCGCCATGGCGCCGCCCACTATGCCTTCTGCTGACTTCTCCACGGTATTCAGCGTCCGTTGCCAGACGCCCAGATTCGTTCCTTTGAAGCACCGGGGGGATCTCCCGGGGTAATGCGCGTTACCTTCCCTGCATAGACGCCGGATTTACAAGATGCACCCTGTTGCCGCAGATGGAGGACTTCGCGGTCACGTGCCCGCTCGTTCCCAAGTGCATCACGCCTCATATCCGGTTCTTGTTCATCGCCCCGCGGTTTCGGATCGGGCTTCCTTCAGACCCTGCCTCGCGACGACGCCCTTGCCCTTCTCCTTGCCTTCGGCTCTGCTTGCCCGGCCATAGCACTTCCACCTACGAAGTAACGCGCCATGGCCGGCGCACACGTCCAAGCTCGGAGGCGCCGCGGCTTCATCGCGCAGCGTCCAGCGACCGAAAGGAACGGGGTCGACCGCGAGAGCCGACTTGCTGGAAATCATGACGGCACGGTGAACCAAATTGCGGCGATGATGATTGCCAAAAACACTAAGGCGACAACAGGACTTGCTCGCCCGTCAGGTGCCTCATTCGCCTCGAAGTGAAATATGGCATTAATGGTGTCGCCGATTGCGTCGCCTACTCGCTGGCGAAACAAGAATCCAGTTACAGCAAAGGCCCCCCCGGCATAAGAAACCCAGTGGTGCAGGACTGGATCCATACCTGGACCATAGTAATTTAGGGAGTGAGCGAGGCCATATAGCCACCAACAGGCAACACCAACTAAAGCCCCAAACAGAGCCCCAAGGAGTGCGTAGGTGATTCGATCAACTATGGCCATAGGTTTGGGGGCTAACTCGAAGTAGAGGTGACGAGAAAATGCCTGTATCTGGACACTTGTGCCGATAGATGGAAATCCATGGCCATGGGTGGATACGTCGTCACTTTCGTGGACCGAGAAGGTTCCGTTGGCCAGGCGATCCTGCAGTCGGGCGGCGCATGAGGTGGGGCGCGACAGCGATTGGGGAAGCGGATACCGCCGCGCTCTGGTGATCGGTCCGGCGGTGGCCGGCCGCGCTGGCTTGCCGCATGCTTGGTCTCCCCTGCCGCCCCTGCCCGGGCAATGACAACAGCTTACCTGTCGGCGCTGGCGGCGGCAATGGGTGTGGCTTCGGGTGGAGCGGAGGCTAGGGCAGCTCGATGCCGAGGTTGATGGAGTCGAAGCGCTGGCGGCCACCGCCGCTGGCGGGGGTATGGAACTCCTCGCTGCGCCGGATGCGCGTCCAGGAGAGGCGGAAGATTCCCCAGCGAGCGGAGATGCCGGCGGTGAGGTCGTAGACGTGCGGGCGGCGCTCAACGCT
>JAYRVO010000051.1:0-4173 GCA_041918515.1 Chloroflexota bacterium | reverse complement strand
TTGTTGCTTGAGCGGGATGGCGAGGAAGATGCCGAGAAAGCCGGAATAAGTCATTTTGTGGACGCGGATAGGGAAACGCGGAAGTTTCTTTGTTGCTTGAGCGGGATGGCGAGGAAGATGCCGAGAAAGCCGGAATAAGTCATTTTGTGGACGCGGATAGGGAAACGCGGAAGTTTCTTTGTTGCTTGAGCGGGATGGCGAGAAAGATGCCGAGAAAGCTGAAATAAGTCATTTTGTGGACGCGGATGGGGAAACGCGGAAGTTTCTTTGTTGTTTGGCGGTGAATTTGTGTTCGCGCAAGGGGAACGACTCAAGTCGTTACTATGAAAAGTCCGCCTGTTTTCGTCTGCGGACGCGGAGGAAGACGCCGGGACGTGGTTCGATGGCGGCGCCCATGTGAAGGTGGATGGTCGGGTCCGGGAGTTCGAACTCGAAGCGTTGGAGCAGCCGGGCGAGAACGATCTGGGCCTCGAACGATCCGTAGGCCGCGCCCAGGCAGGTGCGCGGGCCGCCGCCAAAGGGCACATAGCTGAAGGCAGCCGGTCTCTGGTGGTCGAGCGCGAAGCGTTCGGGCCAGAAATCGTGCGGGCGTTCCCAGTGTTGGGGGTGGCGTTGGGTGAGATAGATCGAATACAGCAGGCGGCGGTCGGCGGGGAGATCGAAGTCGCCAGCCGGGGAGGGAAAGGTCAGGTTGCCGCCCGTGATTTGGCGCTGCGAGGCATGGGCGGGCGGGTAGAGGCGGAGGGTTTCCTTGATGATCTGGTCGAGGTAGACCAGGCGACGCGCATGGTCGGCGGCCGGGAGATCGTCGCCAAGCACCTGATCGATCTCGACCTGCGCCCGGCTTTGGATTGCGGGATGGCGGCCCAGCAGCCACAACGCCCAACTGAGCAAAGCAGTGCTGGTATCGTGCCCGGCGATGAGCATGGTCAGCATCTGGTCGCGGATGAGGTCGTCGTCCAGCCCGGCGGCGAGGAGGAGGTCAAGGAGGTCGGGGGAGCGGTCGCTGGTTGGGGAGGTTCGACGCCCATCGATCAGGCAATAGAGCCAGGCGTCCAACTCGGCCAAAGGCCGGCGCGAGCGCGGGTGGGGGATATCGGGCCAGAGAAGCCAGAGGCCGGGCGAGATGAAGTGGACGGCGGCAAGGATGGAGGGCCAGAGGCGGTCGATCGCGGTCGTGAGATCGACGCTGAACAGGGTGTCCATGACGATGAGCACGGCGATGCGGCGCATCTCGACCAACATGTCGCGCGTCTCGCCCTCGCGCCAACGGTCGGCTACGGCATCGGTGTAACGCAGCATGGCCGGAAGATAGGCGGGTAGCTGGCGCTGGCGCAGGGGCGGTTCCATCACCTGACGCAGGCGGTCGTGCTCGTCACCATCGATGACCAGCAGCCCGCGGCGCAGCAGCCGGGTGATGGCGTCGCCCTCGCAGCGCCATTGCAATCGTTCGCGCTCGGTCAGGTAGATGAATCGCCCCGCCTCTGGCCCGCAGAGGACAGTCATGCTCAGCCGCGGCGCGCGCAATTGAAAGACGTCGCCGGTGCGGGCATGGAAGGCTGCCAGGGCCGCGAACATATCGGGGTGCGGCGGCAGGCCGGCATGGCCGAACATCGCTCGCAGGGCGGCGAGGCCGGCGTTGGCGGTGGGTTTGGGCGGGAGGTGGGGCATGGGGGGGGAGATGACTCGCCAGAGGAGTTGTGTTCGATTCTGAAACGTGAGGCGTGAGGGCCGGTAACGTTATCTCACGTTTCACGGATGACACAACAAATCAACTGGTGCTGAATCCTGATTGTCGGGTCCACCACCACAGCCCTGGCAGGCGTCGCAGCTTGCCCCAGGCGCTGACGTGGGCGCGGCGGCTGAAGACATCGTAATCGTGGGCTTCAATGTCATCCAGGATGGCGCGGTAGAGGTCGGCGGCGGCGGCGATGCCAAAGCGACCGTCGGCATCCAACAGGGCGATGCCGGTCCAGCTTTCGGCATAAAGCTGACGGTTGCGGTCGATCTGGAAGCGCATGAACGCCCGCCAGTTTTCCGTCACCCGGCCGGCGGCCAGGTCGGCCGGGTGGATGCCGTGGGCGTTCAATTCATCGAGCGGCAGGTAAATGCGACCGTTGGCATGGTCGGCGGCCACATCGCGCAGGATGTTGGTCATCTGCAAGGCCACGCCCAGCTTGATGGCATAGGGGATGGCTTCGGGGCCGCTGAAGCCGATGATGTGCATACTCATCAGACCAACGGTCGAGGCGACGCCGTAGCAATAGGTGGTGAGGTCGGCGAAGGTGGCGTAGCGGCGCTGGTGGAGGTCGCGGGCCACGCCGTCAATCAATTGTTCGGCGTAGCGGCGGGGGATGTGATAGCGGGCGCGGGCATCGGCCCAGGCCACGGCCACCAGGTCGTGTGCGGGTGGGTTGGGGTCGAGGGATCGCTGTCGCCAGGCAGATAGGGCGGTTTCGGCGTCGCCGGTGGGCCGGTCGACGATGTCATCGGTCACGCGGCAAAAGGCATACAGGGCGCGGGCGGCGCGGCGCTTGTCGGCCGGAAGCAGGCTGGAGGCGAGATGGAACGAGCGGCTGTGTTCGGCGGTGATGGCCTGGCAATGATCGTAGGCGCGTTGGATGAGGGGGGCATTTTGTCCGGGTTGGCTGTGCGGCGCGTGCGTCAGGGTGAGCCAGGCTTCTTGAGCCAGGGCGATGAGCGGCATTTCCCAGGTGGGGGCGGCGGTAGTCATGGCAGGGGCTCCTCGGCGTTGTGAACGGCTGATCGTGCGGGTGGAAAGGTGATGTGCCGATATTATATGATTGACAAAGTAATGTCAAGTCTTTGCATACTATTTGTGCATGTTTTTGTCCATGTGCGAACTGAGACGAGGTGCGCGAGGCGCAAAAAAGCGACCCGCTTTTGGCGGGTCGCTCTGATTCTGTTGTGCTGTGAGATGGCTTGTTGCTCAGGGCAATGGCGCCCATCTCCACTGCCTGGCGCCTGAAGCGCTGCGGGCGGGCCAACTCGTGCGGGTCGGGCGCGCCAAGCTGTGGCTGAGCGAAAGCCTGTTTCACAGCCGCTTTGACACGTCAGAGAGGAATTTTATACAATTACTGCCGTTGGTTCAGGCAGTACACACCAGATGAGAATATGCTCCCCGGACCCTACCTTTGGCCGTGGCGAGAGCGGCGCCGTCGAACAAGGTCGATGAAGCCGACCCGCAGGCAGTGTCCTGAGTTCATTGAAGGGTGAGGTTCGTCGAGGAGAGAGGCCCGGCCCGGATGGAAGGATCGCTGGGAGGGAGTTGAGCGTCAGGCGGCTTATCTCCGTGGCGTTGAGCGCTGCATTTGCAGACTGCATACAAATAATTAACTTCAAAAGGAAAATGCGTATGAAATATCTATTCAAGTTATTTATGACTTTACATGTAGCAATGTATCGGCTTTCAAGTGGAAAGATGGGCGGAAATATGCGCGG
This sequence comes from Chloroflexota bacterium, assembly GCA_041918515.1. GTDB lineage: Bacteria > Chloroflexota > Anaerolineae > J102 > J102 > SSF26. The sequence continues at coordinate 711 of JAYRVO010000051.1, read as the reverse complement.
GTTTAAGGTAATTTTGCTCACCACCAAAGGACGCAAGAGCGGCAAGTCATACACAACGCCTCTGGGATGTTTTTATCATCCTGATGGTTATGTAATTGTCGCATCTAATGCTGGATTACCAACTAACCCAGCATGGTATTACAACTTGAAAAACAATCCTCAAGTTATAGTGCAAGTGCTTGATAAGTTAATCCCCGTTACTGCTGAAATTTTATCTGGCGAAGCCCGCACTCAGGCATGGCAACAAGTAATTACTACTGCTCCATCGTATGCCGATTATGAGAAGCAGACTACACGGGAAATTCCGTTAATTCTGTTACATCCAAGTAAATAAACTATGAAAGGGTGAAAAGTTGTCGTTTTAGGTTTATTGGCTTAATATAATTTTTTGTATTCAAAATGTGGCATGGACTTTGTTCAATCGCGCGTTTGTGAGGTTAATTTTGTCGGCTATCAAAATGGGTTTTCAAGCTAAAAACCTTTCAAAAGCATAGTTGTTCGGCAAAGAACGCGCCGAACAAAGCGTGCAGGCTGACGTGTTACCACGCTCCGTTTAAGGGCTTTTTCTCGCTTCACTACCCTACAGAACATTAGTTCGAGAGCAAGAGAGAGGGTGGTAAAGCAACAGGAGGGAGGAAACCATCTGGAAGAGGCAGGTTTTCACGCAGGCAGAAGTTGAGGAGGAGGCGGCCGAGTTGAAAGAGACTGAGG
>JAYRVO010000050.1:0-6134 GCA_041918515.1 Chloroflexota bacterium | reverse complement strand
TGGGGGAAGCGAACGTGCAGAAGGCGTTGGGGGATTTGGCGCTGCGTGAGGCTGATTTGGCGGGAGCGAGGCGGCGCTACGAGGCGGCGCTGGCGATTTATCCCGGCATCGGCGCCCGGCTGGGGGAAGCGAACGTGCTTCAGGCGTTGGGGGATTTGGCGCTGCGTGAGGCTGATTTGGCGGGAGCGAGGCGGCGCTACGAGGCGGCGCTGGCGATTTATCCCGGCATCGGCGACCGGCTGGGGGAAGCGAACGTGCGGCAAGGGCTGGGAAATATCGCCCTGGCCGAGGGCAATCCGTCTACTGCTTTCGAGCACTTCCGCACGGCCCTGGAAGCTCATATGGCAATTGATGCAAAGCTAAGCAGCGGAGCCGATCTGGGTTACATGGCTCGCGCCGCGGCTGCAGCTGGCAGCCATGCGCAAGCTATCCTTCTTGTCGAAGAATCACTCTCCATCCATCGCAGCATCGGCGAGCAGTTGGGGCAGGCGTTCAATCTCAACGATCAGGGTAAGGCGTTTGTTCAGTTGGGAGCGATGCAACCCGCCCTGGCTGCCTGGTGGCAGGCGCGCGCCATCGCCCGGCGCATCGGCCTGCCTCTGGCCCGGCAACTGGATGGAGTTTTCCAGCAAGTCGCCGGGCAGCTCGGCGCCGCCGCCTTCGCTCAACTCGAAGCTGATCTGCAAGCCCAGGCCGAGGCCTGGCGGCAGGAAGGCGTGGCCGCAGCGCAGCAGGCGCTGGCAGCCGCGTAGCGCCTGCCAGCAAGCTGTGTTTCAGGTTGATTCAGAGGGCGGTTCACGTTTTGCACGGTTGACACTGATGGCTAACCGATTTGCCGAGATCGGTTGGGATGATTATCCTGATCGCCACCACAACAACTCTGCATGGAGGATTATGATGCTGGCTACTCCCCACACCTATCGAATCGATCAGATTCTGTCCGACCTCGGCTATCCAGATCCATTGCAGGCAGCTTGCCAACATGCGCGCATGATCCTGATTGGGCGACTGGCTCGATACGAAGCCGCCATGCAACAGCTGGCCAGCCGGTGGCCTGAAGGCATCGAGGACTTGCAAAACCTGTACGAGCGCCAGGGACACGAGGATTTCGCTGCCGATGACGCCTATCTGGAATGGAAATGGTACGCCGAGGCCGCCGAAGCAGTGCAAGCTCAACTTGCCATCCTGACCGTGGGCTAAAATATGCTGCGGCTTTTCGATGAACGGACATCGCTGTTCCGGTCGAGCAAATAGCCGGGAGCAATGGTCATGAGTTCACAAAGGAATGAAACCCCACTATGAGTCTTTCCCAACCTGTTACGGTCCCCACCTCCGCCCACTTCATCGACCTGGAAGACCGCCACGGCGCCCACAACTACCACCCCCTCGAGGTCGTCCTCAACCGCGGCGAGGGCGTGTGGGTCTATGACGTGGACGGTAATCGCTATCTCGACTGTCTCAGCGCCTATTCCGCCGTCAACCAGGGCCATTGCCACCCCCGCATCCTGGCCGCCCTGGTCGCGCAGGCCGGCCGCCTGACCCTGACCTCGCGCGCCTTCTACAACGACCAACTCGGCCCCTTCTACCAGGAACTGAGCGTCTTCAGCGGCTACGACATGGCCCTGCCCATGAACAGCGGCGCCGAAGCTGTGGAGACGGCGATCAAAGTCGCGCGCAAGTGGGGCTACACGGTCAAGGGCGTCCCCTTGCACCAGGCCGAGATCATCGTCTGCGCCGGCAACTTTCATGGCCGCACCACCACCATCGTCAGCTTCTCGACCGAAACCCAATACAAAGAGAAATTTGGCCCCCTCACCCCTGGCTTCGTCACCGTCCCCTACGGCGACGCCGCCGCCCTGGCCGCGGCCATCACCCCCAACACCGTCGCCTTCCTGGTCGAACCCATCCAGGGCGAAGGCGGCGTGGTCGTCCCGCCCGACGGCTATTTGCGGGCCGTGGCTGAAATTTGCCGCCATCACAACGTCCTCTTCCTGGCCGACGAAATCCAAACCGGCCTGGGGCGCACGGGCAAACGCTTCGCCTGCGACCACGAAGGTGTGCGGCCCGATGTCGTCATCCTGGGCAAGGCGCTTTCGGGCGGCTTCTACCCGATCTCGGTCGTGGTCGCGGATGCGCCGGTGTTGGGCGTGCTGGAGCCGGGCGACCACGGCTCCACCTTTGGCGGCAACCCCCTGGCCGCGGCAGTGGCCCGCGCCGCTCTGGCCGTGCTCCAGGATGAAAAATTGATCGAAAATGCTGCCTGGCAGGGCGGCTATCTGATGGATCAGCTCGCAGCCCTCGATAGCCCGCATGTGCGCGAGGTGCGCGGGCGGGGGCTGCTGGTCGGCATCGACCTCAAACCCGAAGCGGGCGGGGCGCGGCGCTTCTGCGAGGCCCTGCGCCACGAGGGCATCCTGGCCAAGGACACGCACGGCACCGTCATCCGCCTGGCCCCGCCGCTGGTCATCAGCCGCGCGCAGGTGGATTGGGCGTTGGAACGGATCGCTACGGTGATGGGTTGATCGGTTGATCGGTGATCAGTTGTTAGATAGGAAGACGTGAGACCTGACATGGCAGAAGATAGTCTTGGCTCTCTACGCCTCACGCGTAAGGCAAATGGTGCGTCGCCGAGATGACCAGGTAATCAGATGATCGGGAAACCAGGAGACCGATCAACCAATAACCAATAACCAGTTACCAATTACACCATCAACGCCAAAAAACGCTCCATATCGTAGATGGCGGCTTGGGCGACGGGGGAAATCTGGGGCAGCACGAGATCGAAGGCGTGATCGGCGTGGGGGTATTCGATGAAGACCGAGGTCGCGCCCGCTGCGCGCAGGGCTTCGTGCAGATGGCGCACTGCGGGCGAGAACTTGAAGAAATCGCCAGCGCCTTGCAGGAGCAAGGTGGGGGGGCAATGGCATCCCAGGAGGCGGATGGGCGAGAGGAGTTCGTAGATATCGGGGATTTCATGCGGCGCGCCGCCCAAGAGATGGGCGATGTAGTTGTTGCGTTTGCCTTCTGGTCCGTTGGGCAGGAAGCCCATGACGGTGAAGGTGGTCAGGAGGACTTTGTCTTTCAAGCGCACGGCTGCCGACTCGGAGGCCAGCAGATGGCCATAGACGGACTGGGTCTCCTCATACATGCCGAACAGGTCGGTAGGGGGATAGAGGGCCACGACCGCGCGCACGGCGGCGTCGCCGGCATCGGGGCCGGGTTGGAAGGCAGGGTGATTGGGGGTGTAGGCTGCGACCAGCGCCAGATGCCCGCCCGCCGACCCCCCGATGAGCACGATGCGCTCGGGATCGACGCCGTAATCGGCGGCATGGGCCTTGAACCAGAGGATGGCGCGCTTCACATCGCCGACCATGATCTCCAGCCGTGTGTCGGGCGTCAGTGTGTAAGCGATGTCCATGACCACGTGGCCCTGGCCGGCGAGACGGCGAAAGAAGGTGCGGGTGCCCATATCCTTGTCGCCGCGCCGCCAGGCGCCGCCGTGGACATAGATGACACCCAGGCCGCTGCGCGGAAGGTGGGCAGGCGGCTGCCAGAGATCGGCCAGCAGGGGTGTATCGGCGGTCGGGTGACGGCCATAGACGATGTCGGGCTGGTGCAAGGCCAGGGGCAGGGCGCCGCGCATGGGCGTCCAACGTCGGGGGCGAATCTGCCAGCGTCGCAAAGGGCGGCGGGGGGGGGCAAGCTGGGGTCGTAAGTCTTCGGGCAGGCGTTGCTCCCAGTCGTTCCCAAAGGCTTCGGCGAAGGCATTGTGATAGGCGCTGACAGAGTGCAGGTAGCGTGCGGCGAGTGCGGCTGCCGTGGCGCCGGCCCCAGCCACTCCCCAGGCGCGGCGTCGGAGGCCGACTAAGGCGGCGATGGCGCCCACAGCGGCCAGGAGGGGCGCCAGGGCTTGGGCGTACATGCGGGGCATCCACAGGAGCACCGAGGCGGGTGGGGCTTTGGGCCGAACCAAGAGGAAGGCGCTGAGGCCGGCGGCGAGGTAGGAGAGAGGGGATAGCAGTTTCATGACGCTCGATAGATATCCATTTCCACGCGGCATGGTCTGCCGCTATAATGACATTGTATCCCGAACGGAGGTGGGACGCCATGACCAAAATCGCCATCTTCTCTGACAGTCACGACAATATCTGGAATCTGGCCACGGCGCTGGAGCAGGCGCGTGAGCGCGGGGCCGAGGTGTTGCTGCATTGCGGTGATCTGTGTGCGCCGTTCGTCGTCAAGCAGCTGGCCGAGCATTTTTCTGGCCCTATCCATGCCGTTTTCGGCAATAACGATGGCGATGGTCGTTTGATCCAGATCGCTGCCAGCAGGTATGCGCACGTTCAGCACTACGGCATCTACGCGGAGCTCGTTGTCGGCGAGCGTAAGATCGCCATGATCCACTACCCCGAACCGGCTTTGCGCATTGCCCAATCGGGCCAGTTCGATCTGGTGTGTTATGGCCACGATCATCGCAAGCATCACGAGTTGATCGGCGTCTGCCATTTCGTCAACCCCGGCGAGATCATGGGCAAGGATCACGCGCCTACATGGGGGTTGTACGATGCTGAAAGGCACGCGTTCGAGTGGGTCGAGGTGAGCACAAAACAACCCCTGGTCTGAGGCAGGCCAGGGGTTGTGAGAATTGGCAAGAACAGGACGATCAGCCGGTGTTGCGCATGCCGATGACGACGGGTATGGTCATTGCCAGAATGCGCAGGTCGAGCCAGAATGAACGCTGCTCGACGTATTGCAGGTCCCAACGCACGATTTCGGGGAAGGGGATGCTGCTGCGACCGTTGATCTGCGCCAGGCCAGTGAGTCCGGGCAGGACTGAAAGGCGAGGCAGGTACCAATCGAAGTAAGCTTCGCCCTCGTAGTCCATCGAAGGTCGCGGGCCGACGAAGCTCATGTTGCCGATGAGGATGTTGAGCAGTTGCGGCAACTCGTCCAGGCTGGTGCGGCGCAAGAATTTGCCCACGCGGGTGATCACCCGGCCATCGCCAGTGGGTTTGAGCACGCCGCCGTTGCTGCGCGGCCCCTTGGTGATCTCGCCACGGATGACTTTTTGGGCAAAAGCGCGATGGGCGACGGAATGATCTACGCCCAGCGTCATCGAGCGGAACTTATAGAAATAGAAGATCTGCCCCCCCTGCCCCACGCGCCTTTGTTTGATGATGGCTGGGCCGCCATCTTCGATCTTGATGGCGAGATAAATGAGAATGATAAGAGGGGAGAGGAGAATGACGAGAAAGAGGGCGGCCGTCAGATCGAACGCGCGCTTGGCCAAACGGTAGCCGAGAGGTGAAGGCGCGGGTGGGACGATCGGCGTAACATACACCGGTTTTTCAGTATGGGTGTGAGGGGTGGGGCGTACCGCAGAACCAATAAGTTGGGGTTTGCTGGTAATCATGTCGACTTCGTTCCTCATCATGGCGGCGGGGAAGAACGATAGGAGGATGGTGGGGGCGTCGGCGTCCAATAATGAACGACCAGACGAGGGCGGGCCTCCGGGTTGTGGTATTCGGCGGAGGCGAAGGTATAGAGTACTTTGGGCGGAGCAAAAGCCTTGAGGATGACGCCGTGGTTGGTGGACGGTGCAAACAGCCAGCCTTGCACCAGATCCGTGACATCCCAGGCATACCAGCGGGCGAAGGCGTCGACTTGCTGCACGCTGCGCGGGAGGTCTTCGCGGTCTTGGGGGGCGGCGTTGGCGCCGGGAGCAACCCACAGGTCGCCAACAGCAGCTTGCTGCCAGCTGACTTCGGCAATGTTCCAGGGGCGATGGAGTTGGTAAAGGCCAACCGTGGCGGGGTTGGTGTTGCTTTGGCTCAGTGACCAAAGCTGAAGTTCGGCGGCGACGATGTGGGCGTTGGCGGGGAGGCCATCGAGCCGGAGCCGGAGTATGGGCGCCATGACGTCGGTCTGCCGTAATGAAAGCCGGTCTACATTAGCATAATTCGTCGAAATCTCCCAAGCGTTGAGGTAGCTATCGATGAGGCCATCATAGCCCCCGACGCCGTGCTGGAGGATGAGGGTGGAAGGCCGGGGTGTGGGCGGGGGGTAGTTGCGTTGGTGGGCGGGAAGGTAGTTGTAGTAGTCGAGATGGGGAGGAGTGGGGGTGATGGTGGGGG
>JAYRVO010000049.1:0-16543 GCA_041918515.1 Chloroflexota bacterium | reverse complement strand
GGGGGAATGCAAGTCAAAAGCAATTCTGACCATCATACCTCAAGAGTCTCCTCAGCCGCCCTTTCGACCATTAGAACTGCCTCCTGTTTGCATTAACGAATAGAAACCGTCTCTCTTTGCGCAAAAATAAGGTGACAGGTCTGCCTTCTATTCGTTTCCCCGTTCTGGTCGGTGGGCCACTGCTTCTTGATGTTCGTCCGGCAGCGCGAAATATTGCAAGCCCACCCCCGCTTCGGCCAGAAACTGGCGGGCCAAGGTGTCGGGATAAGCGCCGGCAAAGACCACGCGACGAATGCCGGCGTTGATAATCATCTTGGCGCAGTTCAGACAGGGTTGGTGGGTGACGTAGAGCGTGCTTTCCTGCACCGAGACGCCGTGATAGGCCGCCTGGATGATGGCGTTCTGTTCGGCATGGAGCGTGCGCACACAATGACCCTCGACCATCAAATGCCCGATGTCGTCGCAGTGCGGCAGCCCCGCCGGCGAGCCATTGTAGCCGGTGGTGAGGATGCGGCGGTCTTTGACGATGATGGCGCCCACATTGGCCCGGTCGCAGGTGCTGCGCTTGGCCACCTGCAGGGCGATGCTCATGAAGTATTCATCCCAAGAGGGGCGTTTTCGCATCATGTGTGCCTCATCCTGTCCCAAACTGCCGGTCGCCAGCGTCGCCCAGCCCGGGGACGATGAACCCGCGCGGAGGATCCCCCGCCTTCTGTGGCTCTGGCGTCAGGTTCTTGTCCAACGCCGCCAGGTAGATTTCTACATCCGGGTGCGCTTGCGACAACGTCTTCACGCCCTCCGGCGCGCCGATGATACCCAAGTATTTGATGCGCCCCGCGCCCCAGCGTTTGAGAATGTCCACCGTCGCCGTCGCCGACCCGCCCGTGGCCAGCATCGGGTCGAGCACCAGGACGACTTGCACCGTGGCGGCGGCGGGCAACTTGTTGTAGTACTCCACCGGCTGCAGGGTATGTTCATCGCGATAGAGGCCGATGTGCCAGACTTCGGCTTGCGGCATCAATTCCCAGATGCCATTGACCATGCCCAGCCCGGCGCGCAGGATGGGGACCAGCCCGATCTTCTCCTGCAATTCGAAGCCGTCGGCCTCGGCCAGGGGCGTGCGCACTTTGGTTGGGGTCAGAGCCAGGTCGGCGGTGGCTTCGTAGGCGAGGAGGATGGTGATCTCGCGGATGAGGTCGCGAAATTTGCGCGGCTCGGTGGTTTCGTCGCGCAACAGCGAAACTTTGTGGCGGATGAGAGGATGGGAGGAGACGACGATGCGGGACATAATGGCAGCCTCTGGAGACGAATGGACGACGAGGAGCAACGAACAGGAGGATTGTAGTCGCTGGGGTCAGGAGGCGTCAACGCGCGCGGGTCATGCGGTTGACCGAGGGGTGGAAGGTTAGTCTCTGGTGCGGTGACAGTGGTATAATCGCGTCCATTGCTTGTTCTGACATTCCTTTTGTGATTCTTTTCAACCTTCCATCATGGCAACCACTTTCGATTACGATGTCATCGTCCTGGGCGGCGGCCCCGGCGGCTATGTAGCCGCCATCAAGTCCGCCCAATTGGGCCTCAAGACCGCCCTCATCGAAAAAGAAAACCTGGGCGGCGTCTGTCTGAATTGGGGCTGCATTCCCAGCAAATCGCTCATCCGCAACGCCGAGATCGTGCAATTGTTGGGTCGGGGCAACGAGTTCGGTTTCGCCTTCGACAACCTGCGCGTCGATTTTGGCATGGCTGTGAAACGGAGTCGCCAGAACGCCAACCGTCTGGTCAAAGGCATCGAATCGTTGATGAAGAAAAACCAGATCACGGTCATCCAGGGCGTTGGCGCTTTTACCGATCCGCACACCCTTCAGGTCGAGGGCAGGGCCTACACTGCCGCCAACATCATCCTGGCCACGGGCGGACGCGCAGCCCTGCTGCCCGGCTTGGTCGCCGACGGCGAACGCATCCTCACTTATCGCCAGGCCATCGTGCAAGACAAGCTGCCGGGGTCTCTGATCGTGGTGGGAGCTGGACCGATCGGCATGGAATTCGCTTACGTTTACCGCGCCTACGGCGTCGATGTCACTGTGGTCGAGATGTTGCCTCATGTCCTTCCCAACGAAGACGACGAGGTGGCCGAGATCGTGGCCAAGTCCTTCCGCAAACAGGGATTGCGCTTGTTCGAGAACACCCGCACCGAGAGTGTGGAGGTTGGCGCGCAAGGCGTCAAGGTCAATCTCAAGAACCAGGCTTCGTCCCGAGGCTTCGTCGCGAGCGCTCAGCCGAGCGGCTCAGCCCGAGGGGCTTCGGGCGCGACCGAGGTAGTCGAGGCCGATCAGGTGCTCGTCGCCATCGGCATCCGCCCGAACAGCGACGGCATCGGTCTGGAAGCCGCCGGCGTGCGGGCGAACGAGCGCGGTTGGGTTCCTATCGACAACGTCATGCGCACCAACGCGCCCCATATCTACGCCATCGGCGATGTGACGGGCAAACTGGCCCTTGCTCACGTCGCCAGCGCCCAGGGCATCGTCGCCGCCGAGACCATCGCCGGCGTCGAGACCCAGCCCATCGAGGACTATGGCAACATGCCGCGCTGCACCTATTGCAACCCGCAGGTGGCCAGCCTGGGCATGACGGAGGCGCAGGCCCGCGCCCAGGGCTACGAAGTGCAGGTGGGCAAGTTCCCCTTCATGGCCAACGGCAAGGCGTTGGGGCTGGGCGAGCGCGAGGGTTTCATCAAGATGGTGGCGGACGCCAAATACGGCGAAATCCTCGGCGTCCACATGGTCGGCCCCGAAGTTACCGAGCTATTGCCCGAACTCAGCCTGGCCCGCATGATGGAGCTGACCCCCGCCGAGATCGCCCGCAACATCCATGCGCACCCCACCCTCTCCGAAGTCATCATGGAGACGGCCCACGCCACGTTGGGACACGCTATTCACATTTAACGATTCATTTTTACGCAATACGTATTGCGTATTGCGTGTTGCGCAACTGTGTCTCCGATCCCCATCATTCTTCTTGGTCTTGGTCCCATTGGGCAGGCGATTGGTCGCGCTGTCGCCGAAGAAGGCCGCCTGGAGGCGGTCGGCGCCGTCGATATCGACCCCAATATCGTCGGCAAAACGCTCGACCAGGTGTGTGACGCCGTTCGGCTGAGCGCTCACGACGAAGCCCATCTGCCCGCCCTTCTGGTGGTTGATGCACTGGATGCCGTCCACGCGCCCCCTGGCGCTGTCGTCCTCCAGGCCACCGGCTCGCGATTGGAGGACGTGCGCCCGCAATTGCTGGCAGCCTGTGCGCGCGGCTATCACGTTGTCTCCACCTGCGAAGAATTGTCGTGGCCATGGGACGATCACCCCGCTCTGGCTGGCGAGATCAACCGCGCCGCCCGCGCCGCCAATGTCACGATCCTGGGCGTGGGTGTGAACCCCGGCTTTGTCATGGACACGCTGCCGGTCTTGCTCAGCCGGGCGACGGGCGAGATCGAGGCCGTCCATGTCACGCGGGTGGTGGATGTCAGCCAACGCCGGCTCCCCCTCCAGCGCAAGATGGGCGTGGGGCAGGCGCCGGCGCGGGTGCAGGAGCTGCTGGATCTCGACCGCATCGGTCATGTCGGCCTGAGCAACAGTCTGCAAATGTTGGCGGCGGGCCTGGGTTGGAAACTGGATGTGATCGACATCGAAAGCCGCCCCATCATTGCCAGGGAACCCACCGCCACTGGTTTGGGCCTGATCGACCCTGGTCAGTGTATCGGCATTCGCCAACAAGCGGTCGGCATCGTCGATGGCGCGCCTCGGCTCTTCCTCAACCTGATCATGCAAGCGCAGGTGGAGGGCGGCAGCCGCGACGAAATCCTCATCGACGGCGCTCAAACCCTGCGCCTGCGCCTCGATGGGCTACAAGGCGATCTGGCCACCGCCGCCCTCGTCGTGAATCAGGCCCTGCACGTGAGCGCTATGCCCGCCGGCTTGCAAACGATGGTATCGGCATCACTTGTCCCATGACCCCTATCGAACTCGACCCCAGTCCATCGCGCCACAACTGGCATGAAGCCCAGCTGACGCGTGGGCGGCGTCCCGACTGGCTGCGCGTGCGCTCTGCCGACAGCCCCGAATACCGCCGTCTTTACGACCTGATGCGCGGGCACAGCCTGCACACCGTCTGTGAAGAAGCGGGTTGCCCGAACATCGGCGAATGCTGGGGTCGGGGCACTGCCACCTTTCTGCTCCTGGGCGACACCTGCACCCGCTCTTGCGGTTTCTGCAAGATCAAGACGGGCCGCCCGACCAGGGTGGATGTGCTGGAGCCATTGCGGGTCGCCAAATCCGTGCGGTTCATGAATCTTCAGCACGTCGTCCTCACTTCGGTCAATCGCGATGAACTGTCCGACGGCGGCGCTTTCATCTTCGCCGCCACCCTGCGCAAAATTCGCGAACTCCAGCCCCGTTGCACCATCGAGGTTCTCATCCCTGATTTCATGGGCGACGCCGTTGCCCTGCGCACGGTCATGCGCGAACGCCCGGAAATCCTCAATCACAACACCGAGACCGTGCCCCGGCTCTATCGCCGCGTGCGACCGCAGGCCCAATATGAACGCTCGCTGGAGGTTCTGCGCCGGGCGAAGGAGATGGATCCTGGCGCCCTCACCAAATCCGGGTTGATGGTGGGTTTGGGCGAACGCTGGGAGGAGATCATGGCGGTGATGGAGGGATTGCGCACCGTGGATGTCGATATCCTCACGCTCGGCCAATATCTCCAACCCACGCGCTTCCATTTGCCGATCGAGCGCTATTATGATCCCGCCGAATTCGACGAATTACGCCGCCTTGGCGAGGGGATGGGCTTCCGCTGGGTCGAATCCGGCCCGTTGGTGCGATCTTCCTACCACGCCGATGGCCAGGCCCGCCTGACCCTGCGCGCACACTAACCCATGCCTGACTTCCTTGCCCTCGCCCTCGCCCTCGCCCCTGACCTGACGGCCTGGCGTCGCGATTTTCACCAGCACCCAGAGCTAGGCTTCCAAGAAGTCCGCACGGCTGGCATCGTAGCCAGGCATTTGCGCGATTTGGGCATCGAGACGCGGACGGGCGTGGGCAAGACGGGCGTCGTCGGCCTGATCGAGGGCGCCGGCCCCGGCCCCACCATCCTCCTCCGTTTCGACATGGATGCTCTGCCCGTAGTCGAGGCCACCGGCCTGCCCTTCGCCAGCGAGAATGGCGGGATCATGCACGCCTGCGGCCACGACGGGCACACGGCCATCGGCATGGGCGTCGCCAGAATGTTGGCCGAGACGGCCGACGCCTGGCCGGGGCGGGTCAGCTTGCTCTTTCAGCCTGCCGAAGAAGGTTTGGGCGGCGCTCTCGCCACCATCCGAGATGGCGTCTTAGAGGAGCCGAGACCAGATATGGCCTTCGGTCTGCACCTTTGGAACCAAATCACGAGTGGCCGGGTGTTGATTCAGCCTGGCCCTTTCATGGCTGCCGCCGACCGTTTCACCGTCACCATCACGGGCCAGGGTGGACACGGCGCCCTGCCCCACACCACCATCGACGCCATCCTCGTCGCCAGCCAGGCTGTCACCGTGCTGCAAAGCATCGTCAGCCGCAATCTGTCGCCCAGCGAGGCCGCCGTGCTCAGCGTGGGCAGCTTCCACGGCGGGGACGCCTTCAATGTGATCGCCGAGGAGGTTATTCTCACGGGCACGTTGCGCACTTTTCAACCTGCTGTGCGCCAACAACTTATCCGGCGGATGCACGAGGTGCTGGGTGGGATCACGACTGCGCACGGCGCTCGCTACACCCTGGCTCTGGCCGACCACACGCCGGCTGTGGTCAATGACCCTGTGGCTACACAGTTGGCTGCTGCTGCCGCCGCCACGCTGTTCCGACCCGATCAGTTCGACCAGGCCGCGCCTTTCCTGGTGGCCGAAGACATGGCGGAGATTCTCAAGCGCACGCCCGGCTGTTACCTGATGATCGGGGCTGAGCCGCCATCCGGCGCACACGGTCCTCACCATAGTCCTCGCTTCGATTTCGATGAGGCCGCCCTGCCCCTTGCCGCGGCGCTTCTGGCAACGACGGCCGTCCACACTTTGTTCATAAAACGTGAAGCGTGAAGGATGAACAAAAATCGTTTGACCTCACGTCTCGCGTCTCACCAAAACCATTTTCTCCTCATTTCTAAAGAGAATCAGCCATGAAAATTGTCATTCTTGGCGCTGGCGCGCTCGGCTCGATCTATGGCGGCTATCTGGCCCGGGCCGGTTACGATGTGACCCTCATCGGTCGCCCGGCGCACGTTCAGGCCATCCAGGATCAGGGATTGCACATTTCCGGCCACGATGAGTTTACAGTCCAAGTGAATGCCGTCACCAACGCCCAATCTGTCGATGAAGCCGATCTCTTGCTCATCTGCGTCCGCTCGACCGACCTGGAGGGAGCGTTGGCCGATGCCTCCCACCTGCACCCAGCCATGGTGGCTTCATTCCAAAACGGGTTGCGCAAAGACGAGGCCCTGATTGCTCAATTCGGGCCCGGGCCAGTGTTGGGCGCCACCAGCATCGTCGGTGCGCGCATCGTCGAACCAGGCCATGCTCGTTGCACCCTTTTTGCTCACACCTGGTTCGGCGAGCTGGACAATCATGAGACCCCGCGCCTGCACGCCGTCGTCAACGCCTGGAGCAAAGCCGGGATGTTGGTGGAGATACCGACCAGCATCCGCGCGGCCGAGTGGACCAAGCTGGCTTATCTGCTGCCGACGTCGGCCCTGAGCGGGTTGACGCGGCTGCCATATCACCAGATTCTGCAAACGCCTGACATTGCCTATCTGTTCGTACAATTGGTGCGCGAGGTGAATAAGGTGGCGCAAGCCTATACCATCCAGTTGGGCGACTATGCCGGCATTGGCGTGCGGAGTTTGTTGCAAACACCTTTCGATCAAGCTATTCAGGTGCTCATCGCCCGTGGCAACGCCCTGGAAGCCAGCGGTCAGACCGACATCAGCACCAACATGCTTTACGACCTGATGGTGGGTCGCAAGACCGAGATCGAAGCCCTCGCCGGCGATCTGCTGCGCTTTGCGCAGGATGCTGGCGTGAGTGTGCCGGCTATCACTTTCGTCTACCGTGCGATCCGCGGCATCGACTACTGGGCCAGGAACTAAAGGTGGGTTGGCGCCGTCTCGTCCTGTAGTTTTTCGGTTTTCCACGCTCCGTCCATGCCCTGGTTCATCGCTCATCCTTCCGGCCATCGCTATCCCGTGGGCCCTTCCGGCTTGACGCTGGGGCGCGCCGTCGATAACGACGTCGTCCTGAACGATGAACAAGCCTCGCGGCATCATGCCATGATCCAACTCCAGGACGAACAAGCCTGGCTCTACGATCGCAACAGCTTCAACGGCGTCTTCGTTGCTGAAAGCCGTATCGATCCGACCACACCCTATCTGTTGCGGAATGGCGACGCCATCCGTCTGGGTTCCACCCCGCTACGCGCCGAGTACGCCGCGCCCCTCGTCGCCCTACCTCCAAACGATGAAGCCGTTCGGCTGAGCGCTCACGACGAAGCCTCACCCCAACCTGCCCCCGCGCCGCCTTCTTCGGCCCAACTCCCTTCCCCTCGGGCTGAGCCCCTCGGGCTGAGCCGCTCGGCTGAGCGCTCGCGACGAAGCCTCGGGACGAAGCCTCGGGACGAAGCCTCCCGGCAGATGTGGCAGGCGGCCCTCATTGGCGCTGTGATCGGGCTGGCGGGCCTGGTTTTCGTCTTCTTCCTCGTTGTGCGCCCGCTGTGGCAGAGCAGCGCGCCTCCACTCGGCGCCCCCGGCAGCTCCTACGGCGTCTACACCCCTGCCATCCGCGCCGTCGCCTTCCTGCTCACGCCGATCGAGGAAACCCCAGACTCGGTGGCCAGCACCGGCGTCGTCCTCAGCGAAAAAGGCCGCATCCTCACTGCCTACAGCGCCGTCTACGACCCCGGCACAGGGCGCCCCTACAATCGCAAGAGTCAGGTGCTCGTGGGCCTGAGTAGCGACCCCAGCAAACGCAGCACCACGCTCGACCGCTGGTATCTGGCCCGCATCGTCCGCGCCGACCGCCAGCGTGACTTGGCCGTTCTGCAGATCTTCGCCCAGCAGGACAACTCTCCCCTGCCCAACAGCTTTCGCTGGACGGTTGCCCCCACCCCTTCGACTACGCTCAGGGCAAGCACCAGCGTCAACACCCTGCAGATCGGCGATCCCATCGTTGCCCTCGGCTTCCCCGGCGCCGTTCGGCTGGGCGCTCACGACGAAGCCGCGCCCACCGGCGCAACTGGGAGGGATCAGCCCCTGGCGTTTGGTCAGGGCCAGGTGAAAGGGTTTGCTCCTGACCCCGCCCTGGGCCTGGAACGCGGTTGGATCCAGAGCACCCTTACTCTGGGACAGGCCAATCTAGGCTCACTTGTGCTCGATCAACGCGGACGGCTGGTAGGTCTCTATACCGGCGCCCCCGACTTCCGCCCTCTCGAAGTCGCCGAACCCCTGCTGAAAGGCGCAGGATGATGTACTACGTACTGCGTCAGGCGTCAGAACGAAATACGCAGTACGTAGTACATCACTGCCGGTTGCATGATAGTTGACTGCTTCAGTAAATCTCCGGCACGAAGGTCTGGTATTCCATCGGCGGGCGTACATAGCCCTCGCGCGTTTGGCGCGGGGGCAAGATGATCGGTTCGGGCGTCAGGTCTTCGTACGGGATCAGGCTTAACAGGTGGGTGATGCAATTCAGGTGGGCGCGGCGTTTATCGTCGGCGTTCACCACATACCAGGGCGCCTGCTTGATGTCGGTATAGGCGAACATCTCGTCTTTGGCTTTGGAATACTCGACCCACCGCGCGCGTGATTGCACGTCCATCGGGCTGAGCTTCCAGCGTTTGGTGGGGTCTTTGAGGCGCGCCTGGAAGCGGTGCTCCTGCTCATCGTCGCTGACCGAGAACCAATACTTGATCAGGATGATGCCAGAGCGCACCAACATGCGCTCGAAGGAAGGACACGAGCGCAGAAACTCCCAATAATCCTCGTCGCTGCAGAAACCCATCACCCGCTCGACGCCGGCGCGGTTATACCAACTGCGATCGAAGAGCACCATCTCCCCCGCCGCTGGCAGATGCGCCGCGTAGCGCTGGAAATACCACTGCGCCTTCTCGCGCTCGGTGGGCACGCCCAGGGCCACCACGCGGGCATAGCGGGGATTCAGCGGCTCAACGATGCGCTTGATCATGCCGCCCTTGCCAGCAGCATCGCGGCCCTCGAAAATGATGACCGCCTTCAAGCCCTTGAATTTGATCCACTCCTGCAATTTTACCAACTCGATATACAGGCGTTTCAGTTGCTCTTCATAGAAAAGCCGATCAAGTCGTTTGACCTTGGGCGGTTTAGCGTCAG
Organism: Chloroflexota bacterium; assembly: GCA_041918515.1. Classification (GTDB taxonomy): domain Bacteria; phylum Chloroflexota; class Anaerolineae; order J102; family J102; genus SSF26. The sequence continues at coordinate 7,132 of JAYRVO010000049.1, read as the reverse complement.
CCGGCGCTGGCGCTTCGGCCAGCACCCCGGCTTCTGCTTCGTGACTATCATGTGGCAGCACCAGCGCGTCCTCTTCTTCCGCCGCCGCCTCTGGCAGTTGCACGGGAATCGCCTCGACCTGCTTCTTTTTCTTGGCCATGGCTGCCTCCTCACAGACAGATCAAAATGGTAGGAGAAAAGTAAAGCGATTGTAAGACCACAACGGGGCCTTGTCAAAAGACCCGACTGATGACACTTCTTCCCGCCCCCCACCTCCCCCCTCCCGTTTCACGTCCCCCACCTCCCGCCCCCCGCCTCCTGTCTCACGTTTCACGTTTCATGCCTCCCGTTTCACGCCTCCCGTCTATGCTATACTCCGCTCAGCCATGTTGCTCCTCCTCAACCCGCCCTCCCCACCCGATGCCGTCGCCAACCGCGAAGGCACGGCCAGCTTTGGCGCGCTTTCTTCTGGCTTTGCCTACCCACCCCACACCCTGGCCGTCATCGTGGCCGTTTGCCGCCAGCAGGAGATAGCAACCAGCCTGATCGACGCCGTTGCGGACAAGCTTGACCTCGACGCCTGCACCGCCCGCATCCAGGCGCTTCGACCCTCCCATCTGGTTATCTACACCTCTTGGGCCACCCTCGATGCCGACCGCGCCGCCCTCTCTGCCCTGCGCCTCGCCTTCCCCCACCTGCCCCGGATTGCGATCGGCGCCGGTGCACGCTACAACGCCGATGAACTCCTCGTATCCGGGGCCACACACGTCCTCTTGGGCGATCCCGAACTGGCCCTCCCCGCCCTCGCGCCCCGCCCCCTCCCCCCGCCCGGCCTGGTTCGCACCCACGACCTCCTCCCTGACCAACACAACCACGCCGGCCTGCTGCGCGACCCCAGCCGCCTCCCTCGCCCCGCTTGGGACGCCGTTCCCTGGCAACCCTACGGATCACTCAGCGTTTTTGGCGCTCGCGGCTGCGACGACCACTGCAAATTCTGCGCCTACGCCGCTGTCCAGGGCCACTCCTACCGCCCGCGCCCGGCCAGCGAAGTCGCAGACGAAATGCTGTGGCTCCAGACCACCTTCCGGCCCCGGCGCATCCTCGTCCGTGACCTGGTCTTCGCCGCTGACCGCGCCCGCGCCATCACCATCGCCCGCCAGCTCAGCGCCACCCGCCGGGGTGCAGTCCCCTTCCGCATCCCCTGGGAATGCGAATCGCGCCCCGAACACTTCGATGCGACCCTTCTCGAACAAATGGCGGCTGCCGGCTGCACCGTGATCAAGTTGGGCATCGAGACCACCGCCCCCGACCTCCTCGTCCAACTCGGCCGCATCGAAACCCCCGCCGAAGCCGCCCACTACCTGGCCTACACCCGCCGCGTGGTCGCCGACGCCCGGCGTTTTGGCATCCAGACGCGCGTCTTCGTCATGGCCGGGTTGCCGGGCCAATCTTTGGAACACGCCCGCGCCACCGCCGCCTTCTTGCGTGAAATCGAACCTACCTTCGTTCACCCCCGCCCCTATACCGCCTTCCCCCGCGTCCCTCTCGACCCCGCCCAACCCCCCGCCCAGATGTCAGCGCTGCTCGAACCATTGGCAGCCGTCGCCGCCGAGCGTGAGGCTATTTACGCCATCCACACTCGCCGCCGGCCCACCTGGCGCCAGCGTGTCTGGCACAGCCTGCGGCAAAGATATTGATCGTTTTCCCATGCCCTCCGGCCACCTTCTCTCCAACCTGGCCCTTTTTGGACGTCTCCTGCGCGCGGCAGGCATCCCCGTGCAACCTGCCCAAATAGCCGATCTGGTCCTGGCGCTGACCTTGATCGATCTGGGCCGTCGAGAGGACGTAAAAAACGCTGCGCGCACCATCCTCGTCAGCCGCCGCGAGCACCTGAGCCTCTTCGATCACGCTTTCGACCTCTTCTGGCAGGCGCATGAACAAAGGGACTGGCCAGGACGACGGCCGGGGCAGCATCCCTGGCGGGGTCTCGAAAACCTGCAACGGCCCGCGCCGGGTCTGGCATTGCCGCTGGGATTAGCAACGGACGCAGACAGCGACCTCGAACCCGAACCTGTCTATACCTATAGCGCCATCGAAATTCTGCGCCACAAGCCTTTCGCCCAATTGACGCCCACAGAATTGCTGGCCATGAAGCGCCTGATCCTGGCCATGCCCTGGCGCCCTATCCTGCGCCGCACCCGCCGCACCATGCCGGCGCCGCATGGGATCTTCGCGGATTGGCGGCGCACCATGCGCCACAACCTGCGCTACGGCGGCGAGATGCTGAAGCTGGCCCGCCGCAGCCGCAAACTCAGACCTCGCCCTCTGGTTGTGCTATGCGACATCAGCGGCTCGATGCAGCGCTACAGCCGCCTGTTGCTTCAGTTCGTCTTCGCCCTCGGTCAAGGCCAGAGCCAGGTGGAAGCTTTCGTGTTCAGCACTCGCCTCACCCGTATCACGCCCCATCTGCGGCGGCGACCCCTCGGCGACGCCCTCGCTGCCGTGAGTCAGCGGGCGTCCGACCTGGGCGGGGGCACCCAGATCGGCCAGGCGCTGAGGGTTTTCAACTATGTTTGGGGTCGGCGCGTGCTGGGGCGTGGCGCCACCGTTCTCTTGATCAGCGATGGCTGGGATCGGGGCGACCCAGCCCTGATCAGCCGCGAGATGGCGCGTTTGCAGCTGAGCGCCCGCCGTTTGATCTGGCTCAATCCTCTCCTCGGCTCGCCCCAGTACGAACCTCTGACCCGGGGCATGCAGGCTGCCTTGCCCTACATCGACGACTTCCTGCCCGTTCACAACCTCCATAGTTTGGAGCAATTGGCGGATGTGCTGCTCAAGGCTTCCCCTGATGCGCGACCTCTTTCCCATCATTAGTCGTTGGCAGGGCGAAGGCAAAGCCGTGGCCCTGGCCACTGTCATCAAAGTGTACGGCTCAGCGCCGCGCCCGTTGGGTTCCAATATGATTGTATCATCGGCGGGCGACATGGCCGGCTCGGTAAGCGGCGGCTGTGTCGAAGGGGCGGTGGCGCAGGAAGCATTGGCTGTGATGGCGCGCGGGCAGCCGAAATTGTTGGTTTACGGCATCGCTGATGAATGGGCGCAGGCGGTGGGCCTGGCGTGCGGCGGAAGCATCGAGGTGTTCGTGGAACGGATCGCCTGAGCATCGCCGTACTGCGCGCTGAGCGGCCAGGCGAACTCGATCACCGGAAGGTTCAGGGCCGCCAGGAGATTCTTTCTTCCACCCAGCCGTGATGGACGAAATCCGGTTCGCGGGGGAGGCGGGCGTCGAGGGGGCCAGGGAGGGCGAAGAGTTGGCGCTGGTTGCTGCCGTCTACGTTCATGGCCCAGATGGCCCAGGCGCCGCTGCGGTTGGAGGCGAAGGCGATGGCCCGGCCATCCGGCGCCCAAACGGGTAAGCCATCGTTGGCGCCATGCTGGGTCAGGCGAACCAGGCCAGAGCCGTCCACGTTGGCGCGATAGATCTCCCAATTGCCATCCCGTAGGGACATGAAGGCGATGAAACGGCCATCGGGTGAGGCGGTCGGCGCGGTGGCGCTGCCATCGGGGACGATCATGCGGAAGTTCGAGCCGTCGGCGTTCATGGCGCCAATGCCACTTTCTGGCGCGGTGGCCTTGTAGACGATGCGGCCATCGGACAACCAGGAGGGCATCTCGCCGTAGGCGGCGCTGAAGTCGCGGTGGAGCATCTGTTCGCCGCCCCCATAGATATCGAAGACGGCGATGCGCGGTTGGCGGTCGGCTTCGCGGCGGGTGAAGAAGACGAAGCGTCCACCATCGAACGACCAGGCAGGCGCGCCGTCCTCGAGATAGGTGGTGCGACGTTGGGAGTCGCCGTTGTCGAGGTTCATCGTGGCCAGGCCGCGCTGGTCTGCCGTCCAGCGCCGATAGACGATTTGGGCGTTGCGCGGGTTGAGGCTGGGCTGGCTGGCTTCGGTGATCAGTGGACGCATGTCCGATCCGTCGATGTTGGCGATGTAGATGTCGAACATCCCCCGCCGGCCATCGAAGACGGGAAAGGCGATGCGCCCGCTCAAACGACCCGGAGGTGGAGGGGGTGGGACGCGGGTTGGGGCGAGGGTGGGCTTGGGGGCTTTGGCGGTGGCAGTGGCGGCGGCGCGGGCAGTGGCGCGGGCGACAATGGCGGCGGTCGCTTGGGCTTTGGTGGTGGCGGCGGCGTTGGGCGTGGGTGTGACGGTGGGCGTGTCTGTGGGTGTGGTGGTGGGGGTGGTGGTATCGGTGGGTGTGGGGGTGAAGGTGGGTGTGTCGGTGGGAGGGTGGGGGGTGGGGCTGGGCGAAGGGGTGGGGCTGTCGGTGGGGGTGGGGGTGGGCGGCAGGGGGGTGGGCGTGGGGGGGATAGGCGTGGGCGGGATAGGCGTGGGGGTGAAGGTGGGAGCGAGGGCGCTGGTTTCCTCAAGCTCGACCATGTTTTGGCGCACGTCGCCCAGTTTGTTGGCAGTCACGAAGAGATAGGTCAGGGGTTTGACCGGTGTGATGGCTTCGATGAGGGCGAGCAGGAGCAGCGTCGCAGCGCCGGCCAGGGCCAGTGCAACCAGGGTGAGAACGAATGCTCTCACGATGTGGCGTTGGGGGCGGGGTGAAGGGGTGGTCATGGTCGGGTTAGTATAGCTCAAGCGCGGGGCCAGGGCTACGTTGGGTTTAGTCGTGCAACGGCAGCAGGAGGGCGTTCTCGGTCAGGGGCTGTCCGGGGAGTGTTTGTCCGTGGCGCTGCACGGGAGTAAAGGCCGGCAGGCGTTCGTTGGCGACCAGGTCGTACATGCCGACCAGGAGGCGATAGTTGTTTAGGTCGATGCCGGGCGGCAGGGGGAGGAGATGGTGGGAGAGTATAGCTTCGCCGGGGCGCCAATGGGAGGTGGGCCAATAGCCATTGGCGGGGGGGGCGTCGCCTTGGGCAACGCGGGCGCCGCCGGGATCGAGCAGATGGACGAAGACCTGATAATCGGCGGGGATGGGTTCGGTGGCGACCCAGGTGAGTGTCACGGCCAAGCGTTGCTCTTGGGGTTCGATGTCGTAGCTTTGGAGGTGGATGCCGTGGGCCAGGATAACGAGGGGTTCGGGACGAGGGGGTTGGTCGGTGGGCAGGGCTTCGTCGTGAGCGCTCAGCCGAACGGCGTCGACGAGGGCGCCGGCATCGAGGAGGACGGAGCCGGAGGGTTGACCGGCGATGGTGGCGGGGAGGGGTTGGTTATGGGGAAGATGGAGCAGATCCGTGCCGTAGCTGACGCCGAGGCGGAGGAGGGTGGGCGCGGAGGCGGCAGGGTCGATGGAAAGCCGGTAGGGATCGGGATAGAGGAGGCCGGGACGCCAGTAGGCGGTAGGGAGAAGGCCGCCGCCGGGCCAGGCGTCAAGTTTGGCGATGTTTTCTTGTTCGTAGCCGAAGCCGTTGAGGGAAAGTTGGTAGAAACGGTCGAGGGGGCGCTCTGTGCGCCAGAACAGGGTGAAGGGCAGGGGCTGGCCTGGTGCGGTGGAGGCGGCTTCTAGCCGGTAGCCGACGAGTTGGATGTCGTCGCCGAAGCGGATGTCGAGCGGGGTGGCGTCGGCGGGGAGGGCGGGGAGAGGGGCGGGCGGGCGGTAGGTGGGGGCGATGACGCGGAAGGGGAGCAGGGTGGCGATGGCGGCCAGGGCCAGGGCGATCATTCGGGTCGCCAAATGCTGGCGTTTCTGGGGAACCCAGGCCAGGAGGCCGAGGGAGAGGTAGAGGGCGAGGGGGGCGATGCCGCCGAAGAGCAGGCGGCCCTGTGAGGCGGTGGTGAGGAGCGTCCAGCGCACGACGCCGAGCAGGGTGAGGGCGAGAAAGGTGATGAGGATGAGGTGAATGGGCCAGGCGGTGATGCGTTCCCCGCGCACCAGCTTGCGACTGAGGAGGAGGAGCAGTCCCGCGCCGGCCAGCAGGGTCAGTCCCCCCACCAGTAGATAGAATCCGCGCGGCGCCAGAAGGTTGAAGGCGCCGAAAACGCCCCAGAAGGAATACCAGAAGCCTTGCCATTCGGGCCAGAGGTCGATCAGGCTGAAGCCCGGTGGTCGTGGCCCGGCGATTTGGGCCATGCGCTGTAGGCCGAGGAGTTCGCCGTAGAGTCGTAGATTGCGCAAGTACCACCAGCCGGCGACGAGAGAGGCGGTGAGGAGGAAGACTGCCAGGCGTTGCCAGATTGGTGGGTATTTCGTATTTCGTATTGCGTGCTGCGCATTGCGCGGTGTGCTGGGGGAGAGGAGGAGGGCGAGGGCGACGATGGGGGCGAGGACGGCGCCAGAGACTTTGGTGAGCGCGGCCAGGCCGACAATGATTCCCAGCCGAATGGTTTGACCCCAGCGTTTGTCTTGCTCGACCGCCTTCATTTCTCTGACCAGAAGCCACAGTGTCAGTGTGGTCAGGAGCATGACCAAATTGTCGTTGTTGACCGAAGCAGCGATGAACAACGCCATGGGGTTGAAGGCGACCAGGGCGGCGGACAGGAGAGCCAGTGCGGGTCGCGCGGGGTAGATGGCGGTGGCCAGGCGATAGGTGAGGTAGACGGTCGTCGCGCCCATCAGCAGCGAAAACCAGCGGATCAGGTGGACGGCGAGAACGGTTCCGCCGTGGGCGGGGCTTTGGCCGGGGGGGTGGGCGACCAGGTTGATGTTATCGCTGGCGCCAGGGACGCCGATTTTGGGGAAGGGGTTGAGGATGGCCGTTCGATCGTAATCTGCTGTGTCGATCCAGCCGGTCAGCAGCGCGGCCAGGGCGTAGTAGAGTGGCGGCTGGCTGCCTTCTTGCGCCCAGAGGGTCTTGACGCCGGGTTCCTGTACGGGCAGGCGGTGGTGTTCGGCGATCTCGCGCACCACCGGGTAGTGCCAGATTTCGTCCGATGCCTCGAAGACCGGGGTGGCGAGGGAGTAGGCCAATCCCAGGGCGAGGTAGGCGGCGAGGAGGAGGGCGAGAGGGCGGGGCATGATTGGTGATTGGTTATTGGTGATCGGTTATTGGTTATTGCGTATTCACTACCCTACAGAACATTAGTTCGAGAGCAAGAGAGAGGGTGGTAAAGCAACAGGAGGGAGGAAACCATCTGGAAGAGGCAGGTTTTCACGCAGGCAGAAGTTGAGGAGGAGGCGGCCGAGTTGAAAGAGACTGAGG
>JAYRVO010000048.1:0-119410 GCA_041918515.1 Chloroflexota bacterium | reverse complement strand
GGGGGGGGGGGGGGGGGGGGGGGGGGGGGGGGGGGGGGGGGGGGGGGGGGCGGGGGGGTGGGGGGGTCGGGGGTTGGGCGGAAGGCGGAGGGCGGCGGTTATTTGACGGCCAGGCAGTTGCCGATGGCGAGGGCGTCCATGTGGGTGCGGAGGAAGCAGTCGATGGCCTCATCTGGGGTGCAGACGATGGGTTCGTTCTCGTTGAAGCTGGTGTTGAGCACCACCGGCGTTCCGGTCTCGGTCTCGAAGGCTTTGATCAGCCCCCAATAAAGCGGGTTCGTGGCCCGGCTGACGGTCTGCAGGCGACCAGTGCCATCGACGTGGGTCACGGCCGGGATTTCGTCCTGCTTTTCGGGCAGCACGTTGTAGACCTTGATCATGAAGGGGTCGGGGTAGGTCTGGTCGAAATAATCGCCCACCGCTTCTTCCAGGATCGAGGGGGCGAAGGGGCGGAAAGGTTCGCGGTGTTTGATGCGGGCGTTGAGGATGTCTTTCATGTCCCGGCGGCGGGGGTCGGCGATGATGCTGCGGTTGCCCAAGGCTCGCGGCCCCCACTCCATCCGCCCCTGGAACCAGCCGACTACGTTGCCCTGGGCCACCAGTCGCGCCGTGGCCGCGGTGAGTTCGGCCTCGTCGCATTCGTCGAAGGAGAGTTCGGCCTGGCGCAGGGCGTTGGCGATGGCGTCGTTGGCATAGCGCGGGCCGGTGTAGGCATTGTCTTGCACAAAGGTGCGCGGCTGGCCCAGAACCTGATGATAGATGTAGTAACACACTCCCAGGCTGGTGCCAGCGTCGCCGGCGGCCGGCTGGATGTAGATGTCGGTGAAAGCGGTTTGCGGCAGGATTTTGCCGTTGAAGGCGCTGTTGAGAGCGACGCCGCCCGCCATGCAGAGGGCGAGCTGGCCGGTTTCCGCTTGCAGCTTGCGGACGAGGGCAAACTCCGCCTCCTCCAGCATGGCCTGTAGACTGGCGGCCACCTCCTCGTGCTTGGCAGTGATTTCGGATCGGGGGGGGCGCGGCTCGCCCAGCACTTGCACCAGCTTGGATGAAAACAGGATCGGCACGGTCGGTTCGTCGCCTTCCCAAGTCATCAGGCTGCCTTTGCCACCCAGTTCGAAGTAGTCCAGATCCAGCTCGAACCCACCGTCGCGCTGCACCCGCACGATGCGCCGAAACTCGTCCAGGAAGCGGGGGACGCCGTAGGGCGCCAGGCCCATGACTTTACCCTCGTCGCCATATTTGGGGAAGCCCAACCATTGCGAGATGGCGGTATAAAGATAGCCGAGCGAATGCGGAAAGTTGATCTCGTCTGAAACCTCGATACGGTTCTCACGACCCGCGCCCCACATGGTGCTGACGAAGTCACCCATGCCATCGACCGAGAGGATGGCGGCCTGGCGGAAGGGCGAGACGAAGAAGGCGGAGGCCATGTGCGCCCGGTGGTGCTCGACGTTGTGGAATTGAGCCGTCAGGCTGGCGACTTCGACGCCCATCTTCTCGCAAAATATGGTCTTGAGGTCGCTGACCTTGAGGGCGTTGTTCAGGCGGTCGCGCACGAAGCTGAGCGAGGGCCGGCGCCGAAACGCGTACAGCGCCTTTTGCACCAGGTGGGCGCTGGGGTCGCGACTGATGCCGATGTGGTCGAGGTCTTGGGGGGCGATGCCAGCCTCGCTGAGGACGAAGCGGATGGCCTGGACGGGGAAGCCGGCCCAGTATTTGACGCGGTTGAAGCGTTCTTCTTCGGCCGCGGCGATGAGTTGGCCGTTGTGGATCAGGCAGGCGGAGGCGCCGCCGTGGTAGGCGTTGATGCCGAGGATGTACATGTGGGGGTCAGGAGCAGGTAGACAAGCAGACAAGGAAACAAGTAGACAAGGAAACAAGTAGACAAGGAAACAAGTAGACAAGGAAACAAGTAGACAAGTGATGAGTGATGAGTGATGATGGAACGAAGGATTGCTGAGGCAAGTAAAGTAAGAGAGCTTGTTCTCTACTCGTCCACATGCCTCATGACTTGATCGGCCCATTGTTTGGCTTGCACCGCCAACAGGCTGCGCTGGAGGGGGCTGCGTTGGGCCTCGGGCCAGGCGCGGCGCCACAATGCCACCAGTACTTGAATGTTCATCAATTCCTCCGCCACCTCCGGCGGCGCGGCGTCGGAGGTCCATTCGATCAGGTATTGGCTCTCTTCCAGCATGGCCGCTGCGGCTTCAGCGCCGGTGGGCCGGCGAGCGGAGGAGGCGACGCGAGCCAGGTCGGCGGCCAGTCCAGCCAGGCGAACCGGCAGGGGATCGCGAAGAAAGCGTTCGCGGATGCGTTCAGGATTGTTCATCCTACACCTCCCAAGAGTTCCTGAGCGATAGAGGCAACCTGTCGGCGGATGTCCTCGCTCTGGATGACGATGCTGCGATTGCCCAAGCGCGGCCGGATGTTGATCAGGGATTCGTACTCGATGTGTTGCTCGCCTGGATACCAGTTGGCGCCCCAGAGGTCATCCTGCTCGCTGCCTTCGGTCAAAAGAATCGTTTCGCAGTCAACATGCATCTCGCCTCCGCCGGCCAGCGTCCGCCGACGGATGTCAACGACAATCTTGATCATGGAAGGATAGATCGCCAACATGTCCCGGACTTGCTGTGCAGTTGCCAGGTGGTCAAGTAGATAGATCATAGCCACTCTGTTGATTGGCCGGCGTTGCTAGAATCCGAAGCCAAAGGCCAGGGCGTCGCCGTGGTAGGCGTTGAGGCTGAGGATGTACATGTGGGTCAGGTTTGGTCCTTGATTGTCTCGATGTAGAGGCTGTCGGCAAAATATTTCAGAAAAGGCAAGTGGAGCGAGGCCTTGCGTAGAGCTTCTGACGCTGAGACAACAGATCGATAGCGCCGCGGCAGCATCAGTCGGTCATTGGCCTGAATGCCTAGACCAAAATAGCCATCCACAGAAACCGATTGGCAACCCGGAATGGCCTGAGTGAAGGCTCGTTTTAATTCATGCACAGTCCAATAACGGACGTTGAATTCACTGCCTTCAGAAAACCCTCGCCGTGCCAGATTGTAAATATTACGGACTCCGTAGCGGTTCGGCATCTGGATCAGCGCCCTACCGGCAGGGCAAAGCACACGGTTTGCTTCGCTCAAAGCGAGCACAGCATTGGCTTTGCTGAAATGCTGGAGGACGCTATAAGAGAATACGACATCAACCGCCTCAGAGCGAAAAGGCAGGTAACGAGCATCCGCCACCACCAAACCGATAGGCAAGCCTAACTGTGTAGCTACACGACGGGCTGACAGCACAGCTTCCAGTGATGGGTCGATGCCGATGGGCGTATAACCTTTGCGTGCGGCCGCGATCAACCAGCGCCCCCAATTGCAGCCCAGTTCGAGGAAGATCTCCCCATGCGCAGACGGCAAGCGAAGATCGGGGATAGGATAGCTGTGTAAGTGACCAATCAGAGGTTTGTACAGATTGCCGCAAGTGGCAGCAACGATTTCTTGAACCCAGGGGTCGATGACGCCAAGCTCAGGTACAGACATGTTTGGCATCGGCAGGCGGCCCTCCGCCATAGCTTGAGCATCGTCCAGCGATTTTTGTGCCCACCAAGCGGTCTGCACGACATCAGCACGCAACAACACAGGAATCCCATTGATCACAGGGTAACGACGACCGGCCGTACTAACGAGCCAATGACCGTCTGCGGTTAATGGTGTTTTATCAATTGGACATACCAAAGTTGGCCCGCGCCAGGCGGAAATATCGATAGTCATTTGATGCGGTTGAAACGTTTTTCTTCGGGCGCGGCGACGAGCTGATCGCCGTGGATCAGGTAGGCGGAGGCGCCGCCGTTGTAAGCGTTGAGGCCGGGGACGTACATGTCCTGTCTCAATTGGATCTGTCTGTCCTCTGTTGGGATTCCCAAATCTTGGCGTCGATATAGAATCGAAACCAACAAGCTTGCAAAAAATGAAAAATCAGGCCCTCGACCCCATCGAGAAAGCCGAGGCGCACGATGTAGCGATAGGCGAAGTACAGAAAAGCCCTGGTAAAAAGGGGCGCGCGCCCGAAAACACGCGAGCGTAGCCAGCGACGCCTTTCGATCGGGGTGCCAAATAGTCGCGCCACCACCTGCTCCACCGACGATCCCTTGCTCTTTGATTGGGCTGCTTCCTTGCCTGCCCAACGGACGTGGCGAAGCATCCAGGTGTCGAGATCGGTGGTCAGAACGTCGATCAAGTCGCCTTCGAGCCGAGTCACCGGCGCTTCGACCAAGAAGTGCTGGTCATACAACCTGTTTTCGCAGTGCCCTTTCGATTTTTTGAACAGGCGGGTGTGATAGACGGGGTAATGGCCGCCATGACGCATCCAGCGCCCCATGAAGACGGTGCGCCGGGTGAACATGGCGCCATGATAGCGTTCAGCCTGCCCGGAAAGAAAGAATTGCTCGATGGCGTGGCGTAGCTCTGGCGTGACGCGTTCGTCGGCATCGATGTGGAGAATCCATTCGTGTTGCAGCGGCAGTGTTTGCGCCCAGTTGCGTTGCTCGGCGTAATGATCGAATGGGTGTTGGTGGATATTCGAGGTATAACGTTGCGCCCATTGCAGCGTGCGATCGGTGCTGTACGAGTCCACGACGACGATTTCACCGGCCCAGCCGGACAGACTGGCCAAACATGCGACGATATTTTGTTCTTCGTTGTAGGTCAGGATGACAGCACTGACGGGCGCGTAAGTCATTGGCTCTTACTCAGTTGGTCATGCCCGTTGTGTCACAAAAGCAGAAAAACATTTTCCGATCTACAGAACCCGATCACTACGCCTAAGCATGTCTACCACATGCAGCACCTCGTCACGAGAACGCGTGGCAACCAGGTGGTGAACGTCGTAATGACCTGTTATGGCCTCAATATGCTCTGACGTCAAGAGTGCAAACCCGCTTAGATCAAATCGCCTGTCCACTTTCCCAGCTACCCAATAACCATAGCCAAACAACATACGCAATATTTGCTTGGCTTGTTCAGCGCCGTGCAACTCAACGATTAACTTGGGGTGCTCGCTACATAAGACGTGGTTCGCCCCACGCAACACGGCGACTTCTGCTCCTTCGACATCAATCTTGATTACAGCAGGGGGAACATGTGCCAGTTCACCGCTGCTCAAGAGTGTGTCCAGTCTTCTTGTCTCGACCTTCTCCGTGCGTGGAGGTAAACCTAGAGAGCGTCGCCCCTCCGAAGCCAGGCCGCCGCTAACAGAATTCAATACCGCCGAAGCAGTCATCACGTCGTCTATCTGCAGAAGATCACTGCCATCCACATCTGATAGAGCACAAGGTATGATCGTAACCTTATTCTCGATACGACCAAGCTCTACATTTCTCTTCAAGGCTACAACATTCTGAGTCATTGGCTCGAAAGCGACAACTTGAGAGGCTTCACAACCTTGCACCATCCATCGCGTAAACAGACCAATATTGGCGCCAACGTCATACGCGATATCTCCTGGTTCAAGCAAAAGCTGCATAGATTGCAAATTGAATGACTCGTAAATAGCCGGATTGCGTAGGATCATGCTACGGTTGCTTCGCATCCTAACCTCAAAAGGCCCGATTCCCAGTATTTCGAGGTTCCATCTTAGGTCAGGTAGAAGGGCTAATGTCCATCTTGAAAGCCGCTGGTGTTTTCTAATCAAAGCAGCAGTGCGATTCACGAGTTTTTGATTTGCCATGATCACCTCGCCAGTAATTCTTATCCAGTCATGATCTGGCCGTATAAGTCAAGCAGCCTGTTTCGCATCGTTTCTTGTGAAAACCGTTCTTGCACTAGACGCCGGCCATTCCTGGCCAGTCGCTGCCGCAGTTCGCCATCAGACAGAAGCGACGCCAGGGCCTGCACCAGCGGGTTCACCACGCAGGGCGTAACCAGGCCGGCATCTGCCTGCGCAATCTCGCGCCAGATGCCAACTTGATCGCTAACGATCGTGGGAACGCCCGCGGCCAGGGCTTCTACCGCTGCCAGACCGAAGCTTTCAGAGTAGGAAGGCAAGACAAAGACATCGGCGGCGGTCAATGCAGCCAGTTTGTCGTCGCCATAGAGGGATCCCGACCACACAACTCTGTCGTCGATGCCCAACCCCCTGGATTGCGCTTGCAGGCTGGCCACATAGGTAGGGTCGCCGTCGCCAACGAGCACCAGGGCGACATCGGAATGCGTAGTCATAACCTTGGCCACGGCTTGCAGAAGCAGGTCGAGGCCCTTGATCGGGTGCAGTCGCGAGAGGAACAACATCACCGACTTGTTCGCCAGATCGGGAAAGCGGTGGAAAAAGGCGTCAGGCGATGGCGGCGAGGCAAATGGGGCCAGATCGATGCCGAGGGGGAGGACGAAGGCCGGGTATCGGCAGCCGGCGGCTTCGGCCTCGATGCGCTCTTGTTCGCAGGTGAAGTGGACGAACGCTGCCCGCGCCAGAATCGGGTCTTCGATCAGGTGCAAGGAGGCTTGTTTGAGCGCCGGCCGTCGGTTCTCGCGCCCCCATTGGTTGAGCGTGCCCAGCGGTCGCACAATATAAGGAACGCGGCGGCGATGGGCAAACCAGGCGGCTGGCAGGGTGCTGAAGGAAAAGAGAGCATGGATGTGGACGACATCGAAATCGCCCACATGCCGCCACAACCACTGCGCCAGCGGCCACGAAGCCGTGTAGAAATCGGTTTGGCGGCGAAAGTAGCGATAGGTGACGCCACGCTCGAGGATGGGCTGGCCGAGAGGGACATGCAAATGACCATCGCCATCGTCGTCGGTGGCAACCACATCGACCTCGATGCCTTGTCCTACGACTGCTTCGGCCATGGCCCGCACCGCAAAGCTGGGGCCCCCGCGCTTGGGGCTGAGGGAGGGGATGACGTGCAGGACTCGCATCATATCACCTTGAGCTCGGCCAGATAGTGAAGGAGCCTTGCCTGAAATTGAGGATAACTGAAGTGTTCGCTGACCCGCTGGACGCCAGCCCGCCCCATGCGCTGGCGGAGGCCGGCGTCTCCCAACAGCCGCGTTGCCGCTTGCGTGATCTGCTCGACCGAAGTCGGGTTTACCAACAAGCCGGTCTCGCCATCGGCCACCACCTCGGTCGTGGCGTCCTGGTTGCCAGCGATCACGGGGAGGCCGTAAGCCATGGCCTCCAGGAAGACGAAGCCAAAGCCTTCACGGGCGCTGGGCATGATGAAGACCGACGCTTGCGTGTAGAACTCACGTAGGCGCTCTTCCGAAACCAGACCATGAAAGCGCACAGCCGAGATCACCCCCAGCTCTGCTGCCAGCCGTTCCAGCAACGGCCGCCCCTGGCCGTCGCCGACTACGTCGTAGATCAAATGCGGAAAGGCGGACAAAAGGGAAGGGAGTGCGTGCAGCACATACTCATGCCCTTTGTAATGCTCGCTTTGGCTAATACGGGAAACAGTGAGCAATGAGAGCCGTCCGTCCTTGTGAGGGGGAACAGGCGGAGGAGTGAAGACGGGGTCTAGACAATTGTGCAGGATGCGAAGGCGATCAGGGGGGAGGGCATTACAGGCAAGACCCTTCTGAGCAGTGAAATGGCTGATAGAAATCACCCGATCGGCGTCCTGGATGCTGCGGCGCGCCCATCGTGGCAGCGGCCGCCACACATCCACGCCATAGATGAATCCGATTAGCGGCGCCTGAGACAGCCGTCGCAGGATGTCGCCCAGCCCGGCAAAGTTGGGATGCCCTACCAATACCAACTGTGGCCGCTGCTGGAGAGTCTGGCGCAAGCTCTGCGCGATGAACTGCGGCCGCGAGCCAGCACAGGCTCGATAATCCATGCCCGGAAACAAAACCGCCGCCTGTGCCCCCGCTTCCTGGCGATCTTGCAACGCCAGCACGGTGAGCGGCAGATGGGCCTCCAACAGCGCCTGGCTCACCAGCCGGCAATAGCGGGCGATGCCGCCAGGTGGGCCAATCAGGTCGGGGACGAGATAGAGAATGCCGGTCCGCATTATGAGGAAGGTGGGGCGAGGGCAGGCATGGCATCGGTCTTTCCTGCCGCCGGCGCCTGGCCGCGCCTGGCGCGCCAGCCTCTGGCGAAAAGGCGCAGGATGACGGCGTTGGCCAGGATTTGTTGAAAGACGCCGCCAAACATCACCGAAGCGGAAGTGCCAATGCCATTGAGGAAGTAGATGCCGATGCCGAGATAGATCGCTCGTCCGCCCTGACTGCCTGAACTATTGAGCATGGCATAGAGCAAACCGAAGATGGCGCCCTGCAGCGCCATCACCAGGACCACGCCGAGAAGGCCGAAATTGGCGTAAGCCTCGGGGAGCAAGCCGATGCCCACCGAAACCGCCTGCCCTTCATATTTGAGCTGATAATCCACATCCATGCGATCGTTGGCGCCGCCCGTGGCGGTGGGCTTGTCGGGCCATAACAGCCGCGGAATCCAGGCGACGAGAAAGTAAGCATAGGTGGCGCCTTCGTAATAGGGTACGATCTGCGGCGTCATGGTGCGTACGTAGGCGAACCTGTGAATCAGATCGAAGCGGCTCAACGTTCGCAGCATCACCTCTTCGCGATCCGCGGCAAAGGCGGGCTGCACCAAAGTCTCGGTGCTGTCGATGGTCAGGTCCGACCAGAGACTGATGCGATCGCGGAGAGAATAATCGCTTTCACCAAACCAGACCATATTGCGGAAGACGCCCTTGGCCGGGTTGAGCACCATGAACAACGCCAACCCTGCCGCCAGCCACGGCCACGGAAAACGCCTGCCACCCTGCCAGCGCACCAGGAAGAGGCTGACGAGGGGAATGAGTGCGTTTTCGAGCATGCCGGTGCTGAGGCCAATGAGAAAGGCAAAGGCCGTGGCTGCATAGAGCAACAAAAGCCTGCCAGGCCGCGCCCGGCGTTGTTCGTAAACCTGGTAGCCGAGCAAGATGAGGGCTATGTTGAATTGGCCGGCGGCCAGGCGCGTCAGTGCGCCCAGCGCGCTCGCCTGGAGAAGCGAGGAGTCACTCGCATCCAGGATCATCACGATCCCGCTGACGAGGAAACTTAGATAAATGTAAGTCTGGAGACGCCTGTTGCTGAAAGGTAAATCCAGACGCGGCGCCGCAGCCGCCAGGACGCTGCGCAGAAACAGATAATAGCCGGCAATGAAGGCGATAAGGCCGATTTCGACCAGCCACAACGCCTCGTACAGCGCTTGCCAGGAAACGGGCACGAACTGACTAAAGATGATCAGACCCTGTGGCTGGGTGTACAGCGGCATGCTATATTGCAAGGCATAGGAAAAAACGATCAACTCGAATATGGGTAGACGGCGTCGTGTGCGTGCCGCCCAGGCTGCGAGCGGCCACAAGCTGGTGGCAAAGATGAGCACTCCCAGAGCGTAAATCTTCCCCGGCAACGGCTCTCGTTGCAAGAAGGCGAAAGCCAGGCCATAGGCCAGCACCGCCAACAGATAGATGATGATTAACTGCAGACGCCTTCGATGTGGGTGTGGGCGGCCGTTTGAGCCGAGCCAATCTGGCCCGGAAGCCACATGGATCGTCATATCTTTCTCGTCGAAATCAGACTTTCAAGGGCCGCCAGCACGGGCGCGAACTGCCTGTCATAACGGAACTCTTCCTCGAAGGTGCGAGCGGCGTTGGCCCCCATGCGGCGGACGCGTTCCGGGTTGCCAAGCAGAGAGTTGACCGCAGCAGCGATGCTGACCGGATCGCTTTCGTCGGCGGTCAGACCGCAGTCGTAGCGCTCGATCAACTTTCGTAGCCCCGGTCGATCCGAGACAAGGATAGGCAAGCCGGCGGCCATGTATTCGAGAAGTTTATTCGAGGCGGTGCCACTGAAGCGGTTGTTATCATCAATTGGGTCATAGAGCGCATGTCCAACATCAGCGCCAACCGTATAATTCAGCACCTGTTGGTAGGGAACAGAGGGAAGAAATGCCAAACGATCCTGAACTCCCAAAGAAACAGCAAGCTGGTTTAGCTCATCAATGTATCTTGTTTGTATGGGGCCCAACAAGATAAATCCCC
Organism: Chloroflexota bacterium; assembly: GCA_041918515.1. Lineage (GTDB taxonomy): Bacteria > Chloroflexota > Anaerolineae > J102 > J102 > SSF26. The sequence continues at coordinate 109,383 of JAYRVO010000048.1, read as the reverse complement.
AGCTCGAGCCAAGCCAGCACGGTATCGATCGAATAGTGGCTTCGACAGCATGTCCCGGGCCCACATTCCCCTGCCGAAGCATTATCTTGTCAAACACACGACCTTGTTGGGCCAAATCCTTTTGTAAACGCCCTTGATCGGGTTTAGGTCTTTGCAGAGGAGCGTTAGCTGCTACCAGAGGGAGTTTGTCGAGCCTCAGTCTCTCTTTAAGAATGGCGGATCGCTCTGCATCGGCTGTCACAACTAGATCGGCGGTCTTGGCAAACCGTTTTTGAAATGCAAATACGACCCGTCCCCCCAACGCCAGCTTCTCTCCGCTGATCACTAATTCGTGCGAATGATACACCAATGGTCGTCGGCATCGCGAAGCCATCACCCGCGTCGGTAACAAACCATGCATATCGTGTGCTACGAACAAGTCTGTGGATGGCTTGGTCAAGGCTACGCAATGTCGAACAAATCCCAGGTAGTTGCGCCACGAGACGTTCGATTTCCCAGCTAATCGCTTGACCTGACAGTTCTCAGGCCATAAAGCCGTGGGCGACTCACCTGTATCATGACAAATAAGCTCAATCGTGAAACCGCGCGCGCTCAGCAAGTATATACTATTCAAGATAGGTGGATAGCGATCGGGATTACCATAAAATACTGCCTGAATGTGTGTCATAGAGCGATCAAGTTGTGTTCATCAGGGCTTGAACGATGCGTTTGCTTGCGCGACCATCTCCATAGGGGTTTTGAGCCTTGGCCATTGCCCGATAGGCTTCGGCATCATCCAACAACTGAGTCACCGCAGCCAGGATACGCTCCGAATCCGCACCCACCAGCCTGGCAACTCCTGCAAACAACGACTCGCTGCGTTCGGTTCGCTCCCGTAGCACAAGCACAGGAACGCCAAATGTGGGAGCCTCCTCCTGGATACCGCCAGAATCTGTCAGGATAAGGAATGCACGCTGCATGATGTGGACGAATTCAACATAGTCCAAAGGAGGTACAAGGCTGACTTGAGGGAGATCACCGATCAAGGCATGCACAGGCTGATACACATTGGGATTGAGATGCACAGGAAACACAACATGCACGTCATGATAACGTTCAACCACTCGCCGTAAAGCTGTACAGATATTGATCAGGGGTTGCCCAAAGTTCTCGCGACGATGTGCTGTTACAAGCAAGAGGCGACACTTATCTGGCAAACTACTAAGAATTGTCTCAGATCGCAAGCTATTTTGTTTCGCAATTATCAGTAAGGCGTCAACAACCGTATTACCTGTAACAAAGATCCTGTCTTCTGGGTAACCCTCATCAAGTAGATTCTGTTTCGCTAGATTTGTCGAAGCAAACAGCAGATCGCTCACGCTATCAATAATCTTACGGTTGATCTCTTCAGGAAAAGGTTGGAAACGATCTCCTGTACGCAAGCCAGCCTCGACATGTCCAATTCGTCGACGCTGATAAAACGCAACCAATGCACCTACCATTGCGGTTGTTGTATCGCCCTGCACCAGCACCCAATCTGGTGATTCCTGCTGTAAGATGGGTGCTAGTTGATCGATCAAGCTTGCCGTGAGGGTCGCCTGATCTTGATCAGGTCGCATCACATTCAAATCGTGATCAGGTTTGATGCCAAAGACGGCAAGAGCAGAATCGAGCATTTGGCGATGTTGACCTGTAACGCACACGTTGATCTCCAGTTGTCCTGAATGTCGCTGCATTTCCAGGATAACAGGCGCGAGCTTGATCGCTTCTGGCCTGGTGCCGAGTATGACCATTATCTTCATAAGTGACAAAGTCAGTTGCCTAACTGCCTCCCCCTGAATAACTCCTGGTGCTGTCAATGATCGGCTCAGCAGTTCGCCTGGATTTTCATAGATGCAGATCAAGCGCCTCTAACAGCCGTCGGGCGCGATGCGTGTATGTGTGTTCGGCCAGTACTTTGCTGTGTGCAGCCGCCGCCACCTTTGCGCGCAAAGCATCGTCAGCCAATAGCTCATGCAAGAGGGCAAGCAGATCGTCAGGTTGCCGGTAATAAAACAGGTGCTCACCGTGTCGGAATTCTGCTTCCATCTCTGGGCAAGGCGAGCACACCTGCAAGCCGCCGGCAGTTGGGATTTCGAAGAAGCGCATGTTGGCGGCAGAGGGGATGGTCGCATCGATGATATTCAGATTGATCTTGGAAGACGCCACCGCTTTAGCAAACTCAGCCCCCCGCAAGGAACGGCCCTGCCAGGTGTTCATGATCGTGCGATTGTGGCGACAACGTCGCCCCCAATCGGGTCCCCAGATCTTCAGATCGAATGCACCTAGTTGGGATAAAACCGCTTCACGTTCTGCACGCCAGGCGCCAATGAAGGTGACGTCTGCCGCCAACGCGCCTCGCTCGATATCGGACCTTGATGGGTAAAACAAAAGTTCGGGGTCTCCTGCAAAGGGCAGCCAAATGGCTTTGCGCGCACCCATGCGCAAAAAAGCTGAAACAGTCGCTTGACTGAATGTTGCGATCAAGTCATAGATTGGCAAGTTGGCCGATAGATTGGCTTCCCAACTAAGCAGGGGATCGGGCCAAATCTGTGCAAGTTTGGCGGAGGTCGAAGTCGTGATCTGCGCCAAAGCGCCGGGCATGATCTGAGGATGCGTGAAGGTCAGAACAAGATCGGGTTGCAGATCGAGGGCGCACAATACCAGCTCCCGGTTCGCCTTGCGCAACCACGGCTCTACGCGCACGAATTGGCTGAAGAAATAGCCCCATTTGCCGCCGCGCACCGTTCGGCGCAGGGCAGGCGCCAAATCCCAAAACGTGACATGCCAACCAAGTTGTGCAAAGGCGCGCGCGTACGAATTTTCCAGCGCCTCTGGCCGATCGATGCCGACGATCAAGACGGATCCAGCCATAGTCAGCTTTTCTGTAGAAACTGGCGAACGATGTCAGCCAGGGTCGTCTTGAGCCGTGCAAACAAAGAAAGTGGAGTAAACAAGCCAGCTATGGTCATGATGATGTAGTTCAGCCACAAAATAAGTCGATCCAGCCAAACCAGGTCGTATTCAGCTATCAACTTGGGCGGCCACAGGCTGCGAGCAATCCCGATGGCAAAGCCCCAGTTGGCCACATGTCTGTATTCCAGCAGCCAATACGGATAGGTGAAGCCGTAAATCTGAGCGACAATGCGCCGAATGGCACGCGACCGTTCTCTTTTCTCTACGTAAGGCGCCACGCCATCGACTGCTACGCGAATGACCGACTCTAACCCTGTCTGATGAGGCTCGAAGGATCGGGGGGCGCCAGCCCACTTCGTGGCGTAGGTGGGGACAGTCTGGCCATCGATGCACACATCTTTACGGACAGCGTCGACGGCGAGCGCCGCCAAGGCGCCGCCGGCGGCGATGATGCGGGTCGCCAAGTAGATCTGGTAGTACACGGAACGATCCCAGCGGTCTGTCTCGTGTTCTTGGGCAAGCGCCTGTTCGAAGATAAGCCCCGAAACAAAACTAAACGAGCGAAAAAACTTGACGGCGGCGGCGGGTCCACTTCCCAGGCGTTGCGTCGTGTGTGCGCGCCTAGTCTGCGCACCCGTCGCCCAGTCGCCGTAGTTCGTGAAAGCCACCTGGGGCCATGCCAGCGTGCGCAGTTCGCGTTCAAGTTCAGTCAAAACAGTTGCTCCGCTCAGAGCATCATCGTTGCCCAGCAAAAAAACATAGCGTCCCTGTGCTGCCGCCAGGCAAAACCGAACGTTGCCGTCATAACCCAGGTTTTGAGGTTGGTGGTAATAACGAAAGGGACGGCCCGATCGGTGCAACAAATCCGGGATGACATCGACGGAATCGTCGGGAGAGCAATCGTCCGACACGACAATCTCGAAGTCAGCGAATTCCTGCTCGAACAAACTCTGTAGCACTATTTCTAGATAGCGACGGTGCTTATAATGAGGAATGGCGATGGTGAATAAGGGGCGCTTTTCTGAAGACGTGCGGGCCAAAACAAGAAGACGATCCCCAAACGGCGGCCGGGATAGCATTGCCTCAGTTTGCGTTGCTTGCGTCATGAATCAGAATGGTCCTTGCTTGTTCGAGAAATTGCTGATCGGGCGCCACAGGATCGAAGGTCTCCACAAAGTAGCCGTGATGGTTTCGCAAGCCAAACCAGGTCAGTGGCTGGCCAGGGTGCGAAATGGCAGGCATTTGCCCCAGAAAAGCAGCCCAGGCGCTGAATGAACTGGCCCCAGAAGCGATGAGAATTTTGCTCTGAGCGAGCGTCAACAGATCACTGATAGCGCAGCCAGGTCGAGCGAACGAAACATTCTCCAACTCCAGGAGGGGCCGGAGATCTTCTTCGCTGCCATCGGACACGACAACGGCCGGAGCTGAGAAACCGCAGGCAGCGCGAATCGACATCAGGGCTTCTCTAAACCACTTGAGAGGTGTTTTGATGGCTCCCTTGGTATAGTAATCTTCAGTAGACTGCGCCTGATGGAAATCATTCCCCAAGCGCACATTGATGCCAATGGGAATGGCGCCTCTTTGATCGACAAGCGCCAGCCATTTTGGCCTGGTCATCGCCCTCAGCTCGTTGAGCAACAGCCCCTCCCAGCCCTGTAAATCGGCGAGTTGATTACCAGGCCCGCTAAAGGTGACAATCGTTCCAGCCATAGCGCCCATGTTGGAGGAGCGGGTGGCGTAAGCGGATTCAGAAATTTGTTGGCTGCGCAAGAGACAAAGCGCTTTGTCCCAGCCTCGCAATTCCCCAGGCCGTGGCTGGAACAAGCCCAGAAGCAGGATCTGGCGGTGATAGGCAATCAAATCGATGCCTCCGCGCAGCAAGGGGCCAAGACGAGGAAACACCCAGCGCGGCGCCAACATGGGCGCGCCTTGGACGTGTGAGAATACCACACACCTCCCCCAAGTAAACAGGCGGGTGCCTAATCCGGCTCCCCGCCCCATCACGGCTTGACAATAGAGCATGGCTTGTCTACAGATGGTCTCCCTGTTAGGAGTTGAGAGGCTGCGGTATGGGAAATGATCATGAGGAATGGTAGAATCTGATGAGATCGATGCCAAATGCTGCTGCCCAATGGTGCAGTGCGCGCCCGAATTGAGACAGGAACCTTGATTTTAGGCGTCCTTTCATTGATCTAACCAGGGGCTGTAAGGCTGCGCCACGCTTCTCTGTGGCTGTCGCCCATGACGCGGTGCGAAGTCGTAGCCGCGGGTAAAAAAGATGCTGGTTGTATGAGCGTAGACGTTCAATGGGGCAAAACCGGTGAAGTCCACTTGTATCAAATTAGCGCCCCGAAGAACCTCAGTGCTACCAACGCACCGATCGGAATTGTCCAAGATGATAATGCCGCTCTCACCGATGTGTTCGAGCGCATGAAGACAACACTCTTTTCGATGCTCTACCTCTCCATCAATCACAATTACGTCGAAGCGATCATATTTGTCAATTACCTCGACATACGAAAGCCTGTCCTTGTTTGATAAAAGCACCAGGCAATTTGTTGGAACACGGGGCGCTAAATACTCATACCATTGCAGACTTGTTTCCACGCTGATTACTTCATAGGCGACTCCCCCCCAAAACAAAGTAGAATTCCCGCTACCCCACTCGAATACTCTCTTGCAGGATAGGTTCAACCCGGACAGAAAATCAATCGCAGGATAAGTAAACCATGGAATAGGATTGCCAACGGCATCGACGCAGCGTTTTTCGCGCTGCGAGCGCAACCAGCCATAGCTGATCAAAACCGAGTGCATGAGCATCCCAATAGATCGCACAGTCCCTCCACTACGGAAGGTTCGAGGCACAGCAAAAGACGCAATACCCCGTCGCAGTTTGGTGAGTGAAGGCTTGATCGATGTCATAGATGATCCCGTTAGCGTAAGTCACGAGAAGTGCGTTCTAAGTTGTCACGAGTCTGGAAGATAATCCGATCACGAGAAAGGAAACGGGCGGGCACGGCATGGAGATGAGCAAGCAATCTGTGCTGCTCGGAATCAACCAGCACCCGCCGCCAAATCATCCATAAACATGTTATGGCAAGAAGAAGACCTGAAACTATTGTTCCGGCCAGACTGTCAGCATATCGCACGGCAAAAAATGATCCCATAGTAAATATGAGTGTTAGCAAGGCCAGGGTCATCAAGAGCCGTAGAGGTGCAGCGAAAAGGATGCGTAGACAACTCAACTCCAGGGCGAGATAGATCCCCATCGAGATCAACCAGGAGATCGCATAGCCAGAAGCAAGATAGACAGGTACAAGGAAGAGACCCAATACCAGAAACATCACCGCCCATACCAAATTGGTTGCCGTTGAGATCCATTGCCGGTTGGCCGCTGCGAGTGCACTTTCGGATGCTTGGTTGATCACGCCCAGTAAAGCAATAAACAGAAAGAGAAAAGCAACACTTGCTCCCCTCGCATACGCCGGGCCATAGAGCAGCACCAATGCCTTTGAGCTAATTGCCATGAAAAATATGAAGACTGGTAGACCGCTTGCCCACATCATGCGTATGGCTTTCACAACATCGTTACCGAACTGAGCGAGATCTCCTTTGCCATGTTCCCTGGCTAATACGGGCATGATCACCGTTGCCATCGAGCCAGGCAGAAAGTTCGCTAACCCTACAAGACGACTGGCTGCCGTAAAAAGGCCAACCTGTACTATGCCGCCAGTTTGGGTCGCCAAAAAACTGGTCATGAATGTTTGCACAGGGTTGGTGGCAAATTGCCCTGCGAAAGTTGCAGCGCCAAAACCAAGTAAGAGACGGCTATTATCTGTAAAGCCGCGAAGTGTCCATTTGGTTTTCAAGTTGCGAAGTGTAGATCTCGCAAGCACCAACATCGTCAGAATTTCTATCGCCCCCAACAACAAACGAGCATCCAATGCTCCTCCCAGCCCACGCCATTGCACTAGAAAGAAAGAAAGAGGCAAGCTGATCACACCCGTGACGATATTCACCCAGACAAGCATCGAAAAGGCTTGCAAACCATAGATCAGTCCCGCGAGCAGAGCGCGCAAAGTCGAAACGACTACTAATACCATCACAACGGGCGCATAGGGCGCCAAGATGTTGCGAGTAGTTTCCAGCAGTTCGAATGGTGATGCTGAGATCTTTGCCGGCTGTGCAAATAAAAACAAAAACAATACTACATCAACTATCAAACTCAATACTATTCCCAATCCCAAGGCTGAGGCTATCAGAGCGCCTATACGCGCTGGATCACCGCGTTGATAGTAGGCGACATGTCGGGTAACAGCCGTATTGGTCCCAAATAGTGCGAACATGACAATCAAGCTCAACCAGCTTTCGATCAATCCCAATTGACCTACCCGTTCGAGACCCAAGAGACGGATGACAATTAAATTCGCCGTGAATGTTCCCAATCGAGCTAGGATGCCCGCCAGCGTCATCCACCCCGTCCCCCGCAGAATCCTGCTACTAACCGACATCGATAGTTTTCCTTCTGCCGGCCAAGAACTCTACCAGCCGATACCCGAGCTTGATCACAATACGCCTTTACCTTGCACTGGCAAACCGAACAGGAACAGGTCGGTATAGCACACCACGCCGCCATTCTGCGCCAGCAGCCACACCGCCACGTCCTCGGCCACTGTCGGCGCTTCCCATATTCCTGCCACCCTGCGTTCTCCGGCTGGCGGATGAGCATAGCCGGCATAGCTATAAGGATAGCCACTTTCATCCTTGAACCAATACCGCCCCAGCGCGGCGCTGGCCCGATCATCATTCCAGATGCGCCCACCCTGCACATACCGGTCCTTGACCGTGGGCGCAGCCCAACTTTCGGCGCCATAGCCGCCCTTTCCAGGCAGGTCTTCCAGGCACAGCCAACGCTCGTCTGGATGAAGCCCGGTGGAGCGCAGGACGCCAGCGTCGGGGCCATACACCCAGCGCGGCCACCCCGCTGGTCGCACCCCATCCGGCGTCGCATCCCAGGCAAAGGAGCCGTTGGGCGCCTGATTAAGCACCGTCCGCCGCGCCCGCTCGTAGCTCGGCGCATCGCTTTCGCCGCTTTGGATGAAAATATCAACAACCATGAACGGCCCGGTCTCCATGTCCTCGGCCCAATAGTCCAGCCCCACCAGCTTGCGGCCCTCGCCCAGGTCGAAGTCGAACGGCGCCATCGACTTTGGCGCTTCAGTCAAAGTCACGCTTTCTTCGGCGCGCTCGTCGGCCTCATAAAACTCCAGCCAGTGCGCAACCCGCCCGTTTTCGGGATCCTGCTGTCGCCACTGCCGCAACCCGGCCAAGCGCAAGCGGTTGAAACGCTCACGATGCGTCAACGCCTCCTCGGCTGGCAACGCCGCCAGCGCGCGACGATACACATCCCAGGCTTCGGCAAAGCGCCCCTGCTGCTCTAGGCAATTCACCAACGCCAGGCTGTTCAAGGGGCCATTGGTGTCATACAACGCATCCGCCCGGCGATACCATGCCGCCGCCTGCTTCACCTTGCCTGTGAAGAACAGTTGTTGCGCCGCCTGATAGAAGACCGCGCCCCAAAATTGCCGGTGCCGATTGAACGCATTGGGCTTGTACTGCTCGACTGCTTTCTGCCAGTTCAATTCCAGCGCCGCCCGGTAAGCCGTGGCCGCCACATTCTCGTCCCCACCGGCGGCTTCGAGTTGGCGGAACCAGCGCAAAGCCGCGTCATAATTACCCTGGTCGATGGCGCTCATCGCCACAAAAGATAGCACCCGTTGCGTAGTAGGATCCTGGGCGCCATCTGCCAACGACTCGCCGTCGCAGAGCCTTTCCCACCCGCTTTGCCAGCCATCTCTCGCCCGTTCCTGGGGGCTGGCCCTCACATCCACGGCCTGCAAGGCGCGCACCCGGCCAATGTTGGCGATCAGAGCTGGCGCCGCCAGCAAGGCCGCGACCAAGAGCATGATCAATACTCCCAGGCGCTTTGCTGCACCCAGATGACTGACCTTGTTAGCGATGTCAGACCCCCTGCTCAGCCTGTCCAACATGAGATTCCAGAAGAGCGAAGAACCAGATGCAACTTCATGAGGTGATAGCTCCCAGCGCCGCCAGCGCCCAGGGCTGCGACCAATGCACTCGACCAGCCAGGAAATCCTGCCACACCCGCTCCACCGCTCCAGCCTGTAGCCAATCCCGTTCTTGCACCGCTTGCAAAGCCTCATGGGTTCGAGCTTGCAGCGGCCCCCGCAGCCAGGCATCGAAAGGAAAGGTAAACCCCATCTTGTCGCGGCGTTTGCGCACCAATGAAGGCAAGAGGTCGCCTACCGCCTCGACCAGCAAGGACTTGGGGTTGTCCCCGCGTTTCAGCTTGATGCGGTCAGGTAGACGCAACACCTGCTCCACCAGACGCACATCCAACAACGGTTCGCGTACTTCCAGCGAGTGCGTCATGCTCATGGCGTCGGTGTCGCGCAGAAGCTGATGCTGGGTGTAGGTGGCAAGTTCGGCGCGTGAAGTCCACAGAAAATCGGAAACCGTGGCTTGCAGACTGTCAGCCTGCGCGGCAATGTGGCGAATAGGGTCAAAACGAGTTGTAGCCTCAGCCCAGAGGTTGGGTTGCAGGAGGGCTTGAACCTCGCTGGGGGCGAAAAGCCCACGACGGGTGAGGTAGGCGCTGGCGCGAGACGCGGGTCGGGTCAGCGCATCCGCAGTGCGCGCCCAACGTTGCCAATCCGGTAGCAGATTGATCGCGGCGCGTGCGATCGCAGCGCCGCCAGGGATAGCCTGCATCAAACGCAACGCTCGATACATCTGCGGCGCTTGCACGAAAGTATTAGGGTAGCCGCCAAACAACTCATCGCCGCCCAGCCCCGAAAGGGCTACGGTCAACCCTGCCTGGCGTGCGGTCTGCGAGACGAAATAGGTGTTGACACCATCGACAGATGGCTGATCCAACGCCGCCAAGATATGGTCGAACTCGACCAGCATGTCTTGGGCCGTCACCACCCGCTCAAAATGCTCAGCCCTGACTGCATTGGCGACCGCGCGGGCATAGGGGGCTTCCGAGTAATCTGCTTCAGCGAAGATCATCGAGCAAGTGCGGAGGGGGCCGTTGGTCGCCTGACGCATCAATGCCACCACGCTGCTCGAATCCAATCCCCCGCTGAGGAAAGCACCCAAGGGCACATCACTCACCAGGCGCACGGCCACGGCATCCTGTAAACTGGTGCGCACCTGGGCCACGGCATCTTCGCGGGAGATGGTTTCGAGAGAGGTGGCCGGCAGATGCCAATAGAACGTGGGGGCCGTGCTCTGCCCGGTCGCCAAATCCACCACCAGCCAACTCGCTGGCTCCAGCGCCACAATATCCCGGTAGATCGTCAGAGGCGTAGGTACGCTGCCCAGCGCCAGATAGCCGGCCAATCCTGCCGGGTTGATCTCGTCGCTGAGCAACCCCGATGCCAGCAACCCTTTTAGTTCCGAGGCGAAGAGGAAAGCGAGGTGACTCTGTGCGTAGTAGAGGGGTTTGACGCCCAGTGGATCGCGGGCCAGGAAAAGGCAGTGGCATCCGGGGCGCAAATCGGCGATGACAAAGGCGAACATGCCCCGCAATCGCTCTGTTACTTGCTTGCCCCAGGCCAAATAGCCAGCCAGGATGATCTCGGTGTCGCTAGTCGAGCGAAAGGTGTAGCCTAATCGCTCCAACCCGGCGCGTAACTCGTCGGTGTTGTAGATCTCGCCGTTGTAAGTGATCCAGACCGAACCCTCCTCATTGCTCATCGGCATGTGGCCGGCCGGCGAGAGGTCGCGAATAGCCAAACGGCGATTGGCCATCCCCAGGCGACCATCGAGCGATAGATAGACGCCTTCGTCATCCGGCCCGCGATGGCGCATGGCCGCGTTCATAGCAGCCAATCGTCGGCGGAGGTCGGAAACTGAGTGCTCAGGCTTTAGAGCGATGCCAGCAATGCCACACATATGGTCGAATGTGGCGACGCGCAACCCCTTTCTGGCCCCTGAGGAGACCAGAAAGGCTGCCCATTCGCCATCCCCGCTTCGGGCGCTATCCTACAGCCGTTTCTCGGCCAGATTCAGGGCGCGGGCGAATGGGCGCCCTGAAGTATTCCACGATGGATGCCCCCACCACGCCCACAATCAATCCCGCCGCCAGGCCGAGCGCTCCATTGGTCAGGCGCTTCTTGTTGAGCGGCCGTTCTGGCGTTGCCGCTCTGCTCACCAAACGCGCTCTTGTCGAGGTATCCTGTGTAGTAAGGCGGGTCTCTGTGACTTTCCGCGCCAAAATCGTATACAAGCTACTAGCCAGGTCTCGCTGCCGGGTCAGCCGTGCTTCCTCCGTTTTGGCTTCTTGAATACGCCCTTGCAAGGTCTTGATCGCTTCTGGCAGCGCCTCCGCCTCCTTCTTGGCCTCGGCTCGCTGGTTCTCGATGGTGTCGCCAAGATCGGCCAGATAAGCAGCTTGTTGCGCGACTGTTTTGTTGGACATGCGGCCGCTATTGGATAGTTGCACCTGCAAGGGAATGCTCAACTGCGCATTGAACGCGCGTGCTTGCAACGCCAGGGTCGTTAGATCATCGCCCAGGGTGGAGGGTGTATCTGCCGGAAGCCGCTCCAACTGTTTCTGCAAATCCTTCACATTTTGCAGCAACAGACCGAGTGACTCGTTCAAGCTCAAGTAATTGGCCAGCGCCCCTTGCTTAGCCGCCAATTGCGCTTCCAGAATAGCCCGGTCGCTGTCTTTCTGCCAATCGATCAGGGACTGATCGGCCTGCTCCATCTCATTTTTGGCTTGCACCAACTGACCGTCGAAGAACGTCAGTTGATCGGCGGACACGCTATAGAGCCTGTTGATTTGTTGAATATATAGCTCTGCCCAACTGTTGACCAGTTTCGCCGCCCGCTCGGCATTCTGATCTACCGCGGTCAAGATGAGGATGGAAGGATCGCTGCCGAGCCTGGCGTTGACTCTGAGCCTGAGCGCTGCTATGCTCCCCCTCGCAGAGGGGGGAGTGCCATCCACCTCATCGAGCACTTGTTGGAGGAGGGCGTCGCTCGTCGCTATGTCCAGGACGACTTTGCCCGTGAACCCTTGGGCGCCAGACGGCTCCGTCTGATTGCGGATGTCGTCCGAGAATTGGAATTGATAGATGGGGCGTGTGATCGCGACCATCGCCGTTGCCTGGTAGCGTGTGGGCGCGCGCCAGCTCTGGACAAGCATCACCGCGCCCAGGCCCAGCGAGATGAACAGAATCCATGGCCAATAGGGGATCAAGCTATAGATATAAGAACGCAGATCGAATTCGCCTTCCATGTGTTCTCCATGATAGTGATGTTCAGATAAAGAAATACTGTAACTGTTCACCTGTGCCTTTTTATCTCACGCAAAGACGCCAAGAAAACATAAAAACTTAGCGTCTTAGCGGCTTTGCGTGAGCCAATTTGGGGGCAAAGTGAACTTCTACGAAATACTTTTCCTGGAAATGCGAAGGAAATGCGAAGCGTGATGCGCGAAACGCGCAAATTCACTGTGCAGGCTTCGTGATTGCAGCCTATGCGCTAGGCGACGACCTTCTGCGACCTGTTTTAGCGCCCCCTCTTCCCCCGCTTGCCTCCTGCCCTGATTGGGGCGCCTTCCCCCCTTGCGCCCCGCCATCACTCTTGCTCCCTTCATCCTCATAATAGTGGTGATAATAATAGTAGTAATAGCCGCCGTGCTTGACCGGGAACTTGTTCAACACGACACCGATGACGTGCGCCTGCACCTGGGTCAGCGCCTGCACCGTCTGCACCAGCGCCACCTCGCGCGTGGCGCCGGCATCGACCACCAGCAACACTCCATCTACACTTTGGCTGAGTACGACGGGATCGGTCACGGCCAAAGCGGGAGGGGAGTCGAAGATCAGGAAGTGATAGTCCTGCAACAACCTTTCCACCAGGCGCTGCAATTTCTGCGATCCCAGCAATTCCGAGGGATTGTGCGGCAGCAGTCCGCTGGTGATCACCCACAAGTTCTCGATCTGCGTCGGCGCCAGCGCATCGTCCAGGCTTTCGGGCAGTTCCTCCAGTAATAGTAGACCCGTCAACCCCACCGTGTTCGCCATCTCCCATAGTTTGTGCTGGATGGGCTTGCGCAGGTCGGCGTCGATCAGCACCACCTTGTTGCCAGCCTGGGCCATCACCGTCGCCAGATTGGCCGCTATCGTACTCTTGCCCTCGCTGGGGCCAGGGCTGGTGACCGCCAGGCTGCGGATCGAGTTATCGACGCTGGAGAATTGGATGCCGGTGCGCACTGTGCGAAAAGCTTCGGCATTGGGCGAGCGCGGCTTGTCCAACGTGACCAGGTTTATTACTTCGGGCTTTTTCGGGCCGGCACTGTTTCGCTTGCGAAGAAGGCGGCGAGCGCTGCTTTTCTCGCTGGCAATGATGCCCAAGGTGCTCAACCCAGTCAGTCGCTCGATATGTTCTGGCAGTTTCACCGTGTCGTCCAGGTACTCGATCAAATAGGCCAGACCCGCCCCCAACACCGCGCCCGCGATCAGCGCCAGCAGAGTGTTCATCAACACGCGCGGGCGCACAGGCAGGCGCGGGATCACAGCTGGCTCCACCACAGAAATCTTATCGACAGCATTGGCTTCGGCGATACGGAGGCTTTCCAATTGCGAGAGCACATTGCCATAGCTGTTGCGGTATTGGGCCAGTTGGCCTTGTAGCAAAAGCGCCTGCGGTTCATCCGCGGGCAATCCTTTGCTGCGCGCCTCGATGGCCCCGATTTCCTCACTCAGCTTGGTCAATTCTGTCGACAAAGCCTGTTTGGATTCCTGGAAACGCTCCCGCTGTTGGGCGCTATTGTAAGCAATGAAGGCCTGGGGGAGGGCATTGGCGATCGCGGCGGCCAGGGCCGGGACAGGATGCTCGACGGCGACCTCGATCAGTTGCGTATCGAGCACGGACTGCGCTGACACTGAATCGCTGTCGATCTCGTCGATGCCCACAGCCGCGGCTGCTTGTTCCAAGAGTGGCCGCGATAACAAGATCTGCGCATAAGTGTGGGTCAGGCGCTCGCTCATCAGGATATCAGCGTAGGCTGCACTGAGATTTGTGCTGGCAGCGTTCTGCCCTACCAGCAATTGCGTCGAGGCGCGGTAGATGGGCGTCTGGCGGATACTGAAGGCGTAGGCCGCCACTGCTGCCGCCGCGGTGCTGAGAATGATCAACCAGGCCCAACGACGGAAAAGGTTCCAGTAGCCCCTGAGTTCCATGTATTACGCGTTAGCTTTTACCCCATCAGCGCGATTGCGGTACAGCGCCGGATTCACCATCCCTGCCATCGCCGCTTCATCCAGCACGCCGCCCAGAAAACGATTCACTTGGGCTGCGAACGGTCGCGGATCAGCCAACATGGCATTGTAATCCACTTCCAGTAGACGGAAGTTGGGCTGCGCCGCCAACCACCCTTTCACCTTGCGTAGATGCTTATCCAGCAGCTCGGCCAGTTTCTCGTCGCTAATATCCGAAGGTTCGCCGCGGTGGGCCAGCATCTTGCGCTGCGAGGCCAGCACTTCTTCCATGCGTCGGTTCATGAAGACGACCCGGTATTGGTAGCCCGACGGCAGGTGTTCGAGCAGAGCCGAGATCACCTTGACCACTTTGCCCTCGGCCTCGGCCAGCCAGGCAACGTCGCCCTTATCGAGCTGCTTCACCCGCTCGAATTCGTAATAACCTTCGGGGTTGTCCGTATCGGCGGTGCGCAGGCCATCGCTCAGGAGCGGCAGGCCGCCTGCTTCCAACATCTTCATCATCATCGAGGTGCCAGAGCGCGGCAGGCCGGAGACGATGACGACGGTGTGGGGAGGGAGTTTGCTGGGTTGATGCCCGAACAGATCTCTAAAGAAATTCATAGGACATGCGGTGAGGTGCAGGAAATCACTGTCTTTCAGTCAACTCCTTGAAGTAAGAGAAAGAACTCGTCTCGCGAAATACCTGCTGTCTTCAAGTTGTTGCGAATAATCGATACGGGAACTTCGTCATAGGTTGGGATAACGATGGGTCTTGCCATACCTGACTTCACGTACGAACGATGACTCCCTTTCTGACGCACAAATCGGAAACCCGCGGCTACAAACACTCTCTCCACTTCTTTCCAATGCAGTGGCGTCAGTCTAGGCATACTCAAACACCATTGAATGGCGTTCGATTGCCACCCACTGCGGGCTGGTCAACCTGTCGCGCGCAATCACATAACCAGCATCTTGAAGGACCTCTTGCAGCGTGCCAATCTCGTTCGCTGTCTCAAGAAAAAGCCCTACAGCTTCATCAAGTGCAACTCGCGCTTCTGATGGACTTTGTCCTGAACTCATGACATCGAGCGGCATCGCATGGGCGATATATTGCTCCCCTTCCTGCCAAATCTGAACGTTATAGTCGATCATTCGCTTGGTTTTCATGGTTGCCTCCATAGGGAGAAGATTCAAACCACATTCCGCGTATCCACCACCAGCGCCGCCTGGCGGGCAATGGCAGACCAATCGTAGGCCGAGTGATCGGTCACGACCACCACGCAATCGGCCTCGTGCAGTGCTTGCTCCAGGTCTGGCTCGCTCGTGCAAGTTAGTCCATCCAGCGTGAAGCTAGAGACATGCGGATCGTGATAGCGCACGTCGGCGCCCTTCTCGCGCAACAACTCGATGATATCCAGGGCCGGAGATTCGCGCACATCGTCGATGTCTTTCTTGTAGGCCACGCCCAGCACCAACACCCGGCTGTTCTTCAACGGCTTGCCGGCATCGTTGAGCGCGTCTTGCACCTTATCCACCCAATAGCGCGGCATCTCGGTGTTGATCTCGCCGGCCAGCTGGATGAAGCGGGCATTGTAGTTCAGCGTCTTCAGCTTCCAGGAGAGATAGTGAGGATCCAGTGGAATGCAGTGCCCCCCTACGCCCGGTCCCGGCGTGAATTTCATGAAGCCATATGGCTTGGTCGCGGCAGCCTCGATCACCTCCCACACATCCAGGCCCAACTTGTCGCACATAATCGCCACTTCGTTGACGAGGGCGATGTTCACCGCCCGGAACGTGTTCTCCAACAGCTTGGTCATCTCGGCGGCAGCGGGCGATGAAACTGGCACGATGCGGTCGATGGCCTGGCTATACAGGGCCGTGGTCACCTCCTGACAGGCCAGGGTGACGCCGCCCACCACTTTAGGTGTCGTCTCGACTGTCCAATCGGTGCGGCCCGGATCGATGCGTTCGGGCGAGAAAGCCAGAAAGAAATCTCGGCCCACCTGCCAGGAGCTGCTATCCTGTGGCCGGGCTGCGGCCAACATGGGCAAGAGCAAATCTTCGGTGGTGCCGGGGTAGGTGGTCGATTCCAGCACGACCAACATGCCGGTGTGGATGTAGCGCGCCACCGATTCGCCCGCAGCGATGAGATACCGCACATCAGGATCGCGGGTTTTGTTGAGTGGGGTGGGCACACAGATGATGACGGCGTCGCAAGCCAACAATTCAGCATAGTCGGTGGAGGCGCGTAAAAGGGCGCTGTTGCCAGTTACGGTTTGTAAGCGCCATGAGGGGATGTCGCTAATGTAAGATGCGCCGCGCTGGATGGCATCGACCTTGGCCGCATCCACATCGATGCCAACGACACGAAAGCCGTTTTCGGCGAAGGCGACAGCCAAAGGCAATCCCACATAGCCCAGACCGACGACGGCAACGGTCGCCGTGTGGTCGCGAATTTTGCGCAGCAATTGCTCTTGGATAGAGATGATCATGGTGGCGATGGAGTTTGATAGTGAATTTTGCGCCCACGCCCGCGGGTGGTGCGCTTGCGCTCGTGCGCGGCCTGTCCGGCGCTGATCCGTTCGATATATTCGATGGGAACTTCGGTCTTCTGCATGCGGCCCAGGAATTCCAGAAAGATCATGACCCGTTGCGAGGGGCGCATCGGTCCCTCGAAGACCGCTTCCAGACCTTGCAGCGGGCCTGCTGTGAGACGCACCCGATCGCCGGGGTGGAAATCATGCCGGGGCAGGCCACCAGCGGCGTTGATGGCGTCGATGCGCTCGTGAATGGCGTTCACCATATCGGGTGGGAGGGCCTGGGGCTTGTCGCCGAAGGCTACCAGGCAGATGACACCCGGAATGGCGTTGATGGCAGTGGGTTCGACCAGGTTCAGGTCAGCCTGGACGAAGACATAGCGGGGGAAGAAGGGGCGTGGCTGCACACGCTGGCGATAAGTCTGTAATACTTCAGGTAAATACACGCTCAGGCGCAAGCGCTCCGCCAGCATACTGGCGGCCAAGAGTTCTTTTTGGGGCTTGGTATGTACAACATACCAAAGCATCTCATCGTTATTTGGCGACATTGTATCTACTCTCGAGCTACGCCCACGCTCCGCCCATCCGGGAAGCCCGCTTCCTAGATGAACAAGATATGTGGGCGACTAGGCGGAGCGAACGCTGCGACGCCGTGGTTGCCTTGGGCGATGGGTGAAGACAGCGACCGCAGTGCCGCCGCCCTAGAATCGATGCGCTAGAGACTGTCGCTCGCAGCTACTTGGGCTAGGATCTCGTCAAGCGTTATGTGTGGACGCCAGCCCAATAGTTGCTGGATGCGGCCAGTGTCGGGCACGCGGCGCTGCATATCTTCGAAGCCAGGTGCGTAAGCCTCATCATACGGGATGAATTGGATGGACGAGGCGCTGCCGGTGACAGCCTTCACACGATGGGCTAATTCCAATATGGTGATTTCCTCGCTCGTGCCAATGTTGAAGACGCCTCCGTCTGCCTCTGGGTGATCGGCCAGACCGATCAACGCCCGCACGGTGTCAGAAACCGCGCAGAAACAGCGACTCTGGCTGCCGTCGCCATAGACCGTGATCGGTTGGCCGCGCAGCGCCTGGCGCACGAAGCGCGGGATCACCATGCCGTATTGGCCGGTTTGGCGCGGGCCAACCGTGTTGAACATGCGGGCAATGACCACAGGCAGGCTCTTCTCGCGATGATATGCCAGCGCCAGGAATTCATCCACCATTTTCGAGGCGGCGTAAGCCCAACGATTTTTGTCGGTTGGGCCAAGCACCACATCATCGCCTTCCTGAAAGGGCACGCGACTCCCTTTGCCGTAGACTTCGGAGGTGGAAGCAATGACGACTTTGGCGCGATAACGAGCGGCGGCTTGCAGCACAGCCTCGGTGCCCATGACGTTGGTTTCGATGGTGTGCACTGGATGTTCGACGATGAGTTGCACTCCCACCGCCGCCGCCATATGAAAAATGATCTGGCATTCGCTGGCCAAGCGATCGAGCACCAGGGCATTGGCGATGTCGTCGATGGCGAAGCGGAAACCGGGCCTACCGACCAGATGCGCGATATTTGCGAAGCGCCCCGTGGAAAGATTGTCTAAAATCGTGACTTCGCAGCCAGTGGACAAAAGGGCGTCGGCCAAGTGACTACCAATGAAGCCGGCGCCGCCGGTGATGAGAACTTGCCTGGACATGGAGATTTTCGAATACGGCGAGAGATATTTCGCAACTCGCTTCTACCGCTTGAGAACAGGATAAGCGCCGGTCACTTCGCGCCGGCGCTGTTTTCCTCGACAAGGAATGAGGTGATGATAGCACCTTCGGATACGGTTGACAAAATTTCGCCCTTCTCGAACATTTGTTTCTTGCACGCGCTGCGCGCCCCCACTCCCTTGACAAAGGCGCGGTCAGTCGTTATGCTGGCGCCTGTTCATCGCTGGTGCTTCGGCGCCGCCGCCCGCCGCGACCCGGCAAGCCCACCCTTGTTCTCACCCTTGCTCACATGTTGCGCTATTGGATCGGCTTCAACAAAGTCCCCGGCATCGGCGCCAAGAAACTCCGTGCGCTCATAGATATGTTCGGTGATGTCGAGTCTGCCTGGAACGCGTCACCGTCGGCCCTGGTCGAAGTCGGCCTGGATCGGCGTTCGCTCCAAAACCTTTTGCAACTGCGCCAGGAACTCGATCTGAACGTCGAACTGGAGCGCCTGCGCCAGGAAGGCATCACCGTTCTGACCTGGGAGGAACCCCAGTATCCCACGAACCTGAAGAGCATCGATATGCCGCCGCCGGTATTGTTTCTGAAAGGCGACCTGCAGCCACAGGACGAATGGGCGGTAGCGATCGTGGGCACTCGCCGCGCCACCGTCTATGGCCGTGAATGCACGCTGCGCCTGGCGACAGAACTGGCACAGGCCGGCGTCACCGTCGTCAGCGGCCTCGCCCGCGGCATCGACGCTGTCGCCCACGAAACCGCCCTGGCGGTCGGCGGGCGCACCCTGGCTGTACTGGGCAATGGCCTCGATCAGGTCTATCCTCCCGAACACCGCCACCTCGCCGCCCGCATCATCACTCATGGCGGCCTGCTGAGCGAGCAACCCCTGGGCATGGCCCCCGAAGCCCGCAACTTCCCCGCCCGCAATCGCATCATCAGCGGCCTCAGCCTGGGCGTCATCGTCGTCGAGGGCGATTGGTCCTCCGGCGCCGTCATCACCGCCAAACAGGCGGCCGAGCAAGGCCGCGAGGTCTTCGCTGTCCCCGGCAGCATCCTGGCGTCCAGCAGCGAAGGCCCCAATCGCCTGATCCGCGAAGGCGCCACTCCCGTCCTCAGCGCCAACGACGTGCTCGAGGCCTTGAACTTGAGCCGCGCCGCTCAACACACCGAAGCCCGCCAAAGCTTACCCACCGACCCTGTCGAGGTCCAGATCTACCGCCTCCTCAGCCCTGAACCGCGTCATGTCGATGAACTACGCCGACAAGTCGGCCTGCCCATCAGCGAAGTCAGCAGCACCCTGGCCTTGATGGAACTCAAGGGTCTTGTCCGGCAAGTGGGAGGCATGCAATACGTGGTCGCCCGCGAGCCAGGCCCGGTTTACCACGTTGATTGATATTGGTTATTAGCTATTAGTGATCTATTACCGGCGCAAATAACCAATAACCAATAACTAATAACCGATAACAAATAACTACCCATGGAAGCGTACTGCATCAAATGCAAAACAAAGCGCGAGATGGCGAATCTGCAGCCGGTATTTACGGAAGCAGGCGCGCCGGGCACGCGCGGGGCATGTCCGGTGTGTGGCACGGGCATGTTCAAAATGGGCCTTACGCCCGCACACACAGGCTTGGCAAAACCTGCATCCGCGCCCAAGTCGGCGGCGAAGAAGGACGAGACCAAGAGCGCGGCCGGGAAATCCGGGAAATCCGCTGCCAAGACCGGGGGGAAATCCGGGAGCTCGGGGCGCGCGGCGGGTGGTAGCAAGCGCGAGGGCGCTACACCCAGCAAACGCCCGCCCTACACCGGCCCGCGTTCTGGCAAACTCGTCATCGTCGAATCCCCTGCCAAAGCCCGCACCGTCGGCCACTACCTGGGCAGAGGCTACACCGTCAAAGCCTCGGTCGGGCACGTGCGCGACCTCTACAAATCCAAGCTCTCGGTCGATATCGAGCATGACTTCGAGCCTCTCTACACCGTGCCGAATGAAAAGAAAAAGGTCATCGACGAACTGACCGAGGCCGTGGAGCGAGCCGCCGAAATCTATCTGGCCACTGACCCCGACCGCGAGGGCGAAGCCATCGCCTGGCATGTGGCCGAAGCAACCCACCTCGAACCAACGCGCACCCGCCGCGTCGTCTTCCACGAGATCACCAAGAGCGCTGTGGCCGCGGCCTTCACCCACGCGCGGGCCATCGACATGGACCTGGTCAACGCCCAACAAGCGCGGCGCATCCTCGACCGTCTGGTGGGCTATCAGGTCAGCCCGCTGTTGTGGCGCAACGTGCGACGTGGGCTTTCGGCGGGTCGGGTGCAATCCGTCGCTTTGCGGCTCATCGTCGAACGCGAGCGCGAAATCCAGGCCTTCATTCCCGAAGAATACTGGTCCATCACCGCCGAGCTGGCCAAACAGGAACCAGAGCGCCGCAGCTTCAAGGCGCGGCTGGTCAAAATCAACGGCGAAGATTTCAAACTTGCCACCGGCGCCGATGCCCAGCGCGTCGTCGCTGACCTGCAAAGCGCGACCTGGCAAGTCAGCAAAGTTCAACGCGGCGAACGCAAACGCCGTGCTGCCGCCCCCTTCACCACCAGCACCCTGCAACAAGAAGCCGCCCGCACCCTGGGCTTCACCGCCAACCGCACCATGCGCCTGGCGCAAGACCTCTACGAAGGTATCAGCCTGGGCGAAGAAGGCGCCACTGGCCTCATCACCTACATGCGCACCGACAGCACCAATGTCTCGGCGGAAGCTCAGGCCGAGGCCCGCTCCTACATCCTGCAAACCTTTGGCGAAACCTACCTGCCCGAAAACCCGCCCACCTACCGCACCCGCACCCGTTCGGCCCAAGAAGCCCACGAAGCCATCCGTCCCACCAGCGTCCTGCGCAGCCCCGACCAGGTGCAGCCCCACCTGGAAACCGACCACTACCGTCTGTACAAGCTCATCTGGCAGCGATTCGTTGCCAGCCAGATGGCCCCCGCCATCTACGACACCCTCACCGTCGAAGTCGAAGCCGGGCCGGCGTCTGGCCCCAAACCCTACCTCTTCCGCGCCACCGGCTCCTCCGTTCGCTTCCCCGGCTTCCTGGCCGTCTACGAAGAAAGCCGCGGCGATGACGACACCAGCGAAGACGACCTGGGCATCAACATCCCGCCCTTGACCGTGAGCGAGTGGTTGGACCTCCTGCGCCTGCTCCCCGAACAGCACTTCACCGAGCCGCCCCCCCGCTACACCGAAGCCACCCTCGTCAAGACCCTGGAAGAGAACGGCATCGGCCGCCCCTCCACCTACGCCGCCATCATCTCCACCATCCTCGATCGCGAATACGTCGAACGCCGGAACAAGCGCCTGCACCCCACCCAGCTTGGCTTTGTCGTCAACGACCTCCTGGTGCAACACTTCGACAGCCTCTTCGAAGTCGGCTTCACCGCCCGCATGGAAGAGGTGCTCGACCGCATCGCTGGCGGCGAAGAGGAATGGGTGCAAGTCCTGCGCGACTTCTACGGCCCCTTTGCCGCCCAGGTCGAGGCCGCTGGCAGCGCCATGCAGCGTCAGACCGTCGAGCCGGTGACACTGGACGAGCTTTGCCCCGAATCCGGCCATCCCCTCGTCATCCGCGAAGGTCGCTACGGGCGCTTCATCGGTTGCTCGGACTATCCCCAATGTCGCTACACCCGCCCCCTGACCAGCGACACCGGCGTGCGCTGCCCCAAAGACGGCGGCGCCATCGTCCAAAAACGCAGCCGCAAAGGCAAAACCTTCTACGGCTGCGACAACTGGCCCCAATGTGACTTCGTCACCTGGAACGAGCCGCTCGCCATCCGTTGCCCCCGTTGCAACAGCATCCTCACCAAGACCGGCAAACGCGCCAAATGCGCACAATGCGACTATAGCGCGCCGCTTGAAACAGCTGCAAACGCCCCATCGGAAGCATTTTAGATATGAAACCTATTGCGTATTGCGTATTACGTAACAAAAACAGACTATTATTACGCAATACGCAATACCCAATACGCCAACCATGGAACTCGCTCTCGCCCGCTTTTTACTCTACCTCGATGCCGAGCGCGGGGCCTCGCCCTACACTCTGCGCAACTACGGCGCTGAGATTCGAGAATTCATAGACTTCGCGCACGCGCGCGGTGTCAGCGCCTGGCCGGACGTGAACGTGGCTTTGATCCGTTCCTGGTTGGCTCAACTCCACCGCCAGGGTTACGAAGCTGCCTCAGTGGCCCGTCGTCTCTACGAACTGCGCTCCTGTTTCCGCTTCTTACGCCGCGAACAAATCGTCGTCGACAACCCCGCCGCTGCCGTCCACATCCCCAACCAGCCGCGCACGCTGCCCACCTATCTGACAGTCGAACAAGTCTTCGATCTGCTGAGCGCACCCGACGCCGCCACGCCACTCGGCCAACGCGACCTCGCCATCCTCGAAATCCTCTACAGCGGCGGCTTGCGGCGGGGCGAGCTTTTAGCGCTCGCAGTCCAGGACATCGACCTGGCGGCGGCGCAAATCCGAGTGTGGGGCAAGGGCGGCAAAGAACGCATCGCCCTCCTCGGTCGTCCAGCCACACTGGCCCTGCGGCGCTATTTGGAGGAAGGCCGCCCCCAGCTTCTGGCCAAAGCGAAAGAGAGCGCGACCCGACCCACGCTTGCGCTTCTCCTCAACCAGTGGGGGCGCCTCATCACCGAGCCAAAGACTATCAGCAATATCCTCGACAAGTACGCGCAGGAGGCTGATCTGCCGGCCGCTGTGACCCCTCACACCCTCCGCCACTCCTTTGCCACCCACCTCCTCGAAGGCGGCGCCGATCTGCGCGTCGTGCAAGAACTTTTGGGACATGAAAACGTCCAGACCACGACCCTCTACACCCAAGTCACTCTGAATCATCTGCGCGGCGTGGTCGTTGCTGCCCATCCTCGCGCTCAACAAGCCACTCCCTCCGTCTCTCTATGACCGATCCCTCGCCAGCGCCAGCCGCCCTCGCCAACTTGCGCGACCGTTTTCAGACACTCAGCCCCAACACGCGCTATGCTCTCGTCTTTGCCGTCGGGCTGCTCGTGGGTTGGCTCATCCTGGGTTGGGTCATTTTTCCGGTGCAATGGGCCAACACCGCCCCCAGTGACCTCCAGGACGACATCCAGACCGAATACGCCCAGATGGTCGCTGATAGCTACGCCCTCACTGGCAATCTCGACCGCGCCGTGGCGCGCCTCCAATATTGGGACGCTTTCGATGCCACCGAAATGTTGGTGCGCCAGAGCAACGCCATCGCCGCCGTCGATGCCCCGGCCGCCGAACGCCTGCGCGCCCTGGCCGAAGACACCTTCGCCAGCCGTTCCCACCAATCCCCTACGCCGACGCCCTCCGCCCCTCAGAGTCGTCCCACCCCCGAAGCCCAACCGAACGCCAGCGCCGTCGACAACCGCTTGCTTGCTCTGCTGGGCTTTCTCCTTGTCGTCTTGATGTTGCTGGTCGTTGTCACGCGCCTGCGCCAGAGCGGCTGGCCTCGTGGGCCAGTGTCATCCCCTGCCGCCGTGACAACGCCGCCTGCCCCCATCCTCCCGGCGGAGAGCACACCCATAGACCTCGTTACCTTGCCTGTATCGGTCGCCCCTTCTGTTCCTCCGCCCCTTTCGCCTATCGCAAGCGCAGACGAAGGGTGGAGTTTCGGTTTCGATGGCAACGCCTACTACAATGAAGCCCGCAACATTGAGGTGGGAGGAGAATTCAACGGCGACTATGGCATGGGCGCCTATTTTATAACTGGTCAGCAAGATCGGGATAAGGTCTATGCTATGGAAGTGTGGCTATTCGACAAGCACGACAGCAATACGACCAAGGCCCTCTTGATCCATCCTCAGGAATTTGCAGATGAAATGCGTCGCCAACACCTCGCGGAAGGAAGGGATTTCGTTGCTTTGGCAGATAATAATGAAATTCATCTACAGACATCGTTCCTCGAAGCGGATGGACATATCGAGCATGTGGTTTTTGGCCAGCCCGACGAAGCCGGCATCCCCATCCAACAACTCGAAGTGCAGATGCGCGGGCGGCGGCGGCCGTCGGCGCCTGTCTGAGACCCGATCTCCCGCCGCTCACACTCGCTCTTCCGGGTCGAACAGCCTCTTGTATTCCTGGATGGCGTAGCGGTCGGTCATCCCGGCCAGATAATCGCACACCACGCGGTGCAGCCCGTCATCCGAGCTTTCGATCTTCTGCCGAGTGCTGGGCGGCAATTGGCGAGGCTCCTGGATATAGGCAGTGAACAGATTGGCGAGGATGCGTTCGGCCTTGACCGCCATACGTATCACCCGATAGCTACGATAGAAATTATCGTAGAGGTAGCGTTTCTGCACCGTGTTGGCTGCAACCAGGGCTGGGCTGAATCCGGCCAGATTGCTGCCCACCGCCCGCAGCTCGCCCACCGAGTCGATGGCGTGCGTCTCGAGTTGGGCCTGGGTGTGGGCGATGGCGTCATCCACCTCGATGCCCACCAGCCGGCGAATGATGCGGGCGCGCAAAAGGGTATCGAGCTTGTCGGGTCGATACGGATGCTCCAATGAATCCATGACCTGCCGCCAAAGCGGCTGCGAGGCCAGATCGCTCACCTCGAGCAGTCCCGCGTAGAGGCCATCATCGAGATCGCTCGTGTTCCAGGCGATTTCATCGGCTATATTGGCGATCTGACATTCGAGTGTGCCCGCCAGGTGGGGTTCGTAACCTTCGGCGTTGGTCACATCGTAATCAGTGTCATGTTTGACAACGCCTTCGCGCACCTCGTAGCTGAGGTTCAAGCCAGCGAAGCTGAGATAGCGATGTTCCAACCGTTCCAGGATGCGTATGGTCTGGCGCTGATGGTCGAAGCCGCCATGTCCGGCCATGAGTTGGTCGAGGATGTGTTCGCCGGTGTGTCCGAAAGGGGGATGGCCGAGGTCATGGGCCAGGCAGATGGCTTCGGTCAGGTCCTCGTTGGCCCCCAGCGCCCGCGCCAGCGTCCGCCCCAGTTGCGCCACCTCCAGCGTGTGCGTCAGGCGGTTGCGGTAATGGTCGCCTTCGTGATAGACGAAGACCTGGGTTTTGTAGGCCAGGCGGCGGAAGGCGGTGGTGTGGATGATCCGATCGCGGTCTTTTTGGTAGGCGGTGCGGTAATCGGCTTCGTCTTCCTCATGCCTGCGGCCGCGCGTATCGGCGCTCTTCATGCCCCAGGGGGCGAGGGTGGCGCGTTCGCGGGCTTCGAGAAGGGTGCGGGTGAGCATGGCGATCGAGGGTGGATGAGCAAATCTTCTTTTATTCGCTATACACCAACTCCCGCACCGCATCCACGACGGCCTGGGCAGTGATGCCGAATTTCTCGTAGATCGTCTGATAGGGGGCGGAGGCGCCGAAGTGGTCGATGCCGATGACTCGGTCGGCGTAGCGCTCCCAGCCGAAGGGGCTGGCCGCCTCGATGGCCACCACCGGCAGGCCGGGTGGGAAGACTTCCTGGCGATAGGGTTCCGGCTGGGCCTCGAACAGCTCCCAGCAGGGCAAACTGACGACGCGGGCGGCGATGCCATCGGCGGCCAACAGGTCGCGTGCTTGCACCGCCAGTTCCAGCTCGGAGCCGGAGCTGACCAATACGACCTCAGGCGCTTCGGCGGGCGGATCGGAGAGGACGTAGCCGCCGTGGAGCAGGCCCTGGGCCTGCTGCGGTGTGCTCAGAGTGGGGACGTTCTGACGGGTGAGGAGGAGGGCGGTGGGGCCGGCGCGACGAGCCAGAGCCAGTTTCCAGGCCTGGGCGGTCTCGTTGCCATCGGCGGGGCGCACGACATGCAGGTTGGGGATGCAGCGCAGGGCGGGGAGGTGCTCGATGGGCTGGTGGGTGGGGCCGTCTTCGCCCAGGCCGATGCTGTCGTGCGAAAAGATATAGATGGCGCGCACGCCCATGAGCGCGGCCAGGCGGATGCTGGGGCGCATGTAGTCGCTGAAAACGAGGAAGGTGCCGCCGTAGGGGATGAAGCCGCCGTGCAGGGCCATGCCGTTGAGGATGGCGCCCATGCCGTGTTCGCGCACGCCGAAGCGCAGGTAGCGGCCTTCGAATTGGCCCGCTTGCACGTCTTTGGCGCCCTTGACATCGGTCTTGTTCGATGGCGTCAGGTCGGCGGAACCGCCGATCAGCTCGGGCAAGATGGGCGCCAGGGCGTTGAGCACCATGCCGGAGGTGTTACGGGTGGCTTGTTTCACCTCAGGACCGAAGACGGGCAGGGCGGCGTCGAGATCCTGCGGGAGTTCGTCGCGCAGGATGCGCTCCATCTGTGCAGCTTCGGCGGGATATTCGGCGCGGTAGGCGGCAAAACGGTCGTTCCAAGCGGCCTGTTGGCTGGCGCCATGATCCAGCGCCTGGCGGTAGAGAGCGAGCACATCATTGGGAATGTAGAAACGAGGCTCCAACGGCCAGCCCAGGTTGGTTTTGGTCGCGGCCATCTCGGTCTCTCCCAGCGGCTCGCCGTGAGCTTTGGAGGTGTCCTGGCGATTGGGCGAGCCGTAGCCGATGTGGGTGCGGCAGAGGATGAGGGTGGGGCGCTCGCTTTGGAATTGGGCGGCGGCGATGGCGGCAGCGATAGCGACGCGGTCGTGTCCGTCCACGGTCATGGTCTCCCAGCCATAGGCGCGGAAGCGGGCGGCGCGGTCTTCGGTGAAGCTGATGGAGGTGGGGCCGTCGATGCTGATGCCGTTGTCGTCGTACAGCCAGATGAGCTTGCCCAAGCGCCAATGTCCGGCCAGCGAGGCGGCTTCGGAGGCGACGCCTTCCATCAAATCGCCATCGGAGACGAGGGCGTAGGTGAAGTGGTCGATCAGCGTGTGGCCGGGGCGGTTGTAGCGGGCGGCCAGCAAGCTTTCGGCCAGGGCCATGCCCACCGACATGCTGGCTCCTTGCCCCAGTGGCCCGGTCGTCGTTTCCACCCCTGGCGCGTGGCCGTATTCGGGGTGTCCGGGCGTCTTGCTGCCCCACTGCCTGAAGTTCTTGAGGTCGTCCAACGACAAATCGTAGCCGGTGAGGTGGAGGAGCGCATAAAGCAGCATCGAGCCATGTCCGGCGCTGAGCACGAAGCGGTCGCGGTCGAACCACTTCGGGTCGGTGGGATTGTGGTGCAGAAATTGCGTCCAGAGGACGAAGGCGACATCGGCCATGCCCATGGGCATGCCAGGATGGCCGCTATCGGCCTTTTGCACGGCGTCGGCGGCGAGGAAGCGGATGGTATTGACAGCGCGGTCGGCGAGGTCACTGGTGAGGGCAGCGGCGGAAATGGTGGGTTCGGCGGCGATGGTCATGAAAACCTCGGTGATCTTAGGGTCGGGGTGTGAGAGATTACACAAGCAGGGTGCATGGTACAGGAAGGCAGGCGATTGGTCAATACGGCAGGGGGCGTGGCTGTAAGTCATCCAGGCTGATGGCATTGATCTAACCTAACTCAACCTGATCCATCAGCCCCAGTTCTCTCAGCGCCGCCCGCATTTCCTCGGCGCGCTGCTGCAAGAGGGCGCGATCGCCGCGCGCTTCCACGCGCAGCGCCAGCTTCATCTCGGCGTTGGTCGAGAGCTTCGTCAATACCTTCATGTAGAAGTTCACCCACTTCTGCGCGGGAATGTCGCCTTCCCATACGAGCTGGAGTGGAGAGGCGGGCAGGGGAGGTGGGACGGGCGGGACATCGGCGCCCCGCAATGAAGGCGGAGGCTCGGCGATGGGCGTCGTCGTGGTAAGCGGGACTACCAGCCCAGGCGCTGCCGGCGCTGGCGACGGCGCACTTTCGCTGGCTGCGGCAGCACGCTGCCGGCGTTGGGCTTTGAGATACGCCTCTGCCGTCTCCGCCCGGATGACGTACATCTCGTCTGAGATTTCGACGACAGCGGGGGACAGCGGCTGGTTGAAGTAGAACGGCCGGTACTCGCTCTCGCCCCTGCCCACGTAACCGAGAATGCCGGCGCCGACGCCAAGGGCAATGGTGTCATGCAGCACGCTGGCGTCGAGCAGGCGGGGGAGGAGGGGCGAGGCGAAGAAGGCGTCGCGCAAAGATTTCGTGCTCCATTCAGGGAAAGCGGGCCAGTAGCGGACCAGGTAATTCGGACTGATGGAGACGGCGACGTCGTCGTATTTGCGCAATTCACGCACGATGAGGGTGAGGATGTTGGCAGCGGCGCTGGAGTTGCTGGGGCCGATGTCCAGTTGGCGCAGTTTGTTGTCTTTGCCCAGCAGATAGACCCTGCCATAGCTCTGCCACACGGCCTCCTTCAGGTCGCTTTGCGCCCGGCCCAGGTTGCGATGAAGCTGTGTCTTCTGCTCGTCGCTGAGTTGCAGCGCCTCCTGGTCGTCCAGGATGCTCTCCCACGCCAGCAACTTCTGGGCGGCATCGCGCAGGCGGGCGGAGCCATCGGCCACGGCCCAGACCAGGGCGCTCTTGTAGGCGCGGGCGGAACTGCCGTATTCGCGCGTCCAGCGTTCCATCAAAGCCAGGGTCGCCTCGCGATCGTGCGTCTGTTCAGGGGGCAGGACGACGACGGTGAGCGCCGGCTGGTTGGCGATGCGGCTGCTGTCGTTGGGGAAGAAGACGGTGGTCACGCCTTCGTGCCGTCCGAACTGCTTCTGGATTTCGGCCCGCACGTATTCTTCGAGGCGCGGGTCGCCGCTGACCGCGGCTTTGCGGTCGGCCAGCACCTGGGTCAGGTTGGCTTTGCGGCTGAACCAGTAGCGGTTCTTGACCACGTCCAGGTAGAAGCACACGCCGTCGGGCGGGGCCAGCGCTTCCAACACCGTCTCCACGTTGCCGATGTCGAGGTCGGGGCCGCCCACGGCCAGCCGCAGCTCGGGCACGGTGGCGTGGGCCTGGGTCATGCCGCCGTTCGACTCGAAGAAGATGGCTGTCGCCACCTGGCGGTGCAGGCGGGCCTTGCGGATGGCCTCGCTGCTGGCGTCCTCGTCCAGGCGGGCGGCGTGGCTGTCGCGGGCGCCGCAGATGTCGGTGGCGATGACCGTTTCCAGGCGGTCTTCGTTCATCTGCTTGAAGACGGCGGCCCGGAAGAGGGCGTCGTCGAGCGGCGCTGTGCCCAGGCCGATGAGGGGGTCGCGCTGCGCCCCGCGATAGGCCTCGCGATGAGCCAGTGACACCCACTGCCCTAGCAGACGCAGGATGCCGCGCGTGCGCTGGAAGTTGGGCAGCGATGACCATTTGCGCTCGAAAACCGAGAGCAGGGTGGGGTGGAAGGGATAGGCAGCCCTGAAAGCGTCGGCGGCGCGATCGAGAGGAAACCAGCTTGGCAAAAGTTGGCGATTTTCCTGCACCCAGGCGCCGTAGGCCTGGCAGGTGGCGCTAGCCTCGCGCGGGAGCAGCACCCGGCCTTCACTGTCGAGCACGCGGTCGTCCCACTCGAATAGGCGGCGGCGCACGATCTCGGCGATGTCGGGTTCGGAGGAGACCAGCTCGGCCTTGGCCAGACGGTCGAGCAACTTCATCAGCCGGTTGTAGTCGCCCCAGTCCTCGGTCGTCATCTCCAGCTCGGAGGCAGGGACAGCGACGGCGATGACGACGCCCTGATGGCTGCGCGCTTCTTCACTGAGGGTGTGGAGAAAGTGGTACATCTGGCCACCCAGCCCGCTGGCGCGGTAGCGGCTGACGTAGCTGATGACCTCGTCCATGAGAATGAGGATGGGCCGGTTGACCACGGCGAACAGCCGGGCCAGGGTGTCGCCGCCGGGGGCGCGGCCCTCGTGGTCGGCCTCGGCCATCACCCCATAGCCGGCCGCGCCGCCAAGTTGCCAGGCGATCTCGCCCCAGGGCGTGCGGCGCAGCGGCTCGCCATCGCCCTCGCGGGCGTCGAAGCGCACACCCACGAACACAGCCGTGGCGGCCTCCGGCGCCTGGGCCACGCCCGCCCGGTCAAGGATCTGGCGCACGCCCGTCCAGCCCGCGGCTGCCGGCCCGCCCCGCGCCAGGTGATAAAGCAGGGTGAGGGCGTGGGTCTTGCCGCCGCCGAACTGCGTGGTCATGTTGAAACCGGCGGAGGCGGAAGCGTTAACACCCGCCAACCGGCGCACGACCTCGGAGGCGAAATCCAGCAGGTTCCTGGTCAGATAAGTGCGGGCGAAGAACTGCTCCGGCTGCCAATAGACGGCGTTGCCGCGGCGGGCGTGCACCTGGTCGAGATGCACGGCGAACTCGGCGGCGTCGAGGGCTTCCCCGCGGCGCAGGTCTTCGCGCGGGTCGATGATGGTGCGCCAGGGTTTGAGGGTCATGGGGTACTCCTGAGGGGCGGTGATCCCACACCTGTCAGGTCTGCAAGACCTGACAGGTGTGTACATGGTCTACCCGAGTTGATAGCCGCGCCCGACCCAATCAGCCATGCAATCGTCTTCATCAGCCATGCCGATGACCTGCACCATTTCGCCAGCGCGCAGCGGTGAGGTGCGCCGTACGACCAGGCAGCGGGCCTTGAAAGGGAAACGGAGGCGCTCGTCGAGGTAGTAATACCAGCCCATTGCCTGTTCCTCCGGGCCGTAGGCATCGACGATGGCTTCCATGGTGATGCGATGCTCGCGGGCTTCGTCTTTGGGGATACGTTCATCGATGTCGTTCATCGTTTCTCCTCAAAATCCTAACCCCTTCTTCCTCGCCAGCACCCCATCCACCCAGCGCTTTTCGCCGGCGGCGGTTGGGTAGAGGGCGGAGAGGGCCTGGGCCAGGCGCCAGAAACGGTCGTCGCCGCCCACGCCGCCTTCTTGCAGGAAGCGTTTGAGGCTGTCGGAGCGGCCGGCGGCGAAGAGCAGCATGGCCTGGTGCACGCGGTCGAGCACAGTGGCGCCGGGCGAGGCGGCCAGGTCCTCGGCCATCTGCCAGCCGGCGGCCTCGGCTTCTTCGGGCGAGAGCTGGCCGAAGAGCGAGGGTTGCACGTCGCGGGCGCGGCGGGCGGGCTGCTGCACGCCCTCGACGCCGAAGAGATGGCGGGCGCGCTCCGGCACAGGCAGCAAGCGGGCCTCGCTGCCTTTGATCTGCACGAGATGGCCGAGCTGCTCGAGGTGGGCGCCCAGGCCCTGGGCGATCTTGCGGGCGGCGTCGTATTCCAAAGCAAAGCCAGCGTAGCCGCTGCCGGCGGCGGGCTTGTCGGCAGAGACTTCCGATTTCTCCGAGAAATCGGAAGTCTGGTCGGTTGCCTGGCCGGACGCAAGCGTCCACAGCCACATGGCCGTCAGGCGGGCGTCCTCCTCGAAGCCGGCGGTGTCGGCGCCTTGAAAGACCATGTCCAGCGCCTCTTTGGAGACGGCCGCCCACACGTATTCCAGGTACTGGCCCAGGGTCATGACCTCGCCACTGGCCCTCTCCACCCGGCTGTAGCGCGAGAAGATTTCCAACGCCGGGCCCAGGCAGGCGAAGATGGCGTCGGCGCCGACGATGCCCTCGCGGGCCAGCCTCGGCAGCCAGGCGTGGATGCGGCCAGGGAGTTCCTGCAGGACTTCGCGCCAGTCGCCGACCATGTTTGTGGTTCTTGGACGACAAACCAAGTGAATCGATGAGGCAAGAGCAGCAGAATCGCGTGCCCTTAGTCGTTCTCCCATCTCGGTATCTATCGGCCAAGAACCAGTAATAGTCCATCCAGCACCGAGCATACCTAACAACTGTGACTCCCAACCAGCCGTTGATTTGTGAGCAAATACCACAACGCCAATGCCGCCATCCTTCGTTACTCTTCGACCATGGTACATTGCTTTCATCATGGAGTTGCGAAAAAACGCCTCGTCCCTTGTACCGTGACCTTTTGTTGTCGTGGAATTCACAACAATCTGTGTATCTTTCGGAGTTAATTCACCTGAAAGAAAATCTGATAGACCATTTACAAGAATACGCTTCAACCATACATAAAAATAATCGGAAATCACCGCGTAATCGATTGCATCAAAATACGGTGGATCGGTAACAAACGCATCTGCGGTGTCATCAGGTAAAGGATGATCGGCTGCATTAGATGCTGACACAAAGGCGACGCCCAGGTGACTCGTTGATTCCCGTTCAATCACTTTTGATATCCACTCAATTGCACCTGCCCAATCACCGGTTGAGCCAGACATCGGATTGACTTCCGCAAAATCCCAAACCATCTGTATTGCTTGTCTTCCGAAGGTGTTGCCCAAATACTCGCCACGGGCAACCCATCTACAAACAGAACTATTGTAGTCAGCCAGTCTATCAAAGGCTAATGCAAGAATGACACCCAGGTAGACATCAATTTCTTTCTTGAAGAGTTTCCTTCGTATATTTGAAGCGATTGCTACCAACGAGGTCGCTTGACGATGAGTGAATGCATCCCCCCATCGGGTCATGCCATACATCGGGAGGCGATTGACATCGTGATGGTACTTATCGACCAACTCGCCAGGAAACAAGGGGGTCTCGTCGAGTCCTTCAGTACTCAGAGATTTATGTACTGTGTTGACCTCTCTGACTGCTCTCAAGTCATATACACTCGGCAAACGGTATGAACGTCCTGATACATCAGGCCGGGTGGTAACGACGGTAAACAGACGGGCGTCGTCGGCACCGCCCCGGCGGGACTTCAACTGCCGGCGCACCGACTCCAGCGGCGTGGTGTAGCCTGTCACAGGGCAAGTAGCTGACCCTCGACCTACTGTACCGTCTTCCACATCTGACTCAGTCTTCGGCTCGAAAATTTCCAGTATCGGCCGGCGCACCCTGCGTGTCACGCCATCAGCATACGTCACTTCCACGATTTCAGTCTGCACCCAGCCTTGGGCATCTCGCACCCAACGTAAGGCCTTATTCCGGCCTTTGGGTTTGGCTAGCCAAAACGTGCTCATCAGCGGTACTTCCACAGGGATGCCTGTGTTGTCGCCTGGCGCCTCGGAGATGATCGTCCGCGCCCACAGATAGGCGATGGGCGTGGCCCCATCCGGGTCTTTGGGGTAGAACTGGGCCAGTTCTTTCTCCGCCTGCTCCTTGATCCAGTTGCCCCAATAGCGCACGGCCGCGGCCAGGCCGTGGAAAGTCACTTCCTCGCCCTCGGCGTTCTTCATCCGCAGATCCGCCTTGCCGTATTTGGGGATGTACTCCAGCACCACCTTGTTCAGCAGCACCGCCACCGGGTTGAGGTCGCTGGCGAAGGCGTCGGCGCCCACGCGCAGCGCCTCCAGGGGAATGGCCCCGCCGCCGGCAAAGGGGTCCACCACCAGCGGCCGCGTGCCGGGCTGGCCGCCCAGGGCCTCGTGCGCCGCCTGGGTCAGGGCGCGGCTGGTCGCCAGGAAGTGCGGGTTGGTCGAGTTGTCCCAGTTGGCGAAGTCGGCGATGAAATCGAGCAGGGCGTGGCGCAGGTTGTTGAGATGGTCGGGGTTGGCGGTATCGAGCCGATAGTCGACTTTGGCGTAGGCGTTCCAGCGCCCCATCGATTCCGGCGAGCAGCCGTCGGCCAGGCTGCGGGTGGTCATGGCTTTGCGGGCAAAGGCGAGGATTTCCCGCGTCGCCGCCTCGCGGAACGCCGGCGGGCAGAGCTCGTCAGCCGGGTCCGGCCACAGTGCGGCGCAGATCACCGCCCGGCAGGCGGCCAGCGGTCGCCGCGCCCACCAGATGTGCAGGGTGGAAATGTGGCCGTGGCGGATCGACTTCTCCCGCCGGGCGTGGGCGGAAATCCGCTTGATCGGCAGGTCGACCTCGATCAGGCGTTTGGGGTAGGGGGTCATGATTTCAGTTCGGCTTCATGGCAGGGCGCCGGAGTGCAAATGAACCAGGCGGTCGCGCACCCGCAAGATGAAATCGCCGGGACGCAGGACGGTCACGGCGGTGTGACCGGGCCGGTAATGCCGCAGGTTGAAGGTCACCAGCCAGGGACAACCCTCGCGCAGCGCCGCCGCCAGCAGCGGTAGGTCCTTGGGATCGGCCAGCCCCCGATACACTTCCAGGTCCGAAGCCGGCGGATCGGGAACGACCTGCAGACAGCGACTGACCAGCAAATGAAAAGCCGGCAGGACTGCTGGCAGCTTGTCTGCCAGGTTGCGTTCGGCCTCAGTGACTGCCTGCTGCGAGGCGATAGCGTCGATCAGCGTGATCTCGGCCAGACGCAGCACCATCAGGCTGGCGCCTTGCTCGGAAGGCGCGGCCGCACCGGCAAAGAGGACATCCGCATCGACGAAGACGCGAGGCCTGGCCAGACGCGGCTTAGTCGGGTCCGGTCGCGCCATAGGTTTCGGCATAATAGCGCTCACGCTGTTCGCGCAAGCCAACCAGCAGATCCTCCAGGCTGAGACCTGCCTCAAGCCTGGCGCGCTCGATCTCCCGCGCCAGTTCCGGCGCCAGCGGGGTCATGGGCGTCAGCACCAGAATACCATCGAGGTCGACCAGGCGAAAGGTGTCGCCCGGCTCGATCCTGTACTTGTCGCGCAACTCGGCGGGAAGGGTCAAGGTGCCTCGTTGGCGGACCTGAATCGTAGCTTCCATCAGAATTCATCCTCTCTGAATTTCGGGACCGGCAGAAAATCTGCACCGACAGTATACTCCGAATCGCCTGACCCGACAAAGCGCATCCCTGCACGCCCAGCCCGATTCATCGGGCGCCGTTCCATAGCCCGGACATTCATGTCCGTGGCGATCCCGCACAAGAGCATCATCCACTTCCCTCCTTCCCACGACCTGCGATATCCGGCGCTCGCAACCCCATTGCCTTGCGCGCCTTGACCAACAGGTCGGCGCACCCTGCCAGGTCTGCGGCGGTCCCCACCTGCTTCACGTACTCGGCCAGCATCATCTTATAGTCGAACGTCTGGCCCTGCCGCTCCACCGGCTTGCCCAGGATCACCACCTTGTGCACGTCCCCGCGCTGGAAGCGCTCTTCGACCGCCTCGGGGTACTCGGCGATGAACTGCGCCAACAAGCGCCAGGCCAACATATCCTCGATCTCCACCGGCCAACTCTTGCCCGCCTTGTCGCGGTAGTCAGGCCGTTCCAACTGGAAGAAGTGGAGACCCTTCTTGGCGCCAAAGCGGCTCATCGCTTCGGCAGCCATTGCGCCCGGCTCGTCGCCGTCCAGGATAGCCACGAACTTGATCCCCCGCCCTTCCAACGATTGCAGCAGCCCAAAGTCGGGGGCAAAGCGCTTGGTGCCGCGGCCGACGATCACGCGCACGCGGCCGCCCTCCAACAGGTCGACGCCGGTAGCCTCCAAATGCATCTGCGCGGCCAGTTCCAGATACACCTTGTCGCTCAGCCCCTCCACCAGGATGTTGTACTCGCCCAAGTCGGCCAGGCGACTCTGCCAGGCAGCCTGAAACGCCGTCTCCACCGGGCTGAGGGGGCCGCCCTGCCGCGCCGCCTCGTCCATCAGCGCCTCGGCGCTGACCCGGTATTGGATGACCTGCTGCATTGGCTCCCACGGCAGGCGCGCCGGGTTGCGGATGGCGTAGACCTCCGGCGTGGTGGCGCAGTTGAAAACTGTGTACAGCCAATAATCCTGTTTCAGACGATAGGCGGTGTCGTATTCGTGCTGGCTGAGCGAGACCAGGCCCACGTGCGCCCGCCCCTTTACCTCGATATAGCGCAAGTCAACAGGGATGTTGCCGCCAGCGCTGCCGAACCTGCGCGAGATCAAATCGAAGCCCTTGTTTTCGGCCGAGACATCCTCCACCTGCCAGCCTCGCCCCTCCTCGTACGCGATGGCCGCCCGCATGGCGATGCGTTCGATGTTGTCATCGCGCACCATGGGCGCGATGTTCAGATTCTGGCGGTCGGGATGCGGCAGCGCCCAGCAGCGCCCGTGGTGATGAATGCCGGCAATGGCGCAGTGGCGTTCCTGCTCCAGTTCGGTTCGCCTGCGCTCCCGGCGAGCCTCCAGGGTGTCGAGCCGGTCTTCGGCTTGTTTGAGATTGGCAGCCAGCAGCGGGTCGTCGTCGCCGGCCTCTTGGCGCATGATCAGATCGGCCAGGCGTAGATTCTGGCGGTCGATGAGCGCCTCCAGACTGATCTCGATATGCTGGCGCACCCTTTCGATCTCATGTTCGCGCTCCGCCTTCACCTCGGCCAAAAAGTCGTTGAGCCGTTCCTGATAAAGGGCTGTCTCCAGGCCCCCGATATCCGGCATCTCTGCCCTGTCAGGCGCGGCTGCGCCGGTGGGAGCGGGGATGAGATCGAGAAACAGGGTGGGCTGGCGCATGGTCACGGCGCCATCGAGAGCCGTTTCCACCACAAAGAGCCGTCGATGCAGCGTGTGTCCCCGGCCGTCAGTGATTGCCACGGAGAAGAGGTCCAGAACGCTGGCCTGGCTGCGGTTCAAATCGTAAAAGACGGCGCCGTGCTCCAGGTCGGTCTGCGCTTGCTGCCAGATTTCAGTGCGCACGGTCTCGAACAGGGGATGGCCGGGCGTCACCCACTCCAGGGTGGGATCGTCGCGCAGGATTTCCTTGGCAAAGGCGATGCGCCGATACTCCCGCCCCAGCTTGCCGAAGCGAGGCTCTAGAGCTTCGCCCTTGTGAAGGAGGGGGCGGGGAATGCGACCGAGGCGATAGACATGGGGCTGGGGCGTCTCGCCCGGAAAAACGCCGACCAACGGCCCGGCTCGCACGAAGAAATCCTCGATCACCTCTGGCACCAGCCGCCGCTCTTTGGCCTCGGCGCGCTTGCCCACGATAGCAGAGAGATTGAGTTCGCGTTTGGCCAGCCCCTCCAGCGCCGACTCCGTTATCGCCCGGAAGCGCGAGATGTCCACCTGTTCCACAATGCGATCCCGAATCACGTCATCGGTCAGATTGCGGGCGTACATCTCCCGCAGCATGCGTTCCAGTTGGTTGGCTGGGAACACGTCCCCAAGCACATTGAAAACCGTGCCCATGCCCTTGGGGTCCAGGTCGCGTTCGATAGCCGCCACCCGCTCGAACAGCTTCTGCATCACCCCGCCCTCGCGCGTGTTGCTGGCCACGAAATTGACCACCAGGCAATCTTTCTCCTGGCCGTAGCGGTGGATGCGCCCCATGCGCTGCTCCAGCCGCACCGGATTCCAGGGGATGTCGTAGTTGATCATGAACCAGCAGAACTGCAGGTTGATGCCTTCGCCGGCAGCCTCGGTCGCCACCATCACCTGGCATGTCTCTTTGAACTCGCGTTCGGCAGCGAGGCGCGTGCCCGCGGTGTCGCGGTCGCCGATGGGCATCGAGCCGTGAATGGTGGTCACGCTCAGCCCCCATTCCCGCAGTTTGCCCAAGGGCCTACCCTCTTTGCCGTCCCCGGCCAGGTAATCGAGCGTGTCTTTGTGCTCGGTGAAGACGAGCAGCTTCATCTTGGCGTCGTGGAAGATTCCCTCCTGGGTGATGGTCTCCTTGAGCTTGATCAGCTTCGACTCCACCTCCCTGGCCTCCAGGCGGATGGCTTGGTCGATCAGCTTCCCCAATTGCAGGATCTCTTCGCGCAACGCCTCCGGATCGACCGCGAGCACGACCTCCTCCAGATCGGTCAGGATTGCCTCTTGCTCCTCTTCGGTGAGGTCGTCGAAGTCATCGGGAACCTTGCGCTGGATTTGCTCCCAGCGGTAGCGTTCCGGGTCGGCCAGGATCTTCTCCCGACGCCGTTTCATGCGTTCGAGCGTGCGGCGCACGGCATAGACGCTGGAGGCGAAGCGCCGCTGCAACATGGCCATGGTGAAACCGATGGCCCGGCCGCGGGCGCCGCCCTCGGAGGCAGCCCGTAGCGATTGCTCTTCGACGAATTGCGTCAGCGCAATGTAGAAATCCCATTCGTCGTCGTCGATCTTGAAGTCGATCGTGCGGACATTGCGGCGGGTGAATAGCGTCTTCACTTCCCCGCTGTCGGGGTCGGGAAAGGTGACGAGCGCTTCCTTGACCCGGCGCAGGTAGAAGGGCGCTTCCTGGCGGCGCATGGCTTCCTGCAGACTGCTGATGTCGCCGTAAACATCCTCGTCGAGCAGACGCAGAAACAGACTGAAATTATCCGGGTCGCCCTTGTGCGGCGTTGCCGTCATCAGCAAGTAGTGATCGGTGCGCGGCGAGAGCGCTTCGCCGAGTTGATAGGCCAGCGTCTTGTTCTCGCGGCCATCCGCTCCAGAGCGATAGGCGCTCATCTTGTGGGCTTCATCGACGATGACCAGGTCCCACTGGCTGCGCAGGAGGCTGTCGTTGGCATCCTCGATGCGGGAGACCCAGGAGACGGACGTGATGACCTGGTCTTTCTCCTGGAACGGATTGGCGCCGTAGTGCGAGCGCAGTTCGCTTCCACGCACCACATCGAACTGTTGGCGGAACTTGTCCCGCAGCTCGCGCTGCCACTGGAAGGTCAGGTTGGCCGGGGCCACGATCAGAATCCGCTTGATCAACCCGCGCGCTTTCAGTTCCTGGATGAGCAGCCCGGCCATAATCGTCTTGCCCGCGCCCGGGTCGTCGGCCAGCAAGAAACGAATGCGCGGGGACTTGATGAAATGGTGGTAGACGGCCTCGAGCTGGTGCGGCAGCGGATCGATGCGGGCAATGGAAAGGGCAAAGTAGGGGTCGTACTCGTAGGCCAGACCCAGGCGTAAGGCCTCGACGCCCCACTTGAAGCGGTTGGCATCCCCGTCGAAAGGCTGCTGTTCCGGCGAAACTTGCAGCGTGGCCAACTGCTGGGCAGAGAGAATGGGCTGGTAGGTTTGGCCACTCTCCATCCCCGTTCCGATCAGCTTGAGATCAGGGCCGACCGGCTGCGTAAGAATGACGCGTACGGGTTCGG
This sequence comes from Chloroflexota bacterium, assembly GCA_041918515.1. Lineage (GTDB taxonomy): Bacteria > Chloroflexota > Anaerolineae > J102 > J102 > SSF26. Next base: position 70,172 of record JAYRVO010000048.1, on the reverse strand, counting down.
GGAAGAGCGGACTGCGTACAATCGAATGAGGTCTAAGGTCCGTGCAATGACCGGCTTCGCTCACCAGTCCCTTCCTTGAAGCTATCGCGCGAGTTGAACATCGTGCAGAGGAGTGATCGGAACATTCGCCCCATGCCTTAAGAGTGGAGCGGTAGCTGTATTGTAAGTAGATTGACACTACAGCGCAAACCATTCCCTGTCCGGCGTCCCGCGCCTCTTTGCTTTTCCTCACTTTGCTTGTAGACTTTTACGCCATGACCGATTCCGTGAGAGCCTGGCGCCGCCTGAGTAGCCAGACCGCTTTCCAAAACCGTTGGCTGCGGGTGGATATCGACCAGGTCGAACTGCCCGACGGACGCAGCTATGACTATACCCTGCTCCGTCGCCCCCAACACGGCGCGGCTGTATTGGCCTTCGATGCCCAGGGAAGGGCGCTGATGCAGCAGGAGTATCGCTACCCGGTCGACCAGGTCATCTGGCAGCTTCCGGGCGGACTGATCGACGCCGACGAATCGCCGTTGCAGGCGGCGCAGCGGGAACTGGCCGAGGAGACCGGGCACGTGGCCGATTCCTGGCGATTGCTGGGCGAGTTTTGGGACAATCCCGCCTTCGAAGACCTGGTGGTGCACATCTTTCTGGCCGAAGGTGCGCGGCCGGATGGGATCGAGCACCGCGACGAAGCCGAATGGGTGCATCACGAGTGGAAGGAAATGGGCTGGGTGAAGGAGCAGGTGCGGGCGGGCGTCATCCGCGAGCGGGTGATTTTGGCGGCGTTGGGATTCTTGTGGGCAGAAGAGCAGGAACAACCAGAGGCATGAATTCGTGGCGGGGATTGGGAGATTTGGGGACAATGTTAAGAAACATTCCCCAATCTCCAAATCCCCGCCAATCTAGAGGCTAATGCCGGAAATGCCGCATCCCGGTGAACACCATCGCCAGCCCCAGCCGGTCGGCGGTGGCGATGACCTCGTCATCCCGCACCGAGCCGCCGGGCTGGATCACGGCCGTGATTCCGAACCTGGCCGCGGCTTCGATGCCGTCGGCGAAGGGGAAGAAGGCGTCTGAGGACATCACCGCACCTGCGGCCCGCTCGCCCGCCTTCATCCCGGCGTAGTTCACCGCGTCCAAGCGGCTCATCTGCCCGGCCCCCACGCCCACCGTGACCTGATCTTTGGCGAAGACGATGGCGTTGGACTTCACCCACTTGGCCACGCGCCAGGCAAACAACAGATCGGTCATCTCCTGCGGGCTGGGCTGGCGCTGCGTGACGACGCGGGTTTCGGCCAGCAGTTGGTCGTCTGGGGTTTGGGCCAGCAACCCGCCCTCGACTGTGATCAGGCGCTGGGGAAAGGCCGAGGCCCCGGTGTGCTTCATCACCCGCAGGTTCTGCTTCTTGCTCAGGCGTTCCAGAGCCTCGGCAGTGAAAGCGGGTGCGGCCAAAACTTCGACGAAGAGCGAGCCGATCGCCTCGACCAACGCCAGATCCACCGGCCGGTTCACGGCGATGATGGAGCCAAAGGCGCTGACGGGGTCGCAGGCGAAGGCCCGCTCATAGGCCGCAACCAGATCGTCGTCCGTTGCCAGGCCGCAGGGGTTGGCGTGCTTGATGATAGCCACGGTGGGAGTCTCGAACTCGGTGACTGCACCCCAGGCGCCGTCCAGATCGCCCAGGTTGTTGTAACTCAATTCCTTGCCCTGGATCTGCTCGAACGCGGGTTCGTGGCCCCGCCAGCGGTAAAAAGCCGCGCTTTGGTGGGGGTTTTCGCCGTAGCGCAGGGTCTGGACGCGTTCGGCGACCAGGTTCAGCGTCTCTGGTGTGGCTGTATCGCCGGCCAGGTAGTTGCTGATGGCGGCGTCATAGGCGGCGGTGTGGCGGAAGGCTTTCAGGGCCAGGCGACGACGTTCGTCCAACGAGACGCCGCCGACTGCCAGCGCCTCCAGCACCGGGCCATAGTCCGCGGGATCGACCACCACCGTGACCCGCTCGAAGTTCTTGGCCCCCGCCCGCAGCAGCGTCACCCCGCCGATGTCGATGTTCTCGACCGCCTCCGCCTCGCTCACACCTGCGTTGGCGACGGTGCGCTCGAAAGGATAGAGGTTGCAGACGACGAGATCGATGGGCGTCATGCCGTGGCGCTGGAGTTCGGCCAGGTGCGCGACGGTGGGGCGGGCCAGGATGGGGCCGTGGATGGCGGGGTGCAGGGTCTTCACGCGGCCATCCAGCAGGTCGGGGTAGCCGGTGAGGTCGGAAACAGGGATGACGGGCAGCCCGGCGTCAGCCAGTGTCTTGGCCGTGCCGCCGCTGGCGACGAGTTCGACGCCCAGGCCGTACAGCCCGCGGGCGAAGTCGAGGAGACCGGTTTTGTCGGAGAGGGAGAGGAGGGCGCGCATGGTGGAGATTGGAGATTAGAGCATTGGTTATTGGGGATTGGTTATTGTGAGGGGTGTCATTCGCCGTTCGTCCTTCGTCAGCGAAAGCACAACAAAAAAGGGTAGCCGGAACGAAGGTCCGACTACCCAGCCCAGGCGAGCGACTGTTGTCATCTGATGACCGCTTCTCTCCCTCGTGGTTGGTCCACGCCCGGCAGGGGGGAGCGCCGGGTTTCGCCAGTTGAGAAGCGGGGAACAGCAAGTGGATTGGGGGCAGTATAGAGGGCGGAGGGGCGTTGTGGCAAGTTTGATCGCACTTGCCTCGCCGTTGTATGCTCTGGCCATGGACTGTCGGCCCGGCTGCGGCGCCTGCTGCATCGCCCCCTCGATCTCCTCACCCATCCCCGGCATGCCGGATGGAAAACCGGCGGGGGTAAGGTGCATCCACCTGACCGATGACTTGCGCTGCGACCTCTTTGGCCGGCCAGACCGGCCGGCCGTATGTAGCAACTTGCAGCCAACACCGGAGATGTGTGGGCAATCGCGCGAGGATGCGTTGGCTTATCTGACAACACTGGAGCTTGTCACATCCCCGTTTGCTCACTGATCGATAACCGCCGTAATGTTTCCGGCAGGAGGCGATGCTCGACGGCGTGGACGCGGGCTTCCAGATCGGCCAGCGCGTCGGCCGCGAAGATGGGCACAGGCTCCCAGGCCAGGACGGGGCCATCGTCCATGCCTTCGTCGGGCACCAGGTGCACCATGACGCCCGTTTCGCTGATTTCGCCCCGCTGGAAGGCTGCGTAGGCGCGTTCGATGGCGTGCACGCCGGGGAAGGCGCCAGGTTGGGCGGGGTGTAGATTGACCACCCGGCCGGGGAAGCGGGAGAGGAAGGGCATAGTCAGCAGCCGCATCCAGCCGGCCAGGACGACCCAATCGGGCTGGAACCCGGCTACCAGCTCGGCCAGCGCGGCATCGTAGGCTTGACGGGCGTCGGGCAGGTGGCGGAATGGGGCGGGGGGAAAGTGGATGGCGGGGATGCCCGCGCGCCGCGCTCGCTCCAGCCCAAAAGCATCGGCCTTGTTGCTGATCACGGCTACGACCTGCGCCGGCAGCCAGCCGCTGGCGCAGGCATCGAGGATGGCTTGCAGGTTGCTGCCGCTGCCAGAGATGAGGACGGCGAGGCGGATGGATTGGGTCACAGAAACGCCAGCGCAGCTAACCTAGAGTTCATTGGGAAGCCTCATCTGCTGTAAGATGACCTCCATGACCTCTTCGAGGCGCTGTTCGTTGGAGGGTTCACGGTTTCCCAGCTGCCCCACATGTTTGTGATGCGGAAAGTTCGCCAGTTGGGCGTGGTGTGGAGCGTTGTCCCAGCCGATCTTGAGCTTGTTATCGGCAGTAAGCCAATAGTAGCTATAACTAACAAGAGCGCCCCCCGCCCACTCCTCAGCAATGCGCAAGTTGCTGCCATCGCCGAAATAGATCACCAGTTTGAGGTATTCAGTCTCGACCTGTAACGGTATAAGCCGAGCGATGGACTCGCCGTAGGCGGCATAAATCGCCAAAATACGTTCGTGCATCAGCTAATTTTTTACAGCCGGTGCAAAGACAGAAAGCACTTGTATTGCCGCTTCAGCCTCCGCCTTGAAACGCCGCCAATGTCGCCATTCCACATAGTCCTCGTGCATGACGTAGTCGGCATCCTCCGGCAATCCCATGGCTTCCAACTGTTCGAGTGTTATGCCGTATTTGTTTTCAAGGTCTTGCATCTTCGCCCGTGCATGCTCCAACCGGCTTACTACGGTCAGGCGGTGAAAGGAGGCGCCAAGCGTCAGCACCTCGATCCTGTCGCTAAGGGGCAGAGAGCGAAAGGCGCTTTCGGCAAGTTCTGAATCTGTGATAGCGGTGATCATAGCTGGCACCTTCCTGATGAGCCACAGAGTGGCCGCGTTGGCGTGTTCGGGACTGACTATAAAACGTGGGACAGGCTGAAGTCAAACGATGAACAGGCAACTTATCGTACACCATCTGCAAGGGCGCGCTGCAGATCTCATCGCCACGCCAGAGTCGGTTGTGATCAGATAACGCCCTCGGTGGCCAATCAGGAAACCGACACGCGCTCGCGGCCTGGTGTTTGGTATTCAATTTCGCCCACGCCATACGCGGGTTGGGCGACGGCCAGCGCCGCCCCCGTCTGTTCTGCCGGGACGACGACCAGCATACCCAGACCCATGTTGAACACGCGGAACATCTCGGCGCCGTCGATATTCCCGGCCCGGCGGATGAGGCCGAACAGGGCGGGCGCAGGCCAACTGCCCCAAGCGATGCGGGCGCCCAGACCGTCGGGCAGGATGCGGGGCAGATTGCCCACGATGCCGCCGCCGGTGATGTGCGCCAGACCCTTCACGTCGATGCCGGCTTGACGCAGCCGCGCGATGGGGTCGAGATAGCAAACGTGCGGGGCCAGCAGGGCGTCGCCCAGGGGCGCATCGAGGCCGGGTGGGGTCGCCAGCAAATCCCAGTCGGCGAAGACTTTGCGGGCGAGTGAGTAGCCGTTGGTGTGCAGGCCGTTCGAGGGCAGACCGATGATGGCATCGCCAGGACGAATGCGGCTGCCGTCGATCAACTCGGCCCGGCGTACAACGCCGATGATGGTTCCCACCAGATCGAAGGCGCCTGGCTCGTACACCCCCGGCATCTCGGCCGTTTCCCCGCCCAACAGCGCTGCTCCCACCGCCCGGCAGGCGGCAGCAATGCCACCCACCACCGTCGCCACTTGCACGGGATCGAGCTTCGAGGCGGCGATGTAGTCCAGGAAGAAGAGCGGGCGCGCTCCCTGCACGAGGATGTCGTTGACGCAATGATTGACGATGTCGTGGCCGATGCTTTCCCAGCGTCCCAATTGCGCCGCCAGCTTGGTTTTGGTGCCCACGCCGTCGGTGCTGGCGACCAGGATGGTGTCATCGGCTGCGCGCAGGGCCGCGGCGTCGTACAACCCGCCGAAAGCGCCGATCCCGGCCAGCACTTCCGGGCCATAGGTGCTACGGACGGCCGCTTTCATCAGTTCGACCGCGCGTTCGCCGGCGTCGATGTCGACGCCGGCGGATTGGTAGGATAGCGATTGGATGGCCATGCCCTGCATCTTCTACCAGATGACGGGGACCAAACCCGAATTTCTGACGGCTTTGTCGCGGGCGATAAGCCCGTCAACGGCACTTTTCACAGCAAATCCACGGGCAAATGGTACTCAGATGCTTTGATCTCTTCCCAGCTGAAATCCTCATCTTGCCAAATGCCTTCGAGATCGACGAGACGACGCGCCCGCCCATTCCCTCCTGTTGTCGCTTGTAAGTCCAAGTTATCCAGGCGGCTCTGCAGGGCATGCACACGGGTCGCCACGAGCGTAAGCTCCTGCCGGACAGCAGTTATCTCGGCAAGTATATCCACAGCCATCATGTTCCTCCGTGAGCAGGGTTTCAGGTTAATTCACTTCAAGTTTCGCTGTGCGTGGGCATATTGTCAAGCGTCAATGCTACGATACGGCGTTCCTCGCAATCACATCCCGATACCACAAGGCGCTGTCTTTGGGGATGCGCTGTTGGGTCTCGAAATCGACCCAGACGAGGCCGAAACGCTGTTTGTAGCCCCATGCCCATTCGAAATTATCCATCAGCGACCAGACGAAGTAGCCTTCCAGGGGGACGCCGTTCTGGATCGCCCGCTGGGCGGCGGTGAAGTGAGCGGCCAGGAAATCGATGCGACGCTGGTCGGCCACCCGGCCGGCCGCATCCGGCCCATCGGCGTAGCTGCACCCGTTTTCGGTCACATACAGCTTGGGCGTTTGGTATTCGAAGTGCAGCCGGTTGAGCAAGTGATAGAGGCCATCGGCATAGACCTCCCACCCCATATCGGTGCGCTCGGAGTGCGGCGCCGCGAAGACCGTCTGTGGCAGGTTGTCGGGCGCGCTGTGGTCGCGGAAGACCTCGCGGGTGTAGTAATTGACGCCGAGGAAGTCGGTGCGGGCGGCGATGGCTTCGTAGTCGCCCGGCTGCACGAAATCGAGGCCGTTGGGCAGCGCCTTGCTCGTCTCCTGGTAAAACGCCACCTTGTCGGCAGGATAACGGCGGCCATAGAGCGGGTCGAGGAACCAGCGATTGAAATAGCCGTCGAATTCACGCGCCAGCTTGCGGTCGTGTTCGCTAAAACAGGCGGCTTCGCAATGACTGAAGTTGAGGGTGATCCCCACCTCGGCGAAGGGGCTATTGCGGCGGATGGCGGGCACAGCCCAGCCATGCGAGAGCAGGGTATGGTGGGCCGCGGCCAGGGCCTCGTACCAATCCTGATGGCCGGGCGCGTGCTCACCGATCTGGTGACTGAGGAAGCTGATGCACCACGGTTCGTTGTGCGTGATCCAATTCTGCACGCGGTCGCCCAGGCTGCGGCTGACCACGTCCGCGTACTCGACAAAGGCTTCGGCGGTGCTACGAACCGGCCAGCCGCCCTCATCCTGCAAGGCTTGCGGCAAGTCCCAGTGGTAGAGGGTGACGAACGGCGTGATCCCGGCCGCCAGCAGTCCATCCACCAGCCGATTGTAGAAATCCAGCCCGGCCTGATTGACTTTGCCGCGACCGGCAGGCAGGATGCGCGGCCAGGCGATGGAGAAACGGTAGGCCTGCAGGCCCAGGTCCTTCATCAGGCGGATGTCTTCGGGCCAGCGATGGTAGTGGTCGCAGGCGATGTCGCCGTTGGTGTTGTCGCGGATTTTGCCGGGCGTGTGGCTGAAGCGATCCCAGATCGATTCAGCCTTGCCGTCTTCGGCCCAAGCGCCTTCGATTTGATAAGAGGAGGTGGCCGTTCCCCACAGGAAGCCGGCGGGGAAGTGTCGTGTCGTCATTTTGAGTGTCCTTGAGGGGTGGCAAGTACACAAGGAAATAGGGAAACAAGTATACAAGTGGGAATGGAGAAACGCCCCTTGCTTACTTGTCTACTTTGTTTACTTGTCTACTTTGTTTTTGAACCGATATCACGTCGAAAGTGCATGTCCGGAAAATGGATGCAGTCGAGAGCGAGGTAGGCTTGGGCGAGGGCGGCGGGCAGCTGGGGGGCAAGGGCGGTGATGGCCAGCACGCGACCGCCGTCGGTGAGCAGGCGTCCGTCGGCAGCGCGGAGCGTCCCGGCGTGGAAAACTTTCACCCCCCGTAGGTCGCTGGCGGCGTCGAGGCCGGAGATGGGCAGACCTTTGGCGTAATCGCCGGGATAGCCGGGGGCAGCCGCGATCACGCAAGCGGCAGATTCGGATCGCCACTGCACGGTGGCGGGATCGAGTTGGCCGGTGCTGCACGCGCGCAGAATGGGCAACAGGTCGCCGTCGAGCAGCGGCAGGATGACTTGTGTCTCGGGGTCGCCGAAGCGGCAGTTGAATTCGAGCACGCGCGGTCCGGACGGTGTGAGCATCAGCCCGGCATAGAGCACGCCTCGATAAGGCGCGCCCTCGGCAGCCATGCCCACGAGGGTGGGGCGCAGCACGTCGCGCTCGACCGCGGCCAATTGCAGGGGCGAGAGCACCGGCGCCGGGGCGTACGCGCCCATCCCGCCCGTGTTCGGCCCCTGATCGCCAGCGAAGACGCGTTTATGATCCTGCGCCAGCGGCATGATGGCCAGACGCTCGCCATCGCAAAAAGCCAGCACCGATACCTCCGGCCCGGCCAACCGCTCTTCGATCACCACCTCGTCACCGGCGCTGCCGAATTGCCGGTCGATGAGGATGGCGCGTAGGGCGTCTTCGGCCTCCTCTCTGGTTTCAGGCACGATCACGCCCTTGCCCGCCGCCAATCCCGACGCCTTGATCACGACCTCGAAATCGACGCTGTGCAAAAAGCAGATGGCGTCGTCGCAGTCGGTGAAGGTGCAATAGCGCGGGGCGGGGATGTTGTGTCGGGCCATGAAGTCGCGCGCAAAGGCTTTGGAGGCTTCGAGGCGGGCGGCGGCGGCGGTGGGGCCAAAGGCGAGGATGCCGGCGGTGGCTAAATCATCCACCACGCCCGCGGCCAACGGCGCTTCCGGCCCGACGACGACGAAATTCACGCCATTTTGTCGGGCGAAAGCAGCCAGGACCGGCCCATCGCTGGGGTTCAGCGCCACGTTTCGGCATTTAGGCTCGATCGCCGTGCCGCCATTGCCGGGGGCGACGAAAATAGTTTCGACTTCTGGCGATTGCGCCAGTTTCCAGGCCAGGGCGTGTTCGCGACCGCCGGAGCCGAGGAGGAGGAGGAGCATAGAGATTGGAGATTGGAGATTGGAGATTAGAGATTGGAGATAGTGCCTAATCTCCAATCTCTAATCCCTAATTTACCGATAATTGATGACGGGGAGTTCGGGATTGATGATGGGAATGGGGTATTCGCCGCTGAAGCAGGCGTGGCAGTGGCTCACGGATTGGCCGGGCGAGATGCCGGCGCGGATGGCGGCCAACATACCTTCCAGGCTGAGATAAGCCAGGCTGTCGGCGCCGATCTGCTGGCGGATAGTCTCGACATCTTTGTGTGCGCCAATCAGTTCGGCGCGGGTGGGCATGTCGATGCCCATGAAACAGGGCCAACGCACGGGCGGGCTGGAGATACGCACATGCACTTCGGTGGCGCCGCCCTCGCGCAGCAAGTTGACGAGCGGTCCGGCGGTGTTCCCGCGCACGATGCTGTCATCGACCATGACCACGCGTTTGCCAGCCAGGTTGCCACGCAGAGGATTGAATTTCAGGCGCACGCCCATCTTGCGCAGGTGATCGCCGGGCTGGATGAAGGTGCGACCGATGTAGCGGTTCTTGGTGAAGCCTTCGCTGTAGGGGATGCCCGCCTCGATGGCGTAGCCGATGGCGGCAGGGGTGGAGCTATCGGGCACGCCCACGACGAGGTCGGCATCCACCGGGGCTTCGCGGGCGATTTGCTGACCCAGGGCCTGGCGCACGTGATGCACCGTTTGGCCTTCGAACATAGAATCAGGGCGGGCGAAGTAGACGTATTCGAAACTGCAAAATGAACGTTGGCGGGGCGGGCGACCCATCGTGCTGTGAAAGCCGTGGGCGTCGACGCGTACGATTTCGCCCGGCTGCACCTCGCGCACGAAGCGAGCGCCAATCGTGCCGAGGGCGCAGGATTCGCTGGCAAAAACGTAGCCGCATTGGCCCTCCCAATCCATCTCGCCCAGGCAGAGCGGGCGCAAGCCCCAGGGGTCGCGTACCGCGAACAGAGCATCGCGGGTGAGGATGGCCAGGCAGTACGCGCCTTCGGCTTTGTCCATGAAGGCGGCGATGCGGTCTTCCCAGGCGCCGGCCGGCAGCCACCCGGCCAACGGGCTGTTCCCGCCCACGCTCGGCGAGGCCAGAATTTGTGTGATCACTTCAGTATCCGAGGTTGAGATGAGGCCCACGCCCTTGCGCAGCAGATCATGGCGCAATTGCAGGACGTTGGTCAGGTTGCCGTTGTGGGCGACGGCCAGCGGGCCATGCAGCGTCTCGATCAGATAGGGTTGGGCGTTGCGCAGGATGCTGCCGCCGGTGGTGGAGTAGCGCGTGTGGCCGATGCCAAAATGCCCCAACAGCGGACGCAGGTTGGATTCGTGGAAAACTTGCGAGACCAGCCCCATGTCTTTGTGCAGGTGCACGCCGCCCCCATCGCAGGTGGCGATGCCGGCGCTTTCCTGGCCGCGATGGTTGAGGGCGTAGAGAGCGAAGAAAAGCGCCCGCGCCGCCTCAGCCTGAGCGTGCAGACTATCGGGCAAGAAAACGCCTGCGACGCCGCAGGCTTCTCGGAAATGATCGCTATCGTCGGCAAAGCCGATGGGGGTTGACATCAGGACAAGGGGGGCGGTGGAGGTGGTGATCTCGCACGGGCAAGTGTAGCACGGGCGGGCGAGAGAGCAAACCTGTAAACGGCAAGATCGCACAAAATGCAGCCCGGCGCCGGGGGCGTCGGGCTGCATTTTGGTTATTCCTACCTACTTGGCTATACTTGATTATAGATGGCTAGCCAAAGAAATTATGCTCAGATCTGAAACGTGATGCGTGATGCGTGAGAATTGCCGACGTTTTCTCACGTTTCACGCTTCACGTTTTACGAGCTTCATAACAAATCAACCTAGCGATCAATAAAGATACGCGATCATCACCGTTCTGGTTCTATTCTTGGAGGATAGAGCGCGAGCATGGATATAGCTATCGCCCCTGAAATCATGGCCAGATACCGGCGCTCGATGCGCTCTCGCCATCTTTCCCACCTCTTCCATCGCCTTTTCCTCCTCCTTGTCCTCGCCCTCCTCGTCGCCTGCCGACCTGCGGTCCGACCCACGCCCGGCCCGGCTGTATCGACGCAGCAGATCCTTGTGCTCCCCGATGATGGCACGGGCCAGGTGATCGAGCTGATCCAAAAGGCGCAGAAGTCGATCCGCTTCAAAATCTACCTGTTGACCGACGATGAGATGACGGCGGCGCTGGTGCGGGCAGCCAATCGGGGAGTGGATGTACGCGTCATCCTGGAGCAAAACCCCACCGGCGGCGGCGAAAGCAATCGCGCGACCTTCGACAAGCTACAACAAAATGGCGTCAGCATCCATTGGGCACCGGCGCGCTATCGCCTGACGCACGAAAAAAGCCTGCTGATCGACGACCAGCGTGTCTTGGTGGGCACCTTCAACTACACGCCCAGTTCCTTCAAGCGCAACCGCGAATACGGCGTGCTCATCGACGATCCCGCATTGGTGCGCGAGATCGCCGCCATCTTCGACGCCGACTGGAGTGATCAACCCTATGAGCATTCTCCCAGCCCGACCCTGGTGCTCAGTCCCCTCAACAGCCGCCAACAGATCGAGGGTCTCATCGATAGCGCTCAGCAGACGCTTTGGCTCGAACAGGCCAGCCTGCTGGACGACGCCGTCGCCGAACGGTTGGCCGCCAGCGCCACACGCGGGGTGAAAGTCTATTTCATTGGCCCGCTGCGCACCGGCGAAGACGACCTCTCGCTACCCAACTACCGCCGCTTGCAACAAGCCGGCGCGGAAGTGCGTCGCCTGGAGAACCCCCTAGTCCATGCCAAGGTCATCCTGGCCGACAATCGCCGCGCCCTCCTCGGCTCCATCAATTTGACCTATGCTTCGATGGAGCTGAACCGCGAGTTGGGTTTGCTCACCGAGGATGCCGCCATTATCCGCCGCTTGCAGCAGACACTCCAGGGCGATTGGGGGCGGGCGGCAGCGGTGGTCGAAGCGCCAACCGGCGCCATCTCCTGGCAAGAGGCGGGAAAATACATCGGGTCAAAGGTGACGGTCGAAGGCGACATCGTCCGCACCTATAATAGCGGCAAAGTCATCTTCCTGAACTTCAGCCAGGATTACCGCAATACTCTCAGCCTCGTGATCTTCGCCGCCAGCGCCAGTCAATTCCCGGCGCCGCCCGAAGATTACTATCTCAACCAGCGGGTGCGCGCCACGGGACAGGTGAAGATGTACCAGAACGCGCCCGAGATCGTGATCGAATCGCCCGATCAGATCGAACTTCTCTCGACCTCGACCCGATCAACAGATCTGGCCCCCGTCCGCAGCGGTGCGGGCGTGGCCAGCCCCCCGCCCGCACCGCCCACCACCCTCTCCTGGGAGCAGGCTGGCGACTACCTGGGACAAAATGTAACCGTCGAGGGTCATGTCGTGCGGACGTATGACTCTGGCAAGGTCACTTTCCTGAATTTCAACGAGAATTGGCGCGGGACGTTCAGCGTCGTCATCTTTGCCAGTGATTACGACAAGTTCCCGCAACCGCCAGCCGAACTTTTCCAGGGCCAAACCGTGCGCGTGCGCGGGAAGGTGAAGGAATACCAGGGGGCGCCGGAAATGGTGGTGGAATCGCCAGCTGATATCGAGATCGTGACAGTGCAGAAGACAGAGACGCCGGGCGTCGAATCCACCCCGACACCGACGCCACCCAGCCCACCGATGAGCGTGATCTCCTGGAAGGATGCTGGCGCCCACCTGGGCCAAACCATCACCATCGAAGGCCGCATCGTCGACACGCACGACACCGGCGCCATCACCTTCCTCAACTTTAGCTCCTCCCGCGACCAATTCGTCGCCGTCGTGTTTGCCGAGGATTATGGCGCCTTCCCGCAGCCGCCCGCCGAGCTGTACAAAGGAAAGAAAATCTGGCTCACAGGCAAGGTGACGGAGCACCAGGGCACACCACAGGTCGTCGTAAAGTCGCCGCAACAAATCGAGGTCTTCCCATGAAACGGCGCTCGCCTTCCATCTCGCCGGCCCGTTTGGTGGCCTTGCTCCCCGCGGCGACGAGGCAAGCTCTGGCCGCCACCCGTCTGGAAGCTCAAGAAAGACCTGTGGCCATCCTGGCCGTGCCCGTCTCGCACCGCAGCGCCCTCCTGGCCGCATTAGACGAAGGGGCATACTTCGCCACCATCGACGACGGCCAAGAATTCTCTCTGGTCACATTCACCGCCAATGTCGCCAGGATCCCGCCCCTGGGCTGCACCGTCCAGATCGAACAACCCTTCGTTTTACTCCGCCTGAACGCCACCTTGCCGTGGGACACTATCGGCTATGGGGCAGCCATCTTCATGACCCTGGCCGCGGCGGGCGTCAGCGCTGGCTTTTACAGCGGCTATAGCAACGACTACCTCTTGATCGGCGAGGATCAGATGCTCGCCGCCCTCAAGGCTCTCGAGCGTCTGATCTTCGAAGCATCCGAGCAGATAGAATAAGTCAAGCGCGACGCACAACGGACCGCCGGTTGCTGTGCATCGCGCTTGCTGGGATCAAACTTTAGGCTCTTCCGATGCCTCCGGCTCCGCTGGCTTTGGCTCCATTTTGGCGATCGCCTCATCCAACTCACGGTTGAGAACCTTCAAGCCCTTGATCAAGCCCTCGCGCACATCGCTGGTCACTTTGCTGATGCGCACGGTCTCGACCATTTTAGTGGCTTGCTCGCCCACCTGCCTGGCGGCGTCGGTGGAGCGGGCTTTGTTCATCGCTTCATTGACTTCGCTGACCACGTTGTTGAAACCTTCCCGCACTTCCGTCTCGACTTGATGCCATTGGGGGCTGCTGAGGCCGGCCTGGATGGCGGCGCCCAACTTCTTGCCCAACATGGTCAATTCATCGACGATGGTATGGCTGGCCTGCTGTTCGGGAGCGGACGGGGCTTCGGGGGTGGGTTGTTCGGTGCTCATTGGTGGAACCTCCACGAGAAATAGAAAGAACGTAGGACGAATAGCTACGCAGATAAGTTTAACACGCTAAGCAAAACCGCGCAATCACAGTGGTAACAAACTTACATTGCCGCAGCGCCGCTTGGCCTCGCGCCGTATCACTTTTTCATACGCAGGGCGGCATCGCCAGGTTTCATCGTTGCAAGAGTGACGCGCTTTGCCAAGCGCGTTCCTCCTGAACTATACTTTGTTCATCCCTAATCATAGGAGTCTATCTCATGTTTGGATCACTTGGCACAACGGAGCTCATCATCATCCTCGTGATCGTCCTCCTCATCTTCGGCGCGGGCAGACTGCCAGAAGTCTTTCGCGCGATGGGGAGGGGAATGAAAGAGTTTCGTGACGCTTCCGGCGGCGAGAACGCAGGCACGAAAGCCGCTGGCGAAGACGCTGCCCCCAACCCGAGCAACAATCTCAAATAATCCTGACATCATCAAGGCGGCCATTGTTCAAACGACTGTCGCCCATTGTGACGACAGCCGCTCGAGGGCGAGCCACATCCTCATCGCTGCGCGTCGCTCGGCGCGGTGAGGATGTGCGCCTGCGATCCCTTGCCCTGGGACGCAGGCTTTTTGGGGCCTCCTGCCATGTCGGGCGTCTCTGCTGATCCTTATGACTGGCGCTGCCTTTCTTGCCGTTGCCATCGCCGCCCCAGATACAGAGTTTGCCCTGGCCGCGGCGCACAGTGTGGTGGGTGTGGCCGATCTGGTCGAGTATCGCCTCGACTTGATGCGTGATTTCGATCTCCCGCGTTTATTGACCGCCTCCCCTCTCCCAGCCATCATCACCTGCCGCTCGCAACAGCAAGGTGGGCGCTTCGCCGGCCCCGAGCACGAGCGTCGCGCCATTCTGCAGCATGGCATCGCCTTGGCGGCGCCTTTCGTCGATATCGAAGCGGAAGCCCTTCCTGAACTGGCGCCCCTTCGTCACCCGCACACCCAGATCATCGGCTCGCACCACGACTTTGGCGGCATGATCGGCGACTGGGCCAGCGCCGGGCTGCGGCTGCGGGCGCTGGGAGCCGATATCGTCAAACTGGTGGGAACAGCCAGCCACACAGACGACATCCTGCCGCCGTTGGCGTGGCTGCACGGCCTCGCTGCGCCGGGCATCGGCATCGCCATGGGCGCCGACGGACTCGCCACCCGCTTGTTGGCCCCGCGCTTTCCGCAAGCCTTTCTCAGCTTCAGCGCAACGGCAGAGGTCGGCACCGCGCCGGGGCAGCTCCCCGCGAGCGACATGCTCGCAGCCTTTGGTTTTCGCGAAGCCGCCAGCGCCGATCCTTGCCTGGTCGCTCTCACCCCGCCTGCCGTCCCCTGGCCACTCATCACCGCTTATCGCCAGACCCTGGCCGCTGGGCAACCCGATGGCGTGCGCCCCTGGCTGCTCCCTCTCCCCGTCGCCTGCTTCGGCCCCGGCCTGTTGCTCGCCTGCCGCCTCGCCCGCGTGGCCGGCATATTCTGCCTGCCCGACGTGGAACGCCACCCGGCGCTTGAGGATTACGGCCTCTCTCCTGATGCCTGCGCCTGGCGACTAGAAAACCCCTTCTCGGCCCGACCTTTGCGCGGCGGCCTGCCTTCACCCGCTGACCTGGCCCATTTCATGCTGGCAACGTAAAGCACTCCACCCCACCACCCTCCGCCTCATTCGAGACACCATGCGCCTTCTCACCTTCCGCTACCACACCGACACACACGCCGGCCTGCTTCAAGACGCGCACATCTATCCACTGCCCTGGCCAGACCTGATCGGCGCGCTCCAATCGGGGATGAGCGCCATCCGCGAAGCCGCGGCCGCGGCCCAACCCATCCCCCTGGCCTCAGTCACCCTCGAAGCGCCCATCCGCCGTCCCGGCAAGATCATCGCCGTGGGCCTGAACTACCTTGATCACTGCCTCGAACAAAACCTGACCCCGCCAGAACGCCCCACCCTTTTCACCAAATTCTCCACCTCGGTGCTCCGGCCAGGAGGCGAGATCCGGTGGGATCCTGCGCTCACCCAGAAAGTAGACTACGAGGCCGAACTGGCGGTGGTCATCGGCCACACCGCCCGCCGCGTACCCGTCGAGCACGCCTACGACTACGTATTCGGCTACACCTGCCTCAACGACGTCACCGCGCGCGATCTCCAAAAAAGTGACGGTCAGTGGGTGCGCGGCAAGAGCCTGGATACATTCAGCCCGTTTGGGCCAATCGTCGTCACCGCGGACGAGCTTGCCGATCCGCACGGGCTACGCATCAGCGCCTGGGTCAACGACGAACTGCGCCAGGACAGCAACACCAACCAACTAGTGCACAACATCCCCGCCCTGATCGCTTTTTGTTCCGCCGCCTTTACGCTGGAACCCGGCGACATCATCACCACTGGCACCCCTGGCGGCGTCGGTGTGTTCCGCGACCCACCCGTGTTCTTGGCGCCGGGGGATCGCGTCGCCATTGAGATCGAAGGCATCGGGCGCCTGGAAAATGTGGCCGGCCCCTATCTATCCTGAGACAAATTTCACCCCTCCTCGCACCATGTCCCGCGCCCGTACAGTCCTTTACTTAGGCGACGTCCTCGTCATCCTTCTCTTTGCCATCATCGGTCGCCAGAGTCACAATCTTGCCACAGGCATTCGCGGCGCTGGTGCGACCCTACTGACGGCTGCGCCTTTCCTCGTGGCGTGGTTGCTGGTAGGATCGTTCTTGGGCGCCTTTCGACCCCTGGCCTGGGCCAACCTCCGCAGCACCCTGCGCGCCACCCTGCTGGCCTTCATCCCGGCCTACATCGTCGGTGTGATCCTGCGTACGCTCTTGCTCGGACGCCTCAGTCCCCCTGCCTTCTATCTGGTCACGGCCGGCATCCTGGCGTCGATGCTGTTGATCTGGCGACTGCTCCACACCCTGTTCGTGGCGCCTCGCCTCCATGACGACTAATCCCGCCGCAGGCTCGGCGACGAATAAGGGCGAGATAGCCAGCGCGCCGGAGTTCATCGATGTAACGACCGAGGTCGGGCAGATTGCGCGCGGCGCCGGCTGGGGGCTGGGCAGCAATGCCATCAACTATATCCTGGGCTATTTGTTCTTCTATGTGGTGACGCGGCAGATCGGCGCCGAACAATACGGATTCTACACCCTGGCGGTGACGGCTATCACCCTGCTCAGCCGCTTCACCGTCGCCGGCCTGGATCGCGGCGTGATACGTTGTGTCAGCATCAGCCGCGGCGCGGGGCAGTGGGCGGCCACGCGACACTTGATCCTGATTGCGCTCATCTTGGGCGGGCTGATCGGGCTGGCGGGCGGTCTGTGGGTGTGGCTCTATCCGGCGCAAGTGCTCAGCTTGTTTGGCTGGTCAGCCAAGCCAGAGTTGTCGCCGCTCCTGCGCATCCTGGCGATCACCGCGCCCGCCGTCACCATCATCGGCATCGCCATCGCCGGCACCCAGGCGTTCCGCACGATGCGCTATCGCGCCCTGGTCGTCAATATCATCCAACCGACTTTACGGCTGGCTCTGATTCTCATCCTCCCGCCGCTGTTGAGCACTACCGCCGTCATGCCGGTGACGGCCTTCACACTGACACAGATCGCGGGCGTGGCCCTGGCCTTGTTCTTCCTGGCGCGCCTGACATGGCGCCTGGCGCGCGAGCGCGCGTCTTCTCTGTCCCAGCCGTCGCCCCCCGCAGCAACCGAAGCTTCATCCATCCTGACGCGCAATCTGGTGCGTTTTTCCCTGCCCCTGGCGTTTGCCAGCGTCGTCGAATATCTCAATGGACGCACCGAGATCCTGGTCTTGGGCAGATTCTTGCCAGCCGAGGCCGCGGGCATCTTCAACGCCGCCACCCGCTTCGCCGGCTTGGGCTTGATCGTTCTCACCGCCTTCAACGCCATCTTTGCGCCGCTCATCTCCGACCTGCATCACCGCGGCGATATCAAACGGCTGGACGTATTGTACAAACTGGTCACGCGTTGGATCGTCACCTTCGCCATGCCCATCGTGATCATCCAGATCGTCTTCGCCCCGGCGCTAATGCAAATCTCGGGCGCCGAATTCAGCCAGGGCGCCACGGCTTTGCAGCTTCTGAGCCTGGGCCAGCTCGTCAATTTTGCGACTGGCTCGGTCGGCCTCCTGCTCATGATGAGCGGGCGCGCCAACCTCACCCTATTCAACTCGGTGTTGACGATTACACTCTCGCTCATCCTCGATTTCTGGCTCATACCGATGCACGGTCTCACCGGCGCGGCGTTGGTGGGAATGGCCGTCATGATAGGCGTCAATCTGTTGCGGCTGGCGCAAGCCTGGGCCTTCCTACGCATCCATCCCTTCGCCCCCGCTTTCCTCAAGCCATTTCTGGCGACGGCGCCGTCTGTAGCAGTGGGGCTGGCATGGTTGCATTGGTTGCCACTCGCCAACTTGTTCGATCTCGGGCTGGCCTGTGCGGCGGTGGCTGCGATTTACGTGGGCGCCATCCTGTTGCTAGGCCTGGATGAGGGCGACCGCACCGTGATCAAGACCTTGCGCTTACACCTGCTGCGTTCGTCAACAGTCAACAAATCAACAATCAACAGCTAACGTCGCCACCTGCCACCTACAATCCTTCGCTTCGTTCAGGGCAAGTTTGCCACCTCATCCCTATTTGGGGGAGTGCTAAAGGGGCAAATTGGCAGATTCCCAAAAGTAGTGTAAGCTTTTGAACCGAGAATCAGTGGCACTCATGCTCAGAGTTCTGCCGTATGGGCAATGCCATTCACGACGAGGTGAAGTGTTTGCAGCCGTTCGATTATTTCCGTCCTCAGAATTTGGAACAAGCCAGCGCCCTGCTTGCGCAGGCTGATGGTCACGCTTGCGTGCTGGCCGGGGGCACGGCTTTGCTGCCCGATATCGAATATGGTCGCTCATCGCCCCGCCAGGTGGTGGACATCAAGAATCTGCCGGGGTTACGCGATCTGCACTTCGATCCCAGCCGCGGCCTGACCATCGGAGCAGCCGTAACCATAAGGCAGCTTATGGCGCACGCCGACGTGCGTCGTTACTACCCCCTGTTGGTGGGGGCTTGCGAGGTGCTGGGGACGCCGCCGGTCCGCAATCGGATCACGGTCGGCGGCAATCTCTGCACGGCTTCGCCCGCCGCCGACCTTCCCCCGGCCCTGCTCTGCTACGAAGCGATGTGTCATCTTTATGGTCCCGCCGGCGCGCGCAGCGTGCCCCTGACAACATTTTTCCGGGGCCGCAAACAGACCATCGTCGAACCAGGCGAGATTCTGGTGCGGGTGACGTTGCCGCCGCCCGCAGGCAGAGGAGCAGGGGTGTATCACAAGTTGCGCACGGGTCAGAGTGGGCATCTGACGATGGTGGGGGTGGCGGTGCTGGCGATGGGCGCTGGCAATGGCTCGTATGATTGGCGCATCGCTTTGGCAGCGGTGGCGCCACACCCCCTGCGCGCCACCGCCGCGGAAGAATGCCTGCACGGCTATCTGCCCGACCCGGCGACCATCCACCTGGCTGCGCAGCTGGCCGAACAGGCAGCACAACCGATCGACGATCATCGCGCCAGTGCACGCTATCGGCGAGCCATGGTGGGTGTGTTGGCGCGGCGCGGCATCGAGACGGTGATAGGACAGCTGGCGGGAGGAGCGACATGAACCACATGATCAGCTTGATGGTGAATGGCGAGCCGAAGCGTCTGACAGTGGCTTCGCATCATACGCTGTTGCGTATGTTGCGCGAGCAATTGCATCTTACAGGCCCCAAGAATGGCTGCGCCAGCGGCGAATGTGGCGCCTGCAGCGTGCTATTGAACGACGAGTTGGTGAACGCCTGTCTGGTGTTGGCTGTAGAAACTGATGGCGCCGCCGTGGTTACGGTCGAGGGCCTGGCCCAGGGTGAAGAGTTGCACGCCTTGCAGCAGGCCTTCCTGGAACACCAGGGCACGCAATGCGGTTTTTGTACGCCCGGCTTGCTGATGGCTGCCGCCGCCTTGTTCAAGCAATCCGCCCGCCCCGAACCTCACGTCATCCGCGCTGGCCTGGCCGGGACGCTTTGCCGGTGCACGGCCTACGCCGATGTGGTCAAAGCCGTGCAGTCAGCCGCGCGCAATCGCAGGTAGATGCTATGATCCCCCCGCGTAAGCCCCACATCGTTGGCAGACCTTTCGCTCGCGTCGAAGGACAAGCGAAGCTGGCCGGAGCCGCGCACTATCTTGACGACGTCGACTTCGGCGCCGATTTGTTGTACGCCCGCATTGTCTCCAGCACCCGGCCGCACGCCCTCCTCCGCGCCGTGGATGTCAGCCCGGCCCTGGCCTTGGCCGGAGTGCACATCGCTCTGACGGGGCAAGATATCAGGGGGCAATTGGGCCTGCATCTCCAGGATCGCCCAGTATTGGCGCAAGACCGCGTCCGTTTCGTGGGTGAGCCGGTGGCCGTGGTGGCGGCGGAATCCCCCGAACTGGCAGAGCAAGCCGCACGGTTGGTGGCGGTGACATATGAGGATTTGCCCGGCGTCTTCACTGTCGAAACAGCATTGGCCGCGGATGCACCTGTCTTACATCCCGACCTGGCCTCCTCGATCCGGGCGCCGTTCATCCAGCCCCAACCCAACACGAACCTCGCGCATCGTTGCCAGATGCAAAGAGGCGATTTGGAACGTGAATGGAGAGAAGCCCATGTGGTCATCGAGCAGCGCTATTACGCGCCGCCGGTGCACCACGTGGCCCTGGAGCCGCACGGCGCTGTGGCCCAGATGGAAACTGATGGGCGCGTCACTTTGTGGGCCTCCACACAAGCGCCCTTCGTGCAGCGCGAGATGATAGCCCAGGCGCTGGGGCTGAATTCCGATCGTCTACGCGTGGTGACGCCATATGTCGGCGGCGGCTTTGGCGGTAAAGCCTTTGTCAGTATCGAGGCATTGGCGGTGGCGCTGGCCTTGCAGGCAGGGGGCAGGCCGGTCAAGCTGGTGCTGAACCGCGAGGAGGAGTTCACCAGCACCTTCGTGCGGCCAGGTCTAACAGCGCACATCAAGATGGGCGCCAATCGCCAGGGACATATCACCGCGCTGGAGGCGACCTACCAATGGGATGCTGGCGCCGCCGCTGACGCCATCATCGAGTTGGCATGGGGGGCGGCCTATGCTGGCGCTGGACCTTATGATGTGCCCAATGCGCAGATCGAGAGTTGCGTCGTTTACACGAACCATGTCCCCGCGGCGCCCATGCGCGGCAACGGCATGGCCGAGATTCATTGGGCGGTGGAGCAGCACATCGACCGCTTGGCCGAGGCGCTGGACATGGACGCAGTGACATTTCGCCTCTTGAATTGTCTCAAAGGCGGAGATGTCTTGCTCGACGGGCAAATCATGCACGCCACAGGACTGGATCAATGCATCCGCCAAGCCGCTGCGGCCATCCGTTGGTCGAAAGCGCCCGCAAAGCCTACTTCCAAGCACCGGCGGCGTGGCAAAGGGTTGGCGGCGATGTGGAATCCGGTATTCTGGGGGAATCAAACAGAAGCAACAGCCGTCGTGCGTCTGGATGAAGACGGGCCGGTTGTGATCGAGATGGGCGGCGTCGATGTCGGTCAGGGCTTCTATACGGTGGCAGCGCAATTGGTGGCATCGGCGCTGGGGGTGCCGCTGGAATGGGTGCGCGTGTCGGCGGTCGACACCGATCATAGCCCTGAACAATGGCAGGCCATGACCAGCCAATTGACGTGGAGCAGCGGCAATGCGGCGTTGCGCGCGGCCCAAACGTTGCGCGCCAACATTCTCATGCTGGCGGTGGAAGCCTGGGGCGAGCCGATCGGATCGCTGGACATTGCCGAAGGAGTCGTCTTTTCCTATGCTTCCGACCGCACCCTGGCGCTGACCGATTTGGTCACTCATGGCATCGATCTCCCCTCTGGCAAACATATCTCTGGCCACTTACGCGCCACCGGCAGCTTTCAACCCAAGTCGCCGGCCCACGCCCGCACGAGCGAACATCCCTTGTTGCCCGTCATGCACTTCAGCACGGGGGCGCAGGCGGTGGAGGTGGAGGTGGATATCGAAACAGGCGAGGTCGAGATCATACACATCGCTTCGGCTTTCGACGTCGGTCGCGCCATCAACCCCGACATCGTGGAAGCACAAATCAAAGGCGGCTCGATTCAGGGCATGAGTACGGCCCTTTTCGAGCAGGTGTTGTTCGAGGATGGCCAGCCACGCAACGCTGGCTTCTTGGACTATCGCATCGCCACAGCTATGGATTTGCCACAATCCGTGGAGGCGGCCATCGTCGAGGTCCCGCAGGATGATGGGCCTTTTGGTGCGCGCGGTGTGGGCGAACACTCGATCATTGCTTCGGCGCCCGCCATAGGCATCGCTATCCACCGCGCTGTCGGCGTACGCCTGACCGATTTACCTATTACCAGTGAGCGCGTATGGGAAGGTTTGCAAGCGCAGCATGTCGCCCAGCTTGCCACCGTCCCGACCGGCTGACGATTTCCCTACGATTTCCCTACGATACGCCGCGCCGCATATCCACCACTTGCCTTTTACAGTCTTTTTTACCATAATGTATAGTTAGGTGTATACCCCTGTGCAAAACGACGCGCGTCGCGGTAACGATGTGATCGTTTGCACAGTTGTAATTGCTGGTCGTGTTTTCTTTCTTTCCATTCTTTTCTTTTGCCGGCATTGGCGCCGGCGCACAAGGAGGTATTCAACTATGCGTGCAGCGAAGGTTCTCTTCTGGCTTACACCATTGCTAGTGCTTGCCATGCTGTTGGCAGGATGCGGTGCCAGCCCCACACAAGTCGCTCAGCAGGATGGCGGCTTCCTGCTGGCGCTCCCGCGGCTGACTGTTGACATCGATAGCCAGGGCAAGCCCTCGATGGCCGGTCTCTCGCCGGAGCAACTCAAGTCGCTCTCGTTCGGGCAGCTCGATCTGACAGGATTCCAGCTCCCCAAGGAGTATGTGGCCTGGTTCACCGCCACCGGGCTTCAGCACATCGAATTGGTCCACCGGGATGATGGCATTCATATTTTTGCCAACGGTAAGGCCATGCCTCATGTGGGTTGGTCGGCGGAATCACTGGCCAAGACGAGCGAGATGGCCAGCGCCCTCGGCCTGCTGGATCAGCGTACAGCCAAACTCCTGAAGGTCTTCATCCCCTTTGCACAACGCCTGGGCCTGGACATTGCCCTCACCTTCCCGCTCAAGGAAGGCGCCGAGGCCATGCCGCTGCGCGATCCCAAAGCACCAGTGGCGGCGGTAGCCGAGGCGGCGGAACCGATGGCGCAAATGAAGGCGCACGTCACCTATGACGACAATGGCGTCCCCTCGATTCTCTCGGTTTCTACCAGAGATCTGGAGGAAGCCTTTGGCGTGAGCATGCGACAGGTGGAGATGCCGCCGGCGTTCCTGGCGCAAATGCAGGCCAGCAATATCCAGCACATCTCTGTCCGGGCAACACCGGCGGGATTGATGCTCTACGTAAATGGCGACGCGCTGCCCAGCTTTGTCTGGAACGACGAGTATCTCAACAACGCCGCCGATCTGTACGGCCAACTCTACTACACCGATGCTTACGGGCCGTTGCGCAACGCCATGAAAGTGATATTGCCCATGCTCGATAAGGTCGATGGTGAAGTTGTGCTGAAGTTCCCCACAGCTGCAGGCGCTGAGGAAATTCCTCTGCCCCAACCCTAATGCTCGGCGGAGGTAAAATCGTGGAACAACCGCACAAATACCAAGGCCTGCGCACCATCGGTCGGATTGCACAGATCGCTGCCTGGGTTGTGCTGGCTATCAGCATCCTCGCCACTTTGTGGCTGCTCTTCATCTACAAAGGCTTCGCTGGCGTCTGGGCTGGTGGTCAGAATTGGATAGGTTTGGCGGCCCTGGCGATGGGCGTTTCGTGGTTCCTGCAGTGGTTTATCATTGGCGGTCTGCTCAACCTGATGACTGATCTTGAGGGAAATACACGAGCGAGCGCCCAGGCTGTGGAACGCCTGGTGGCTCTATCGAAAGAAATGAGCAAGGCGTCGCCCCCTGCACCGCCCTCGTCCTAACCGCGTCTGCTCCGACGAAGCAACGATTCCCCAACTGCTCCTCCTTCTCGAACACCTGACAGGTTTTACAAAACCTGTCAGGTGTTCTGGCGCAACGGATCGTAGTCGGCGTCCTCTATCAACGTAAAATGGGCGATATGGGCCTCGTCGAGGATGGCGCGGCCTGTGGGGTCATCGTGCATGGTCGCGAACGACTGGCGAAGCGCGCGGCGCAAGGCCAGCGGTAGGCGACGCTGCACCACGACAGGTGGGATGGGGCTGGGGCCGAGGGCGGCGATGATCCGGATCTGGCTGGCCAGGTGGGGTCGAGCGCGGAGTTCGGTTTCGAGCACGGTGCTGTCGATGGCCGCGGCATCGACCTCGTTTCGCAGAATCATTTCCAGCGAACGCTGGTGCGCGCCCGAAGCGATGACGTTCCCGAACAAGCCCCATGTCTCGCCCAGCCTGGCCAGATGCCAGGCCACGACGCCATAGCCCGAATGTGATCCTGGCTCGTTGATCGCCCAGCGAGCGCCGCGCAGGTCGGCAAAGGAGGCGAAGGTGCTGCCGGCGCGGACGACCACGTCCGAAAAGTAGATAGGGCGGCCGCCGTACCGTTCGCCTGCCATCACCGGCGCCGCCAATAGCTCGACGGCCGGCTCAAGCCGGGCGACCATGTGCACGTAATACGCCCCACACACCCAACCCATGTCGATGCCCCCGGCCTCGATCTGGCTCAGACGCTCTTCCCAGGCGATGTCTTCGACAAAGCGCACGGGTTGGTCCAGGCGCGCGGACAGATAGGCGGCAATGGCGCGCCAGGTAGGATGAGCGTTCGGGGCCTGGCAAGAGGTGAGGGTGAGCAATGCTTTGCAAGTTGAGAGCGAACTATCGTCCCTTTTCCTCCCGCTTCACCACCTCGCATAGCAGCGCCTTGTACACCGGGAAGCCCGAGATGGGGTCGCGACGGTCGAAGTCGGTGAGGGCGTTAACGTTGGCTTGCTGCCATGCGCGCGGGCCGAGCGGGCCACCGCCGCCCATGTTCACCTCGATGGCGCCGCGGGCGATGTCTGCGGTGACGTAGGCCAAGAAAGGCGCTTCGCCGCGCGCCGAGATCACCAGCACTTCGTCGCCATCGACGATGCCGCGAGCGCTGGCGTCGGTGGGATGCAGGTGCACGAGCGGGCGAGGCAGGCGTTTGAGCAGGCCGGGGATGTTGTGGTGTTGCGAACGGAAGTCGAAATTGGTGCGGGCGCCGGAATTAAAGACAAGCGGGAAGCGCGCAGCCAGATCGGGCCGGGCCAGGGGGCCTTCGCCCGGCTCGGTGTAAACGGGCAGCGGATCGTAGCCGTAACCCCGGAACCACTCGGACGTGATCTCGAATTTGCCGGTGGGCGTGTCGAAACCGGGCCGGCCATCGGGGCGCAACTCGCCGCTGAGGTATTTGCGATAGCGCATGGCCGGCTGCGGCAGAGACACACCTTCGGGATGGGCGAGCAGATCGTCCACGCTGACGCCGCTATCCCGCAGGGCATATTCGACCATCGCCCGCTCGGTTTGCGGCCAGCGGTGGCCATAGCCCAGGCGATTCGCAAGCTCGACAAAGATGAGATAGTCGTTGCGAGCCTCGCCCACAGGCGGGATCACGCGTTGCCGCAGTTGCACGTGATTGTCGTGAATTTCGTAGGATTCGATCTCGAACTGCGTGGCCGCAGGCAGAACAAGGTCGGCATAGGCGGCGTCGGCGGTGGGGAAACGGTTGATGACGACAAGCAAGTCGAGTGCAGTCAGCGCCCGCCGCCACAGATCGGGATTCGGCCACGACGTGATCAACGAGCTGCCACTGACGATCAGCGCCCGCACGGGGTAAGGCTGGCCTTCGAGGATGGCGCGCGGCAGCAGGGCGGCATGAGCCTCGTTGCGCACCTCGTGGTAGATCGGGTATTCGTCGGCGCCAATGGGCTTGGGCGCGCTTACCGGGGGTTCGGTGAGCAGGCGGTTTAGGCGGGGGCGGCCGGGCATTTTGAACAGCTTGCCGCCGGGGACGTCGAGATGCCCAGCCAGGGCTTGCAGCGTGAAAGCTGCACGGATAGCCTGCACCCCGCTGTCAGAGTACTCCAGGCCGGTGTACATCATGATCGAACAACCTTGCGCCGCCGCCGTCGCCCGCGCCAACTCCCGCACCGTGTCTGCCGGAACCCACGTGACCTGCTCGACCCGCGCCGGCGTCCACGCCCGCACGTAGTCGCGCAACTCATCCAGCCCGTGCACCCAGACAGCGAATTCGTGATCATACAAATCCTCGGCCAGCAGCACGTGCAACATGCCCAAAGCCAGCGCCCCATCCGTGCCGGGGCGAATGCCGATCCATTCGGCCCGCAAGGCCTGGGCAGTCTCGGAGCGCCGGTGATCGATCACGACCACGCGGGCGCCCCGGCGCTGGGCGTTCTTCAGCCGGGCCAGGTTGAGGGGCGAAGAGTCAGTGGCGGGGTTCTCGCCCCAAACCAGGATCAGATCGGCGTGGTCGATATCTTCGTGCATTTCCAGCATGTAGGCGCCGAAGCAGGAGCGCGGGGCGATCATGCCATACGAAACATAGCACAGGGCGCCGACGCCAGTGGCGTTGGGCGAGCCGAAGGGAAAAAGCACGGCATTGGCCGAGGATTCAACGGTGCCGGCGGGAGCGAACATCTCGTTGAGGCCGTATTCGAAGTTGCCCCGCCCCGTATAGATGGCAATGGCCTCCGGGCCATGTTCGGAAGCGATGCGCCGCAACTCGGCCACGATGTGGTCGTATGCTGCATCCCACGTGCTGCGCTCGAAGCGGCCTTCGCCACGTTCCCCGATCCGGCGCTGCGGAAAAAGCAGACGGTCGGGCGCATAGACAATTTCGGGCGCCCGCAATCCACGCGGACACAGGGCGCTGTACGGGTGATCCTGGATCGGCGTCAAGCGCGTGATACAGCCATCGGTCAGGTGCACATGGGCGCCACAGCCCGCCGCGCACACACCGCAGATGCTGGTGACAATCTGGCAGTTGGAAGCTGGAGATTGGAGATTGGGGATTGGAGATTGGAGACTTGTCCTGAGCGAAGTCGAAGGATTGGAGAATGGAGATTGGATCTTCTGACCTCCGTCCTCCGACCTCTGACCTCCGACCTCCGTTCTCTGACCTCCGACCTCCGACCTCCGACCTCCGTCCTCTGACCTCCCACCTCCGACTTCAGTCCTGTACATCTCCGCCGCTCCGTAAAATGTAATCGATCTCGGCGTCGGCATTGGCCGGCAATGGCTCGGGCCGATGCGAATCGAGGATGGCAAGCGTCTGTTCGCGCACGCGCGTGCGCATGTCTTTGCCGCCTTTGGCCAGCCACGGCTCCAGGCGCTGGCGGTCGAACAGCTCCGGCACGTACAGCTCGCGCCAATGAGCCATGGTGTGGTCGTGGCTGAGGAACTGGCCGCCGGGGCCGACGTCATCGATCACGTCCACAGCCAGGGCTTCGTCGTCGAGGCGCACGCCGCGCACGAAAGTGCGGTTCATGGCGATGATCTCGTTCGTCAGCACCATCAATTCGGGCGAATTGGCCAATCCCGCCTCCAAATAGCCCACATCATGGTTGAGATTCGTCTTCGCCAGCAGCGCAGTTTGCACCGAAAACTGAGCGTCGATGGCGGCTTGCTCGTCCAGCACGGCGCTATCGGAATGACCGGCGTAGCCCCAGCACGGCATTTTATAGAAACGCGACATCTCGGCAGTCATGATCCGGGCCAGTTGAAATTCAGGGGCGCCATAGACGCTGATCATCTCCTTCATGTCGAGATGATGCACGCCATTCCCATACAAAAAAGGCGCTCCCGGATTCTGAAGCTGATGCATGACCAGGCCGCTGAGCATTTCGGCATTGCCCAGAGCCATGGCCCCGGCGATGGTGATGGGGGCGGTGCCGCCGATCATGGGCGCCGGCGAATGCGTGACCGGGATGCGGTGGCGAGCGACGAACAGCAGCTTGTCCACCGCTTCGAGGGAATGCGAGAGTGGAGTCGTCGGTTCGGAATAGAGTAGGAGAGTGGGGAATTGCGATAGCCGCTCCATACCGCCAGCAGCGGCAGCGTGCATGGCCGTGATCGCCTCGATGTCGGCCAGATCGTTGCAGACCACGACCATGGGCTTGATGGTGTTGCGGACGAGGGCGGCGTATTGGTGGCGGAAATAGAGCTGTGTGGGCACGTCGCGCGGGATGCCAACCGACATGACGAAGCCGATCTCGGGCAGGTAATCGCACAGGCGAATGCAGTCGGCAATGTCGGCGGTTTGGAAATCCCGGCGCTGGCCCGTGCGCGGGTCGAGATAGCGCAGGGTGTCGGAGCCGGGGCCGAAGTAGACGTGTTCGCCATCGAGGATGCAGGCAGGCTGATCCGTGCCCCGGCGATAGAGGTTGAACGCACGCGGAGCCGAAGCGATGGCCCAATCCACCAACTCCGGCGAGATGCGCACCCGATCGCCATCGACCTGCGCCCCCGCCTGGCGCAAAAGCTGGAGTCCGCCCTCGTGATACACGCGCACGCCGGTGCGGGCCAGGATGCTACACGAGGCCATGTGGAGGCGCTGGCAGTCGTCCGGGCCGAGCATGGTCAGCCGGGGCGCAAGATGCGGCAGGTCGGGCGAAGGGGGGATGACAGAGGCGGCAGGACGGCGTTCGCGGTGGCGCATGGCGCAGGCTCCATTTTCTTTTCGTGGTGATGCGGCATTGTATCAGGTGCAACGCGCTTCGTAAACACTTCGTTGAGTGCGTCACATTTGAAGTACAATGCCGCCCATGATTCCCGACATCACCCTCCCCCACCTGGGTTCTTTTTCCTCCGGCGCCGGCCTCGTTTCCCTGACTGCGTGCGGCGATGGCCTGCATCGAGTGGGCGAGGGCGGCGTCAGCGCCATCGCCGCCCTCGGCGATGGCAAGGTCGAGTTCGTCGGCTTTCGCGACCACACTCTGGCCTATGTCAGGTCTTCGTTAGGCTACCCCGCCTATTATCCTGTGCATCCGGTGGCGTTGCGGCGGCCCGTGCAGGCGGTGCTGATGGATTTGGATGGGACGAGCGTGCACAGCGAGCAGTTCTGGGTCTGGATCATCCAGATGACGATGACGACACTGTTGGGGAACCCGAATTTCGAGTTGGAAGACGCCGACATCCCCCACGTCAGCGGCCACAGCGTTTCCGAGCATCTGAGCTATTGCCTGGCGAAGTACTGTCCCGACCGCACGCTGGAAGCGGCGCGCGCTGCCTATTTCGAGCACACGCATCGCGAGTTGCAGGCCATCCTCTCAGGGAGCGGGCGCAGGGAGGCCATGCAGCCGGCGCCGGGCTTGAAGGACTTTTTGCTCTGGCTGAAAGGCCGCGGGATCAAGATCGCCCTGGTGACTTCGGGGTTGTACGAGAAGGCCTATCCTGAAATCAAAGCCGCCTTCGATCTTCTGGACCTGGGCGCGCCGGAAGCCTTGTACGACGCCATCATCACCGCCGGATTTCCACTGCGTAAGGGCGAGGTGGGGACTTTGGGCGAACTGATGCCCAAACCCCATCCCTGGCTCTACGCCGAGGCGTGCCGGGTGGGGCTGGGCATTCGCTTCGAGCAACGACACAGCGTAATCGGCATCGACGACCGCGGCGCCGGGGTCTGCTCGGCGCGGCTGGCAGGGTTCACGACGGTGGGGATGGCGGGGGGGAATATCGAAGCGGCCGGGGCGCGGGCGCTCTGCCAGCACTATTGCCGGGATTTCGATGAGGTGGCGCTGGTAATCGCAGGCGGTTGAATCACAAGGCCCGCATACGATTGTTGCGGGGATTGTGTTCGACTTCGGCCAGCCCCAGCGCTTCCAATACCGGCGGCACATAGAGGCCGAAGCGACCACGCAAGCCCTTCTTCAGCCCGTACCAGCCACCGACGGGGTTGTCGGGCGAGCGTCCCCAGGCTTCCACCGTCCCTTCTTTGGCGGGTTTCTGTTCATCGGCGGCGCCCAACTCCATCCAGTCGCCGTGCGCCTTGAGCATGGCATGCAGATCGTCGATGCAGCGCAAGTCGTAGAGCAGTTCGGTCGCGCCCACTCTGCACACCAGCGCGGGCGGCGTGCGCGTCTCGTCCCGGTGCATGGTGAATTCGGATGTCCCCGGCGGCGTTTTCAGCACCCAGGGATCATTCTTGGTCCCGCTTCCTGTAGTCATAATTGCCTCTTTGTGAGTGGTCACCTGTGGAGCGCCAGGCGCAAGTCAGACGACCCGAACCCTGCACCGGCGGTGGGGCTGCGATGGTATCACAACTGGTGGTGGGTGCAAATCAGGGAGTAGGGAGTCAGCGGGTGCTTGCTGTCTTGAGGACGCGTTTGATTCTGGCGGCCTGGGAGTCGCTCATGTGCGCCATGCGCTTTTGCAGGATGGCGATGAACTGGTTCTTGCCTTCGGCATCCACAGCAATGACGATCTGTTCGGAATGCTGGGGGACGTCTTTGGGTCGGCAGGTTTCGAGATGGTGCAACAAGTAGGGTAACAGCGTCTGCCTGCGTTCTTCGTTGCTGGCGGCGAGCGTCGCCAGCACTTTGATGCCGTTGTCGACCGTGATGACCGAGCCTTGCGCTGTGGCCCGCATGATCTCGTCGCGATGGAGGTAAAGCTCGTCTGCCTGCGACGCCGCGACGGTGGACAAAGCAATCATGGCGCCCCACACCAGGCGATTGTTCTTGTGTTTGAGCAGCTTCAGAAAGTCGCCGCAGCGATCCGCCACCAGGCTGGGGTCGAGATAGCCGATCTCATACAGGACCTTGAGGCAGTCGGCCTGGACGTTTGGGTTCGGGTTCCAGAGGTTTTCGGCAATCTCTTGGATTCCTTCCCGATCCTGCGTCGTAACCAGCTCCCGCGCCAGATCTTGATTGGGTTGCTCGTCTCGGCGATCCTGAAAGTGGGCGATCTTGTTCAAGGCGGACATGGTGCAAAAATCCTGAAGGTCCAAAAACCCTAAAGGTTTCGGTACAAAAACCCTAAAGGTTTCCGAAACCTTTAGGGTTTGACGGTCTCGGCCAGATCGAAGCCACGACGGCGGAGTTCGGCGGCGTAGTGTGGGCCGGGCACAGCGATCTCGGCGGGCCAGACCCCGCGCGGGGTCTGACCGTGCGCGTTCATGATGGCCTTGATCGAGCCATCCCAGCCGGTGGTGCGTTGCATGGCCGTGAAGCCGGTATAGGGATCGTAGCGGTCGATCAAGTCGAGCAGGGCCTGAGCCGGGCGGCCTTGTTTGCGGCCTTTGGCCAGGATGCGCACGATCACCAGATCCGGTTCGCCGGGTTTGGCGCGTATCTTGGGGTCGAGCAGGACGTGGAGCACCTCGCGCGGGGACACGCGTACGCCCTGCACCGTAATCGGATCGGTCTCCAGCAGGCCGGCGCGTATATAAGCCTTCCAATCTGCGAAATGCCCTGGCCAGCGCAGGGTCTTGTTCCAGAGGGTTTTGAGCTTGCCTTCGTAGGTCCACGGCAGGGTGGATGTGCCGCCGCTGGTGACGAAGGCTTCCATTTTGCCGATGGGCGCCGGGAATTCGACGGTCTCGTACTCGTCGTCGCCAAAGGTCGGCGTCGGCGTGACGCGGCCATCCTGGATGAAATAGGCGGGGCCGTCATACTCGTTGGTGAGGCCGGCAATGTTGAAGGTGAGGATGTAGTTGAAAGGGGGCTGTGGGTGCAGGGGATTGCCGCCATCCCACATCATCACTTCGTCTGTCTCGTCCAACAGCGACATGGTGTAGACGATGAGGCTGGTGCCCAGGCCCGGCACCTGTCCGCAATCAGGGATGACGGCGATGCCAGCGGCTTCCGCCCGCGGACTGAGCTGCATCTGCGCGCGCACGAGGTCGGTGTTGCCACCCAGATCGGTCATACAGGCGCGGGCGGTGATGGCTGCGCGCGTGATCGCCAGGTTATGCCAGTAGGGGACGGCCGACAGAAACGAATCCACGCCGGTCAGGAACTCGGTCAAACGCCCGACGTTGGTCACATCCACCTGCTGGGCTTCCGCCATGGTCTGGCCGAGCAGGTCATTGACCCGCGCGGCTGACTCTTGCGCGGCGGCGAGATTCACATCGGCGATGAGGACTTTGGCGGCGTCGCCCCACTTCGCCATATCGTAGGCCGCGGCAGTGCCTTGGCGGCCGCCGCCCAGGACAGCATAAATGAAACTCATGGTGTTGTACTCCTTTTTTCATAGTCCGCGACAATCTCGCGGAGTCGGTCGGCGCAGGCCAATGGCTGCGGTTCGTAACTGGCGAGCGCTTGCAGGGTCTCA
This sequence comes from Chloroflexota bacterium, assembly GCA_041918515.1. Taxonomy (GTDB): domain Bacteria; phylum Chloroflexota; class Anaerolineae; order J102; family J102; genus SSF26. The sequence goes on along the minus strand of JAYRVO010000048.1, from coordinate 38,211 downwards.
TTGCGCAGGCCGCGCCGCCTTCCGCTCCGGGACAGTGTGCGCGCGTCTGCGAGAAATCCCGCCGCCAGCTCGTGAGCTTTGCCAACGGGAGTAGGGCGGTTGCGCGCCGCCCAGTCTTCCCAGGTCGCGCGCTCGATGATGGTCGGTTGCCAGAGATCATGCATGTGGGCGAGGGTGTGCGGGGTGGTGAGGAAATGGTTCTGGGGGCCGGTCTCGTGAATGGTATCCAGCGCCAGGGTCTCCGCGCTCACCTCGAAGCCCTGCGCCACCGCCCGCGCCATGTCGTAGATCTCGCAATCCATCAGGAGCTGCGCGAACGAGAAGATGCGGGCGCCGTTCAGTTGCCCGGCGCCGCACATCATGTCCACGCCGGCGAATTGGCTGATGGCGCCGGATAGAGCGTTTTCCACGCCCGCGTGCCAGTTGCTGGCGGTGGCGCTGGTGGCAAACGTGCCGATGTTGGCGGGCAGGCCGTAGAAGTGCGCCATCTGGCAGGCCGCCGCCTGCAACAGAAAATCTTCCGGGCCGCCGCTGGTGATGCCGCCGCTGCGCAGGTCCATCATCGTGGCGCAGGAGCCGTAAAACGTGGGCGCGCCGGGGAAGAACAGTTGCAAGAGGGCCACGCCAGCCAGGACTTCGGCGTTGGCCAGGGCCATGCTGCCTGCCAGGGTGGCGGGCGCGGTGGCGCAGCCGATGGGCATGCACATGAAGCCGGTGGGAATGCCCGCCTCGCCGAAGACCCAGGCCGCCTGCAAAGCATCGGCGCTGTAGGAGAGAGGGCTGACGCTGCACAGAAAAGCGGAGAGGATAGGGCGCGCGGCCAAAGCCTCACGACCACCGGCCACCTCCGCCGCCATCTCGACGGAGCCGCGGGCATTGAGCGCATCCACGGCCGTCATGGCTTGAACGTGCTTGCAGGAATGTGTGAGCAGGACCTCCAGTTCGTGCAAGGGTTGCACTGGCGGCGGGCAATCCTGTGCGCTGAGGGCGGGCCACAGAAACGAAATCTGGGGCAGGGCGTCGGCCAGGCGCGTCGCGGCCTGCAAGTCGGCTTTACCAGAGGCGCGCACCTTGCCTGTTTCCCCATCCAGAACTTGCGTACCACAGCCGTCCAGACACAGGTAGCCGTGTAGCCCATCCAGAACCATGTCGTTTTCTGGGTTGCGAGCACACAGGGTGTAATAGCGCGGCGCCGTCTTGAGCGCGGCCTCTACCAGCTGCGGCGGAAAATAGAGGCGCTGCCCAGCGCGGTCTACTCGTACTCCCAGGTCGCTGGCCTGCGCCTGGCGCTCGCGGCTGAGAGGCATCACCATGCCGGTGCGCTCCAGGAGGCGCAGGCTGGCGTGATGAATGTCGTGGAGGGCCCCTTCCGTGAGCAACTGCAACTTTGTCGACCAGCGGACCGGCTTGATCATAGGGCGTCCATTATAATCAGCCGCCCGCAGGCTGTAAAACAGTTGAAAGCAGACCGTAAGCTTTTCTTCTTCGGCCCCATCCTCACCGCGCCCGAGGGCGGCTTCAAGAACATGTTCACGCTGCTGATCCTCCGCCGCCGCTAGGGGCCAACACCTGTCAGGTCTGTACGACCTGACAGGTATACAACTCACTCTGGCGGGATGCTGTTTTGTGGACGGGCAAAGTGTAAGCAACCTGTAAGCTCGATAAAGCCTAAATCACTGGAAATGTTGTACCGAAAATCACATAATAGGCTATGCATCGCTTATAGAGCGACAACAGTTCTCTCACCCACACTTGCCGACTTTGCTTACCCAGGGGGCATCATGCTTCGCCAATCACGCTCTCACCGCTCATACGCCTTACTGGCCCTGGCCACCGTGCTGGCGCTGCTCGTCAGCATGCTTCCAGAGGTGATCCCCGGCGCCCCGGCGCCCACCGCCACCGCTCACAACCTGCAGACGCGGGCGATTTCGATGTTCATGGACCCGGCCAGCCAGGCGCTCCTGGATAATCGCATGGCCGCGCCCGGCTGGACCCCGCCCGACCCCCTGCTGCAAGCCGGCGATGAAATCGGGTTGATCATCAAGGTCGTGCCGCGCGACGGCACCAGCACCGGCGTGGGCGGGCACATCGATTTCTACGTGCCCAACGGCGTCACGGTGCTCGATACGGCCTACGTCGTACCCGACGGTTCTGGCGGCTTCGTCAAAGTATCGATGAAAGGCCAGTCGCCCATCGCCATTGGCGACGGCCCCATCGGCGCCAAGACCACCACGGAGATGGCGGGCATCCCCGCCGCGGGGCCGAACATCATCGGCGTGACCGAGCTGCCCGCCACGGCCGGCGGTCTGCATCGCGGCACCATCGCTGGCCTTTACGGCGACACCGGCATCTTCTACGCCACCGACCAGGACACAGCGTACGGCTCCTGGCAGAAATTCACTGGTGACTGGAACAACGCCAACATCTACGCCAACAAATGCGGCAGTCTGGCCTTCACCGCGGCCAACGGCAAGACGATCACCAACAACAGCGGCGACACGGTGGTGCCCTGCAACAAGTGGGACGCCGAGCAGCTTTTCGCCTGGGGCGCCAAGGGCACGACCTACAGCACAGCCGGCTGGCCACACCTGCCCATCGTCGACTACGGCGATGGCCGCGGCAATGCGCCGTGGGGCTTTGCCGCCGGCACTGGCGGCCCCCAGAGCGGCTACGCCTGGAACTTCGACTGGGATCAGTGGCTGGCCAGCGTCAAGGACAAACCGGCGGTGCAGGCCGCCATGGGCAACAGCAAGATCGGCCCCTGGCAGCGCATCCGATATCCTGGCAGTCGCATTGCCAAGGACCAGCCTGGCCTAGTTAGCACCACCCTCGGCTATGCCAACATCGATGGGAGTAATGTCGGCTTCGCCCTCAGTCCCGCCACACCCCTGCCCGCCACCGTCTCGCAAACCGACGGCGCCAGCCCGAAGGCCATTCGCTGGGCGGTCGGCCAACTCACCGCCTATCGGCCGGAGTACGCCTGGGTCAAGGTGAGAGTCGACAGCGTGGCCGAGATCACCGATCCCACCGGTTGCCCGGTCTTTCATAGCGACACCTTCGGCGGCGACGCTGGCGGCACCGACAACGGCAAAGATCATCTCTGGCGCTATTACGAGCCGACCGAGGCCACCTGGAACGGCTGTTTGGCCGCGCAGAAACCGGCGACGCGCGAGATCGTCAAGGTCGGCGACACCTTCCAGTACAAGCTCAAGGTCTACAACTTTCAAGGCTTTACACTCTCCTCGGTGGTGGTGCGCGACACCCTGCCCGGCGGCGTGACCTTCATCAGCGCGGCGCCCGCGCAGAACGGCGGCCCCAACCCGTTGGTCTGGAACGTGGGCTCGCTGTTGCCCGGCCAGAAGTGGGAGGCGACCGTCTCTGTGACAGCCAGGGGCACCGGCTTCTTGGACAACTGCATGGACATCTCTTCCAGCCAGTTGCCCACACAGACAGTGTGCGACAGCACCACCTCAGGCGGCTATCCCTATCTGGTGCCCAGCAAGACCGCCAGTTCGAGCACCGTGACCCCTGGCGGCACGGTGAACTACACCCTGCTGGTCAAAAACGTCGGCACCGCCGCCAGCGCCAGCCCGGTCGTGCTGAACGAGTACCTGCCAGCCGGCTTCACCTACCAGAGCCTGGTCGGTCAGGTCAAGGTCAACGGCGCCTCCGTGCCCCAGACCACGGTCAACGCGACGAACCCCAACCAGCCCACCTTCACCGTGCCCGCCGCCATCCAGGCCGGCAAGGACTTGCAGCTCACCTTCACGGCCAAAGCGCCCGCCAATATCGCGCCCGGCTCGTACTGTAACATGTACCGCGTCGTGGATAACGGCATCCCCATCACCACCGGCTCGGAAGCCTGCGTGACCGCGGGCGACCAAGGCGCCGGCAAGATCGGCGACACCATTTTCCGTGATTGGAATGGCAACGGCGCCCAAGATGCGGGCGAAGAAGGCATGCCGGGCGTGACCGTCACCTTGACCCGACCCGACGCCAGCACCGTCACCGCTGTCACCGACGCCAACGGCCAATACCTGTTCGCCAGCTTGGCGCCGGGCGGCTACACCGTCAGCGTGCCGGCGCCAGGGAGCGGCGGCGTGCCTGCCGGCTGGTCGCTGACCGCTGACCCGGACGGATCGCCCTACAATCTGAGCTATGCCAAGAACCTGGCTACCGATGAGGTCTACCTCGGCGCCGATTTCGGCTACAAACCGGCCGGCGCCGGCGCCATCGGCGACCAGGTCTTCGACGACAAGGACCTGAGCGCGACCTTCAACGCCGGCGACGCCGGCATCCCCAACATCACCGTGCGGCTGTACGAAGATGGCAACGGGAATGGCGTCATCGACGCTGGCGACGCGCTGGTGGCGACGACCGCGACCATCGCCGGTGGAACCTACAGCTTCAACAACCTGGCCACTGGCTACAAATACCTGGTGGACGTGGATCAGACCGACCCCGACCTGGCCACCTACTTCGGCGGCGGCGTCTTCACCGCCACGACGAGCGACCCGCATAACGTGGGCACGCTGGCCGGCGCGTACACGGCCGCCGATTTCGGCTTCCACAAGGACGTGCCGCCGGGGACCTTCAGCGTCGGCGACCAGGTGTTCATCGATGCCAACAACAACGGCACCTACGAGGCCGGCACGGACACGCCCCTGCCCAACGTAGGACTGGCCATCTACCAGGACCTGGGCACGGTCGGTGTGTTGGATGCGGCCGATGTGCTGATCCAAACGACCAGCTCTTCGATCACTGGTCTCTACACCTTCGCCAACCTGCCCGCGGGCAACTACCTCGTGGACATCAACCAGGCCGACGCCGACATCCCGGCGGGCTATACGCTGCGGTCGTCGGTCAACGATCCTACCCCGGTGACGCTGGGGCCAAGCCGCACCGATGTAGACTTCCCGTTCGTCTACGTGCCGCCGCCCCCTTCGCCGATCAGCAAGGCGGTGGACAAGGCCAACGCCAACCCCGGCGACACGCTGACCTACACGATCCAGACGCACTACACCGGCAGCAGCCTTCTGACGAACGCGACGGTCACCGACACCATCCCCACGGGCACGACCTATGTGGCCGGCAGCGCCAACGCGGGCGGGGCGATTAATCCCTATACCCCGATCGCAGGCACGCCAGGTGTGGATCCCGGCGCGCCCAGCAGCAGCGGCACGGTGAACACCACCTCCACGCTGGGCGACGTCTACATCGACCAGAATAGCCCCACCAACAACTTCGAGGCCGGGCTTGTCAGTGTTCTGCCCAATGTGACCCAAAGCCGGCAGCGTGTCGGCCTGATGAAATTCGATCTCAGCGGCGTGCCGACCGACGGCCGCCTCACCATTGACAGTGCAACCCTGGCGGTGAAGGTTGATAGGACGACGATCGTGTGGGACGCCAACGTCTACCGGATGATCACGGATTGGACCGAGACCGCGGCCACCTGGAACGATTCGGACGGCGCCGGCGCCGGCGATTGGGCGAACCTCACGTTCTCGGCCAGCGATTACAGCAGCACGCCGGTCTACGGGCCGATTGACATGTCAGTGGCTACGCCCGCAGCGATTGACGTGACGGGCTTGGTGCGGGATTGGATCAAGAACGGCCAGCCCAACCACGGTATCGCGCTGCTTGGCAACCTCCAGGATACGAACCGCGCCGACATCAACGACAGCGAAAACGCCGGGCTGGAGCCAGCGCTGGTCATCAACTGGACCATCCCGGCCCTAAGGGCCACCACCAACACCCTGTCGGCCAGCCCGACGAGCGTGTACACGGGCAACGTCATCCAGGCCAGCATGGTTCTGGCGTCGGATCAGGCCATCAGCGGCGTGACCGCCTCGATTGCGCCGGCGACCCTTTCGGGCACCGCCTCGGCGTCCTGCACGCTCACCTCGGCCTCGCCGCAGAACATCAGCGCGGGCGGGACCGCGACCTTCACCTGGAACTGCACGGCCAGCGGCGTCGGCGAGCTGCGGTTCACCGGCAACGCTTCGGGTACATGGAGCGGCTCGCCTTACAGCTTCGTCCAGTCCACGTCGAACAGCGCGCGGGTGCTCCCCCCTGGCACGCCCGATACGGTCACCTGGAGCCTGGGCAGCAACACGGCCGGGGCGCCGGGCTATTCGGCCGGCGGCGGCAGCGGCTGGGGCGGCAATCCGACGACCGGCATGGCGGTCTGGTACTCCAACTCCACCTCGGCAACCAAATACAACCCCTGGAACGGCAGCGGGTTCACGGGCGCGGCCAACACGGCCAGCCTGGGCACGATCACCCAGGGCTTGCAGGGCGCGTCTACGCCGACGCGCAACGAGAAGATCGTCCTGGGTATTGATGCCTTTGGCGCCCTTGTGGGCGAGGTCTGGAACGGCAGCGCTTGGACCTTGATCCCGGGCACTAGCCTGGGGGCGCCGGGGTTTGGCTATCCGTGGGCATATGATGTGGCTTACGAGCAGACGAGCGGCGACGCCCTGGTTGTTTTTGCCGACGCCTCCAATACCTTGAAGTATGCAACCTGGAACGGCAGTTCGTGGACGAATACGACCGCGGTGAGCGACTATCCCACACTCGCCGGCGCCAGTCCAGCCAAGCGGGTGGCCCTGGCATCCAAACCAGGCAGCAACGAGATCGCCCTGGTGGTGACGGAGAACGTGGGCAAGACCATGGCCTGGATCTGGAACGGCTCGAGCTGGGGCAGCGGCACATTGCTTCAGAGCGGCACCGGCTTCCCCAACACATCGTCGTCAGTCGCCTATGAGAGTTTAAGCGGTAATATCATGGTGGTCTATGGTAAAGGCTTCGGTGTAACGACCGCCTTCTATCGTATCTGGAATGGCAGCACGTGGTCCACCGAGGCCTCTACCGCCCCGCCGGGCACGATCACGACCAACTTTAACTTCTCGACCCTGGCTTCCGATCCGCAGAGCGACCGCATCGTCCTGGGCGTGACCACCGCCAGCGGCACGGCCATGACCTGGATGAACGTCTGGGACGGGAACGCCTGGGGCACGGCGGTGATGGGTTCAGCTACGGCAGGGAGCATCAATTACCCCAGCGTAGATGTGGCTTTCGAGGGCACGTCCAGTGAGGCGTTGGCGGTCTTCAACGATGCCAGCCTGCCCAATATCTACTACAAATTCTGGAAGCCTGCCACTGGCTGGCTGGCTGTGCCAGGTTTGGGGCTGAATATCGGCGCGCGTGCCAACATCATCACCCTCAGTCCTGATCCGAATGCCGACCGGATCATGGTGGCGGCGCAGGATATCAACGACGATTTGCATTACACGCTTTGGCCGGGCAACGCGCCATTCGATCCCGCCGTGATCCTGGAGACCAGCACCGGCGGCACGGCCGGGAACAACCAGCCTTTCCTCTTCCTGTGGGACAATATTCCATGGACGAGCAGCCAGGTCAGCCAGAGCAGCGATGATGCGGAGGAGGCCGGTCCCGACGCCACGGGGAGCCACCCACCGGGTTACATGGATCTCACCAGCTCGGACATCGAGTCCACGACGGACAATGACACCTCGGCCGGCTATTCGGGGGGGACGCAGAAGATCGGGCTGCGCTTCAACACGCTGAATGTGCCCCAAGGCGCCACGATCACGAACGCGTACATCGTCGTGCGCGCGGAAGCGGCCGATGCGCCGAACACGAATAACGGCGCCACCAGCCTGACCATCCGCGGCCAGGCGGCCAATAATCCGACCACCTTCACGAGCACCGCGTATGATATCACGAACCGGAGCACGACCACCGCGTCCGTCGCCTGGTCGCCCGCGACCTGGACCGCCGGTGCGGATTACAGCACGCCCGACCTGAAGACGATTGTCCAGGAGATCGCGAATCGCGCCGGCTGGGCCAGCGGCAACAGCATGGCCTTCATCGTCACCGGAACCGGCTCGCGCACTGCTGAGAGTTGGGATGGCGCCGGCACGAACCCGCCGCGGCTGGTCATCGAGTATACGATCCCATCGGGGCCGGCCCTCAGAAACGTCATGGCGGCCGCGCCGACGCTGGTCACCGCGGGCAGCACGATCACCGTCACGCAAGTGCTCACCGCCACGCAAAGCATCGCCAGCGTTAGCCCGAACACACTGGTCATCACCGGCACCAACGGCGTAAACGCCACGCTGCTCACTGGCCCAACGCCGGCCAGCGCCACGATCGGCGCGGCGCCCACCACCTTTACCTGGACCTACCAGGCCACTGGGACCAACATCGGCCAGCTCACCTTCGGCGGCAATGCGACCGACGGCAGCAACACCTGGCCCAACGCCAAGACCAATAGCGTCATCGTGCATCCCCTGCTGACCTTCCAGGCCACGGTGAACAATCCGGCCACGGTCAACCCCGTGACCAACAAGGGTTACATCAAGGATGCCAGCGTCATCCCGCTCTCGCCCAGCAATACCGTGCAAACCCTGATCGGCGCCAGCATCGGCGACCGCGTCTGGGCTGATCTGGATGGCGGCGGCGATCAAGATGTGGGCGAGCCGGGCATCAGCGGCGTGCAGGTCTGCGCCACGCCGGTTGGCGGCGGCGCCACGGTCTGCGCCACGACCGACAGCCAGGGCATCTACCATATCTATGGCCTGACGAACGGCGTGCAGTACACCGTGACGATGACTCCAGGCACGATTCCGGCCAACTACCTGCCGACAACCGCGAGCACGCTGACGCGCACGGCCTCGGTCAGCACGCCGGTGACCGACGCGGACTTCGGCCTGCGGCCGCCGGGCACGGCCAGCATCGGCGACACCGTCTGCCTGGACACGGGCGAGAACGGCTGCGACGCCAGCGACGCCGGCCTGCCCGGAATCACGGTCAAGCTCTACAAGGATCTGACCAACAACGGTTTGACCGGCGACGACATCCTGATGACGACGACCGCCACCGATGCCAGCGGTATCTACACCTTCACCGGTCTCTACGGCGGCGACTACTTGGTGCAGGTAGATACCAGCAGCACGGTCACCTCGCCCTACGACGGCACGACGACCATCGCCGCGGCCATGGACCTGGTCAGCGGAACGAACCCGCATGACGTAACGCTCAGCAACGGCCAGGCCTACACCACCGCCGACTTCGGCTTCAACTGGGGCGGCTCCATCGGCGACTACGTCTGGTGGGACAACAACATCAACCGACAGCAGGATGAGAGCACCCCCATCGCCAACGCCATCGTGCTGCTCTACTTCGACGCCAACACCAACGGCATCCTGGATCAGCTCAACGGCGACATTCAGGTCGGCTTTGACATGACCGACGCCAATGGCCTCTACCTGTTCGACAATCTACCACCGGGACGCTATCTGGTGGACGTCTATGAGGACAGCATCACAACCAACGGCGCCCGCAACATCGTGCCGACCACGGCTGACGTCGTATTCAAGAACCTAGGCCCGAACGAAGACTACCTGGCGGCCGACTTCGGCTACTACGTGGGCGCCAAGGTGGAGGGCAACGTCTTCTGGGATGAGGACCACAACGGCGTGCTGGACGGCGTCGAGCAGGATCCGGCGCACCTGCTGAACAACGTCACGGTCAACATCGTCTGCCTGGGCGCCGATGGCGTGGCTGGCGGCGGCGATGACTACACCGGCAGCATGGACACGGGCACACAAGCGCTGCCCAACGGCCACTTCGCCTTCATCGTGCCGCCGGGACCGTGCACGCTGACCTATGACCAACCCGACATCCCGGCCCAGTATACCGATCGCACCACGCCCACCAGCTACACCTTCACCGCGGTCGGCGGCGAGGACTGGCACCCGTCGTTCGACTTCGGCGTCGATCACGGCGGCAAGCTCGGCGACACCGTTTGGAACGACGTCAACGGCAACGGCGTGCAGGACGGCGGCGAACCTGGTTTTGCCAACGTGACCCTCGACCTCTACCTGGACGCCGACGGCAACCCCGCCACCATCAACGACCAAACCTACCTGGGCAACGATGTCACCGATGCCTTCGGCAAGTACGAATTCGTCGGCCTGCCCGACACCACCGGTAGCCAACAATACGTGGTCAAGGTGGTCACGAGCACGCTGACGTTCCACTACGAACAGACCAGCGACCCCGACGACGCGACCCCACCCTGCACCGGCGGCGAATGCGACAACCAGGGTCTGGCCACGCTGACCGCGGGCAACAGCCACCTGGACGACACCGTCGATTTCGGCTACCAGTACAAGCCCGGCGGCGTTGTCGGCGCCACCTTCACCATCGCCGGTTTCGTCTGGCAAGACACCAGCGGCGAGGGAACCAAAAACCCCGGCGAGCCGGTCATCCCCGGCGCCACGGTCACGGTCGATTGCGGCCCCAACGGCGTCTTCACGACCGTCAGCACCGCCAACACGTTTCTCAGCAACTGGTCGGTGGTCGGCATCCCACAGGGCGCCACCTGCACCATCGACGTGAACGAGAGCACCCTGCCCAGCCCGGCCTATGTGGCCACCACGCCCGCCACCCGCACCGTCACCAACATCCAGAATGACGTAACCGGCCAGAACTTCGGCTACAAACAGTGGCTTGGCAGCATCAGCGGCACAGCGTGCTCTGGCAACCTGACCGGCGACTGCGTGGGCGGCGAGCCGGCCCTCAGCGGCGTCACTGTCACCCTGCGCTACGCCGGGAGCGATGGCATTCTCGGCACGATCGACGATGTGGTGAGTCCCCGACAGACCGATGTCAATGGCAACTACAGTTTCCTCACCCTGACGCCCGGCCTCTACCAGGTCATCGAGACCAACCCGACCAATTACAGCAGCCTCAGCGACGCCGACAGCCCCAATGGCTTCGGCAACCCCGACAACATCACCCTCACCCTGGACTTCGGCCTCGACGGCATCCCAGGCAACGCTGACGACCGCCTGATCAGAATCAACCAGGACTTCGAAGACGCTCCCCCCGTCGATCTGAGCCTGGCCAAGAGCGACCGCTTCGATCCCGCCGTGCCCGGCAGCTCCCTCACCTACACCATCACCATCGCCAACGCCGGCCCCGGCATTGCCAACAACGTCGTCGTCACCGACACACTGCCCGCCCAGGTCACGTTCGCCTCCGCCACCCCCGGTTACACCGGCCCCAACCCCTTGGTGTGGAACGTAGGCAGTCTCAACGTCAACGCCACCCGCACCTTCACCATCGCCGTCACGACCAATCTCGGCTTCACCGGCGTCATCACCAACACCGCCACTGTTCGCACCACCTCCAGCGAGCCAGACCTGACCAACAACAGCGACCAGGAGCCGACGACCATCGCCACACCCGCCTCGCTCGGCGACTTCATCTACTTCGACGCCAACGGCAACGGCACGCAGCAGAGCGGCGAGACGAGCGGCATCAACGGCGTCACCGTCACAGCCGTCAATCAGGTCACAGGCCAGACCTACACCACCACCACGGTCAACGGCGCCTACCTGCTGTCCAACCTGCCCCCCGGCACCTACAGCGTCTCCGTCCCACCCTCGGCCCCTGGCATGGTGCGCACCTCCGCCTCGCCCGTCATCGTCACCCTCTTGCCCGGCCAGAACCGCAGCGATGTCGATTTCGGCTACATCTCGCCCACGGGCACGGCCCTATCCAGTTTCACGGCCGAAGCCGGCGCTGGCGGCGTGCTCCTGCGTTGGGCGACGATGTTCGAGGACGACATCGACGGCTTCGTCGTCTGGCGTGCGCCCCAGGCAGTTGGCGACTACACCGCCATCTCCGACCTCATCCCCAGCCAGGACCCGACCGGCGCCAGCTACGAATGGCTCGACGCCAGCGCCGAGTCTGGGCAGAGCTACTGGTACAAGCTGCAGAGCCAGCCCGACGGCCAGTTCTTCGGTCCCATCCTCACAGCGCCGGAGGGCGGCTTCAAGACCCTGTTCACGCCACTGATCCTCCGTCTCCGTTAACCATTTCCTCCGCACCTCACTCTCTCCATCCCCCGGCCCACCCGCCGGGGGGTGTTTTTTAGGAGGCTTTTGCGGTAACGACCTCAGTCGTTTTTGTGCAGACGAACAACTGGAGTCGTTACAACAAACTAAGAGGCGACTTCGTGGGAACGGGTTTATAACAAACCGTGTATGAAACTGCAAGCGAATTGGAAGCATATTTCAAGCAAATGGTCACTACACCGGTATAGAATAGTGAAGCTGTAAAGATCCCAGCCTGAGTCGCAGCGGTCGTTACTTCTTGGTTGCCGCGACGTCTATCTGTTCGACATGCTTTTGATAAATCAGCGCATGTTCTGTTTTTGTTGCCGCGTCCCAATTTACTGACTTCGGAGGCTTCATGTACCAGCGCCCGTCGCTACACTTACGCCGTCTCTACACAGCCCTGAGCCTGGCCGTCGTCCTGGCCTTAATCCTCAGCCTGTTCCCGCAGATTGTGGGCGCGCCCACACCCATTGCCAGCGCGGCCAGCGCCGCCAGCATCGCCGCCGCGCTGCCGCAGCCGGTGGCGCAGACCTTCTACATGCCCCAGCCGCCGGCCACGATAAACGACTACTTCCTCAACCAGAACAACACGACCACGCCGGAAGGCAACACACCGCTCACCAGCCAGATGCATGTGCTGCAATCGGTGGTCGTCTCCCAGCCGGACACTGTCCTGGTTTACGACCAATGGGAAGATGGCTACGAAGCCGATCTGAACAATCCCGTGCAGGCGACCACCCAGGTGTGGGGCGACGGCAACCTCGCCAACGGCGTTGCGCCGGGGCATCCGACCGACCTGCTCGACGTCGGCGACGTGGTGACCATGCAGGGGGATGTCGTCAGTTACATCCTTTGGCCGGGCACGCCCCGCCCCCAGCGCCCCGCAACCTACAGCGTGTTCGCATATGATGGCGGCGACAAGCTCGGCTCCACCCGGGTGATCGGCGTCGAGGCCGCGGCCTGGCCCGTCCCCGCCGATGGTGTGAACGACGCAGATCCCGGTTATCAACAAGCCGACATGATGTCGGTCTTCCCGGTGACAGGGCCGCAGTCGCAGTGGGGCACGGACTTCATCCTGCCCGTCGGGGTGAACACTGCCGGCCCCAACTTTGCGGTTTTCTCCCATACCGGAGCATTCATCCAGGCCGGCCCCGGCGGCTCCACCATCAACATCGACGCTGATGCCAACGGAACCTTTGAAATAGGTCCCATCGCCCTGGCGGACGGTGAGACCTATTACCTGAACAAAGCGGGCACGGTCACGGTCAACCAGGGTGCCCGCATCACCGCCAGCAACCCCGTCCAGGTGTTCGAGGTCACGGGTCAGGTCGGCGCGACCTGGGGCTGCCGCGTTTTCAACCTCTTTCCCACCACCCAGTGGGGCAATGATTACATCACCCCGGTTTCTTCGGGGACCAACACCGCCAACCTCGGCGGTACCCATGCCAGCTCGGTCTTCCTGCGCAACCAAAACGCCTCGGCGATCACGGTGAACTATCAGTTGAGCAACGGCACGACCGGCACGATCAACGTCCCGGCCAATTCTACGGCCATGTTCACCCCGCCCGACACCGGCACGGTGCGCAACGCCTCGCGCTATTGGACGACTGGCTCCCCCGCTCCGAAGTTCTACGCCATTACGGCGTCCGACGTCTCGGCCGCGAACTCGAGCAGCTCCGCCTACGAGTGGGGCTTCTCGCTGTGGGACGTCACCCGTCTGACCACCGACGGCCGGCTGCCCTGGGCGCCGGGAACCGTGGGCGGTCCCGGCAGCATCAACGGTGACCGCGCCTGGTTTTCACCTTTGGCGGCCACCACCGTCTACGTGGACTACGACGGCGACCCCACCACCGGCCCGCTCACCGACCCCAACGGCAACAAATACGATGTCAGCGTGGCCGCGGCAGCTTTGAGCTTCAACCAGGTGATTGACCCGGACCTCGACCAGACCGGGGTGCATGTCTACACTCTGGATGGCACGAAGTTGGCCCTGGTCTATGGTGAAGACGCCAACGACTCTCACTCGCAGTTGAACCTGGACATCGGCATGATGCTGGCGCCGGGCAACATCAACGCCCTCGGCGACTTTATTTGGATGGACCTCGACAATGATGGCGTCCAGGACGCGAACGAGCCCGGTCTGGCCAACGTCAAAGTGACGCTGACCGGCCCCACCGGCACGGTGGTCACTTACACCGACAAGGACGGCCACTACCTCTTCCCTGACCTCGTTCCGGGGACTTTTACCGTCACGGTGGACCCTGCCACCCTGCCGGCCGGCATGGTGCAGACCTTCGATCCCGACGGCACGCTCAACAACACCACCTCGCGCACTCTCACTGCCGATCAGCTTGATACGGGCGCGGACTTCGGCTATCGCGGCATCGGCAGCATCGGCGACTTGGTCTGGGAGGACTTCGACGCCTCGCAGACGCGGCAACTGGGCGAGCTGGGCGTGGGTGCCGCGCGGATCAACCTCACCTACTACGGCGCGGACGGCATCCTGGGCACGGCGGATGACAGCGTCTTCACCGCCACCACCGCCGCGGATGGCAGCTATCTGGTGACGAACCTGCCGCTGGGCAAATACAACGCCGTGCTGGACACGACCAGCATTCCGCCGGGCTTTGCCCTGACCACGCCCGGCTCCTTTACGAACTTCCAACTGACCGGGGGCAGCCCCAACTACCTGACCGCCGACTTCGGCGTGCGCTGGGCCCCGGTCAAACCACTTTACCTCACCGACAACGGCGGCGTCTGCACCCAGGGGCTGGATCGTGTGGATCCCATCTTCACGGGCGATGCCACCACCTCGCTCAGCACGGAAATCGGGCGCAACGACGTGGCCCGCAACTACAACGTCAAAGACACCTTCACGGTGCAGTCCTACAGCAACCAGAACAGCGACAGCACCCCGCCGCAGGCGTGGACGACGGATTGGGTCGAGAACGATACCAACGCGCCCGGCGTGCAGAATCCCGGTGGCGGCAACATCAAGGTGGATACCGCCAATCCCGGCACGCTCAAATTCGACGTCCGCGCCGATGCCACCCAGTATGTGCAGCGCTCCTTCAACATGAACGGCGCCAGCGTTGCCTCGCTCACCCTGGTGATCAGCGCCAACGCGCTCGATGCCGCCGACACCGTGCAGATGCAGGTCTCCAGCAACGGCGGCAGCACCTGGACGACCCTCGAGACGCTCAACAGCAACTTCACCGGCACGAAGACCTACGCCAACCTGCAAAACGCCCCGTACAACGTGGCGCTCACCGGCAACATGGTGCTCCGCTTCAAGGTCGGGCAGGCCATTGCCAACCGGGTGATCGAGTTCGACAGCGTGACCGTGGCCTGGACGGTGCCTGCGGGCGCCGGCCCCACCACGACGAGCTTCGGCATGTGCTCGCCGTTGACCTCCAGCTTCACCGTGGCGGCCGGGACGGTCAATCTCTGCACCTATGTCACCTCGGCTCAGGGCAACATCCCGACCAGCAATCCCGCCATCCCGGCCACGCTGAAGTACGGCGCCACCACCATCGCCAGCCTGGGCAACCCGACGACCGTCACCGCCTTCCCGCCGCCCAACGTCCAAACCGCTTTCGACGACTTCGAGAGCAACGGCTACAGTGGCGGCACGGGCTGGGGCGCCAACGCCTGGACGGAAATCAATGAGGCCGATGGCTCGCTGGCGGGCGATGAACGCGTCCTGTCGGATGGCACGAGCCTGATCTTCCGCGTGAGCAAGGGCACCGAGGGCGCGTACCGGGAAATCAATCTCGCCGGCTACGACTATGCCACCCTGAGCGTGGATTGGCAGCGCGTCACGGACATCACCGATCCGGCGAAAGGGTTCGCCATCGAAGCCTCCAACAACGGCGGCACGACCTGGGGCCGGCTCATCCTGTTGACCGGCCCGCAGGCCAGCGGCACCTTCACCGCCGACATCACCGCCTACATCGCCGCCAATACCCGGATTCGCATCATCGGCGTGGGCCAGGACAACGACGGCTACTTCGACAACGTCAAGATCACCTACGGGCTGAAGCGCCGCGAGTACAAGCTGTGCTGGAGCACGACGCTGGCCAGCCCGGTCACCGTCCCCTCCGGCCAGAGCATCACCCTGGACATCACCAACAACGTCGGCGGCAACACCCCGTTCGAGATCCAATACGACAGCCTCTCCAGGCCGTCGCTGATCAGCCTGCCCGCCGCCAACTACATCAACGTGGACAGCGTCGGCGTCTACAGCGCGGCCTATCCCGGCGGCGTGCTGGTGACCCAGGGCGATCCGAACGTCGCCCGCTATATCCGTGCGGTCGTCAGCGACCCGTTCGGGGCGAGCGACATCACCGGCTTGCAATTCGTGATCAGGACGCCTTCCGGCGCCGAGAGCCTCGTGACCGCCACCCAGGTAGCCTCGACCGCCGGTACGAAAACCTACGAGTACAATTGGACGAGCGGCCAGTTGGCGAACGCCGGCGCCTATACGATCGAGGCCATCGCTGCCGAGGGCACCGAGGGCCTGAAGGCGCTTTCTTCTCCGCCGGTCACGTATAACGTCCTTATGAGCCTCTCGGGCCATGTCATCAACGACGCCAACGGCAACGGCAGCCTGGCCGAGCGCACGGCCGAGAACGGCCTGGCGGGCGTGACGGTGCAACTCTTCGCCGATGCCAACCAGGACGGCGTTCCCGACGGCGCCGCGCTCCAGACTCAGGTCACCACCGGGACCGGCGTGTACGGCGGCAGCTACACCTTTAACAACCTGCTGCCCGGCAGCTACGTCATCGTCGAGAGCAACCTCGGCGGCTACACCTCGACCAATGACACGACCGCGCCCAACGACGACAAGATCCCGGTCACGCTGGCTTCGACCAGTCTCATCAACCAGGACTTCCTCGACAGCACGAACCCGCAGATCGCGCCGATCAGCGGCCGCGTCATCAACGATGTGGACGGTGACGGCGACCTGGGCGAGCGCGGCGGCGAAGCGGGCATCGTCGGTGTGACCGTGCAGTTGTGGACCGACCCCAACGGCGACGGCAACCCGGCCGACGGCGTCCTCTACGACACCACCCTGACCATCGCCAACGGCGCCTACACCTTCAACGCTGTGCCGCCCGGCAACTTCGTGGTCGTCGAGACCAATCCCGGCGGTTACACTTCGACCAACGACACCGGCGGGCCGAACGACAATCGCATCCCCGTCGTCCGTGTTGGCGCGACCGCCAGCACCGGCAACGACTTCCTGGATGCCACCACGCCCAATCTCGGCAGCATCGGCGACACCATTTACTGGGACAAGAATCAGAGCGGCGCGCCCGATGCGGGCGAAGGCATCGCCGGGGTGCAGGTCTACGTAGATTACAACAACAACGGCGTGCGCGACTTCAACGAGCCGTTTGCGACCACCAACGCCAGCGGCGTCTACACCATCCCGAACATGCCGGTGGGCACGTTCAACGTGCGCGTGGACACGACGACCCTGCCGGCTGGCTTCACCAACACGGTGGATCCCGATGGCACGGCCAACAACCAGACCTCGGTCACGCTGACGTCGGGCCAGAACAACACCACGACCGACTTCGGCTACCAGGGCACGGGCAGCATCGGCAACGAGACCTTCAAGGATACGATCACGCAGAACGGCGTGCGGGACGCGGGCGAGGGCCTGGCCAACGTGGTCGTCTACATCGACGCCAACCACAACGGCGTGCGGGACGTGGGCGAACTCTCGGCGACCACCGACGCCGCCGGCCTGTACGTCATCGGCAACCTGCCCGCCGGCTCCTACGACGTGAAGGTGGACACCGCCACCCTGCCCGCGGGCCTGCTCAACACCACCGACCCCGATGCGACCAAGAACAGCCAAACCACCGTGGCGCTGGCTGGCGGACAGAATCTCACCACCGCGGATTGGGGCTACAAACCCGGCGGCGCCATCAGCGGCACGCTGTGGGACGACGGAACCGGCAACGGCATCTATGTTCCAGGGACCGAGCCGGGCATCACCGGCATTCAAGTCGGCCTCTTCCAGTCCGACGGCGTCACGCCCGTGCTTTCCGGCGGCGTGCCGTACGTGGTGACCACCGACGCCAACGGCTTCTACCAGTTCACCAACCTGCCCGCCGGTGTGACCTACATGGTCAAGGTCGTCCAGGCGACCCTGCCTTCGGGCGTCACCAATGACGTAGACCCGGACAGCGCCTTCCCATCCGGCAACAACCAGGCGTTGGTCAGCGTGCCGGCTGCGGGTGGCACGGTCGCCAATCAGAACTTCGGCTACATCCTGCCCGATCCGCTGCTCAAGACCGTTTCGCCCGCGGGCGCGGTGAACCCCGGCGCGACCGTCACCTACTCGCTGAACCCGACCTACACGGGCAGCGGTCTCTTCACAAGCCTCGTCATCAGCGACGTGATCCCGGCCGGCTCGACCTACGTTGGCGACAGCGACACGCCAGAAGCGACCGTCAGCGAACCGGCCGGCGGCGGCACGGGGGTTCTCACCTGGGCGCTCGGCAGCAACGTCGCCAAGACCGACGGCAGCCAAGCATCGTCGCCCGGCGGCACCAACGCCTGGGGCACGCCCGCCCAAATCGACACCCTGCGCCCCGGCGACGCCAACGACCGGCTGATCGGCACGGACGTGGTGCCCCCCGACGGCATCGCCACCGACAGCAGCGGCAACATTTACGTCGTCTTCAACCAAAACGGCGTAAGCACTTTCTTCACCAAGAGCACCGACGGCGGCGCCACGTGGAGCACGCCGCTCAACATCTCGGTCGGGTTAGGCGATGACAAGAATGCCTCCATCGCGGTGGACAGTAGCGGCAACATCCATGTGGTGATTGATCAAAACATCCGCAACGTGTACTACCGCAAGAGCACCAATGGCGGCGCCAGCTTCAGCGCCGCCGTCCAGATTGACACCAACCGGGCGGCGGACAGCACGGACCGCTACCCGGATATCTACGCCGAGAGCGCAAACAACATCCACGTCGTCTTCAACAACAACAACGCTGGCACCTACTACACCAAGAGCACGGACGGCGGCACGACGTGGATCACGGCGGTGAATATCACGACGGCCGCCGGCAGCGACAAGGACGCCTCCATCGCCGTGGACAGCAGCGGCTTTGTGCATGTGGTCATTGACCAGAACAACCGCAATATCATCTACAAGAAAAGCACCACGGCGGGCGGGACGACCTTCTCCGCCGGCATCCAGATCGACACGAACCGCGCTGCGGACAGCGCCGATCGCTTCCCCGACATCGCCGTGGACAAGAGCACCGGCGCCTTGCACGTGGTCTTCAACAACAACAACGCCTCCAGCTACTACACCAAGAGCACGGATGGCGGGACGACCTGGAGCACGGCGCTCGACATCACGTCCACGGGGGCCGCTGACGATATCTTTGCCCAAGTGGCCGTGGACAACTGCGGCAACACCCACGTGGCCATCGGCCAGAACAACCGCAGCGTCTACTACCGCACCAGCACGAACGGCGGAACCAGCTTCACCACGCCAACCGAGATTGACACGCTCACTGGCGACAACAACGACCGGTATCCTGCCATCGCCGTGTCCAACGCCAAGGTGCATGTGATCTTCGAGCAGCTCGGCAACGACGTGTTCTACAACAACGCCACCCGAACGGCTTGCCAGATCGCGACCACCACGAGCATCACGGCCAGCCCCACGTTGGTAAAGAACGGCGACACCGTCACCATCAACATCACGGTCTCTGCCGCCGAAGCAGTCAGCAACATCAGCCCCACGACACCGACCGTGGTCAACGCGGCGGGCGGCGCAAGCTGCACCAGCATGACCGGCACCGACATCGGCCCCAAGAGCATCGGCGCCGGCGGTGGCAGCGTGACCTTCACCTACACCTGTCTGGCAGATGATGGCACGACGCTGCCGGCGAGCGTGCGCTTCCAGGCCAGTGCGAGCGGCACGGATGGTCGCGGCAACCCGGCGGCCTTCGCCGCGGGGACTTCCAACAGCGTGCTCGAGCCGCCCGTCCTCACCTTCCAGGTCACGGCCAACAACCCGGCCACGACGACCTCGCTGGTCAACCGCGGCGTGCTCAAAGATAGCACCGTCTATCCCAACGGCGTGCCGAGCAACCAGGTCACGACGCCGCTGAACGTCAACCTGGATTATGGCGACCTGCCCGACACCTACAAGACGCTGCTCGCCAGCGACGGCGCCCGCCACTTAATCTACGGCGTGCGCCTGGGCGCGACCGCCACCGACGCCGAGACGGACGGGCAACCGAACGCCGGCGCCACGGGCGATAACGTCGCGGGATCGAACGACGAAAACGGCGTCGTGTTCAGTAGCCTGTACCAGGGTCAGACCGCAACCTTGACGGTGACGGCCTCCGGCGCGGGCGTCTTGAATGCCTGGGCCGATTGGAACCACAACGGCATCTTCGATAGCAACGAGCGCATCGCCACGAACCAGGCCCTGGTGGCCGGCAGCAACACGCTCACGGTCAACGTGCCGCCGGCCGCGGTGTTGGGCAACACGGGCTTCCGCTTCCGCGTCACCGACGCGGCCGGACAGGGCGGGGATCTCCCCACCGGCCTGGCCACCACCGGCGAGGTCGAAGACTACATGACGCCGGTCTTGTCTCCGCCCGGTTCGATCACGGGTCAGGTGCTCAAGGACACCGACAACAACAACACCGGCGATGCGCCGCTGCCGGGCGTGACGCTGACGCTGCTCAACAGCGACGGCTCGGTGTACGACAGCGATCCGAACACGGGTGGCGTCCAACCGCTCACCGCGGTGACCGACGCCAGCGGCAACTACACGCTGGCCAACGTGCCGCCGGGCAGCTACCGGGTGAGCGAGACCCAGCCTGTGGGCTACGCCTCGGTGAGCGATAAAGATGGCGGCAATCTCGACATCATCGGCGACGTAACGCTGGTGGTGGTGCTGCCGGCGACCGCGAACACGGGGAACAACTTTGTCGAAGAACAGACCGGCGTGATTTCCGGCACGGTGATGAAGGACACGGACAACAACAACACCGGCGACACCCCCTTCTCCGGTGTCACGGTGACCCTTTACACCGACCCGAACGGCGACGGCAATCCAGCCGACGGCGTGGCCTACGGCGCGCCGGTAGTGACGAACGGCAGCGGGGTCTACTCGTTCACTGGCGTGGTCCCGGGAACGTATGTGGTGGTCGAGACCGACCTGTCCGGCTACCAGAGCGTCAGCGACGGCGATTCGACGGTGGATAGCCCGCTAACCCCCGCCGACGCGGCTAACACCAACACCAACGACAACCGCCTGGCGGTGAATCTGGCGACGGGCGAGACCGACAGCGGCAACGACTTCGTGGACGAGCAGTTCGGCTCGATCACGGGCCAGGTGCTCAAAGACACGGATAACAACAACACTGGCGACGCGCCGTTCGCTAGTGTGACCCTGACGCTGCTCAACAGCGATGGTACGGTGTACGACAGCGATCCATTGACCGGGGGCATCCAACCCTTGACAGCGGTGACTGACGGCAGCGGTAATTACAGCTTTGCCAACCTGCCTCCCGGCAACTACCGGGTGAGCGAGACCCAGCCCGCGGGCTACGCCTCGGTGAGCGACAAGGATGGCGGCAACCTGGACGTGATCGGCGATGTGACGCTGATCGCGGTGGCGGCCGGCGCAGCCAACACCGGCAACACCTTCGTGGAAGAGCAGTACGGCGCGATCACCGGTACGGTGACGAAGGACACCACCAACGACACCGTTGGCGACGCACCGCTGGCCACGGTGACGGTGCGACTGTTTGCCGACGCCGATAACAACGGCGTAGCGGACAGCGGCACGCCGGTAGCCACCCAGACAACCGACATCAATGGCAACTACACGTTCAGCAACGTGCTGCCGGGCGGCTACGTGGTGGTGGAAGTGGATCCGGCTGGGTATGCGAGCGTGGCCGATGCCGACAGCACCGCGGATCTTGCTGGCTCGCCGGCGGACTTCGCCAATGGCAGCCAAACCGACAGCCTGCTGCCGGTGAACCTGAAGGCGGGCGAGACCGACAGCGGCAACGACTTCGTGGACCGCGGCAGCGGTTCGATCGGCGACTACGTGTGGAATGACCGGGATGGCGACGGCAGCCAGGAAACCGGCGAGCCGCCGCTGGCGGGTGTGCGGGTATTCCTGGATACGGATAGCGACGGTTCCTACGATGTGGGTGAACCGTTCAGCACGACCAGCAGTACGGGCGCCTACAGCATCACCGGCCTGGGGCCTGGCACGTATGCGGTGCGAGTTGACACCACCACGCTTCCGGCCGGCGTCACCCAGACGTTTGACCATGATGGCGTGGGTACGCCGCATGTGGCGAGCGTCTCGGTGGGACCCGGCGAAGCGGTCACCGACGCGGATTTCGGCTACCGGGGGAACGCCTCGATCGGCGACCTGGTATGGAACGACGCGGACAGCAACGGCAGTCAAGGCGGTGGTGAGTCAGGTTACGTGGGGGCGGTCGTATTCGTTGACCTGAACAGCAACAGTGTTCGCGATGCCAACGAGCCTTTCGCCACCACGGACGCCAGCGGCAACTACACCATCAGCAACTTGACGCCCGGCACGTACACGGTCACCGTGGACACTTCCACCCTGCCGGCCGGAGCCACGCCCACCTACGATCTTTTTGCGCCTGCCAATGGCATCGCCCCCGGCGTCACACTGACGGCAGGGCAGGCCCGGACGGACGTAGACTTCGGCTTCCAGAGCAACGGGGCGATCGGGGACTATGTCTGGAACGACATGGATGGAGACGGAGTACAGGACACCAGCGAACCCCCACTTGTGGGCGTGCGCGTGTTCGTCGACTCGAACGGCAACACCACCTACGACGCGGGCGAGCCGAACGCGTTGACGAATGCTGCGGGGCTGTACTTCATCAACAATCTGAGTCAGAACAACACGCCAGGCTACACGGTGCGGGTTGACACCAATACGCTTCCTGCCGGACTGACGCCGACCTACGATCTGAATGGCATCGGAACGCCGAATGTAGTGACCGGCGTCACGCTTAACGCCAACGAGATTCGCACCGACGTTGACTTCGGGTATCAAGGCAATAGCTCCATCGGCGACTACATCTGGCTGGATCGCGATGCGGATGGCGTCCAGGATCCCGGAGAGCCGCCCCTGGCCGGTGTGGATGTCTTCCTGGATCTCAACGGCAACGGCGTGTGGGATACGACTGAACCGAAACAGACAACTTCCGCCGCAGGCGCCTACACCTTCAGTGGGCTGGCGGCAGGCACGTACACGGTGCGGGTGGATCCCGCCACCCTCCCGGCTGTGGTCAACCCGACCTTCGACGCCAACGGCACGGGCACACCCCACGCGGCCACCGTCATTCTGCCCGCGGCCACCGCCAACACCAACGTTGACTTCGGCTATGTCGGGACCAGCACCCCGCTTGGGGATTATGTTTGGATTGACGTGGACGGAGACGGTGTCCAGGAGGCTGGAGAGCCGCCGCTGGCAAACGTGACCGTGTTCATTGACTCGAACAACAACGGGGTGCGAGATACCGCCGAGCCGTTTGCGACCACCGACACCGCCGGGCTGTACGGCATCGTCGGCCTGCCAGGAGGAACGTACAAGGTGATGGTGGAGACATCCACCCTGCCGGCCGGCGTGGCGCCCAGCTATGACCTGGATGGGACCGGGACGGCAAACTTCGTGGCCGCGGTGAGCCTGGCGGTGAACACTCCGCGAACAGACGTAGACTTCGGCTACAAAGGCACCGGCTCGATCACAGGCACGGTGAAGGCCGATACCGACAACAACAACACCGGTGACACGGGGCTCTCCGGCATCACCGTGACCCTCTACACCGATCCCAACGGCGATGGCGACCCGGCCGACGGCGTGGTCTACGGCAGCCCGATGACGACCGACGGGAACGGCGCCTACACCTTCGTCGGCGTCGTGCCCGGCAGCTACGTGGTGGTGCAGACCAACCTGACCGGCTACCAGAGTGTGGCAGACGGCGATGCGACGGCGGACAGCCCGCTGACCCCGGCGGATGTAGCCAATGCCAGCCAGACGGACAACCGCCTGCCCGTCACCCTGGCCGCCGGCGAGACGGACAGCGGCAACGACTTCGTGGACGAACAACTGGGCGCGATCTCGGGCACGGTGGCGCAAGACACCAACAATGACAGCACCGGCGAAACGACGCTGCAGGGCGTGACGGTGAGATTGTTCACCGACCCGAACGGCGACGGCGATCCAGCTGACGGTACGCAGGTGGGCAGCTCGCAGACGACCGACATCAACGGCGCGTACGCCTTCACCGGCGTGCAGCCCGGCAGCTACGTCGTGGTCGAGACCGATCCGCTCGGCTACCAGAGCGCGGCGGATGGGGACTCCACCGCAGACAGCCCGCTGAATCCGGCGGATGCAGCCAATGCCAGCCAGACAGACAACCGCCTGCCGGTGAACCTGGCGGCCGGGGAAACCGACAGTGGGAACGACTTTGTCGAGAGGATCCTGGCGTTGAGCGGCACGGTGTATCGCGATGCCGACGGGTTGACCGACCTGACGGTGGACGGGACCGGGACGAACGTGGGCGGCACGCTGCACGCGAACCTGCTCCTGGGCGGCAACGTGGTGGCGACGATCCCCGTGAACGGCGACGGAACCTACAGCTTCAGCAATCTTTTAAGCGGCGCCTACACCGTGCAACTGAGCACGACGCCGGGCGTCGTAGGCAACCCGCCGCCGGCGACGAGCCTGCCGCTAGGCTGGATCAACACGGGCGAGAACCTGGGCGCGGGAGCGGGCAGCGACGGTGCGCCCGATGGGCTGCTGGCAGTGACCGTGGCGCTGGTCAGTGTGAACAATGCCAATTTCGGCATCGAGCGGCTACCGGATACAAACCCCGCGCCGGCGCCCACTCAAGATAACCCCGGCGGCGCGACCACCGTCCAGGTTCCCACCCTCACCGGCAACGACCCGGAGGATGGAGCACTGAACGCGGGTGAAAGCTTCAAGATCGTGAGCCTGCCGCTCGATGGCACGCTCTATTACAACGGCACACCGGTCACGGCGGGGCAGATCATCACGAACTACGACCCCGCACTGCTGAGGGTGGACCCGAACGATGGCACGGTGACGGTCACCTTCACCTATGCCGCAGTGGATGCGGCCGGCCAGGTGGATCCCACACCGGGCATCGTCACGATGCCGTTCATTGACCCGCCAGTGCTGGCGATGGACAAGGATACCGAGACGCCGCTGGTCGTGGCGGGCGGCCAGGCAACTTACTTCATCGTGGTGGCGAACAACGGCGGCTCACCCGCTACGGGCGTCACTGTGGCCGACACGCTGCCGGCGGGCTTCACCTTTGCCAGTGTGAGCGCCACGACGTTGAGCGGTGGCGCCACCGGGCCGACCCCAGCGACGAACGGGGGTACGGCGGCAGCGCCGTCGTTTGGCAGCTACACGATTCCGGCGAGCGGGTCGGTGAGCATCACGTTCGTGGTGAACGTGGGTGCTGGCGTGACGCCGGGGACGTACGACAACACGGCCAGCGTCAGCGCCAGCAACCACGCCACCATCGATGACGACGGTTTGGCGGCGCTCGACCCCGGCACCCTGCCCAGCGACACGCCGGAGACGGACGAAGATGTCACCGTGCAGGGGCCGCCGGCCCTGGCGATGGACAAGGACACAACCACGCCGACCGTGGTGGCCGGAGGCCAGGCGACCTACACCATCGTGGTGGCGAACAACGGTGGCTCGGCCGCCAATGGCGTCATCGTGACCGACACGTTGCCGGCGGGCTTCACCTACGCCAGCAGCAGCGTGGTCGAGACCAGCGCCACGCGCGGGCCAACCAGCGACCCGACGGTGGGCCAGAACGCCCTTTCGTGGGGCACATGGCGGATCAACCCAGGCGGCCAGATCCAGATCACCGTGGTGGTCAACGTGGGTCTAGCGACCACGCCGGGGACGTACGACAACACGGCGAGCGCCAGCGCCAGCAACCATGCCACCATTGATGACGACGGTTTGGCAGCGCTCGACCCCGGCGCCCTGCCTTCTGACACGCTGGAGACGGATGAGGATGTCACCATCCCCGCCCCCGTCATCGGCATCGCCAAACGCGTGCTCTCCAACGCGCGCAATGGCGACGGCACCTATACCGTCACCTACCGGCTCGACGTGCAAAACACCGGCGGCGTGCTCATCAGCTCGCTGCAAATCACCGATACTCTGGCCGCCACCTTCGCCGCACCAACGACCTTCACCGTGACCAACGTCACCAGCCCTGACTTCGGCGTCAACTTCCCTGGCTTCGATGGCGATAGCGATCTCAACCTGCTCACGGGCGGCGACAGCCTGGCCCCGTCTGCACAGGGCATCGTGGACATCGAAGTCATCATCAATCCTGGCAACAACCCCGGCCCTTACTGGAATGTGGCGGTTGCCAGCGGCATGGGCCAAGGCGGCATCCCCGTCAGCGATGATTCGCAAAACGGCGTCGACACCGACCCCGACACCCCCGGCAACACCCCTGGTGACAATCCCAATCCCGGCGACAACAACGATCCCACGCCCGTGCTGTTCGATCCCTCGGGCTTCATCTACAACGAGAAGACGGGCAAGATCCTGACCGGCGGCTCGATCAGCGTCTCGGGACCCGGCGCTGTCATCATCACCCAGAATGGCGCCACCGGCCAATACGAGTTCTTTACCGACGGCACGCCCGGCATCTACACGATCACGGTGACACCGCCGCCCGGCTATGCGCCCAGCACCGCCTGTCCTTCTTCCGATCCGCCCGCGTACAACCCGCCGAGCCAGACCACTCCGGTCATACTCGGCAGCGACGAGAACGGCTCCAGCGGCTTCCTGGTCTCTGCCGCTTGCGGCGCCAACCCGTACTACTTCACCTTCGATCTGGCGCCCGGCGACCCGTTCATCCTGCGTAACAACTTCCCCATGCGCGGGATCATGTCGCTGGGCAACCTCGTGTTCCACGACGTAGACAACAACGGCGTCTTCGCCA
Organism: Chloroflexota bacterium; assembly: GCA_041918515.1. Lineage (GTDB taxonomy): Bacteria > Chloroflexota > Anaerolineae > J102 > J102 > SSF26. The sequence continues at coordinate 11,219 of JAYRVO010000048.1, read as the reverse complement.
GCCCAGGCGACAGTGGTCTCGCGAATGTGGATGTACAGCTCTTCGCCAGTGGCTCCACCCCCATCACGGCCAACGCCCTGATGACGGTCACCACCGACGCCACCGGCTACTACACCTTCACGGGCCTCGCACCCGGCGACTACTTCGTCTACATCCCCAACAGCGAGTTCGCCGCCGGCACAGGCACGCTGGCTGGCTACCTCAGCAGCACCGGCAACGGTGTGTCCGCACCCGACCCAGACGATAATGTCAACAACGACGATAACGGCGACCCTGGCAGCATCATCAGTAAGGTGATCACCCTGGTGGGCAACGCCGAGCCGATCAACGACGGCGATGCTGATCCCAACAGCAACCTAACGCTCGACCTGGGAGTCTACCAGGCGGCGATCATCGGCGACTTCGTCTTCTTCGACAACAACGGCAACGGCGTCCAGGATGGCGGCGAGACCACCGGCATCAACGGCGTGCCCGTGACTTTGACCAACGTGGGAACTAATCAGGTGTACAACACGGGCACAGTCAACGGCGCCTACCAGTTCTCCAACCTGCCGCCCGGCACCTACCGCGTCGAAGTCCCGTCCTCTGTGCCCGGCCTGGTGCGCACCACTACTTCACCGCACATCGTGACCGTGGTAAGCGGGCAGAACTACACCCAGGCTGATTTCGGTTACATCTCGCCCACGGGCGTGGCTCTATCCAGCTTCAGCGCCACCGCAAGCGGGACGGGCGTGATGGTGCGTTGGGCGACATTCGTCGAAGAAGATATCGACGGCTTCGTCGTCTGGCGGTCGTTCCAGGCGACTGGCGACTACACCGCCATCTCCGACCTCATCCCCAGCCAGGACCCGATCGGCGCCAGCTACGAATGGCTGGACGCCAGCGCCGAGTCCGGGCAGAGCTACTGGTACAAGTTGCAGAGCCAGCCCGACGGCCAGTTCTTCGGCCCCATCCTCACAGCGCCGGAAGGCGGCTTCAAGACCCTGTTCACGCCGCTGATCCTCCGTCGGCCTTGACCTTCACTCACACCTCTCCACCCCTTCTCGCCCCCTCGCCCCCTGGTCACTCGCCAGGGGGCTTGTTTTTCATGTTCCCTCTTTGCCCCTGCCTTTGACTTTGCCACCCCAAGCGACTACCCTATGATTGTCGTCTTGCCATGAAACGCCTCACGATCCACTTCCTTCTGCCTGCCCTGGCGCTGCTCATCATCCCCGTCGCCAGCGCCAGCGCGCCCCTGTGGCCCCAGCCGCACCCCGGCTTCCCCACCTATCACGCTCGACCCGGCAGTGACAGCGCCGTCACCTTTGCCGTCATCGGCGACTACGGCATGGACAACATCAATGAGGCCGCTGTCGCCAGCCTGGTGGCAGGGTGGAATCCAGCCTTCATCGTCACCACCGGCGACGACTACTACAATCCGGCCGGCGGTGCGGGGACGGGCAAATACGACGAATCCACCGGCGCCTACTACTGCGCCTTCCTCAAAGACATCTCCACCACTGGCAGCCGTTGCCCCAGCGGTCAGGCGGACGTCAACCGCTTCTTCCCCTCCCTGGGCAACCACGACTACTCTGACGCCACCCCCGCCCCCGCCACCTATCTCGACTACTTCACCCTCCCCGGCGCCGGTTTCACCAACACCTCCGGCAACGAGCGCTACTACGACTTCATCTGGGGGCCGCTGCACTTCTTCGTCCTCAACAGCAACAGCGTAGAGCCGGATGGCGCTGGCGTCAATTCGACCCAGGCTGCCTGGCTCCAGACCCAGCTGGCGGCCTCCACCTCCCCCTGGAACCTGGTCGTCTTTCACCACCCGCCCTACTCCTCTGGCTCACACGGCTCCAGCACCTGGATGCAATGGCCGTTCGCAGCTTGGGGCGCGGATGTCATCCTCAACGGCCACGACCACACCTACGAGCGCATCGTGCGTGATGGCATCGTCTACTTCGTCAACGGCTTGGGCGGGGCCGCGCGCTACAGTTTCGGCGCGCCTGTGCCGGGCAGCGAAGCTCGCTACAAAGCCAATTGGGGCGCCATGCGCGTCACCGCCACCGCCGCCACACTGGATTTCGAATTCATCTCGCTCGATGGCCAGGTGCAAGACGCCTATCACCTCCTCCTTGCCCCAACGCCCACCCCTACGGCGACGCCCACCAACACGCCTACGAGCACACCAACCGCCACACCCATGCCAACGCCGACACCGACCCCTACGGTGGCGCCCGCCTCGCTCGGCGACTTCATCTACTTCGACGCCAACGGCAGCGGCACTCAGCAGAGCGGCGAGACGACCGGCATCGACGGCATCACAATCACAGCCGTCAACCGGATCACAGGCCAGATCTACACCACCGCCTCGGTCAACGGCGCCTACCTGCTGTCCAACCTGCCGCCCGGCACCTACAGCGTCTCCGTCCCCTCTTCGGCCCCCGGCCTGGTGCGCACCTCGGCCTCATCCGTCAACGCCACCCTCTTGCCCGGCCAGAACCGCAGCGATGTCGATTTCGGCTACATCTCGCCCACCGGCATGGCCCTCTCCCGCTTCACAGCCCAGGCCGGCGCTGGCGGCGTGCTCTTGGGCTGGGCGACGATGTTCGAGGACGACATCGACGGCTTCGTCGTCTGGCGGGCGGCTCAGGCGACCGGCGCTTACACCGCCGTCTCCGATCTCATCCCCAGCCAGGACCCGACCGGCGCCAGCTACGAATGGCTCGACGCCACGGCGGTCGTCGGGCAGAGCTACTGGTACAAGCTGCAGAGCCAGCCCGACGGCCAGTTCTTCGGCCCCATCCTCACAGCGCCGGAAGGCGTTTCCAAGAACATGTTCCTGCCGATGATCCTCACATACCGCGACAGGCGCCTGGAATAACGGAGGATGCGGCCCGGATGTGCAGGAGCGCTGTCGCGAAGGCGTCAGGCGCACCCGCTGACGGCCTCTGGTTCTGAGGCCAGACGGTCTCTAAATCCGGCCAAAAAACCAAGAAAGCTCTGCACGTCGGCAAAGTTGCTCACTAAGCCCAGCGAAACGCGCACCGCGCCAGTGGCTTTGTGCCCCAGGCAGTCGTGGAAACGACTAAGATCGAAGCCGCCCTCGCTGCTGGCCTCGTCCACACAGCGTCGCACCTCTTCACCGGTGTGCGTCAAGCTGTACTCACCGGCGCCGGGGTTGCAGAAGCAGCCGGAGCGAATCGAAAGCATGGCGGCGTTGGCCTCGACCTCGACTTGTTGATAGGGGAAGAGATCGCCAGCGGCATCGATCAGGTTGAAGGCAATGGTGCCGCCGCGACCTTGCGCGTCGCCCGGTCCGTAGATCACGGATAGAGGGGCGCCGTTGCTGTGGCGCAGTGCCTGTATCCCGGCCAACAGATAGCCGGTCAAGGCAATGACCCGCTCGTGGATCGTCTCGATGCCGATCTCGTCGAGCAGGCGCAGGCCATTGCTGATGGCAGGCAGACCCAGGTAGTTAACGGTGCCTTCCTCGAAGGCGGCGGCGCCTTTGGCCAGGACGTGCAGATCAGCCTTGGTGGACACGATCTGCACCGTACCGCCCGCAAACCAGGGCCGTTTCAGTTTCGCCAGCGCCGCGCGTCGGGCGATGAGCGCGCCGATGCCGGTGGGATAGCCGAACATCTTGTAGAACGAGATGGGCACGAAGTCTGGGCGCACCTGGCTCAAGTCCAGGCGGTTGGTGGGGACGAAGGCGGCGGCGTCGAGGAGGACGTCATAGCCGCAGCCGTGCGCCCTCTCGACCCAGGCCAGCGGGTGCTGCACGCCCGAGAAATTGGATTGGGCGGGAAAGGCAAAGAGCCGGGGATGGCGATGGCGCGCGCTCTCCCAATAAGGAAGCGGGTCGGGTGCGCGCAGGCTGGCGGGGTCCAGCGGGAGGTAGGTGATGCCGGCCCCGCGCGCACGGGCGAATTCCCGGATGCCGTGCACCGAATTGTGGTTGTCAGCCACCAATAAGAAATGTCCGTCCGAATCGAAGGGATAGCTCTCGCCCAGGAGCTTGAGCGCGGTGCTGGCGTTGGCTGTGAAGATGACCAGGTATTCGTCGGGATCGGCGCGGAAGTAGCGCAGGACATCGTCGCGAGCTTGCTCGACCAGGCGGGTGGCAGCCAAAGAGGTGGGGTTCTGCGAATGGGGGTTGCCCAAGACCGACCGTTGTAGAAGCTCGGCGTGCTCGTGCACCAAGCGGGCGGGGTGCAGGCAGCCGCCGGTGTAGTCGAGATACACGTGTCCTTGCTCGTCCAGCCGGCTGAATTCCACCCGCCGCAGTTCATCCAGCGCGACGGTATCCGCATAAGCGGGAAAATCTACCAAGAATTTCTGCCAAGCCTTGTTGATTTCCATGCTCTTTATCTCGCTCATTCCAGCCCTCCTGGTTTCCCGGTCTACCGATCTACAACGCCCAGCAACCAACGATGATGCGCCCACACCGCCTTCATCTGCCAGGGCAGGTGGGCATGATCGAGCCAGGCGTATTTGAGCACGCGCGCGCGCAGATCGGGCTGCTGGCCCAGGTAGTAGGCCATGGTGCTCCATGTCCAGCCCTCGCCGGTAAATTGCTGCTCCAGCTTGCGACTGCGGATACCCAGGCGTTTGAGCACCTCATTGGCCGGCATCACCGTGTCGGGCCAGGGCGGCACATCCAGCACGCCCGTGGCGATGATTCTGACCCCCGCCTGCTCCAGTGTTTTGCGCACCCGCTCGATGTTCACCCAGCGCTCGTCCACCGTCGGGAAGAAAGCGCGGTCGAGCACAAGCTTACGCATCCAGTAGCCCACCTGCAAGTTGTTGGGCATGGCCACGAAAACCAGGCGGCGGCTGAGCCGGACCAATTCGCGCAGAAGCGCGGCGGCGTCAGGCAGATACCACAGCGCCGCCCAGTTCCAGGTCAAATCGAAGCTGCGGTCGGGGAGAGGCAGGGACGCCCAATCGCCGGGTGGGATCACGGTCAGTGTCGGGGTCAGGCCCATCTCGCTCCAGATCCGCCGCACGTGCTCAGCTCGGTCGGGCGTGTCATCGACCAACGTCACCTCGCAGCCAGCCTGGGCCAGCGGAGCGCTGTTGATGCCGCTGACCCCCGCCATGCCGTAGATGGGCGCTTCGAGGACGGTTTGTACGGCGTAGCGCCGGCGCAGATCATCCAGGAAGTCGTTGAGGACGAAACGCTCGTAAACCAGGCCGAGGCCCTCGTTGTAGTCGGTCAGGTATTTTTCCCAGATGGGGCGCTGGGCGTGTCCGGTGGGATGGAGCATGGGGTGATGGGGTGGCAAGGTGACAGGGTGACGCCGGTCGAGTACGACCGGGGTGACAAGGTGAGCGCGGCATCAGCCCGTTGACTGCTGACTGTTGACTGTCGACTGTTGACTGTTGACTGTTGACTGTTGACTGTTGACTGTTAACCAGAAGTTCTGGCTATCGTAACACACGGTTATGCAGAGCCTGCAAGCTGACTTTGCCGCCAACGCGATGTTGGTGCATGATGTCCTCTGGTTCGCACCCTCGCCATTTCTCAGCAGCCCGCCCAATCGGCGCCAACGCCCCTTCCTTCCACCTCCCTCACCCCCACTCATGTCCATCTATCCCCGCCTTCTCCACAACGGCCAATTCGTCTCTGCCTCCGACGCTGTCATCCCCGTTTTCACCCCGGCGCTTGTGGGCGCTTTGGGCGTCTACGAGACCATTCTCGCCCGGCGAGGCAACATCATCGCCCTGCCAGAGCACCTCCACCGGCTGCAAGATTCGGCGCGCGGCGCCCAATTGCCGCTGGCCGTGGACGCCGACACTATCGGCCAGTGGTGTTATCAGGTCCTGGCTGCCAGCGCGCCCGACGGCCTCCTGCGCGTCCTGGTCATGGACCTGGGCCAGCCTCAAGCCGACGTGTTCATCTACCAGATGTCCTACGCCGTCCCCGCGCCGGAGGAATATGAGCGCGGCGTGCCGGTGGTCATCTACCATGGCGAGCGCGCCCTGCCGATGGTGAAATCGTTCAACACGCTGGTGCCGGGTCTGGCGCGCAAGGCGGCGGTGGCTGCCGGCGCGCACGACGCCCTGTTGGTCGATCGCGATGGTTATGTCACCGAAGGGTCGAACTGTAATGTCTTCGTCGTCAGCGAGGGCGTTTTGCTGGCCCCGCCCGCTGGGACGATACTCGAAGGCACCGTCATGGCCCGCGTCATCCTGCTGGCCCAAACTCTGGCCATTCCCTTCGCCCGCCGCCCCTTGCCCCTGTCCGAACTCTCTGCCTGGCAAGAAGCCTTTCTCACCTCCACGCGCCGCGGCGTCTTGCCTATCTGCCGCGTGGATGAGTATGGTCTCGGTCAGCCAGGGCCGCTCACGCGGCGCTTATTGGCGGCGTATCGGGCGTGGGAGGAGGGGGAATTGGCCTCTATCCTTTCGCCCCATTCGCGCGCGCCTTGAACCGAATCTCGAGCTGGTTCTCGCGATAGCGGGCGCCGGCGATCTCCCGGCCCATGAGCGATTGCGGCAGACTGATGTGCCGCTTCCAGTTGCCGATGCGCACGATCAGTTCGTCATGCAGGCCGCGATGGAGGCCGACCTCGCTTTTGTCGAGCAAAGGTAGAGGGAGCAACAAGAGATAGTCAGCGCCCTCCTTGACGACCTGTTGCGGCTTGCCGCGATAGAAAACCGAGGTGGGATCAGCGTGAGCGAAGGTCACATTGGCCATGCGCCGCAGGCTGGCCTCCCCCACGACTTCGGACTCGAACAGCGGCACCTGGAAGATAGGCAGAGGGCTGAAGGATTGCTCTACTTGCTCGGAGTATTGCGCCTGGATGTTCTTCCAGGCCGCAAAGTAGGGGTCGGTGACGCTGGCCGGGATATGACGATTGCTGATGATGGCGTCGGTGCAGAGGTTGTAGAGATTGAGGTAGGTGAAGGCCCGCCGCGCCTCTTTGATCACCATTTTTTCGGGATTCAGCACCAGGCGCACACTGCTGATATCGGGATTGGTGACCAGCCGCTCCAGCCTCTGCAAATCGCGCACCAGGCTGGCCACGGCGTCGAACAATTGCTCTTCGGGCAGCGGCATATCGGTCATGGCCTTCATCAAGGGCCGCGCCACTTTCATCGCCTTGCGTTCGACCGGGAAGATCTTGTCCACATACCAGGCGGCCATCTCTGGAAAAGCCAGCAATTGCAGCGTGGCGCCCGTCGGAGCCATGTCCACAACGACCACATCGTATTTCCCTGACTCTGCCAGATAGGCGATCTGAAGCAGACTGGCCAGTTCTTCCATTCCTGGCAGCACGCTCGTCTCCTCAGCCACCAGGCCGTCCATGCCCCGCCAGGCAAAAAGCGCGGCCAGATACTGCTGCACCTGGCCCCAGTGTTGTTCCATCTCGTGCAGGAGGTCGATTTCCTGCGCCCACAAATTGGTGGCCAGCGTGACCGGTTCGGGGCCGATGCGCTGGTCGAAGCTATCGCCGAGGGAGTGAGCCGGGTCGGTGGAGACGACCATGGTTCGGTAACCCAGGTCGGCGCAGTGGAGGGCGGTGGCAGCACTGATGCTGGTCTTACCGACGCCGCCTTTGCCGGTATAAAGGAGGATGCGCATGATTGATTGAATGAGAAGAAGTGTGCGGAGTATCCTGAGCACAATCACAGGGTAGAAATTCACCTTGCCCCCAAATTGGCTCAGGCAAAGCCGCTAAGATGCAAAGTTTCTATATTTTCTTGGCGTCTTTGCGCCTTTGCGTGAGAAAAAAGGCACAGGTGAAGTTACATCGCAGGATGCGAAACACAGTATACTCGCAGGGCGGTGTATTGGTGAAGCGCGTGAAGGCCCTTGCAGACGCCAGGCGTTTCACATCGGTGCAAGCGTTGTGCTAGACTTGCAAGGATGAACGTTTATCTGACCACCCTCGGCTGCCGGCTGAACGAAGCTGAGATCGCCGCCTGGGCGCGTGGCTTCCAGGCGGCAGGCCATCGCGTGGTCGCGACGCCGCAACGGGCGGATCTCCTTGTGCTCAACTCCTGCGCCGTCACCACCGAGGCCGCACGCAAATCGCGGCAGTTCATCAACCGCCTGCATCGCCAAAACCCCAGCGCCCGCCTGGTCGTCGCCGGCTGTTACGCCGAACTGGAACCGGCGACCGTGGCCGCGCTCACCGGCGTCGATCGGGTTATCGGCAATCACGACAAGGATCGGCTGGTGGAGCTTGTCACCGCCGAGCTTCACTTGCCGACTATGCCGAACCTGGCCGCAGAACCCGACAGCGCCCATGTCTATCCGGGTAGCCGGACGCGAGCCTTTGTCAAGGTGCAGGACGGTTGCCGCAATCGCTGCGCCTTTTGCATCGTCACCATCGCCCGCGGCGAAGAACGCAGCCGGCCCATCACCGACATCGTGGCGGAGATCAACTCTTTGCACGCTGCTGGCTATCAGGAGGCGGTGTTGACGGGCGTGCATCTGGGCGGTTATGGCGTCGATCAGGGGTCAGACCTCCGCGATCTGGTTACTGCGCTCCTGAATGACACCGGCATTCCCCGCCTGCGCCTTTCCTCGCTCGAACCATGGGACTTATCCCACGATTTCTGGAACTTGTGGGACAACCCCCGCTTGATGCCACACCTCCATCTGCCCTTGCAGAGTGGCAGTGATAGCACCTTGCGCCGCATGGCCCGCCGTTGTGATACCGCCAGCTATGCCCAGTTGATAGAGGCCGCCCGCGCCGCCATCCCCGACCTGACCCTGACCACCGACCTCATCGTTGGCTTCCCTGGCGAGACGGAGGCGGAATGGGCAGCCACCGTGGACTTCGTGCAGCGAATCGGCTTCGGTCACATCCATATCTTCGCTTTCTCGCCCCGCCAGGGCACCACAGCCGCGCGACTGCGGGAGCAAATTCCCGGCGAGATCAAACATGCACGCAGCCGACAACTGCACACCCTCGCTGCCGTTATAAAATCTGATCATCTGGCCCGCTACAGCGGGCAGACTCGCCCTGTGCTGTGGGAAGGGCCGGGCGAGCTTCTGCCCGATGGGCGCCGGCGCTGGTCGGGCTATACCGACAATTACCTGCGCGTCGAGACGATTGCTTCTCCCTCCTCCGATCTGGAAAACCAGATTTTCCCCGTTCTCTTGCGCCGCTTGGGCGGCCAACCCGCCGATCACCTGATCGCCGAAATCACACCGAGATGACGAAAATGACTGATTGCATCTTCTGCAAAATCATTCGTGGCGACATCTCCGCCACCGTGGTCTACAATGGCCCCACCGTGACGGCCTTTCGTGATATCCACCCCGTCGCGCCCGTACACATTCTCATCGTTCCCAACCAGCACATCGACGACATCCGCGACCCTCGCGCCGTCGCCGGCAATATCCTGGCCGATATGTTCGCTGTCGCCAACCAGGTGGCGGATGCCGAGGGCATTGCCGAATCCGGCTATCGGTTGTTCTTCAACTACGGCCAACATGGCGGCCTGGTCGTGCCCCACCTGCACCTGCATCTCGTCGGTGGGCAGCATTTGGGACCGATGGTGAGCCGCGGGGTCAGTAGCTGATTTTCCGCCTTTTCGATTTCATTGCCAATACAGGTGCTGCACCGTGCTGGGTGGGCTAAGAGGCAGGAGGCTGCCGTCGGCGGTTTGCCGCGCCACGCTGACCCACCAGAGCAGCTCGGCTGAAGAGGCGCTGGTGGGGGGGCGGAGAGCGCGATCGAGACGTAGACCGGTGGTCTTGGTGAGGATCGGTTCTGGCATGGCCATGCCGGGATCGGCATAGGCCAGGCTTATCTTGTACCAGACGTCGGATGGCAGATCCCCTACAGCGACCCACCGCAACAGGGGGGGCTGGATTTCGGTGAATTCGCTGCGGTTGGCAGGACCGACGATGACAGGGGCGTCATAGACGGGCGTGGGCAGTGGCGCCGCGAGTGTTTCGTTTTCAGTGGGCGCGCTGACGCGAATGATCAAAATGGTGCCAGGGATGAGTTTGTTGGGATCGCCAATGTCGTTGGCGGCCAGGATGTCGCTCAACATCACACCGAAGCGGGCAGCGATGGCATTGAGGTTGTCTCCTCGCTGCACCTGGTAGTTGACGACGCCGTTGATGGGGAAGGGGGTGGTGGCGGCGGCAACCGGCGCCGAGGTGGGCGCTGGTGTGGGCGGCGACGGGATGATCAGTATCTGGCCAGGGCGCAGCGGCGGTGGAGTTGTCAGGCCATTCCCAGCGAGAAGCTGATCGAGGGTGAGGCCGAAGTTGGCGGCGATGCCAAGCAGGGTGTCGCCAGACTTCACGGTATAGAAGACAGGTGTGGGCGTGGGGGTGGCGGTGGGGGTGGGGGTGGCGGTGGGAATGGGAGTGGCTGTGGGCGCTGGTGTGGGCGTGAGGGTGGGGGTGGGCGTCGGGCTGGGTGTCAGGGCCAATACTTGTTGTTCGGTGTCCCAACGCCACCAGACGGCAAGGACGAGGCAAATGCCGAGGAGGAGGGCGATGTCGGCGAAGGGCAGGCGCCAACGGCGACCAGGTTCAGCAAAGACGTGGCCGCACATGAAGCAGTCGGCGGCGGCATGACTGACGCGGGCGCCGCAATTGGGGCAGTGGCGAGCGGAAGGAGAGGAGGATGAGGACACGAGAGGTGGCAAAGTTAGCTGTTGGCTATTGGCTTTCGATTGGCGATTGTTAGAAAGCGGCTGCCGCTGATGAGGAGCAGCGTCGCGATGATGAGGGCGGAGAGGAGGGAGACAACGGCTGCCAGGGTGCGCAGGGGGGTGTTGGTGAAGCGTATGCTGACTTCGTGCTCGCCGACAGGTAGATCGAGGGCGATGAGGGCGTCGGGGCCGTCGGCTCGGATGGGAACGGGGCGATCATCGACGGTGGCGCGCCAGCCGGGGTACCAGTAAGTGTTGAAGCGCAGGGTGACGGGGGTGCGGGCGCTGACGCGGACTCGCTCGGAGCCGCCGCCGTGCCGCAAAGTGGCGACATCGCCTTCTCCGGCAATGATACTGGCAAGGGGCAGGGCTTCGCCAGCCAGGTACGCGGCCAGTTTGGGGCTTGTGGTTGGCGGTTGTCCAGCAAAGGCGGTGCTGCCGCGCATGTCGGGGTAGGAGACTTCGAAGTCGATGACAGCGACGGGGCTTTGGTTGCGTGCGGTGACGGGGGTGTGTTGGGGTTTGATGTAGGGGTAGGAGGCGAAGACGATGGCCAGACCGAGGGCGATGAGGGGGGGCGAAAGGCGCAGGGCGAGGGC
>JAYRVO010000047.1:0-21163 GCA_041918515.1 Chloroflexota bacterium | reverse complement strand
GCTGATTATGTCATGCTGAGCGGGTCGATCACACAAGGTTGTTGCCGATAAAAGCCAGCGAAGCATCCATTCGCTGCGCTCAGAGCCTGTCCTGAACGCAGTGAAGGAACAGGTTCTCGCGCGGGTTATATGTGCCCCGTGAATTGTGCGATCTCTTCCCAATAGTCCTTGATTATGACGCGCGAGATGCTTCGCTGGTGTTGTTTTCATCATGTAGGTTGACCGATTGACCCGCTCAGCATGACATACTATCGGGATATCTTCCTTTATCAAATAAGAAACGGAAAGCCCTGGCATCTAGTATAATACTGCAACCGCTACTCATTTACTCACCTACTTGTCTACTTGTCTACTTATCCAGCATGTCCCCATTGCGCCTCGTCCTCCTCGGCCAATTCCCCATCGACAGCCCGCCCCAGGGCGGCGTACAGGCTGTCATCGCCAATCTGCGGGAGGCGCTCGTGGCGCGCGGAGACATCGACCTGCACCTCATCCAGCACCGGCGCGATATCCCGCCTGGCAGCTTCACCCGCGACGGCTACACCGCCCACAATCTGGCTGCCGAGGACAATCGTCTCTTCCCCAACATGCTGCGCACGCGCCGGTTGCTGGCGCCCTTGCTCCGCCAGCTTGCGCCTGACGCCATCTCGTCCCACCAGCCCGAATACGCCCTGCCCGCCTTCGATGCCGGCCTCCCAACCGTCCACACGATCCATGGCTTCCCCGCGCAGGAGTTCTGGGCGCGACGCGGGTTGTTGACCCGCGCCGCCACGTTGACCGAAGTCTGGCTGGAATGGCAGATGCTGCGCCGCGCCCGACACCTCATCGCCATCTCCAACCAAGTGATGGCGATGTATCAGCGCCGCACCCGCGCCCGTTTTCACCGCATCGACAACCCCGTCGCTCCACTCTTCTTCGCCCCCAGCCCGGCTCCTGAACGCGGACGTTTGCTGCTCGTCGGCAACCTGACCGCGCGCAAAGGCGTCGATATCGCTATCGCCGCCGTCGCCCGCCTGCTTCCGCACTTCCCGCAGATTCATCTTGATATCATCGGCGCGCCGGTCGATGCCACTTACACGACCCACTTGCACGCCCAGGCCGCGCCGTTGGGCGACGCCATCCACTTCTGTGGCCCCACCGATCAGGCCGGCGTCAAACGGGCGTTGGGGCAGGCGCAGGCGCTGGTGCTCAGCTCGCGGATGGAGCACGCCCCTGTGATCGTGGCCGAAGCCATGGCCGCGGGCCGGCCGGTGGTGGCGACGGAGGTCGGAGCGGTGGCCGATCTGGTCGCGCCAGGCGAAACCGGCTATCTTGCTCCCCCTGGCGCTGTCGCTGTCATCGCCGATCACCTCGCCAATCTGCTTGAGGATGCTGGCCACGCCGCTGCCCTGGGCGCAGAGGCTGCGCAGCGCGCACGGGCGCGCTTTCATCCCGATGTAGTTGCTGCGGCTTACCTGCGCGCCGTGGCCAGCGCGATGAGCGCCGCCTAAGTTAGGCCCAGAAGCGTTCCCACGTCGCCCGCGCCGCCTCGCGGCTGTGGGCGTAGATGCGCTCCACGTCCAGGTGTGGGATTTCACGCCCGCGCATGAGCACGCGGCCGCCGACGATGGTCGTGTCGACGTTGCGGCCATCGAAGCCGAAAATGAGGTGCCAGGGCAGATTGTCCATGGTTAGCGGGGTGGGCGGGTCGTAATCCAGGAGGACGAGATCGGCGAAGGCGCCCGGCTCGAGACGGCCCAGGGCGCGGGGGAAGAACTGGCGGGCGAGGTTGGCGTTGTGCGCGGTCGCCAGGTGTAGGAGTTGGTCGGCGGGCAGGACGCGCGGGTCGTTGGCCGCGGCTTTGTGCAGCAGGTAGGCGACTTTCATCTCGGTGAACATGTCGTTGCTGAAGCCGTCGTTGCCCAAGACTGTCTTGACGCCCCCGCGCAGTTGGGCGGGGATGGCGGCGACGCCGACGGCGTTGTTCATGTTCGAGCGCGGTTGGTGGCTGACCCAGGTCCCGGTCTCGCGCAGCAGCCCCATTTCCCAGGCGTCAATGTCGATGGCGTGGGCGACGATGGTGCGCGGGCCGAGGATGCCTCGCTGGGCCAGGCGATCGATGGTGCGCAGGCCATAGGCAGCCAGCGAGTGCTCGCGATCGGCTGTGCCTTCGGCGGCGTGGATGTGGAAGCCGACATCGGACAGGCTGGCGGCTGCGGCCAGGCAGCGGGACAGGGTGTCGTCGCTGAGGGTGAGGGGGGCGTGGAGGCCGAAGGTGGCGGCCAGGCGCGGGTTCTGGGCGGCGCGGGTTTTCTGGATGAAGCGCACGTTTTCTCTGATCCCCGCCGCCGTCACGTCCGGCCCATCGCGGTCGGTGACTTCGTAGCACAGGCAGGCGCGCAGCCCGGTTTCTTCCACCGCCTCGGCGATCACGTCGAGCGAGCCATCGATGCAGCGGTTGCTGGCGTGGTGGTCGATGAGGGTGGTCGTGCCGTAGCGGATGGCGTCGATGAGGGGGACGAGGGCGGAGTAGCGGATGCCTTCGGCGTCGAGGGCGCGGTCGAGCGGCCACCACAGCCGAGCCAGGATTTCGGGAAAATCTCTCATCGGCGGGCCGGGGATGTACAGGCCGCGCGCGAAGGCGCCATAGAAGTGGGTGTGCGCGCAGATCATGCCGGGCATGACCAGCATCCCGCGGGCGTCCAGGCGTTCGGCGTCGGGATGTTGGCGTTCCAGGGTGGGGCTATCGCCTATGGCGGTGATGACATCGCCCTGGATGAGGACGGCGCCGTTGTCGAGCAGTTGGGGCGTGTCGCCAAAGGTCAGAATGCACCCATTGGTGATGAGCATGGTTATTCTATGGTCTCCCAAAGTCGGTGATGAAGTAGAAGTGTCCGCCTTCGCCGAAGGCGACGCCCACCCCCACTTCTGTGTATTGTCGCGCCAGGATGTTGCGGCGATGCGGATCGCGTCCCGGCGGTTCGTCGTACCACCATTCGACTGCACCCTGAGGGCTGCGGGCGAAGACCCAATTCTCCGAGGCATAGCTTGGTGAATAGCCCGCGCGTTCCAGCCGCGCCCGCAGTTTGGCGCCGTCCGAGCCGACGTGACTGCCGAATTGACGGCGTCCGCAGTCCTCGGCGTGGGTCTGGGCGGCTTGGGCCAAAAGCGGAGACCAGGCGAGGGGAGGCAAGCCATGCGCTGCCCGTTTCTCGTTGATCAGGTCGAATATGATCTGCGGCCAGTCGGCGATGGCGGGGGGAAGTGTGGGTGCGGGAGGTGGAGGGGGTGGGGGTTCGACGGGTGGGGGCGTTGGCTCCAGCGTGGGTGTCAGCGCGGCCGTTGCCGTGATCTCGATGGATGCTTGCGCCGGGGCCAGGGCTGGGGTTTCTTGCACGATGTCCGGCGGTGATTCGGTGGGCAGGACATCGGAGATGGGCTGGGTGGGCGTGATTTCCGGCGCGGCCTGCACGGGCGCTGTTGCCGTCAGCGATGCTGTGGCGGTGAGGGGAGCGGTTGTTTGGATGGCCGAAGCAGGGGGCGGGGCCGCAATAGCCGGGCGGGGCGGAGGGGTGCGCCTGGGGCCAGGGATGACCAATGTCTGCCCGACGGTGAGGATGCTGGCTTTGCCGAGGCGGTTGATGCTGGCGATGACTTCGGTTGTGACCCCATAGCCCATGGCGATGCCCCATAAGGTGTCGCCGCTTTGAACCACGTGGCGCGCTGTCGCCGGTTGTTTGGCGACCGCTGGGGCAGTTGGCGCTGCACCCGACCGGTTCGGTATCAACAAGGTCTGCCCGACTGCAAGCACGCTGCCGGGGGGTAGGCGATTGGCGGTAAGCAGGTCGGAGACAACGACCTTATGCCGCATGGCGATATCCCAAAGGGTGTCGCCAGTTCGCACAGTATAGTGTTGCGGGGACTGCATTTGGCCACCGGCCGGGGGGCGGGCATCGGATTCGGGTTCGTCGCCTGCCATGTGGGCGGTGGCCGCGAAGCTGATCATCACGAGGATGGCCAGCCATAGGGCCGTCTTGCGCATAGCGGGGATGCTAACACATGGGCGGCGGGATGCGCAAGGTCAGGTGGCGTACAAATGCTGGTCAGCGGGTCATGGCATGACGGGCAGGGTAGGCCAACGCCCGATCGATGTAGGGGAAGGCGAACCCGATCAGTCCGAAGGCGGCCAGCAGACCCGTGACCAGGCGGGCCAGGCTGTTGAAGGATCCCCACTGGTCGCCGGCGTAGAAGGCGGGCGGGAAGGCGTGAGCGGTGAGGGTCGCCAACCAGGCGTTGGTCTCGCGAAAGCTTTCGCGTAACCCGCCCAGGTCGCTGAGCATGTGCGTGCCGCCATCCAGCGCCAACGGCAGCATGAGGAGGATGGCAACCGCCAGGCTGAAACCCCGCCAACGTCGGCGAACCAGGGCGTAGGCCAGCCCTGCCAGCAGCCAGCCGCCGTAGAAACTGATCATGCGGTCGCTCCAGGCCAGTTTCCAGCCCATGTCGGGGGCGCCGATGAAGGCGCGCATGGTCAGGGGCGTCACCGGGTTGGTGGCGCCGGTCCAGGCAAGGAGGATTTGGTCGCGGGTGTAGGTGAATTGCGGCCCGAACAAGAACCAGGAACGCTGCGGCAGTTGGTGGCAGAAGAGCACGTAGAGCGCGTAGATGCCGCGCGCGGGCAGTTGCCAGCCCAGGTGCATGAAGACGGGCGCCAGCCAAGGGAGCAGATTCCAGAGGCCCAGCAAGAGGAGCGCGGCCAGCAGCCAGTGCGTTGTCAGCCAATCCACTGCCCGTTGGGTCATTTGGGTGAGGAGGGAAAGGGAGGCGTCAGGCGAGGTCATGGCGAGAGTATAGCACGCGGGGGTTGTCATGCGCGCGCAACGACATTCAGCTTTGACAGATCGGTGGGAATGGGTATAATGTAAAACGATGCTGCGGGGTGGAGCAGAGGTAGCTCGTCGGGCTCATAACCCGAAGGTCAGGGGTTCGAATCCTCTCCCCGCTACTGACAAGGCCCCGGCGAACCGCCGGGGCCTTGAAATGTGTCTCAATAGCATGTTCAGGCGACGTAGCTCAGGTGGCAGAGCAAGCGGCTCATAATCGCTCTGTCGGTGGTTCGAGTCCACCCGTCGCCACCAGATCAAGTTAAACACCCTGCGGTCGTTCTCCGCAGGGTGTTTCGTTGGCGGTCGGATTTAGAGGTTGAGGTAGGGGGCCAGGTAGATGGCGAGGTTGTCTTCCAGGTCGGGGATGTCGGTCGGGCGAGGAAGGTGTTTGTGCAGGCGGCGGAAGTGGGTGACGAGCCACATGTAGAGGTCGGCGGGCGTGCGCTCGGGGAAGTGGTCCATGATGCAGGTTTCGTCGATCATGGTCAGGATGGGTTGGTAGAGTTGGTCGTACCAGACCCGGACGGCCTCGGGCCATTCGCGCGGTTCTTCGCCCGGCTGGCGGTTGAGGTAGCGAAAGAGGGCGATGTGGCGCAAGAGGCGGGCGTAGTTGCGAGGCTGGGTGAGTCGGAGATCGACGCCGGGGAGGTAGGCGTCGGCGGCGGTGAGGCGCAGGAAGTCGATGTAGGCTTCGACCAGGGGGAGGTCGTTGGGCGTGAGGTCGGCGTAGAGAGGGACGCGCGAGACTAGCTCAATGACGTGGGCCTGGATGGTTTTGTCGCCGCGGCTGCGACAGACCGAGACGCGATGGTTGCCGTCGCGCACGAAGTAGATTTCGCCCAGTTTGTATAGCTCGACCGGAGGCATGGGCAGGCCATGGCGGCGGGCGGCGGCCACGCGTTCCCAGCGGTCGCGCAGGTTGCTGCGGCGAGGCAGGAAGGCGCGGTCGAAATCGCGGTAGCGGTCGACGCTGCCGCGAATGGCGTCGAGTGGCACTTCTTGGAGACCGGCGTCGATCAGTTCGCCAGTGGCGACGGTCTGGTTGAGCGCTTCGAAGGAGAAGAGGTCGTTGGTGTAGCCGCGCAGGAAGGCGACGATGTCGTTGAGGAAGGCGCGCTTGCGGGCGCGGTCGAATTCGCGCGTGGCGGGGGCGTCGGCGCCGTAACGAACGAGGGTGATGGTTTCCTGACGGCGCTGTTCTTCGGCGCTAAGTTTGCTCATGACCGGGGAGGAAGATTCAGAGATCGGAGGGTGGGGATCAACTGAAGTCGAGGTCGAGGACGCGGAAGGGGTAGATGTTGACGATTTCGGTGGGGCCGAGTTGGGTGCGCGTGATCTCGCGCTGGGTGTAGACGTGTTGGTGGCCGTGGAAGAGGTAGCGAGGTTTGAACCAGCGCAGCAGCCACTGGAAGGCATGGAAGCCGACGTGGGGGAGATCGGTGGCATCGTGGATGCCGAAGGGTGGGGAGTGAGTGACAAGGATGTCGAGGCTGCGACCGTAGCGCAGGCGGTTGAGGAGGAGGGTTGGCGCCAGGCTGAGCGTCAGGAGCCACATCTCGCTCTGGGTGTATTGGTACTTTTCGTTCTGGTTGTAGCGTTGCGATCCTTCCAGGCCGGCTATGAGGAGATCGTCGATGTGATGCAGCCGGTGATGGAGGTTGGTCGCTCCTTGCGGCGCGGATACGATGGTGCTATCGGCGCGGTATTCGGGGCGGTCGTGATTGCCGTGCACGAAGTAGAGTGGACGGTCGAGGATGGAGACGATGTATTCCAGATAGTAGTAGGGGAGATCGCCGCAGCTGATGATGAAATCGACGTTGGGGGCGAGTAAACGCAGGTTGGGACCGTAGATGCGCGGCTCCACCTTGTCGCTGACGGCGAGGACGCGGTAGTGATGGCGGTGGCGGGTCTTGCTCATCAGTTGAGGCTCATCCCACCACCTGTACCGAAACCCTGGTTGTTGGTGGCTTCGATGGTGTCGTTGATCCAGGTCATGAGGTCTAGCTCGGTGTGGAGCAGACGAATGATTTGAGCGAGGAGGGCGGGCAAGTGGCGGATGGCGAGCAGGTTTTGCTTGGTTTCGTTGCCCACTTGCAGAACGATGGCCGTCAGGTAGGCCAGGTGCTCGGGTTCGTTGGGGAGGGTGTGCAGGTTGAAGCGTAAGCCAGAAGCTTCGGTCAGCGCCGTCAAGTATTTTGGCAGGAGATCGGCGACGCGTTTGTGTAGGGCCCAGGCCTGGTCGGTGTCGGTTTGCAACATGGGCAGGCTTTCCACGACGCCCTGAAGATAGGGCTTGTCGTGACGGAAGTCGGTGATCAGGAAGCGTTCGCCACCCTGGATGGTGATGCCGTAGGTTCCATCTTCGAGGCGCTCGACTTCGGTGATATAGGCCAGGGCGCCGATGGTATGGGGCAGTGATTCGCCGCCGTCTGTCTGCGGGGGTTTGGCCAGGACGAGGCCAAAGGGCATCTGGTGGGCCAGGCAGTCTTGGAGCAGCGCCCGATAGCGAGGCTCGAAGATGCGCAGCTGGCGCACCTGGCCTGGGAAGAAAACCAGGGGCAGTGGAAAGAGGGGGATTAGGGAGAAGGTCATGAAGGGAAACGTATTGCGTATCGCGTATTACGTGAAGCAGGTTGTCAGGTAGTGATGTTCAAGGTTCATCGTCAAGGGGGGCTACTTCGGCTTTCATGACTTCGCGCAGGAGGATGGTGGCGTAGGCGCCTTTGGGCAGGAAGAAGCGGAGTTTGAAGCCGAGCGGGTCGGGCTGCAGATCGATGGGCTGGAGGAAGAGTTTGCCGGGGCGGCGGTTGCCATCGACGTGGTTCCGGCGCCAGTCTTCGGGCCGGACGGGGCAGGTGGCCAGGATTTCGGCCTCCAGCTCGGCGGCGGCGTCTTCTGGCCCCCACATGTCGTAGCCAAAGAGCGGGCCGGTGAAGGTGATCTCGCCACGGTCGAAACGTGGTTGTTCGGCTGCGACATCGGTCACGATGAACATGCCGCCGGTGTCGGTCTTCTTGGCCATGTCTCCGGGGAGAAGACGGTCGAAAAGGCCGCGTTGCAGGCGTATGGTCAGGTAGTCGTTGAAGAGTTGTGATTGGTAGGCCGAGATGAACAGCCGGTGCAGCCATTTGGCGGGGGGACGGCGCTTGCGGCCAGTGAGGATGGCCAGGCCCTCGGCGGCGTTGTCGCCTTCGCGGCCAAACCGCTGGTTGCCGAAGTAGTTGGGCAGGCCACGCTGTTGGAGGGCGGAAAGGATGGCTTCGGCGCGGGCCAGGGCGTCAGAGACCGCGGGGTCGAGCACGGTGATGGTGAAGCGGTTGCCCAGCAGGTGGCCGGGGCGCAGCTTGCGGTTGTGGGGGATGGCCCAGTCGAGGTCGAGGTCGAGATCGGAGGCGACTTCGCGCGCTCGCTCTGGGCTGACGTTGGGGAGGGAGAAGACTTGGGTGGCGCGGGCCTGGCGGTCTTTCAGGCCAGCGTAACCGATGTCATCGCTGCGCACTCCCAGCGCCTGGGCCAGGTCGTCGACTATCTGCCGGGTGGTGCGTCCGGAGCGCGTGAGCGAGACGAAGAGGTGCTCGCCTTCGCCGCTCGGCTCGTACAGTGGCACTTCTTCGACGATGAAATGGTCGGGTTCGGCCTTGATCTGGCCGCCCGTCCCTGGCAGGTCGGGTGTGATGAAGGGTAGATCGGACATAAAAGATAGTGTGAAGGATGGGGCAGCACGATGTCAAATCGTAGGCGCTATTCCGCACTGTGTGCTTCCTACCCCATACTTCTCACTCCATACTTCGTATTGTGTTCGCAGGCTCGCCGGATTTGAGACATGATGCCTGGTATGTTATGGTTTGGCTCACGTCTTCACGTCTTCACGTCTTACGCTTCACGTCAACGCAGTACGCACTCCCATGCCCTCCACGCTTGTCCAGCAGCAATTCGGCGCCAACGCCGAAGCTTATGTCCGCTCTGAAGTTCATGCCAAAGGCGACAGCTTGCGCAGAATGGTCGATCTGGCCGCAGCCCAGGCGCACTGGCTGGCGCTCGATGTGGCGCCTGGCGGCGGACATTCGGCCCTGGCGGTGGCGCCGCATGTCCGGCGGGTCGTGGCGCTGGACCTGACGGCTAATATGTTGCGCGCGGCCAGAGCCTATAGCCAGGAGATGGGACTGGCGAATGTGAGCTGGGTGCAAGGCGATGGTGGGGATTTGCCTGTGACGGCTTCTACATTCGATCTGGTCACATGTCGTGTAGCGCTTCATCATTTCCCGGACCAAGCAGGGGCAATTCAGGAGTGGGCGCGGGCGCTCAAGCCGGGCGGGCGCTTAGTGCTGGTCGACAATATCGGCCCAGACGATGCCGAGGCGCTGGCCTATGTCAATGCCTTCGAGAAGCTGCGCGATCCCTCGCACGGCTGGGAGCACCCGTTGGCCACTCTGGTCGATTTTTGTCGGAGAGCCGGCCTCGATCTCCTCCACGGCGAGCGCCTGCTCAAGCCCATGAAGTTCCACCCCTGGATGGAGCGGATGCAGGTTGGCCAGGCCGACCGTGAGCGGCTGACCGACATGCTGTGGAACAGCCAGGGCCCCGCCCGCGCCTTTTTGCACCCGCAGGGCAGCGGCGCCGAAACCACCTTCAGCCTGCATGAAGGCATCCTCCTCGCTTCGAAGCCTCTTCGCCCATGACCTCCGACGCCCGCAGCGACATTTTGGCCCGCATCCAGCAGGCCATCCCCCAGGCCTATCTACCGGCCGTCACCGGAACGACGCCTCCGCCGCCGCTCCCGCCCGCCTTTAGCGAACCCCTGACCGCGGTCTTCGCCCGCGCGTTGGCAGCGATGCGTGGGGAATTGCACCGCGTCGAGAACGAGAGCGCCGCGCGTGAGTTTTTGCTGGCCGAGTTCCAGGCCAGAGGTGCGCAACGGGTGCTTTGTTGGGAGCCGGGCAAGCTGCAATTGCCGGGCCTGGAGGACGCCTTGCGTAAGAGGGGCGTCGAGTTGATCCCCAGCCGGCTGCCGGGTCTCCGCCGCCAGGCTGACCTGGAGGCGCTGGAGTCGATCCCGGTGGGGCTGACGGCGGCGTCGGCGGGGCTGGCGCGCACCGGCAGCATCGTGTTGTACGCCGATCGTGATCAGGGGCGCCTGGCCTCGCTGCTCCCACCCATCCACTTCGCCCTGCTCCGAGCCGATCAACTCTATCCTGATGTGGCTGCCTGGATCGACGCCAAAGGTGTGGGTCAGCAGATCAGCGCCAACAGTAGCACGATCATCATCACTGGCCCCAGCCGCACTGCCGACATCGCCCAAACACTAACATTGGGCGCGCACGGCCCGCGCGAGCTGCATGTGGTGCTCATCGGCGGTGTGGTTTGATCAACCTCGTGGCAAAGGTATAATCCATGCTTGCTAAAGTTTACTCCTGCGCTGTGTTGGGTCTCGATGGCCGCACCATCGAAGTGGAGATCGACAAAGGTGGGGGTGTGGCCAATTTCATCATGGTCGGTTTGCCCGACGCCGCCGTGCAAGAGTCGCGGGTGCGGGTGCGCGCGGCCATCCGCAACAGCGGCTTGCGCTTCCCGATGGGCACCTACACCGTCAATCTTGCGCCCGCCGATCTGCCCAAGCGCGGCCCGGCTTTCGACCTGCCCATCGCCATCGGCGTCCTGGCTGCCACCGAGCAGGCCCCGCTCGAGGCCCTGGAGGGGGCGATGTTCGTCGGCGAGCTGGCGTTGGATGGCAGCCTGCGCCACATCAACGGCATCTTGCCCATCGCCGACTTTGCCCGCCGCCAGGGCTTCCGCCGTCTCTATGTGCCGGAAGTGGATGCCGCCGAAGCGGCGCTGGTGGATGGCCCGGAGATCATCCCCGTCGACCATCTGACCCATCTGATCAATCACCTGGCGGGCGTCGTACCCATCGCCGTGCAGCCGCGTCGCCCCATCGAGACGGAGGTCGGCGCCGTCTACCCGGTCGATCTGGCTGATGTCAAGGGGCAGGAGCACGTCAAACGCGCGCTCGAAGTCGCCGCGGCTGGAGGTCATAACATGTTGATGACCGGCCCGCCTGGCTCTGGCAAGACCCTCATCGCCCGCTGCTTGCCCGCCATCCTGCCCCGCCTGACCAATGATGAAGCCCTGGAAGTCACCCGCATCTACTCGGTGGCCGACCAGTTGCCGCCGGATAGCCCGCTGGTGCGCGCCCGGCCCTTCCGCTCACCCCACCACACTATCTCCTACGCTGGGTTGATCGGCGGCGGGCGCATCCCCCGCCCCGGCGAGATCAGCCTGGCCCATCGCGGCGTCCTCTTCCTGGACGAATTGCCCGAATTCGGCAGCCACATGCTGGAAATGCTGCGTCAGCCGTTGGAGGATAAGCAGATCACCCTCTCGCGTGCGGCCAGCGCCGTTACTTTCCCCACCAGCTTCATGCTCGTGGGCAGCATGAACCCCTGCCCGTGTGGCTATTTCGGCGATCCCACGCGGCGCTGCACCTGCTCGAATTCCGTTGTACAGAATTACCAAAAGCGTATCTCTGGCCCGTTGCTGGACCGTATCGATATCCACGTGCAGGTGCCGCGCGTGGATTATGATAAGTTGGCCGATGACACCCGTGGCGAATCATCCGGCGCGGTGCGCGAGCGTGTGCAAGCAGCGCGGGCGCGGCAGGAAGCGCGGCTGAAGAATGTTCCCCACGCTTCGTGCAATGCCGACATGGGGCCGACCGACGTGCGCGAGTTTTGTCAGTTGGACGAGACCGGTCACGCCCTGATCAGCGCGGCCATGCGCCAGCTCAATCTCAGCGCCCGCGCCTACCATCGCGTGCTCAAGCTGGCGCGCACTATCGCCGACCTGAGCGGCGCTGACGGCATTCGTCCGGCGCATCTTGCCGAGGCTATCCAATATCGGCCGCGGCAACAACGAGATTGATAGTCAATCTTGGACTGCGGGGATTTGGGGATGGGGGATTTTCTTCAAGGTTGAATCCCCAAATCCCCCCATCCCCGCCTCTAGGGAATGGCGATTGTTGTCAGGGTGACTGCATCCCTGCTGCCGGCCAGGAGGAGGCGCTCACCGCTGTGTTCGTCGTAGAAGCCGGTGAGGAGTTGGTAATTGCCGGGGGGCAGGTCGGGCGGCAGGGGCAGGACGAAGGCAGAGGTGACGATTTCATCGGGTTGCCAATGGTCGGTGGGATAAGCGCCCAGGCCGGGTTGGGCGTCGTTTTGGGCTACGATCTGACCTGTTGGCCCCAGTAGTTGGTTGAAGACTTTCCAGGGGCGAGCGATGGGGCCTGAGCGTTGCCAATAGAGGGCGAGGCGCAGCGATTGGCCGGCTTGGGCGGGGGCGAGATCGTAGCCTAAGAGGCGGATGCCGCCGGTAAAATCGGCGACGAGGGGCTGGCCGATGTGGGGGGGCTGCATGCGCGGGGAAGTGCTGGTGCGCCAGGCCTGGACGCGCGCGTAGGCGTTGCCGCGGAAGACCTGGTCGATGAAGGGGTCGCCGTGTTCGCTCAGCCAGGCGCGGATGAAGCCGGTGGGGTCGTTGACGGTGTCGTAGACGCGCAGGAGCCAAACGGCGTCGAAGTCGGCGAAGAGTTGCGCCAGGCGGTCGGCGGTTTGTTGGCGGGAGATGGGGTAGAAATCGCTCTGCGAGTCTCCCCAACCGATGCTGGGGTCGCCGTCGATGTGGCCGCTGAGAATGACAGGGGGGGCGCCGTCGACGCGGGGGGGTGGGTAGTCGCTGAGGCGTCCGAGCCAGCCGATGTCACCCGGCCAGTAGTAGAGGAGGGCGGGGTAGAGGTAGCCGGCGTCGATCACGATCGCATCGCGCGGGCCAACGTGATCGGAGAGGAAATGGACGGCGCCACGCAGGTCGTCGGCGGCTTCGTAAGCGTAGCGGTTCGTGACGTAGTTGCGCAGGCTGAGGATGCTGAAGAAAAGGAGGGCGAAGAGGAGGAGGGAGGCGAGGAGGCGGCGTAGGGAGACAGGGAGGCGTTGGGTTCTTGCCAGGGAGAGGAGGCCGGCCGCCAGCAGGATGGGATAGGCGCTGCTGTAGAGGGCCAGGTAGCGGACGTGGTAGAGGGGGGTGAAGATCAGAGAGGTGAGCAGGATGAGGAGGAGCGGGCCGAGGGTGGTGATCCAGAGGAAGAGTGCGCCGGGCCAGCGGCGTCTGGCAGCGAGCCGGCTGGGGAGGGTGAAGGCGGCCAGAGCAACGCAGAGGGCCAACATGCCGAGGGGCCACCAGGTCGCGGGATCGACCGATTGTCCGGCCACGAGGGCTGTGCTGGTCTCTTGTCCGGCCTTGATCAGGAGGTCGAGCGGAGGCAGGGTTTCGCGCCAGGGGGGGACGGGCGGGTGGAGGGACTGGCGGAGGGCGATGGGGAGCCAGGGCAGGTAGAGAAGAAGTGCAGCAGCTTGGGCCAGCAACCAGGGGATCAGCTTCCGCCGATTGCGCAACCACAACCAGGGCAGGACGAAGCCGTTGAGGGCGAGGAGGGCAAAGGCGCTGTAGTAGAGCGTCCACAGGCTGAGGGCGGCCAATAGGGCATAAGTGGCCAGGAGGGGAAGCGTCGATCGCTGCGGTTGCTGGAGGAAGCGCCAGGTGAGGATCAGGAGCAAGAGCAGCCAGCAAGCGCCGACGGTGTACATGCGCACTTCCTGGCTGTACCAGATGGCGAGTGGGCTGATGGCTGCCAGGAGCGCGGCCAGCAGGCCCAGGCGCGGTTCGTAGGCGCGCAGGCCCAGGTGGGCGATGAGGGCGATGTTGACGATGCCGAAGCCAAGCGAGAGGAAGGCGAGGGCGAATTCGCTGCGCCCGGCCAGTGCGACCCAAATGTGCAGCAGGGCGTAATAGAGGGGCGGGTGGATGTCGCGGGCAGTGTGCGCCCACATGGCGGTCAGGGGTTTGCTGGCGAGTAAGGCGCTGACGGTTTCGTCGTACCACAGGCTATCGGCGCCCAGGCGGTAAAGGCGCAGAGCAGCAGCGAGGAGCAGGATGGCGACCAGGACGAGCCGATGTCGGGACGAAAAGCGGGTCATAGTTTGCAAGTGTACACCAATTGCCAGGGCCGGGCGAAGAAAACAGCAATTCCAAATATGGCATTTTTTGTCGTCAGGGAACATGCTTTGTGGACACGGATGGGGGAAACCGTGTCCTGAGTGCAACGAAGGAGCGGATAGTTTTTGGTCAAAAATCTGTGTTTCTTCCATCAGCGTCCACAAATTTGGAATTGCTGCGAAGAAAACTGCCTGTTTGCGGCAGATCGGCATACTCATCTAAAATCAAACGCATCACCCCAGATTCATCCACGCTCCGTTTTCTGGCTGCCCCTCATGTCTGCTCCGAAACCTACCGTTCTCGTTTATTCCACCGATCTTTTCTTCAGCGTGCGCATCCAGGATGTGGTCGAGAAGCTGGGGGGGAGGGTGGAGGCTGCCCAGACCGGGTTTGAGTTGGCCGAGGGGCTGGGGGAGGTGCCGGTGCTGGCAATCGTGGAGTTGGGGCCGGGCGGCGCCGGCGACTGGGTGCAGGCAGTGAACGAGGCGCGCAAGTGGACGCGTGGGATCCCGATCGTGGCTTTTGGATCGCATGTGGATGAGGCGGCGCGAGAGGCTGCACGCCAGGCGGGGTGTGATTATGTGTGGGCCAAGAGCCGGTTCATGGCGGAATTGCCGGCGCTGGTGGAGCGTTATGTGGCGCCCAGCCCCACCTTGCAAGGCTGCGAGGACGCGCCCAACGATTTGGTGCGCGAGGGGCTGCGGCTGTTCAATGCCGGCGAGTATTATCGCTGTCATGACGCCTTGGAGGAGGTTTGGATGCTGGAGAGGCGGGAGTGCCGCCACCTGTATCAGGGCGTCCTGCAACTCGCCATTGCCTTGCACCATCTGGAAGGGGGCAATTACGAAGGCGCCGACAAGATGTTCCGCCGCGCTATCAACAAGTTCCAGCGTCTGCCCGCGCGCTGTCAGGGGCTGGATGTCGCCGGGTTGTTGCAGACGAGTCGTGATCTGCACCAGGCCCTACAGGAGCGAGGCCCCACCCGCCTCGCTGATTTTCCCCGCGATTTGTTCCCCGTCATCCGTAGTTGAGGGCTGCGCGACTGCGCGCTATTTGTTGGCGAAGAAGGGCGCAGCGGTCTCTTCGAGGGTGGCGAGTTGTGGCGGAACGAAGCGGTAGCCCACGCCAGATTCGGTGAGAAGGTATATGGGTTCTTGCGGCGCCGGCTCGATCTTACGCCGCACACGGTTGACTAGCCCTTTGACGAGATAGCGGTCGCCATCGCCGCCGTAACCCCAGACGGCTTCGACCAGCGCCTCGGACGGGAAGACGCGGCCGGGGCGGCTGAGGAGGGTGGCCAACAGACGGTATTCGAGGGCGGAGAGTCGCGCAGGGCCACTGGGGAGCAGGATGCTCTGGGTTTCGGGATCGAGCAAGGGGTGCGGCGCAGGTATGGCGGGAGTAATGGAGGCGACGCGGCTGAGGGCAAGGGCTTGGGCCGCGAAGAGGCGCAGATCGCAGGGTTTGACCGCGACCAGGGTGGCCCCGCGCAGGTAAAGCTCGAGCAGGGATTCTTCGTCGGCGGGGGGGCAGAGGATGAGTACGGGCGCCGGAGTGAGTGTGCGCAGATCGTGCAGGACGGCCAGGGCGGTGCGGGTGTCGTTGACATCGACAACGAGCACCGAGGCGTCGCCAAGTTGGTGGGCGTCGGGAGGTGGGGTGCGGCGGATGATGCCGCGCAGTCCTACCTGGCGCAGGGCGACGGTGAGGAGTTCGGCCAAGCGTTGCTCTTCGCAGATGACGAGGGCATGTGCAGGTGTCGTTCGCTGGATCATGGCGCCTGACCAAGGCAAATGCTGTTGATCGCTGGGTTGATTGGTTATGAAGCTCGTAAAACGTGAAACGTGAGAAAACGTTGGCAATTTTCACGCATCACGTTTCAGATCTGAGCATAATTTCTTTAGCTGGCCATCTATAATCAAGAACGGATGGCGGTATTGTAGACGAAATGACGGTGAAGATGACAGTGGGCGAGACCAAAAAAACGCGGGAGGAGCAATGCGCTCCTCCCGCGTTTTCATTTCTGCCACAGCGATGTGTTAGCGACGCCGGGGCGGGGTTTTGCTGCCGCTGCGCTGGTCGGCCGGGGGGGCGGGTTTCTTGGCCGGGGCAGGACTGCTGGAGGCAGACGAGATGGCCTGGCTGATCTCGCTGGCATCGACGCCATAATCGGCGGCGCTGCGCGAGCGCCACACGGCCCAAGCGATGATGGCCAGCAAGACGAGGCCGACGATCCAGATGATGATGTCGACGTTGCCGCCTTTGAGTCCGACCACGATGGGTGCGAGGATGACGGAGACCAGGTTGATGACCTTGATCATGGGGTTCAAGGCCGGGCCGGCGGTGTCCTTCATGGGGTCGCCCACGGTGTCGCCGGTGACGCTGGCGGCATGAGCCGGGCTGCGCTTGCCGCCCAGGTGCCCATCTTCGATGTATTTCTTGGCGTTGTCCCAGGCGCCGCCGGCGTTGGCCATGAAGACGGCCAGGAGTTGGCCGGAGAGGATGAGGCCGGCCAGGAAGCCGCCGAGTGCTTCTTCTTTCAGGATGAGGCCGACGACGATGGGGGTGAGGACGGCGATGATGCCCAAGGGCAGCAGTTCGCGTTGAGCGGCCTGGGTGGAGATGGCGACGGCGCGGGCGTAGTCGGGTTTGACTTTGCCTTCCATCAGGCCGGGGATGCGGAACTGGCGGCGAACTTCGGCGATCATGCCGCCAGCGGCGCGGGCCACGGCTTTGATCATGAGGGCGCCGAAGAGGACGGGCACAGCGCCGCCGATCAACATGCCGATGAAAACGAGCGGTTGATCGACGCGAATGCCGTTGGCGAGGGCATTCGGATCCACCAGGCGGGTGTCGGTGATGAAGGAGCCGAAGAGCGAGACCGCAGCGATGACAGCCGAGCCAATGGCGATGCCTTTGGTGATGGCTTTGGTGGTGTTGCCCACGGCGTCGAGGTTGGTCATGACATTGCGGGCCGACTCTTCCAGCTCGGCGACTTCGCCGATGCCGTTGGCGTTGTCCGAGATGGGGCCGAAGGTGTCCATCGAGACGTTGTTGCCGGTGAGGGTCAACATGCCGATGCCGGTCATGGCCACGCCATAAAGGATGAAGGTGAAGCCCTCGCCCGTATAGACCAATACCGAAGCCAGAATGGCGGCGGCGATCACCAGGACAGCGGCCACGCTGGATTCATAGCCCACAGCCAGGCCGGAAAGGATGGTGGTGGCATGGCCGTACTGTGTACTTTTGGCGATCTCCTTCACCGGCGAATTGTGCGTACTGGTGAAGTATTCGGTGACGCGGTCGATGACGATGGCCAGGAGCACGCCGATGAAGCAGGTGGCAAAGGGCCGCCAGTCGATGGTCGTGTAGTTGGTATTCGGGTTCTTCATGTACACAGCCGTGAGAATGGCGAACCCGATGACCGAAATGGCGGCGGAGGTGAGGAAGCCGCGGAAGATGGAGCGCATGGCGTTGGCTTCTTTGCCGATGGAGCGCACGAAGTAGGTGCCAACGATCGAGCTGAGGACGCCGATAGCGCGCACCACCAGCGGGAAGACGATCCATTGCAGGCTTTCGATGCCGGTGGCTTCGTGTGTGGCGCGCATGACGGCCAGGCCCAGGATCAGGGCCGAGACGATGGTGACTTCGTAGGATTCGAAGATGTCGGCGGCCATGCCGGCGCAGTCGCCCACGTTGTCGCCCACCAAGTCGGCGATGACGGCGGCGTTGCGAGGATCGTCTTCCTCGAGGCCGGCCTCCACCTTGCCCACCAGGTCGGCGCCGACGTCGGCGGCTTTGGTGTAGATGCCGCCGCCCACGCGCATAAACAGCGCCAGCAGGGTGCCGCCGAAGCCAAAGCCCAAGAGGGCGTCGGGGGCGGCCTTGCCGAAGAGGATGAAGATGAGCGTGCCGCCGAGCAGACCGAGGCCGTCAGTCAACATGCCGGTTATGGTGCCGGTGCGATAGGCGACTTGCAGGGCCTCGCCGTAAGAGCGGCGAGAAGCGGAGGCCACGCGGATGTTGCCCTGCACAGCCATGCGCATGCCCCAGCGTCCGACCATCATCGAGAAGAAAGCGCCCATGATGAAGGCGCCGGCGCGACCGATGGCCACAAAGAGGCGGGCGTTGGCGCCGAACATCTCGGTGGCTTCGGGGGTGGGTTTTACAATCCAGGCGCTGAAGAAAAGCGCTACGGTCAGAATGACGATGAGGGGCAGGATCGAACGCCGCTGCGTGTTCAGATAGGCATCGGCACCCTCACGGATGGCGTTCCACACATCCTGCATTTTTTGGGTGCCGATGTCCTTGCGCATGATTTGCACGCGCAGGAAATAGGCATAGGCAAGGCCGAGGACGGCGACGATCATGACCGCCCACATGGCTACGAACTCGAACGTGTTCAAGTTGAGACGAAACATGCTTGTTTGACTCCTCCTGGTATTGAAAAGATGATGAAATAAAGCAAAACGCCCCAATCATCGGAATGATATGGGGCATTAAGTTGCAACAGAATCGTGCTGGATGAGGCCGGATGCGTTGAACGCTTGTCTTGCAATTATTGGATGCTGAATGGCGCTATTTTGACGTCGTGAACAAGGCAAATTAGACATGAGAGAAACCTGCGACAAGAAGTGACAAAATGGGTTGCCTTGAACACGTCTTTGCGTATCAGAAAGAGGCAGCCAGACTCCAAAGAGCCGTTCGATTGTAGCCTCCACTCTTTACCCTTGTCAAACTTGTACGGGCGTTTGGTAGACAATTCACAAACAGCGGCTGGTTCTACGGCACATGGGCGACTGGCTGTAAACGCAAGCCGCAAGCCATCGTCTCGATGGCTGCGACCGGGCCGGCATGGTGAAATCAAGGACGTCCGGCAGCCAACAACGGCAATTGCCGGATCCCGTTCGCAGCCCTGGATGAGACCGAGATCGGGCAAGAATGGCGCACGAGTCTGCCAGCCACGTGTTTGGCTGCAATTTCACCCTGCTTCCAGAGAGTGCCGCCCTCGTGTATACCTGAGAGTCATTGCCTGTGTTTTGGGATGCTGGTAGAATGCAGATCATGGATCCGGTTGGAGGCACCGAATGATGATACTAAGCGACCTGCTACTTGATATTTACGCACTCGAAGATGAGATGCGCGCCTACGAGCGCAAATACGGCGTCTTATCAGAGACGTTCTACGAAGCTTACACAGCAGGCGAAGAGCCGCCCGACGCCGCCTGGGTGCGGGACTGGACAGCCTGGGCCAGCGCCTACAAGCTTTGGCTGCGTCGCCGCGAACAGTATCAACTTGCGCTGAAGGCTTTGCGCGCCAAGTCTCAAACGATCACTGACGTTATCGAGAAGACGGCTCGCCATGAACCCATTCCGGTCTTTGCGTGATTATGAGCTTTTTGTCTATACGTTGTCGCAGCAGTTGAACTTCCGTTTCTGATCAGTGAGATAGAGACGCTACTGCAAACTGAAAGTGCTGATGCCTGACATGGCGGGCGTTAGCAACTCGGAACTTGAACTCAGCGCTGCGCCGGCGGCGTATCTTTGTCATCATTCTGGACCTCCTGGTCTTGGTCAGTATACCCGACCCTCCACCTTAGCTAGTGGTCCAGTTTTCGGGGTCAATTATAAAGCGTATCTGTGGTCTGTGTTGTGGTTGGCGTCCACATCGGGGTTGGTGTCGACGTTTCTGTTGCTGGTGGTGGGGTTCCTCCGGTAAGATCGAGCACTAATGGTAGGTATACGCGAAGCTCTACAACAACTGATACGGCGGATGGCGGAAGAAGATCATCAGTGGGATCGGTTTGGTTCGTGAAATCGATCATCAACTGCATCCATGGGTTACTCGCCTCCGTAATATTTGTTGGCTCGAGAGCCTCCGCCATCGATTGAAAGGAGCTTGGCAGCCAGCTTGTTACGCCTTCAGCCCATGAGCTCCATTGACTGATATACCAGGGTTGGCGTCTGTGAGGCCAGAAGACCGAGAGTCCATGCGCCTCGGTGTGGTCAACTGGTCCTGCGCATGTCCCAGGCACGTTGACATATGACCAGTCAGAGACTCGATTATCAATAACTGCTTGCGTAATGGCGTCCCGTACATCTCGTGCGGCTGACGCTACAACTACCTGTGATGTGCGTTGACTAACTTCTGTAGCAAAATCGTAAAGATCTACATACTTGTCCTTCTGATCTTGAACGCAGTCGAACTCGGTATCGAACCGCTGTAGAGAATTCGAATTTCCTACATCTAACAGTACATCCTTTTCAGTTGCCATGTTGGCTCTGAGTGTTTGAGCAAACACATCAACTTTGCTTTTTAGAATTGAAAATTTCGACATATCTATTATCGAAATAGTGCTGGGAAACTGTTTAAAATCCTGACTATAGTTGACAAAGTAGGATTTAGCTAAGTCCCGAGGGGTCGTGCTCGCGCTGATTGACGCAAGTTCCTTTCCTACTTCGGATAAGGCATTGCTGTTCCTGTCACCCCACATAAGTGCCTGACTGGCAACATAGAAATCCGTCTTGTCACGTAGCTCATACGCCGGCTCGATGGTACCCATCAGACAGGCGCGCATATAAACAACGTCAACTTTGCTGACAATTCCAGCTCGTAGATCATTGGGGGTCAGGATATCGGACTCTGATGAAATCA
This sequence comes from Chloroflexota bacterium, assembly GCA_041918515.1. Lineage (GTDB taxonomy): Bacteria > Chloroflexota > Anaerolineae > J102 > J102 > SSF26. The sequence continues at coordinate 599 of JAYRVO010000047.1, read as the reverse complement.
GTCGGGAGTACGAAGCTTCATCTACTGCAATGCCGTTCACGCCGCTACCGTGATCTGCAATCACCAGGGCATAGTGTTCGGCAGGATGAGTGGATTTTGCCCAAGCGATGAAGTCTGACAAAGTTTGAGGATCGCCTACATTGAGTTCATCCTTTGCAATGCGCTCGGGGCGCCAGCTATTGATGTCATAGTAGGCCGAGTCTCCATGTTGCCGTCCATCATACAATGCAACCACATTCACCCACGGTTTTTGGTGCTGCATCACTTGGTTGATCAATCTGTTCACCGCATCGGCCATGCTGTTGTCTGTGTCGTTGTCTCCCGCAAGATAGTACATTAGCGTCCACTTGGATCGTGTTACTGTCACTCGCACAAAGAAATACGGCCCAAACTCCTGCGCGCCATGCCGCATCATGAACCCATAGACATACTCCCCCGGCGTCGTCGGCGCATTGAACGTGCGCTCGAACCGCCAGACTCCGCCCGGCGCTATCTCCCCCGTGACCGATCCGGATTGACCACGCCATTGGTCATCCCCGCGCCAGCCGTAGCCGTCGCTGGCGCGCCAGGTGGTGTTGCCGGTGTTGCGCACGTTGATC
>JAYRVO010000046.1:0-7464 GCA_041918515.1 Chloroflexota bacterium | reverse complement strand
GGGCATCGAGGGTCATCGCCGTCGTAAACGGCATCTCTGACCTCAATTCTCATCCTTCTCTATCGCTTTTGTAAGGTTCTGAACCGCAATCTCGCTATTGCGGCGACTCAACTCGTCACTGTGTTACCGGAAACTAAAGATCTTGTATCACAACTTCACGTCCGATAACTCCCATTCACCGTCACATACTCGTGGCTCAGGTCGCAGGTCCAGACCGTGGCCTGGCCGGGGCCGGAACCCAGACGGAGGTCGATCAGCAGTTCGGGTTGGGCGAAGCGGTGGGCGGATTCGGCTTCGTCGAAGGGGAGCGGCGCACCGCCGGAGACCAGGTGCAAGGGCGGGAGCATGGCATCCGCCTGCACCCCACCACTGACCCACAACTCGGCCGCCGCCGGGTCGAAACCGACCCCGCTGTTCCCCGCCGCCATCAGAATCCGGCCCCAGTTGGCGTCGCCACCATAGATGGCCGTCTTCACTAGCGGCGAAATGGCGATAGCGTTGGCCACCCGGTGCGCGTCGGCGTCCGATCTCAGCCCGGACACCTGGATGCTGGCGAATTTGGTCGCGCCCTCGCCGTCGCGGACAATGGCTTGGGCCAGGGCAGTGCAGACTTGGGTGAGGAGGGCGGTGAATGCGTGAGCGCCATCATGGGCGATGAGGTCATTCCCGGCCCGCCCGTTGGCCAGAACGACCACGGTGTCGTTGGTGCTGGTGTCGCCGTCCACACTGATGCGATTGAACGAGCGGTCGGCGGCCTGCTTCAAGGCTATCTGTAACGCCGAGGAGCTGATATTGGCGTCGGTGACGACCGCTGCCAACATCGTGGCCATGTTGGGGTGGATCATCCCCGCCCCCTTCGCCATCCCCGCCACCGTGACCATCGCCCCACCCACCATGCCCTGCGCCGTAGCGACCTTCATGCGCGTGTCAGTGGTCATGATGGCGCGCGCGGCGGCCTCGAAACCGGCGGCGTCCGGGCGCAGGGCCTGGTGGAGTGCAGGCAAGGCGGTCTCGATGCGCTCGACCGGCAAAGACTGGCCGATGACGCCGGTGGACATGACGAAGGTGGACCAGGGGGCCAAGCCGAAAGTGGACTCCACGGCCTCGGCGCTGCGCCGGGTCGCGGCCAGACCTTCGGCCCCGGTCACGGCATTGGCGTTGCCGCTGTTCACCAACACGGCCTGCACACCGTCCGCGTTCAGCGTCAACAATTGCCGGTCGTACTGCACCGGCGCAGCCGCGTAGCGATTCTGCGTGAACACTGCGGCCGCGGCGCAGGGCGTTTCGCTGAGGATCAGGGCCAAGTCGGGCGCACTGGTTTTCTTGATGCCACAATGGATGCCAGCGAAGGAGAAACCGGCGGGGAGTGTTAGATCGTTCATTCAAGGCAGTTCGAGAGTAGTTAAGATAGCTTCGACTTCATCGAGAAATCCCGGCAAGTCGACTGCGCGCTGTCCTTCAGCGCTTCTATCATGAAATTCTGGAGCACCCAGCGGGTGTCGGTGCCAACGGCTGTTCAAGCGATCTCTCGCAAAGATGCGTTTGTCATTGTGGATCAAGACGAAGTTCGTTGTGTCGAACAGATCATTTCGATAGACTTGCACGTACAAGTTTGGCGCAACATACAGGCGCGCCTTGAGCTGACTCCGACTCTGTTCCACAATCTCCATGCGGCGCAAATAAACTCGCTCCTGAAGCGCCTGGGCGAGGGCAGGGAGCAATTGTGCGACTGTCATTGAATTCAACCCAATTTACGCAGCCGTTTGACTTCCTCTTCCATGTCGATCACTCCCGTCACTGCCAATTCCCAATCGAAGTAATCTTGTTCCACTGTGAAGGATGGCTCAGTCGCGAGGATCGTCTCTCGAAACGACTGGAAGTCCTGGCCATACTTTGTTTCGTAATCGCGCACCGCGGTGCGGTATCTGATCAGATTCTTCTGAGCGCGCTCGAGCAGTAACTGAGCCAGAATTTGGTCGAAATCGAGATCAGGAAATAGTCGTTGGGCGCTGGCGCGAAGCACTGCTGTTGTCGATGTCGCCATGACGTCTTCACCGGAGAGCTAAGACTGAAATCGCCGTGCAATGGCTTTGTCGTGATCGAACTCGAGACGATCATACCATGCCCTGGCATGTTCGCCAATACGAGAAGGCGTGGGCTTGCTGCCGTTTGGGAGAGCAAGCCCACGCCTTTTCTGTCAATCCCGCTTGAAAGCGCTGTAATCGGTCGATCGGTAGTGCGAAGCGCCGTGACGCTCGATCTCCAGCATCGCCTGCACCTTCAGCGGCAAGCCGAACAGCTTGATGAAACCCTCGGCGTCCTTCTGGTTGTACACATCGTCCTCGCCAAAGGTGACGTAATCCTCGCGATACAGGCTGTGCGGACTCTTGCGCCCGACCAGGATGGCGTTGCCTTTATAAAGCTTGAAGCGAGCGGCGCCGGTGATATTCTTCTCGGTCGTCTGCACGAAGGCGTCGAGAGCCTCGCGCAGGGGCGTGAACCACTGGCCGTTGTACACCAGGTCGGCGTACTTCAGCCCGATCATCTGCTTGAAGTGTAGCGTCTCTCTGTCCAGGCAAAGCTGCTCGATGGCGGCGTGAGCCTCGTGCAGCAGGGTGCCGCCGGGCGTCTCGTAGACCCCGTGCGATTTCATCCCCACCAGCCGGTTCTCGACCAGATCGATGCGCCCGATGCCGTGTTTGGCGCCGATGCGATTCAGTTCCTCCATGATCCCCACCGGCCCGTGCGAAACGCCGTTGACGCGGATGGGGACGCCGGTCTTGAAGTCGACCTCCAGGTACTCCGGTTGGTCGGGAGCGGCATCAGGCGCGGTGGTCAGGATGTACATCGCCTCTTCTGGCTCGTTCCAGGGGTCTTCCAGCAACCCGCCCTCATGGCTCAGGTGGAACAAGTTGCGGTCGCGGCTGTAGATCGACTTTATGGTAGCGGTGACGGGCACGTTGTGCTCGGCGGCGTAGTCGAGGGCGTCCTTGCGGCTGCGGATTTCCCACTCGCGCCAGGGCGCGACGATGCGCAGGCGGGGATTCAGGGCCATGATCGTGAGCTCGAAGCGCACCTGGTCGTTGCCTTTGCCGGTGGCCCCATGCGCGACTGCATCGCAGCCCTCCATCTCGGCGATCTCTACCAAGCGCTTGGCGATGAGTGGACGCGCCATCGAGGTGCCCAACAGATATTTGCGCTCGTAGATGGCCCCGGCCTGCATGGTGGGGAAGACGAAATCGGTGATGAACTCCAGGCGCAGGTCTTCGATGAAGCACTTGCTGGCGCCGGAGGCGATGGCCTTCGCTTCCAGACCCGACAGTTCTTCTTCCTGGCCCAAGTCGGCGCAAAAACACACGACTTCGCAGCCGTAGTTGTTGCGCAGCCAGGGGACGATGACGCTGGTGTCGAGGCCGCCGGAATAGGCGAGGGCGATTTTCTTGATTTTGGGTTTGTTGGGGGTGGGCATGAGTGCAATCTCCTGAAACGTGAGGCGTGAAACGTGAGGCGTGAGACGTGAAACGATATTCGTGCTATTTGTCCATTCGTGGCATTCGTGATGAGAGGAGGGCGGGCGCACGAAGCAAACAAAAACCACGATGACGGTAATCGCATCGTGGTTTTGGGCGGGAACGAGGGCTGCGCAGGCGCGGCGGCAGGGGTCAGGCGGGTTGGCCTGTCCTCGTCCCGTGGGGGGTGCGCCTGCAGCGGTGTGTAAACATAGGAGAAGGATAAAGGGGGAGGGGGGAAGATGTCAAATGGCGGTCTGCAGTCTCAACACTTCCCGCAATCCCCGCGCGTAGGCCACCATCACCTATCTCTTCTTGCCCCTACCCCTCACCCTAGCTATCATGCGCTAACACCCTCCACTCCGCCACCTTGTCACCCTGTCACCTTGTCACCTTGTCACCCTGTCACCTTGTCACTCGCCCAGCCCCTCAAAGCTTTTGCTCGCGCGCTCGGCTTCGACCTCGTCGCCATTGCCCCGGCCGGCCCCAGCCCCGACCATGATCGCTATACCCGTTGGTTGGAGGCGGGCTATGCTGGCGAGATGGGCTACCTGGCCCGGCACAGCGCGCTCAAGACCGACCCGCGCTCCCTCCTGCCCGAAGCCCAATCCCTCATCCTCGTTGGCCTGAGCTACGCCCGCGGCGTCGATCCCGCGCGTCGCACCGACCCCAGCCGCGGCCAGATCGCCGCCTATGCCCTGAGCCGCGATTATCACGACGTGATGCGCGGGATGTTGAAAGAATTGGACGGCTGGCTGAGGGCGCAGACCGGGCGCAGCACCCACGGCCGGGTCTTCGTCGATAGCGCGCCCGTGCTGGAACGCTCGTGGGCGGTCCAGGCCGGACTAGGCTTCATCGGCAAGAACACCTGCCTCATCCATCCCGCCCTCGGCTCCGATCTCGTCCTCGGCGGCCTCCTCGTCCCTGAAATTCTGGAGTCAGAGAGCGGAGATCAGAGAGCGGAGGTCGGAGGTCAGAGGACAGACGCGTTCCGCAATCTCCAATCCCCAATCTCCAATCTCCCCTTCCCCCTCACCTGTGGCCACTGCACCCGCTGCCTGGATGTCTGCCCCACCGGCGCCCTAGTCTCAGCCCACGCACTGGACGCCCGCCGCTGCATCTCCTACCTGACCATCGAGTTGCGCGGCGAGATCCCGCCCGACCTGCGGCCCCAGATGGGCAACTGGGTCTTCGGCTGCGATCTCTGCCAGGCCGTCTGCCCCTGGAATCGGGCTGCCGCCCGCCGCTCGTCGCTTGCCCCGCCCTCTCCCGCTCTCCTCGACCCTGCCCCGCCCCTGCTCGACCTCTTGGCCCTTGACCCGGCGACCTTCGCCGGCCGCTTTGCCCGCACGCCCATCCTGCGCGCCGGTTTCGCTGGCTTTTTGCGCAATGTCTGCGTGGCCGCGGGCAACTGGGGCGACCCAGCCGTCCTGCCTGCGCTCGATCATCATCTGAACAGCAGCCCGCTCCTGGTCGCCAGCCACGCCGCCTGGGCGCTGGGCCAGCTGGCTGGTGGAGTAGGGAGGCCGGTTCTGGCGGCGGCCTGGGAGCGCACACCTGCCTCGCCCCTGCGACACGCCCTCGCCGCCGCCCTCAGCCCTGAACGAACTTTCTAACAATCAACAGTCAACAGTCAACAATCAACGAAAAACCTGTCACCTTGTCACCTTGTCACCTTGTCACCTTGTCACCTTGTCACCCTATCACCTTGTCACCTTGTCACCTTGTCACCCCGTCACCCCGTCACCCTGCCCCCTATGCCCCTCTTCCTCCAAGGCATTCTCCTCGGCTTTTCCATCGCTGCGCCGGTGGGCCCCATTGGCGTTCTCTGCATCCGCCGCACCCTGGCGAATGGGCGGCTGTCGGGCCTTGTCACCGGGCTGGGCGCAGCCACGGCCGACGCCGTCTACGGCGCCATCGCTGCTTTCGGCCTGACCGCCATCTCCGGCTTCCTGGTGGCGCAGCAAAATTGGCTACGGCTGCTGGGAGGCGCCTTCCTGGTCTATCTCGGTATCCGCACCTTGCTGAGCAAACCGGCCGCTGAGCCTGCACTGGCCGGGAGCAGCACCCTGGCCGGGGATTATGCCAGCACTTTTCTCCTCACCCTCACCAACCCGCTGACCATTCTCTCCTTCGTCGCCGTCTTTGCCGGGCTGGGGCTGGCGACCAACGGCCAAAGCTACGGCTCGGCAGTCGGACTGGTGGCGGGCGTCTTCTGTGGCTCGGCCCTTTGGTGGCTGACCCTTTCCACCGCTGTCAGCGTGTTGCGCAATCGTTTCACGCCCCGCAGCCTGCGCTGGGTCAACATCGTTTCGGGCGCCATCATCGCCGGCTTCGGCCTTGTGGCCCTGGCCAGCCTGGTGGGGGCGTACTGAACGGGGTAGGTCGCGTCCATCCGCGTCCTCCGCGTGCGTCCGCGTACTGGCCAGCCCGGTAGGGACGTACTGAACGGGGCAGGTTGGGCGCCACCCCATGTTTAACCGACGACTGAGGAGAAAAAGGCTCGGAAACGGGAAACTGCCAAAATTCAGGGACAAGTCCCAAAACGCGCAGATCCCCATCTGGCCAGCGCCCGCTGTGTCAGGCGTATTTTCGCTTGGATGATCCTGTTACTTGATGTTTTCTTGCAGGTCAGTCATGACCTTGACTAAGTTAGGGTTCGACAGGTTGCATGTCACTACAACGAGGTAACTCTTATCTGGTGAATACATTGCAATGGCTGTTGAACCCATGAACTGACCGACATGCCCAACCAGTTCCTGGCCATCAACTTCTAGTCGCATTAATCCAAGTCCAGAACCGTTTTGCTCTGAAAAGCCTGGATTAGAAGCACTAATGAATGTGGTCATTTCCGACATCGTTGACTGCGAAAGCAATGCCCCAGCAAAGAGACGCTCAAAAAATACGGCTAAATCGTCCGCTGTAGAAGCCAGGGCGCCCGATGTAAATGCAGCTGTTGCCCAACTGGTATTATTTTTGCCTATATCTAACATCCCCGGAAAGACGGATAAGTCCCGGTCAAATCCGGGTATGAGATTGATAGGCGCTTGTTCATAAGGGATGAAATAAGTATTCTTGAGGTTTAATGGATCAATAATATGTTCGTGTAATTGTTGAGTAAACGGTTTACCAGTTATCTTTTCAGTAATGATTCCAAGAAGAATGTAATTTGTGTTTGAATATTCAAAAGTACCACGCGGCCTAAAACTTGATTCATCTTGAGCGATGATATTCACTAATTCTTCCGGTTTCCAGTAGGTCGAAGGAATGATGGATTTCATCATAACTTTTGGGATGATTTCAGGGATGCCGCTAGTATGGTTGAGAAGGTGGCGTATTGTGATCGCTTCTCCATTTGGAAAATCTGGGAACCACTTTGCCATTGGATCATCGAGGCTGAGGCGTCCTTCCTCGACAAGTTTCAATACAATGACGGCTGTAAAAGTCTTGGTCACACTCCCCACGCGTAAAATATCGTCCCTTTGCATGAGATTCTGGCGTGCTAAATCAGTCGTGCCGCTTGTACCTGACCATGTTTTGCCATCTGGTGTAAGCACAAATGCCTGTAGCCCTGGTACCTTTAACGCGTTTACATCTTCGTCCAGTATCGCTTGAAGTTTTTGTGCAGTTGCAAAATCCAACGTTCCCCACAGGTCGACAGATCGACCTGTGGGGGGAACAAAGGAACGAACACCTCTCGTGAAACGCAAACCTGCTGCTATGACGACTATCAATCCAATGAGGAGACCTATCACCAATTTCCAGTTTATACGCATCATGTTCATCTTCCTTAACAAAAACCTGTTGTCTACAAATTCACTACCCTACAGAACATTAGTTCGAGAGCAAGAGAGAGGGTGGTAAAGCAACAGGAGGGAGGAAACCATCTGGAAGAGGCAGGTTTTCACGCAGGCAGAAGTTGAGGAGGAGGCGGCCGAGTTGAAAGAGACTGAGG
>JAYRVO010000045.1:0-10412 GCA_041918515.1 Chloroflexota bacterium | reverse complement strand
GGCAAATACCACCTTGATCGCGAAGTCGGTCGCGGCGGCTTCGCCGTCGTCTACCTCGCGCACGACCCCACCCTGGGCCGCCGCCTGGCTATCAAAGTCCCGCACGCCTGGCTGCTGACCGACCCCAAGTTCGTCGAGCGTTTCTACCGCGAGGCCCGGCTGGCCGCCAACCTGACCCATCCTCACATCGTCACCATCTACGAGATCGGCGAGGAGCAGGGGACGCCGTTCATTGCCATGGAATGGCTGGAAGGGATGCCGTTCCAGGACTGGCTACGGCAGATGCAGCCCACGCCGCAGGCGGCGCTGCAGGCGCTGGTCGGTATCGGTGCAGCGTTGGACTACGCCCATGCCCGCCAGGTGATCCACCGCGACATCAAGCCCGCCAACATCATGATGGCGGCGGGGCGCGGGGGCGTGCTGACGGACTTCGGCATCGCCCGGCTGCTGGCGCAGGCCACGCAATCGACCTCAAGCGTCATGGGCACGCCGAACTACATGGCGCCGGAGGTGTTGAAGGGGCAACCGGCGACAGCGGCCACTGATATCTATGCACTGGGTGTGATGCTGTTCGAGATTCTGACCGGGCGGCTGCCGTTCTATGGCGACACGCCGCACGCGGTGGCTTTCCAGCACGCTTCCGAGCCGCCGCCCGACCCGCGCAGCCTCAACCCGGCCTTGCCCAAGCCAACAGCGGCGCCTTTGTTACAAGCGCTGGCCAAGGACCCCCGGCAGCGGCCGGTCGGGGCAGAAAGGTTGGTTCGGGAGTTGTTGACGAGTCTGGGCGCGCCGGCATCTGTCCGCGCGGCGACCACGCCCGCGCGACGCAAGACGGTTTGGCTAGGGGGACTTGGCGCGCTAATGGTGTTGTTCATGGTTGCGCTTTTAGCTTGGACGCTGTTACGCGATGATCCCTCGCGTACGCCACTGTCGGTTGAGGTAGGGCAAGCAGTCGAGGGAAAAAGCACAGCTCCCGCACTTTCGACGCCAATTGCCACCGTAACATCTACGCCATCGCCAATCGCTACAGCACCTCTAATCCATGCCAACAAATTGGCAGCAACACCGAGTCAAACGGCCACATTGAGAGCTATTAGCACCTTGACGCCCACGGCTCCACCTTCTTTCACCCCCACGGCCCAGCCTACTTTGACACCGACATTGTTGCCCACTTCTACATTCACTCCGTCGCCCATTCCCACATTCACTCCTACCGTGATCCCACCTGGCAATGGGCGCGGCCACATCGTTTTCAATAGCTGGCGTGACGGCAACCCCGAACTGTACATAATGGCTGCCAACGGCGGGGACTTGCGCAGGCTCACCCATTCGCCCGGCGATGATTGGTCACCTGCTTGGTCTCGTGATGGCCAACAGATAGCCTTTACTTCCTCGCGTGATGCGGTCGTAGCGGGAGTGCATAACATCTACATCATGAATGCAGATGGCAGCAACGTTCGTCGCCTCACCTACAACCAGGCCTGGGATGAATACGCCGACTGGTCGCCCGATGGCAGCCAGATCGCCTTTGTCACTACCGCTGATAACAACGCCGAGATATTCATAGCGCCGGCTCTTGGTGGAGACGCGCAGCGGCTCACATTTACCATTTGGAATGAACGGAATCCTGCTTGGTCACCGGATGGCGGCTTGATCGCTTTCAGCTCGGATCAGACGGGTGTTTGGCAAATCTACCTGATGAATGCCAATGGCAGTTCTCCGCACCAGATCAGTTTCATGACTGCTGATAGTTACAAGCCGGCCTGGTCGCCAGACGGGCGTCGCCTTGCCTTTCATTCGGAGCAAAATGGAAATCGCGACATCTACGTCATGAACACGGACGGTAGTAATTTACGCAGACTGACCACAGAGCCAAGCAGGGAAGAGCATCCTGCCTGGTCTCCCGATGGCTCTGCTATCGTGTTCTCCTCCAATCGGGGAGGCTATACCGACGATCTCTATGCTATTTGGGCGGATGGCAGCCAACCAACACTTCTATTTGCGAGTACCGGAGATGATGGCTCTCCCGCCTGGGGACCTTGACTCTGCCATTTCTGTAGACACGGATGGGAAGAAACACGGATAGCAAGAATGAAATTATCCGTGTTTCCCTATCCGTGTCCACAAGCAGCATCTGAATCTATAGACATGGATAGCAAGAATGAAATCATCCGTGTTTCCCGATCCGCGTCCACAACAAACATCTGAATCTGTAGACACGGATGGGAAGAAACACGGATAGGAAGATGAAATCATCCGTGTTTCCCGATCCGCGTCCACAACAAACATCTGAATCTGTAGACACAGATGGGAAGAAACACGGATAGCAAGGATGAAATCATCCGTGTTTCCCGATCCGCGTCCACAAGAATCACACTGCCCTCATCCGTGACTCGATCAAGCCGTTAGCCTCACCACTATGCCCCTCCCCTCCACCCTCGGCAAATACCACCTTGATCGCGAAGTCGGTCGCGGCGGCTTCGCCGTCGTCTACCTCGCGCACGACCCCACCCTGGGCCGCCGCGTAGCCATCAAAGTCCCGCACGCCTGGCTGCTGACCGACCCCAAGTTCGTCGAGCGTTTCCACCGCGAAGCCCGCCTGGCCGCCAACCTGACGCATCCCCACATCGTCACCATCTACGAGATCGGCGAGGAGCAGGGGACGCCGTTCATTGCCATGGAGTGGCTGGAAGGGATGCCGTTCCAGGACTGGCTGCGGCAGATGCAGCCCACGCCGCAGGCGGCGCTGCAAGCGTTGGCAGGGGTGGGTGCAGCGTTGGACTATGCCCACGCCCGCCAGGTGATCCACCGCGACATCAAGCCCTCCAACATCATGATGGCGGCGGGGCGCGGGGGCGTGCTGACCGATTTTGGCATCGCCAGGTCGTTGGTGCAGGCTTCGCAGTCGACATCAAGCCTGATGGGTACGCCGAACTATATGGCGCCGGAGGTGCTGAAGGGTCAGCCCGCCACCGCCGCCACTGACATTTACGCCCTGGGTGTGATGCTATTCGAGGTCCTGACCGGGCGGCTGCCGTTCTATGGTGACACGCCGCATGCGGTGGCTTTCCAGCACGCATCTGAGCCGCCGCCTGACCCGCGCAGCCTCAACCCGACCTTGCCGAAGCCGACGGCGGCGCTGGTGTTGCAGGCGCTGGCCAAGGACCCCCGGCAGCGGCCGGCGGGGGCTGAAAGGTTGGTTCGAGAGTTGTTGATGAGTCTGGGCGCGCCAGCGCTAAAGCCGACTCCGCCACCTGTTCCGCGTCGCCACACCTGGACGCCAGTTCTGGTGGGCGTATCGATTCTCTTTGTGGTAGGCGTCGTACTATTGTGGCTGTTGGCGACGCGCAACCACCCGCCGGAGGCGGACGTGGCAAAGGTGGAGCCAACCCAAACTGCGGCGCCGGCCTCATCCACCCATCTACCCTCCTTCACGACGGCGCCCTTGACCACCCCCCCACAAGAAGATACGGTGATACCATTTCCGGTGAGAACCCATGATACTCCTACCCCTAAACACACGGACACCCTTACCCCCACCCCCACGGCGACGCTTGCTGCCACATTTGGCGTCACTTCCACCTTCGTTTCCCTTCCCGACGCTGTGGTCAGCACTACCACGCTGAGCATGCGGGCGGGGCCAGGCATGAAGTACGACCGGCTGAACACCTACGCGAGTGGTGAGGCCGTGCGGGTGTTGGGCCGAAATGCGACAGGCGACTGGCTCAAGGTGCAAGCGCCCGATGGTCAGCAAGGGTGGGTGGCGACTGCTTTGCTCACGCTCAATATCAATCCGACCGTGGTGGTATTGATAGAACTAACCCCCATCCTGCGCCCGACGAACACCCCCGCCAGCACGTTCACCCCCACCCTGCGCCCGACGAACACCCCCGCCAGCACGTTCACCCCCACCTTGCGCCCGACGAACACTCCCGCCAGCACGTTCACCCCCACCTTGCGCCCGACGAACACTCCCGCCAGCACGTTCACCCCCACCCTGCGCCCGACGAACACTCCTACCAACACACTAACTCCGGAACCTACCCCAACTAACACCCCGATTCCTTCACCCACGCCAACCTTCCCAGACGGCGCTGAGATGGTCTTCGTACCTCCGGGCGAGTTTTTGATGGGCAGCGCCGCCGGTGAGGGATATGATGACGAGCGCCCACAACACACGGTCTACCTCGAAGCCTTTTTGATCGACAAAACAGAGGTGTCGAACAGTCAATATCAACGATGCGTTGACGTCGGCGCCTGCCAGCAGTCGAAATACTTTGGCGACAGCGTCTATAACAACGCCGGCCAACCTGTAGTAGGGGTTTCATGGGAGGACGCTCGCGCTTACTGTGCCTGGGTAGGACAACGCTTGCCCACCGAGGCAGAATGGGAGAAGGCAGCGCGGGGAACGGGTGGACGCATCTATCCGTGGGGCAACGAATTTGATGGCAACAGGCTCAACTATTGTGATAGTAATTGCCCCTCCGATCAAAAGGATGTGGGAGTGAGTGATGGCTATGCACTTACATCGCCAGTGGGCAGTTATCCGGCCGGGGCCAGCCCCTATGGTATATTGGATATGGCGGGGAACGTATGGGAGTGGGTTGCCGATTGGTACGACGAGAATTATTATATCTCTTCGCCCAGCAGCAATCCTGCTGGACCAGGTGCTGGTAATAACCGCGTGTTGCGCGGCGGCTCATGGGACGATAACCCGGACTATGTACGCTCAGGCGCTCGGGGTTGGTACTCGCCGGACGCGCGGTTTGGCGACTTCGGGTTCCGTTGCGCCCGTTCGCCTTGATTCTGTGATTCTGGATGTTGGATTCTGATGTTCTCGAACGAAGACCGCGTGAAACGGGGCGGGTTACATAAGGAAAGCTACGAAGGATCTGAGAGCGGTCGTATTGGTGCTTGTATTTGAGGTTGGCGTGTATCCATGCTATGCTCGATATCGACCCGCCGAGTGCAGCGTTGGTCATATACAAATCGGCTCCCGCTGCACCTGGGAGACACCAAGCCTTATGAATGTTGCTGAAGTTGCCAACTACTGGCTGAGGTCGGCAGAAGCTGATTGGCCAGTCGTAAACCACTTGATAGCTAGTGGCGACTATCACTATGCTCTCTTCTTTGCACATCTCTACATCGAGAAGCTTCTGAAAGGTCTGGTTGTGCAGTCAACCGGCGAGCACGCTCCGCGGACGCATAACCTGCTCATCCTTGCCGAACGTGCAAGTCTGGCGCTTTCTGATGATAGACGACAGCAATTGGTGCGTATCACCGCATACAACATGGAAACGCGTTACCCTGAGGACAGATCGCTGCTACGAGAACGCTATTCCAGACAGTTTACCAAGTCGGAGATCAAGGTCATTCAGGAGGTCGGATCATGGCTGAAATCACAATACCAACCAGAAAGGTGAATAAAGCCGCTAGCAGAAAACGTGTGATGCTCCTGGTTCACGATCTACTACGGGTTCTGGCGGCGCAAGACCTCAACATCAACGCTGCCTACCTTTATGGGTCTTATGCAGCAGGAACTGCTGGCCCTGACAGCGACATAGACGTGGCCGTGATCTCCCCCGACCTGAGTGGAGATCGCTTGCAGGATTGGCTGCGCCTGACCACTCTGGCTACGCGCCTCGACCCTCACTTCGAGGTGATTGGCTTCCGGCCAGAGCAATTTCGTGATGAACACCCGCTGGCCTGGGAAGTGAAGACGCGCGGCATTTTGGTGACATAACAACCATGCCCCTCCCCTCCACCCTCGGCAAATACCACCTCGAGCGCGAAGTCGGTCGCGGCGGCTTCGCCGTCGTCTGCCTCGCGCACGACCCCACCCTGGGCCGTCGCGTCGCCATCAAAGTCCCGCACGCTTGGCTGCTGACCGACCCCAAGTTCGTCGAGCGCTTCCGCCGCGAGGCTCGACTGGCCGCCAACTTGTCTCACCCCCACATCGTCACCATCTACGAGATCGGCGAGGAGCAGGGGACGCCCTTCATTGCCATGGAGTGGCTGGAAGGGATGCTGTTCCAGGATTGGCTGCGGCAGATGCAGCCCACCCCGCAGGCGGCGCTGCAGGCGTTGACAGAGGTGGGTGCGGCGTTGGACTACGCCCATGCCCGCGGGGTGGTGCATCGCGATATCAAACCATCCAACGTCATGATAGTTGCTGGTCGGGGCGGGGTGCTAACGGATTTTGGCATTGCCCGATCACTGGCCCAGGCCACGCAATCGACCTCAAGCGTCATGGGCACACCTAACTATATGGCGCCGGAGGTGTTGAGAGGCCAGCCGGCGACAGCGGCCACTGATATCTATGCACTGGGTGTAATGCTGTACCAGATCCTGGCCGGACGCTTGCCGTTCCAGGGTGAGACAGTTGAAGCCGTGGCGTATCAGCATGTCAATGAGCCGCCGCCCGACCCGCGCCGTTTCAACCCTGGCTTGTCGCTACAAACAGTCGCACTCTTGCTGCAAGCGTTGGCCAAAGACCCCCGCCAGCGGCCGACCAGCGCTGTGGGCCTGATCCAGGGACTGATGGGTGGGCAGGGGGCGAACGCGGACAAGCCTGCGCACACGCCCCCACCGGTGCCAAAGCAGCTCCAACGACGGCGCTGGCCGTTGTTTCTGGCGAGCGTTTTGATCCTGATCGCGATCGTTCAACTGAGTTGGTGGGCGCTGAACCGCCCGACGGTGAACCAGGAGCCTACACTGATGATTGCTACCAGCACGCGGCCGCCCACGAGCACGCTCGCGCCGCTGCCCCCCATGCCGATCCAAGCAACCACAGCACCGACTGCTACAGATACGCTCCTGCCAATCGATGTCGAACCCACCCTTCCCCCGACGGCCACAGAAACGCCTCTGCTGATCGCCACCGAACCGCTAACTTCGCCCATACCCGCAGACACCCCCATACCGATTGACACCCCCACCCCCCTTCCCGACGCGACGGTCAATAGCGCCACCCTGAACATGCGCTCAGGGCCGGGCACGAACTATGATCGACTGGGCAGTTATGCCCGTGGTGCGTCCGTGCGGGTATTGGGCCGCAACCCTGCCGGCGACTGGCTGTTGGTACAGGCGGGAGATGGCCAGCAGGGCTGGATGGCCGCCGCCTTGCTCACAGTCAACCTCGATCAGGCGGCGGTGGCTCTGGCCGCCATTCCCCCCACGCCAACTCCAAGACCCGCGCCGGCCGGGGCGGACATGGTTTTCGTGCCCGCCGGCGAATTTCTGATGGGCAGCAGCGATTGGGACCCGATCCACCTCGAACAGTTTCCGCAACACACAGTCTATCTCGACGCTTTCTGGATTGACAAAACGGAGGTGACGAACGCCCAGTACCAGCGCTGCGTCAGCACTGGCGTCTGCGGACAGTCACGCAATGTCAATAGCAGCAACCTCAATGCCGGTGACCAACCGGTGGCGGGTGTTTCCTGGCACGACGCTGCAGCTTACTGCGGTTGGATCGGACGTCGGCTACCTACTGAGGCTGAATGGGAGAAGGCGGCGCGAGGGACGGATGGTCGCATCTATCCATGGGGGAACGGGGAACCAACATGCAGTTTGGCTAACTACAGCTTTTGCGCTGGCGACCACACTGAGGTCGTGGGTAGCCATCCCGCCGGTGCAAGCCCTTACGGCGCTCTGGACATGGCGGGGAGTGTGTGGGAGTGGGTGGCCGACTGGTATCAAGCCGATTACTATGCGTCGTCGCCTGCGCAGAACCCAAGAGGTCCGGCCACGGGCGAGATACACCTGGCGCGTGGCGGCTCGTGGCTCTATTATCCGTACTCCGGCGAGCGCTCTGCCTTCCGGGGCACGATGGTACCCAGTGATGGCATCGGGTTCCGTTGCGCCCGCTCCCCTTGATCCTGTCATGCTGGATGCTGGATTTCTGGAATTCTGGAACGGGGGAGTCCAGCCAAACACCTGTCAGGTCTCGCAGACCTGACAGGTGTGCGAGACCATGGCGGTTGAGCGGGTGTATTTGAGCTTGTCGTGTATCAGTGCTATTCTCCACTGTGATCATGCTATTGGTCCTCGTCCATTCAAGTTCACGGAGAGTGATATGATTACCACAGTGTCGCAGATGACGAAAAGCGAGTTTGCAGAAATGATCGGAACAATCGTCGAGCAGAAATTGGTCGAGTTGCTGGGTGAGCCAGATGAAGGTCTGCACCTGCGCAAGGTGGTGCGTGACAGGCTCTTGCGCCAGCAGCAAGCAATTGCAGCGGGAGAGCGTGGCGAATCTTTCGAAGATGTTGTGCAGCGGCTTGGATTGCAATAGCAATGTATCGCATCCAGATCTTGGAAGCAGCCGCACGCGAATTGGCGCGCCTGGATCGAGCTGTCGCCCGCCGCGTCATTGCGCGCATCCATTGGTTGGCAGCGAATCTGAATACTATCGACCAGGAAGCACTGAGCGGGGATCTGGCAGAGTTCTACAAACTCCGCGTAGGTGATTATCGGGTCATTTATGGGATTCTTGACGGTGAACAGACCATTGTGATCCATGCCATTGGTCATCGCAGAGAAATCTACCGCGAGCGGTAGGTTGAGTGTGGCCACATCTGTACAGGTGCTTGCGATCATGCGGTGGCAAGCTCATAAGCCGGCGTATGCAGAATTTCCTTCGGGCGTGGGGGGTGGCGGAGCAAGGACAGCACTCGTCGCGTCGTCTCCTGGCTATATTCCTTCTCGCCACATTGCATGCACACAAAGGCTGGTACGTTGCGAACGATCAAGAGTTCGCCATGCTCCTCGTAGACAAAGGTGGTTTCCTGTTCCATCAGTTTTCCACGGCAATAGTAGCATGTGGTCATGATCTTCTCCCGAATGGAATGTATGGAATTCTATCACGAGGTCGGTGAAACTCTCATAGAAGTTACGCAGTTGGTGTGTCACCCTGAGCGGGTCGATCCGGCATTCTGTCACTCAGATCAGCCAGCGAAGGGTCTCCCGCTGGCAAACACGAGATTCTTCGGCCCTGTCGGGCCTGCTTAGAAACTCCCGACTTGGAGACCCTTCACTGGCTGATCGCTGGAACAACTTTGAGCGATCGGCTCGTTCAGGGTGACACGATGAAGAGTTTCTTGCCGGGTGCATGCCGCCGCCAGGCATGGGTCACTCAGAATGACACTTTTCGCTCAACTGCGTAACCCATATCTCAATGAGTAGCCGTCATGTCCGATCGGGTTTGGTTTTCATCTAAACAAGACGACAAGCCCTATGCCTGATCTCACCGGCCAAACCCTCGGCCCCTACCGCATCCAGCGCGAGATCGGCCACGGCGGCATGGCCACCGTCTACCAGGCCGTGCACACCAGCCAGGGCTACACCGTGGCGCTGAAGGTGCTGTCGCCGGAGTTAGTCCACCAGCACGAATTCGTGCGCCGCTTCCTGCGCGAGATGGAAGTGATGCGCCGCCTGCAGCACCGCCACATCGTGCGGCTGTACGACGCCGCCCAGTCGCAGGGGGTGCTATACATGGCAATGGAACTGGCCGAGGGCGGTTCATTGGAGCAGCGGCTGCGCAGCGGCCCGCTCGACCTGCTCACGGCGGCGCGGGTGCTGGCCCAGGTGGCGAGCGCGCTCGACTATGCCCATCGGCAGGGGGTGGTGCATCGCGATGTCAAGCCCAGCAACATCCTCTTCACCCGCGAGGGCCGCGCCGTGCTTAGCGATTTCGGCATCGCCAGCGTGGCCGGGGCCTCGCGGCTGACCCAGAGCGGCGCCAGCGTGGGCACCCCGGCCTACGCCTCACCCGAACAGGCGCACGGCCTCCACCAGCCCGACCACCGCTCCGATGTCTACGCCCTGGGCGTCGTCGCCTACCAACTGCTGGCTGGCCGGCTGCCCTTCGAACGCGACAACGCCATGGCGATCCTGCTGGCGCACCTGAACGAACCGCCCCCGCCCCTGCCTGCTTCGGTTCCGAAGCCCATGCAGGCGGCGGTGATGCGGGCGCTGGCCAAGCCGCCCGAACAGCGTTTTGCCAGCGCCGGCGCCTTCGCCCAGGCTGTGGCGGCAGGGGTGGGCGGCAGAACGGGGTCGACGAGCACCAAACAAGCCGGGCTGTCCCTCCCCCGCTCTTGGGCGATTGCCGCCGTGCTGGGCATCGCCATCATTGTCGTGCTGGGCATCACCCTGCTCTTGCCGCGTGATGGCGGTGGTGGGGCCAGCCCGCCCCCTCGCTCTGCCGGCGATCTGCCCCCTGCCACCGCTCCCCTGCTCGCTTTCGAGTCCGACCAGGACGGGAACAAGGAGATCTACGTCGCCGACACCAGCGGGGGGCGGCGCGGGGGGCGGGCCCACCACCCCCCCCACCCTAGGGGGCGCCACACAGCGCCCGAACGCCAGGGCCAGGCCGGCGGGAGGGGAACCCGCAGCCGACACGCCAACAG
>JAYRVO010000044.1:0-122890 GCA_041918515.1 Chloroflexota bacterium | reverse complement strand
GCTCATGGTCTCGCTCCTGTTTGAGAGTTGGTTGCTTTTGACAGAAGTATACCCGAGATGACGCGTACCGTCTCTCTCTTTGATCTAGCTTTTCTAGCTCATATGTTCTGTAGGGTAGTGAAATTGCGTATTACATCTTATCCCATCTTACTTGTCTACTACTACAACCGCACATCGCCTGAAGTGTCATTCTGAGCGACCAGCGGGAGCGAAGAATCTCCAACTTACACCAGCGAAAACCGCAGATTCTTCGTCGTTTCACTCCTCAGAATGACAAATGCGGTTGTAGTACTACTTGTCTACTTGTCTACTCATACCAACAAAAATAGCGTCTATGAGATGGGCGTTGTGCTGCCAGGTGTAGTGGGTTTGCACTTTTTGGCGGAGGTGGAGGGCGTGGGCGCGCAGATCGGGGAGACGGTCGAGGGCGGCGACGATGGTTTGGGCGAGGGCGTCGGGCTGAGGGGCAGCCAGGATGCCGGCGGGGCAGTCGCCGTGGCCCAGGTATTCACGATGGACGGGTGTGTCGGTGGCGATGATGGGAAGGGCCAGGCTCATGTAGGGGAGGAGTTTGCCGCTGCCTTCGGTGGCCGAGAGTTTGGCGGCGATGGCCAGATCGCCCAGCGCCAGATAGCGCGGGGCTTCGTGATAGGGGATGGGACCGGTGAAGTGGGTGCGTTGGCCGAGGCCGAGCTGGTGGGCGAGGCGACGGTAGTGTTCGACATGGGGGAAGCCCATGATGAGGAAGTGGGCGGGATGGGTGGCGAGGGGCGGTCGGGTGAGGGCCTGGAGGAGGAGGTCGATGCCTTGGTAGGGGGCAAGGAGGCCGAGATAGACGACGAGCGGGCCATCGGGGGGAAGGTCAAGCTGGCGGCGCAGGACCAGATCAGGCGGCCGGGGGGCGAAGAAGTCGGGGTCGATGGCGTCGGGCAAGAGGTGCAGGCGGGCCGGGGGAAGGCCGCGCTGGGTCAGGAGATCGACGGCGTGGGCCGAGGAGGGGAAAATGGCCTGGGGGCGCTGCTCGATCCAGGCTTCCAGGCGTCGCAAGGGTTCGAGGAGGGGGGAGCGAGGCGAGAGGAAGTGGTGGTCGAGCATCTCGGCGGTGAGTGAGCCTTGGTAGTCGAAGGTGAGGGGGACGCGCAGGAGTCGGGCGAGGAGCCAGCCAATGAGGGCGCCTTCGTGGAGGTAGGCGTGGATGAGATGAGGGCGAAAGCGGAGGGCGGCAGCCAGGGCGGTGGGGGCGAGGAGGGCGTCGAGCAGAATTTTGCGCCACGAGGAGCCGACCGGCAGGTTGCGGGAGAATGGCGCTGGCGGGCGGATGGTGCTCAGGCCGGGGAGGTTGCGGCCGGCGGGATAGGTGACGAGGCGTATCTGATAGCCCAGCTGTTGCAACGCCTGCAGCTGGCCCATGATGCGGATGTGGCAGCCGTAGTCGGCGAAGAAGCCGGTGGGGGCGAGGGCGAGGAGGCGCACGCTGGATAGTGGTTCAGGCGCGCGGGCCGAAGATGGCGGAGCCGACGCGAACGAGTGTGGCGCCTTCGGCGATGGCGATCTCGAAGTCGTCGCTCATGCCGATGCTGAGCTGAGACCAGTCGGCGGCGGGATGGGCGGCGGCGAGTTGGTCGCGCAGGTGGCGCAGGGCGCGAAAATGGGGGCGAGAGGTTTCGGGATCAGGGTCGAAGGGCGGGATGGCCATCAAGCCGTGGGAGCGCAGGCCAGGTAGGGCCAGGAGTTCGGGGAGGTTTGCGGCCAATTCGCTGACGCTAAAGCCGGATTTGGTGGCTTCGCCGGCGATGTTGACCTCGAAAAGGATGTCCAGGAGTGATGATTGTTGCTGGGCCAGGTCGCTGAGCTTGCGCGCGATTTTGAGACGGTCGATGCTGTGGATGAGGGTGGGCCGGCAGGCGAGGGCGATGTCGGCTTTGCGGCTCTGGATGGGGCCGATGAGGTGGAGGCGGGGGGAAGGTGTACCGGGTGGGGCCGCGGCGATGAATTTGGCATGGGCTTCCTCGGGCCGGTTTTCGCCGAAGTCGAATTGGCCGGCGGCAAGGGCGGCTTCGATGTAGTTGCGCGGGTGTGTCTTGGTGACGGCCACGAGTGTGATCGTCGCCGGGTCGCGTTGGGCGCGCTCGGCGGCGCGGGTGATGCGGTCGCGGATGTGCTGGAGGTTGGCGGCGATGGGCGGGAGCATGGATGCGGGATAGAAGGGGAGGTTTTGGCGGAAGCGGTTCTTCAATTCAGCGCCAGGATGACGACGCCTGCCACTGCCAGCGCCGTCCCGCTGACCGCGCGCCAGCCGATGCGTTCTGCGAAGACGATGCGGCTGATGGGCAGGAGGAAGACAGGCGGCAGGGCCATGAGGGTGCTGGCGACGCCCACTTCGGTGCGCTGCACGGCGACGAGGGAGAGGGTGACGCCGAGGAAGGGGCCGAAGAAGGCGCCGCCGAGGAGGTAGCGCCAGGCGCGCGGGTGTTGCTCCAGGGTGTGGAAGGTGGCGCGGCCTTGTCTCCAGGCCAGGGTGATGGCCCAGAGGACGGCGGCGGCGGCCACCATGCGCATGAGGGTGGCCGTGAGGGCAGGAAAGTCGCCTGCCAGTCCTTTCTTGGCGGCGATCAGTCCCAATGCCTGGCCGGTGGCGGCGCCCAAGCCGCAGAGGAGGCCGAGCAGGTGGTGGCGACGATCGCGGGCGTGACCTGAGCCGGCGCCGGCGCGGTCGAAGACGACCCAGGCGATCCCGGCGATCGTGAGGGCGATGCCCGTCATCTGCCACCCCGACAGCTTCTCGTGCAGGAAGAACCAGGCGATGGCGGCGCCGATCACGGGCGCCAGGCTCATCAGGAGCATGGTCAAGCGCGGGCCGATCCAGATGAAGGCCTGGAAGAGGAAGGCGTCGCCGAGGGCGAGGCCGAGGATGCCAGAGAGGGCGAGCCAGCCCCAACGCCAGGGTTCGGCGTGGAGGGGGAGGGGCAGGCGCAGGATGAGGTGCGTCAGCGTCAGGAAGAGGACGGCCAGGAGCAGTCGCACGCGGTTGACGACGACCGATCCCACCAGGCGTCCGGCCAGGGTGAAGAAGGTGGAGGTGAAGGACCAGCAGAGGGAGGTCGCCAGGGCGGCGAGTTCGCCGAGGAGCATGGGGGATAGAGTGGAAGTGAGATGACTGTATGATAGCGGGGGGGGACGGGAAAGGGGAAACGGGGGGGCAGGGCGTATGGCGTTGTGGGTAAAGCGAGGTTGAAAAGCTGCTGGCTTTCTGTCATAATGATGACATCTCCTTTGTGTTCTCGTCTGGAAATTGCCCATCGGCGTCTCGCTGCCGCCTCAGTACCCGCCCGGAGACTCGCCCTATGGATCCCGTCGCTTTGATTGTCTCAGCTCTCGCTGCCGGCGCAAGTGGTGGCGGCAACAATGTCGCCGCCCCGACCATCCAGGGTGTCTACGGCGACCTCAAAGGTCTGATCGGGCGCAAATTTGCTGGCAAGGGTGATGTGCACATCGCCCTTGCCAGCCTGGAGAGCAAGCCCGACTCGCAGGCCCGCCGGGATGTGTTGGCCGAGGAATTGCAGGCGGCCGGCGCTGCTCACGAGCGGGATATGGTCGTCCTGGCACAGAAGCTGCTCGACTTGGTGCAGCGGGGAGAGGGGGGCGGCCCTCGCTATACCGCTGTTCTGACCAGCTCCGGCGCTATTGCTCAGGGGCCGGGGGCTGTGGCCGCAGCGAGCGGCGGCATCGCCACGGGCAGCCGCGATGTGGTCGGAGCTTCTGCAGACCCGACGCAGCCGGCGTCATCTTCGGCGATGTCGCCGGAGGCTGAAATCGCATCCCTGCAGACGCAACTCGACAATCGCCGCCAAAAATTGGCAGCCCTGGAGCAACAGAGAGTGACTGCCTTGGGCAATGAAGCGGCCACGCTGGTCGTTCTCATTGCCCAAGAGAGCAAGGAAATCAAGCAGATGGAAGATCAGTTGGATGCCTTGAAGTCGCGCTAGCTCAAAGCATGCACCATGTATCTATTTGGCGCTCAGACAGGAGGGAGGTCAACCATGCCCACGATCGAATCAGCCGAACCCTACCCTTTCTTTGGGCGACAGCTGCTGCCCTACCGCGGCAACATCGCCGAGGCCCCCGCGTCGGTCATCGTGAACACCACCGGCCCTACGGCGCAGCTCAGCAATCCCCTGAGCAAGGCGATCACGCAGGCGGCCGGAGGCAAGGAGGTGATGAGGGCCTATCTTCATGATTTGCTGCCGATCCGTGAAGGCACGGTCGCCATCACACCCGCTGGCAAGATCCGACAGGCAAAGTACATTTTTCATGTCGTGCCCACGGCCACGGCGAAAGGCAGAACGGCCAGCGACGAGTACATCGGCAAGCTGACTCGCCGGGTAATCGAGTTAGCCGATCTGTTGGAGATGCCTTCCATCGCCATCCCGCCGATGGGCGGCGGCCGGGGCCGAGCCACGAAGGAAGATGTGGTGCGGGTGATCCTGGAGGCGGGCATCGACAGCCTGGCCGGTTGCCAATACCTCCAGACCATCGTCTTCGCGACGACGGACGAGGCCACGTATCGGCGCTATCACAATCACATCGTCGTCTCTTTGGCACTGAAGCAGCGCCAAAAAGAGATCGTCGCCCTGCTGCCCCTGATCCAGCCGGCGTTGTACGGCGATGTTGGGCGCGTTTGGCTACAGATGGAGGCCCTGCGAGAACGGGCCAGTCAGATCACCGACGATGATCAATTCGACTTGCACATTGCGGATTTGCGGACCGATGTTGCGGCCTTGGTTAGCGACGCCGGCAAGCTAATCGAGGCGCTGCCTGCCAACAAAGCCGAGACGTTGCGAGCAGTGATCGCCACCGGGCAGACCATCGTCAACAACGTGGCCATCGCCCAGGGCGCAGGGGCGGTGGCAGCCAGCGGCGGTGTGGCTGTGGGTGGCAACGTCTACGGCGATATTCAGGCCGTCGCCGGCCCGGTCTCTGATTTCCGACAGGCTGCTAGCGATCAATAACTTAGCTTGGCTTCCACCACCCCCCGCGCCGCGCGGATATTCCCCAGCGGCGTCGTGATCATAGTCACACAGCCCGTGGCCAGGATGAAGCCCCTGCCCTCGGTTTGGGCGATGGCGTCGGCAGCCTCGGCGCGCACATCGTCCGGCGTTCCCAACAACATCGTCTCACGCTGGCGCAATCCACCCACCAGCGCCCCCGCGAACGCCCGCCGTCCCGCGGCCAGCGACGGCGGCCCCTCGCGATCATGCCAATTGAGGGCCTGCACCGGATAGTCGGTGAACAAATCGAAATAGGCGTCGGCGCTGTGTAAATGCAGCAAGTTGAACCAAAACATCTGCCGCGCCGCTTCCAGGATTTGCAGATCGTAGGGGCGTCCGAAGCGCGCGTACTCGTCCGGCGTCAGCTGGTCGGGTGTCGCCAACTGCACGGCGAAGAAAATGCCCGCCGCGCCCGTGGGCCGGATCGCCTCCAAAAAATGCAGCGTCGTCTCCGTGATCACGCGCAAGGCGGCGTGCACGGCGTCGGGATGCTGGCGCAGATCCGCCAGCGCCCGCTCCCCGCCCGCCAGATACTTGAGTTGCGCGGTGGGGTTGAAAACAGTCTGGAGGAAAGGCGTCTCTTCGCCCAACTCCCGCCCGATCATACCCAAGCAGTCAACTTGCCCGCCCAACCGCCCTGCGCGCGCATCCTGTGGGCGCAGGCGCTCCCAATCCGCCGCCGCTTGGATGGGATAGGCTACATACTTGCGGCTACCCTCATCGCCGCCCTGCCAGCGCGATTCGGCCCCCCAGCCGCCGACGCAGAAATTCGAGTCGGGTGTGACCTTGACGAAATCGAAATCGAACTGGCGCTGCCAGGCCAGGGTCGAGGCCGCGAGTTCGGCGGGGAGCTGATCGTCGCCGGGCCAATGCCGCCACAGCGCCACGCCGGGCCGGTCGGCCTGCTCGCCGGCCAACAATCGTTCCAGCCGATCACGTTTGCTGAGCATATTTTCAATCCTCCAACAATACTTTGAGTCGAGCGAGTGCCTCCGCCCTATAAACTTTCATGCGAGCGGCGGCTTCGGCGTCCGCCATAGTCCGGGCGCGGTAAACAGACAGAAGTCAGAGAGGGCATTGTAGGCCGCTCTCTGACTTCCGTCAATAGTTGGCAACTTACTGCGTACTACTCGGTTTTCGCGATGGCAACCTGGCTTGGGGCCGACGGCCGGCGCAACCACAGCCAGACTGCGCCCAGGCCGAGCAGGGCGGTGAGGAAGCCGAACAGCCATCCCACATAGGGGATCGCCATCAGCACCACCAGGATCAGCAGACCGAGCAAGAAAGGCCAGAACCGATGTGCAGCCAAGGCAGGGCTGAAGCGCTGCAAGATCAGCCGCCCCAACCAGATACTGACGACGATGCGCGACAGCCAGCTCACGATCAGAATGAACGCTGCCATGACCAGGGCGAAAGCCAGTCCTCCCACCAACAACAGCAGGCCGGAAAGCTTGCCCAATGTCAGCATCCCGAACAAGACGGCAATGCCGATGATCAAGCCCAGGCACAGCGGCGCCAACAGCGGGACGGCGACAAACACGACAACACCCCAGCCCAGGCTGGGAAGCGGCTTCGCCGCCAGCGCTTCGGTGATGGGATTCAGCCACCGCCATGCCAGCCAGATCAGCAGCAGCCCGACCAGAAGCAAAACAACGAAGTCTCGCAAGACGTTGAGCAAGCGGTCGACCAGGGCGGGCCGTGCCTTTTCCACTGCTGCGGGGCCGACTACCTCAGCCCTGGGCGTGTACTCGGTCTTGATGGTGCCGGGCGTCTGATATTCCTGCGGGCTGGTGTACTTGAGGATGCCGCCGATCTCAGCGCCTTCGATCGTCAGTCCGCCGGGCACAGTGGGGAACTGGGGCGCGTTGGGCATGAACATGAAGGGCGTGACCGGTGGTATATCGCTGGGCGCGCCCACGTCAGCGTCGACATTGCCTCCGATCGAGCCTGCCAACTTGAGGCCCGCCGCAGCGGTCTGTACATCGCCGGTCACGACGCCTGCGAGCAGCGCCTGTTGCCCGGCAAAGACCAGATCGCCGCCGACAGAACTACCCGGTTTGGTTTCCAGACTCCAGCCGGCGCCCACCAGGTCGTCGGCCACCTGCCCGGCCAGAGTGATGGCGGCGCCGGCGAGGCGTGCATCATCGGCCACGTTGCCGGTGATGATGACGCTTTGCCCAGCCGCCATGAGATCGCCGCCCACCTTGCCGTTGATCGTAATCGTGCCGCCAACGACGACAAGATCGCCCGTGATCTCGCCATCGAGCGTGAAAGTTCCGGCGCCGACATAGAGATCATCATCCACCACTTCGCCCGCCGGAATGACAACCGTGTCGCCGCCGCGCGCCTCGAAGGCGAAGCTTGCGGGAGCCAACAGGGTGAGGAGTAGGGTGGCGGCTACGACGATGAGCAAAACACGTGAAAGATGCCGAGATAGCATATTTTTCTCCCTGAGCGTGTTGCTATTTGATTGATTTTTTGTACCAGCGGCTAAAGATAGCCGTCAAACTTTAGTATACTATGGCCAAAAGAAGAGTTCAGTAGTTTACATTCACAAAGGAGCTATCCGCAACATCATGCCCAAAATCACCTTCATCGGCGCCGGCAGCACCGTCTTCGCCAAGAACCTGCTCGGCGACATCCTCAGCTACCCCGAACTGGCCGATTCCACCATCAGCCTGCACGACATCGACCCCGAACGGCTGCACATTTCCGAGATCGTCGCCCGCAAGATCGCCCAGGCGCTGGGCGCCAACCCCACCATCGAGGCCACGCTCGACCGCCGCCAATCTCTCGAAGGCGCCGACTACGCCATCGCCATGTTCCAGGTGGGCGGCTATCGACCTTCCACCGTCATCGATTTCGAGATCCCCAAGAAATATGGTCTGCGCCAGACTATCGCCGACACCCTGGGCATTGGCGGCGTCATGCGCGGGCTGCGCACCATCCCCGTGTTGCTGGATATGGCCCGCGATATGGAGGAACTGTGCCCGGGCGTGACCTTGCTCCAGTATGTCAACCCCATGGCCATGAACATGTGGGCGCTGGATCGGGCCAGCAGCATCCGCGCCGTGGGCCTGTGCCACAGCGTGCCCCACACCGCCGGTGAGCTGGCCGCCGACATCGGCGTCCCCGTCGCTGAGATCGACTACCTGGTGGCCGGCATCAACCACATGGCCTTCTACCTCAAATTCGAGCGCAATGGCCAGGATTTGTACCCCGCCATTCGCCAGGTGCTGGCCGAAGGCCGCATGCCGCCCGCCAATCGCGTGCGCTACAAAGTCTTCGAAAAATTCGGCTACTTCGTCACCGAGTCCAGCGAGCATTTCAGCGAATACATGCCCTGGTTCATCAAGCGCGACCGCCCCGACCTGATCGCGAACTTCAACATCCCGCTGGACGAGTACATCCGTCGCTGCGAGCTGCAATTGGCCGGCTGGGAAGCCCTGCGCCACGTCTTTGAGGACGACAGCGTGCGGTTTCGGGTGGTGCGCGCGGGCGAGGAAGGCACAGAAATCCGCACTGACGGCAGCGAAAAGGACATAACGAAACTGCTCGACTGGCTTTTGCAGATCAAGCGCAGCGTCGAATACGGCTCGCAGATCATCCACGCCATGGAGACCGGCCAGCCGGCCGTGATCTATGGCAACGTCGGCAACCACGGCCTCATCGACAACCTCCCCGCCGACTGCTGCGTCGAGGTGCCCTGCCTGGTGGACAAGAACGGCATCCAGCCCACCCGTATCGGCTCGTTGCCGCCCCACCTGGCCGCGCTCATGCAGACCAATATCAACGTCCAGGCGCTCACGGTCGAGGCCGCCCTCACCGGCAAGCGCCAGCATATCTACCACGCCGCCATGCTCGACCCCCACACCGCCGCCGAACTCGATCTCGACCAGATCACGGCGCTGGTAGATGACCTGATCGAGGCCCACGGCGACTGGCTGCCGGCGTATAAGTAGCGCAACTTGCCAAGTTGCGCTACCATGAGCGGCCATGAGCATGAGCATATCCCTCCAACAACAGGTAGTCGAGTCCTTTCAGACCCATTTCGGCGCGGCGCCAGCCATGGTCGTGCGTGCGCCGGGTCGGGTCAATCTGATCGGCGAGCACACTGATTACAACGACGGTTTTGTCCTGCCCATGGCGATCGATCGCGCCATCTGGATCGCCTTGCGCCCGCGCGCAGACGGGCAAGTCCGCGTCTACTCGCTCGATCTCGATCGCTGGGCGACCTTTATCCTGTCTGACCTGCGCCACCAGCAGGCCGGCTGGATCGAATATGTCAAAGGCATGGCTTGGGCGCTGGGCGAAGCCGGGTATAAGTTGCAGGGTTGGGAGGGCGTGGTCGCCGGCGATGTGCCGCGCGGGGCCGGGTTATCCTCTTCGGCTGCCATCGAGATGGCCACGGCGCGGGCTTTTCAAGTCGCGTCGGGCTTCGAATGGGAGGCGGCGACAATGGCAAAGTTGGGCCAGCGGGCGGAAAATCAGTGGGTGGGGATGAACTGCGGCATCATGGATCAGATGATCTCGTCTGCCGGACAAGCAGGCCATGCCCTCTTGATCGATTGCCGCAGCCTGGCGATGCAGCCGACGCCCCTGCCGCCTGCCACAGCCATTGTGGTGCTGGACACAGCCACGCGGCGCGGTCTGGTGGATTCAGCCTACAACGAGCGCCGCGCGCAGTGCGAAGCCGCCGCCCGTTTCTTCGGCGTGCGGGCGCTACGCGATGTCAGCGTCGAGCAGTTCGAGGCCAGAGCCAGCGAGCTGGACGAGGTCATTCGCCGCCGCGCGCGCCATGTGATCACCGAGAACGCGCGCACTCTGGCGGCGGCCGCAGCCATGCGCCAGGATGACGCCGCGATCATGGGTGAGCTGATGGACGCCAGCCACGCCAGCCTGCGCGACGATTTTGCCGTGACCAACGAGGCGCTGAACGTCATGGTCGCTATCGCCCGTCGCCAACCGGGCTGCTTGGGCGCGCGTATGACCGGCGCCGGCTTTGGCGGTTGCGCCGTAGCCCTGGTGCAGACAGAGTTGGCCGAAGCCTTTGCCCACAATGTGGCCGCCGGCTACCTGGCCGCCACCCAACTCACACCCGCCATTTACATCAGCCACGCCGCCGATGGCGCTGCCATCGTTACGCCGCTGCCGCCGTTCGGCTGAGGTCTTCGACTGAGCTCAGACGAAGACCTCACGACGAAGCCAGCGCCTCCACCTCCGCCCGGCGCGGCATCGTAGGCAGGGTCCCGAAGCGGCTGGCGGCGACAGCGCCGCAAGCATTGGCGAAACGCACAGCCTGCGGCAGCGTTTGCCCCTGGAGCAGCGCCCAAGCCAGGCCCGCCGAAAACGCATCCCCAGCGCCGGCCGTATCGACTGGCTGGATGGGAAAGGCGGGGACGAATTCAGCGCCGGACGCGGTCGCCAGCAGGGCGCCGCGCTCGCCCAGCTTGAGGACGACCGCTTGTGGGCCTTGCGACAGCAGGGCGCGGGCAGCAGCGACGGCGCTGGCGTCGTCGTCTACGGGGTGGCCGACCAGGGTGGCGGTCTCGTGTTCGTTCGGGCTGAGGATGGTCGCATGACGCCACAGGGCGGGCGAGTAGGGGCGGTAGGGACCGGCATCGACGAAAATCGGGATACCAAACGGCCGGGCGAGTTCCACGGCCAGGAGCAGGCAATCTTCCGGTGATTCGAAGTTGAAGAGCAGGCCATCGAGATGGGGCAGGAGGGGCCGCAAGCTGGCTTCGAGTTGGGCAGGTTTCAGGGTCTGGTTGGCGCCGGGGGCGATGAGGAAGGCGGTGTCCCGCGTCGGCCCCACCAGCAGCACGCCGGCGCCGGTCTCGGCTTCGGCGTCGCGGCTCACCCCCGCGGTGTCCACGCCCTCGGCGGCCAGCGTGGCCAGGGCGTAGTCGGCGAAGAAATCGGCGCCGGTGTTGCCGATCAGGTGGGCGCGCCCCCCTCGGGCTGAGCCGCTCGGCTGAGCCTTCGTCCCGAGCTCAGGCCGAGGGGCGCTCGCGACGAAGCCTCGGGACGAAGCCCCCAGCCGGGCGAAGGCGACGGCGGCGTTGGCAGCCTTGCCGCCCGGCGTCACCTGGATGCTGGGGACGTGGATGTTCTCACCGCTGGTGGGCAGCCGGGGCGTTTGCACCAGGATGTCGATGACGATGGAGCCGATGATGCCGAGCGCGGGGGCCATGCGCTATCCCTGCGCCTGCAACAGGCGATACAGCGTCTTGTGAGCGAGGATGTCATTGCTGACGACGCCGACAACAACGCCCTTGTCTACCACCGGCATGGCTGAGATTTCGTAGGTTTCCAGGGTGCGCAACACATCCAGGATATTGTTGTCCAGCGTGGTGGAGATGACAGGGTGAGTCATGATGGCGGCGACGGGGATGTCCTCGGCGCAGGCGGTGGCCGAAGCTTTGGTGATGTCCCAGTCGGTGACGACGCCTACCAGCTCGCCGTTGGCAGCCACGACCGCCACCATCTCGTGGGGGTCGGCGACGAGGATCTGCGCGGCTTCGCGCACGGTGCGGTCGGGCGCGATGGTCTGCAACGGCTCCATGATGTCGGCAGCGCGGCGGAAGGCTTCGCTCGAAGCGATGCGTTGGATGCTGATCCGTTCGGCGGCCTCGATGGGCAGCAGGTCGGGATCGGCGACGAGCAGATCGACCAGTTCCTGCATGTTGCGGCGGATGACGCGGTCGCGCTGGGCCATGCCGGCGGCCAGTCGT
The DNA here is from genome assembly GCA_041918515.1 of Chloroflexota bacterium. Lineage (GTDB taxonomy): Bacteria > Chloroflexota > Anaerolineae > J102 > J102 > SSF26. The sequence goes on along the minus strand of JAYRVO010000044.1, from coordinate 111,105 downwards.
TGCTCGGCCAGGGCGGTGAATTCGGTCTGGCGCTCGGCCAACCAGTCTTCCACCGCGGCGCGGTCGCCCAGAAGATGGGCGGGGAGGTGTAGATGGACGGGTGTTTTGATGATTTGCTCTTGGGCCGCAAAGATGACGCCGCCAGAATTGACCAGGAAGTCGGAGGCGATGATGGCCCCGCGTTGCCAGAAGACCGCGCGCTCCATGCGCATACGCGCGGCGCGGCGAACAGGGTCGGGTGAGTAGGTGTTGGCGCCTTCGACGATCATGGCCCACTGGCCGGCGCGGTCGACCGTCATCGCTGGCCGGCTGCTGGCGTCCACATCCAGGTAGTTGGCGATGGGCGCGGCGGGGACGAGGCAGAAGGCGGATTCGCGCAGGAGGTCGTTGGCGGCGTTGGCGAATTTCGTGGCGGGCCGCGACGAAGGCGCGGCGAGCAGGTGTTGCTGGAAATAGGCGAGGGTGACGAAGCCGCGCTCGTCGCGCAGGGCCAGGAGATCGGCGATGGGCAGGCCGTTTTCGTTGTACAGGCAGCCGTGGGCGTCGCTGACGCCGACGATGCGAGGTGGTTGCGGCCCTTCGCTGAGCATCCGGGCCACGTGTGCGCCCACGGCGCCGAAGCCCTGGATGAGCACGGTCATGTCCGCGCGGGCGGGGACTTGCAGCCGGGCGAATTGGGGCAGGACTTTCAAGCGCGGCATCTCGCTCAAGAGGGCGTCGATGGCGATGGCGACGCCGCCCGCGGCGGCGCCCAATTGGTCGATGCGATTCCCGCCCATCTCGACAGGTTTGGACACGGCGCAATCCAGGCCGTTGGTGAGGGCGATGGTCTTCATGTCGGCGTCGTTCGTGCCCACGTCGGGGCCGGGCAAGTAGATCGCCCGGTAGCGGTTGAGCAAGTGGGCGAAGCCTGTGACGACCGCCATGTGTTCTTCCGCGGTCAAGCGACGTTCTGGCGCCACGATGCCCGCTTTGCCGCCGCCATACGGCAATCCGGCAGCAGCATTCTTCAATGTCATCCCGCGCGCCAGATTGAAGATGGCCACCGGCGTGACCTCTGGCAGCATACGGATGCCGCCCATCGAGGGCCGCCCCATCGCCAGATTGTCCACCACCAAATATCCGCCGATCTCCAATGGGCTGTCTTCGTCCCACATACAGATGACCAGCCGCGGCCCCAGCCGGTCGGCTTCGATACCCAAACGATGCAGTCGCTCGACGTCGGTGGCGCGAAATTCCATGAAGCGAAGCGAACCATCGCTTTGCAAGCGGTTGCTCCAGGTGCGTTTGAGCAGTGCTTCTTGTAAAAAGTTGTTCATTTGTTGGGGGATCATGTTTTTTCCTCCTGTGGGTAGGCCGAGGCAGACAAAAGAGTCGTTCGTGAACAAGGCAAGCGTGTCTTTCGCCTGCCTCGTCTCTGCGTCTAGGCCGGTTTCAGGTTGGCCAGGGAGGCGAGGAGGCGTTTGATCCCGGCGCCAGGGAAAGCGATAGCGACCTCTTCGTCGTTATCGACGAGGCGCGAGGTGATGACGGTGCCAACGCCGAATTTGACGTGGACTACGCGCTGGCCGGGGCTGAATTGGAGGCTGACCCCGTAAGATGGCGTTGGCGCGGCGCGGCGTTCGTTGCCCCAGGTTGTCATCTGGCGATGGGCGCTGCGCAGGTCGGCGTTGCCGCCAATCAGGCTGCGGGGGACGTCGGCCAGGAAGCGCGAGGGGACGGCCGCGTCGCTGCGGCCCCACGTCCCGCGGCGGAAGGTGTGTACAAGGTAGAGGCGATTTTCGGCGCGGGTGATGCCCACATAAGTCAGGCGGCGTTCTTCCTCGATAGCGTCGGTATCCTCGAAGGAGTTGCTGTGCGGGAGCAGGCCCTCCTCGACCCCAGCCATGAAGACGACGCCGAATTCCAGGCCCTTGGCGGCGTGCAGCGTGAGGAGGACGGGTACATCGCTGCTGGCCTCGTACGCGTCGGCGTCGCTCACCAGGGCCACTTCTTCCAAAAAGGCGTCGAGGGCGAGTTCCACCGGCATGTCCTCATAGGCGCTGGCAACGGTGCGGAGTTCCTGCACGTTCTGCCAGCGATCTTCGCCCTCCTCGGTGCCGTCCTGCAGCCATTCGCGATAGCCCGATGCTTCCAGGACGCGGTCGAGCAGCGAGCCGGGCGGGATGGTGGCGCGGATGTCGATCCAATCTTGGAGCAGGGCGTAGAAGCCGAGGAGAGGGGCGAGTGTGGCCTTGTTGAAGGGGTGGACGCCGGCGCGCTGGGCCAGTTCCGGCTCGGCGTCGCCGCCCAACAATCTCATAGCTTTGTAGATGCTGATGTCGAGCGAGGTCGCCCAAGTGCTCAGGCGGTCGATGGTGGCGTTGCCAATGCGGCGGGGGGGGGTGTTGATGATGCGACGCAGGCTAACGTCGTCGTCGGGGTTGTGGATGAGGCGCATGTAGGCCAACATGTCCTTGATCTCTTTGCGCGCGTAGAAGCGGGTGGCGCCGACGAGTCGGTAGGGCATGCCCCGACGCACGAAGGCTTCTTCGAGGGCGCGGGATTGGGCGTTGGTGCGGTACATGATGGCGCAGTCGCCTGGTTGCGCTTCGCGGCTGGCTTTCAGGCGGGTGATCTCGTCGATGATGAAGTTGCCTTCGTCGTGCTCGTCGTAGGCCTGATGGACGATGATGGATAAACCGCGGCCGCGGTCGCTGAAGAGCTGTTTGGGAGTGCGATGGCGGTTGTGGCTGATGACGGCGTTGGCGGCGTCGAGGATGGTTTGGGTGGAGCGGTAGTTCTGCTCGAGCAAGATGACCTGAGCATCAGGATAGTCTTGGCGAAAGCGCTGCATGTTGCGAAAATCTGCGCCGCGCCAGCGATAGATCGATTGATCTTCATCGCCAACGACGAAGACGTTGCGATGAAAGTCGGCCAGCGAGCGTATCATTTCATATTGGGCGCTGTTCGTATCCTGGAATTCGTCCACGAGGATGTATTCGAAGCGGCGTTGGTATTGCTGGCGTATGTCGGGGAAGTCGCGTAGCATGAAGACGGTCTTCAGCAGTAGGTCGTCGAAGTCGACGGCGCTGCTAATCCCCAAAAGGTGTTGATAGCGGGCGTAGATGCGGGCGACGATTTCGTCGTGGTAGGTGGCGGTGGGGTAGGCGTCAGGGGTGATCAGTTCGTTCTTGGCGCGCGAGATGGCGGCGTGGATGGCGCGTGGGGGGTTGCGCTTCTCGTCGATGTTCACGTCTTTGAGCGCCTGCTTGATGACTTCGAGTTGGTCGTCGCTGTCGAAGATGACGTAGCGCGGGTTGAGGCCGATGCGTTCGGCCTGGATGCGCAAGAAGCGGGCGCAGATGCGATGGAAGGTGCCCAGGGTCAGGCCGCTCAAGCTGCCGCCGAGGCCCAACAATCCCTCGGTGCGCTCGCGCATGACCTCGGCGGCTTTGTTGGTGAAGGTGACGGCGAGGATGTGATAGGGCGCGACGCGGAGTTCCTGGATGAGATAGGCAATGCGGTGGGTGAGGACGCGCGTTTTGCCCGACCCTGGCCCAGCCAGGACGAGTATCGGTCCGCCGGTGGTGACGACGGCTTTTTTCTGGGGATCGTTGAGTTTGTCGAGAGGGGACATAGATTGCGTATTGCCTACTGCGTCAAGAACTTATGAAATACGCAGTTACGAAGTATTCACACCTCTTCGCCGCGGAAGAGGCGCAGGTAGCTATCCCAGCGCTGGGGTGCGATTTCGCCGGCGGCGAGGGCGGCGCGGACGGCGCAGTCGGGTTCGTGGAGATGGGTGCAGAGGCTGAAGCGGCAGTCGTGGGCATGGCGCCGGATTTCGGGGAAGTAGTCGGAGAGTTCGGAGGGGCGGATGTCCCAGAGGCCAAGCTCACGTAGGCCGGGTGTGTCGGCGATGTAGCCGCCGTTGCTGAGGGGGTGGAGTTGGGCGGCGCGGGTGGTATGACGGCCTTTGCCGATGTGCATGACTTCGCCGACGCGCAGGTCGAGGCCAGGTTCGATGGCGTTGATCAATGAGGATTTGCCTACGCCCGAGGGGCCGGCTACGACGGTGATGTGGTCACGCAATTGGCGGCGCAAGTCGGCAATGGCTGCGCCGGTGGCGACGCTGGTGTAGAAGACGGGATAGAGGGTTTCGTAAAGGCCGAACAAGGCGCGGGCGGCTTGTTCGCCGACGAGATCGACCTTGTTGACGACGATGAAGAGGGTGTCCAGCTCGGCGGCTTCGGCGGCGACGAGGAAGCGATCGAGCAAACGCAGGTGGGGGTCGGGTTGGGCGGCGGCGAAGACGATCATGATTTCGTCGGGATTGGCGAGAAGGACGTCTTCGTAGGGATGGCTGGAATCGGGACGCAGCCGTGAGAGGACGCGGCGGCGCGGTTGGATGGCGTCGATGATGCCGCTGCGGGTTTCGACATCGACCGGCTCGAAGTTAACATAGTCGCCAGCAGCGATGAGGGTGGTGCGCTTGGCCTCTTTTTTCAGGCGGCCCACCACGCGACATTGCCAGACGAAGTTGTTTTCGTCTGGCCAAACGTCGTAGAAATCAGAGTAGACGCGTAGGACGATGCCTTGCATGGGCGGAGAAGTGGCAACAGGAACTGGTGAACGACTGGCAGGCTGCCGGCCATTCTGGTTGCACCTCCAGGTCAGCAGTGTGGAGGAGATCGACGACGATGGCGAGGGGGAGGCCCATGATGGAGGCGAAACAGCCGTCGAAGGCGGCGACGGGGCGGAAGGCGTCGTGTTGGATGGCGTAGGCGCCGGCTTTGTCGAGGGGGTCGCCGCTGGTGATGTAGGCGTCGATGTCGGCGTCGGTGTAGTCCCGCATGACGACCTGGCTGGTGTGGCTGGCCGAGATCAGGCCGCCGGGGTGGGCGACGGCGACGGCGGTGATGACCAGGTGGGGGGCGGCGCGCAGGTCTTGCAGCATCCGCCGGGCATCGCTGGGATCGGCCGGTTTACCCATGATGCGGTCGTGCTGGACGACGATGGTGTCGGCAGCGAGGACGATATCTTCAGGACGCCGCGCGGCCACTACCTGCGCTTTGGTCTCGGCCAGACGCCGGGCGTGCGGTTCCGGCGCTTCGGAAGGAAGGGCGCTTTCGTCGATGTCGGCGGCTTCGATGGTGAAGTCCAGGCCCAGCGCGGTCAGTAGTTGGCGGCGGCGGGGGGAGGAGGAAGCGAGGATGAGCACGAGGCGGCTAAGAGGTGGGGCCGAGGATGGCGGGGATGAGGTGGTAGCGCCCGAAGGGGGGCATGAAGTAGGCGCCGTGGGCCCAGGTGCGCAGGTGGGCCAGGAGGTCGCGGGCGATGGCGATGCCTTCGGCTTCGGGGTTGGCGGCGTTGGTCATGAGGTCGCGCAGGTGCGAGGGGATGACGATGCCGGGGACTTCGTGGTGCAGGTATTCGGCGTGGCGGCTGCTGGCCAGGGGCAGGAGGCCGACGATGACAGGAACAGGCAAGGGGCCGCCCCAGGCATTTAGGAAGCGCTCGCTGACGGCGGGATCGAACAAGGGTTGGGTGAGGAGGAAGTCGGCGCCAGCATCGAGTTTGCGACGCAGGGTTTTGCATTCTTTGGCCAGGTCTTCGGCGGCGGGGTTGAGGGCGGCGGCGACGTAGAAGGCGGTGGGGAGGCCGATGGGTTGGCCGGCTTGATCGACGCCGCGGTTGAGATGGTGTTTGATCAGTTCGACCAGGCCGGAGGGGGTGACGTCGTAGTTGTCGGCGGCGTCGGGGAAATCGCCGATGCGGGTGGGATCGCCCATGACGACGAAGAGATTGCGGATGTTGAGGGCGTGGGCGGCGAGCAGATCGCCCTGGATGCGGAGGAGGTTGCGGCCACGGGCGGGGAAGTGGAGGATGGTTTCCATGCCCAGCCGCGATTGCACGAGGAAGGCGGCGGCCCAGGGGCTCATTCTCATGCGGGCGCGGGGGCTATCGGCGACGTCGATGGCGGTGACGCCTGCCTGGCGCAGTTGTCGGGCTTGCTCCAGCAGGTGGGCGGGGTCGTATCCGCGCGGGGGGCTCATCTCGACCGTGGTCACGAAGCGTTCTGTCAGGGCTTGGGCCAGCGCCGTCGGCGGGGGTGCAGTTTCGGCGCTGGGGGCGGGCAATTCCGGCTCTTCTTCCCAAACGATGATGACGCTTGGGCGGGCGGCGCCATCGAGGGCGGCGCGCATGGCGACGATGTGGCTGGCGGTGGCGCCGCAGCAGCCGCCGATGAGACGGGCGCCGGCAGCGCGAAAGCGTTCGACGTAGCCGGCGAAGTAGTCGGGCGCGGAGGGGTAGGCCAGGCGACCGCCGACGCGGGTGGGGAAGCCGGCGTTGGGCAGGGCCGAGAGCGCCAGGGTGGGTACGGCGCGGTGCATCCGTTCGATGACATCGCAGACGACGGCTGGGCCGACAGAGCAGTTGGCGCCGGCGACGTCGACGCCGGCCGCGGCGAGGGCATGGGCGACGCCTTCGGGTGTGTGGCCGAGGGCGGTGCGTCCGTCCTCGGCGAAGGTCATGTGGGCGACGATGGGGAGGTCGGACAAGGAGCGGGCGGTCTGGATGGCTAGCAGAAGCTCGCTCAGATCACTGAAGGTTTCGAAGATGAGGACGTCGGCGCCGTCGGCGGCGGCGATGATCTCGGCGAAGGCGGCGCCGGCCGTGTCGGGCGCGAGGGGGCCATAGGGCAGCAGGTATTTGCCCAGCGGGCCGATGGAGACGCCGATGAGCGCCTGAGGACGATTGGTTTCCTCACGAGTCTCGCGCGCCAGGCGCACGCCCGCCATCGTCATCGCCGCCACCTGGTCGGCCAGACCGAATTCTTCCTGGCGGAAACGGTTGGCGCCAAAGGTGTTGGTCTCGATCAGGTCGGCGCCAGCCTCCAGATAGAGGCGATGGATGGCTTTGACGATGTCGGGGTGTGTGAGGTTGAGGGCTTCGAGCGACTGGTCGAAGGCGAAGCCACGGCGGTAGATCTCGGTGCCCATGGCGCCATCGCCCAGTAATAACCCGGCCTCCAGGCGCGTGCGGAAATCAGTAGACATGAGGGATCGTCTCGGAGAGAAGGATGGCGGCTCATTATAGACGACGGAGGACGGCGGACGTAAGTGCAGGGGGCGTAGACGCGCTTGACGCGGAATGAATTCGGGTCGTCGCCGCCTGCGCCGCGTTTGTCATAAATTTCACTTGACACTCTTCGCGGCGCAAAGGTATAATCACGGCCATGCGTCGCCGCAATGCGGCGTTTTTCTTGCATATCTAGTTTTCTTTACGACCAAAGGACAGAGGGTATGGCCAACGACAATGAAGTCCCGCAGGAATTGAAACAAAATGTTCTGATGACGTCGGTGGACTTTCTGTACAATTGGAGCCGCCAAAATAGCATGTGGCCGATGCTCTTCGGTCTGGCTTGCTGCGCCATCGAGATGATCTGCACGGCGGCCGGGCGTTACGATCTGTCGCGGTTCGGCATGGAGGTGATGCGTCCCTCGCCGCGGCAGTGCGACCTGATGATCGTGTCGGGCACTGTCACCAAGAAGATGGCGCCCACCATTGTCCGGCTCTACAATCAGATGGCCGAGCCGCGCTACGTGCTCAGTATGGGTGCTTGCGCCACAGGTGGGGGGCCGTTCAAAGAGGGGTATAATGTCGTCTCTGGCATCGATAAGTATGTGCCGGTGGATGTGTATGTGCCCGGCTGCCCGCCGACCCCTGAAGCGCTGCTTTATGGCATCCTGAAGCTGCACGACAAGGTGCGCAATCAGTCGATCAGCACAGTGCCATGGTATCGCAAAGAAACGCCGCGCGGGATCACCGTGCCCGAACTCGGCCCCGACATCTTCCTCCCCGACCGCGCGGCTGAGATCCGCCGTATGATTATGAAGCAGGAGGCTTGAGCATGGCTGAAGCTATTGCTCCCGAAACCAGCCTGGAAACGCCCCCCCCGCCGCTGCCCTACAGCGATGCTGTGCCGGGCGCTGTGCAGAGCGCCGACGCCGCAGGTATTGTCGTCGATCGCAGCAAGTTGATCGATTTCATGCTGCACCTGCGCAACAAAGAGGGGTTCGACTATCTCTCATGTCTCACTGCCATCGATTATCTCGGCTTCGAAGGACGTACAGCCGCGGATCGCTTCGAGGTCGCCTACCATCTCTTCGACACGAACAAAGGCGGCGATGGCGTCGTGGTCAAAGTGCGCTTGCCAGAGAGCGATCCGCAACTCCCCAGCCTGGTCAAGGTCTATCCTGGCGCCGACTTGCAGGAGCGCGAGGCTTACGACCTGTATGGCATCCGTTTCAACGGGCATCCTCGCCTGCGCCGCATCTTCCTGTGGGAAGGTTTCAATGGCTATCCCATGCGCAAGGACTGGAAAGAGGCCTATCACGAGGATGATCACAAGCCCTATAAGAGCCGCTGGCCGGTGGGACATTATCAGTGGGGCGAAGATCGGGTGCCGTGGGGCGACAACGTAGCCTATCCCCAGGGGTGGAACCCCGATACCTTCAAACCGGCGCCGCCGCCGCTCCCCATCGTCCACGAGCCGGCGGAGTGGGAGTCGATCAAGACTGACCGCGTGGTGGTCAACATGGGGCCACAGCATCCCTCCACCCATGGCGTCTTCCGTATGATCGTGGCGCTCGATGGCGAGACCATCATGGGCCTGGAGCCGGAGTGTGGCTATCTTCATCGCAACCACGAGAAGATCGGCGAGCGCAACACCTGGCTCGGCAATATCCCCTTCACCGACCGCCTGGACTACCTCTCCAGCATGTCCAACAACTTCGGCTATGTGCTGGCAGTGGAAAAACTGATGGGCGACAAGGGCCAGCCGCCGGAGCGAGCCGAGTATCTGCGCGTGATCATGGCCGAGCTGACCCGTATCTGCAACCACGTGTGGTCGGTCGGTTTCTTGCTCAACGACTTGGGCGCTTTCTTCACCCCAGCCCTGTACGCCATCGAAGAACGCGAGCTGATCCTCGACCTCTTCGAGGCGGTGGCCGGCAGCCGCATGTTGTGCAATTACATGCGTTTTGGCGGCGTCGTGCGCGATGTAGACGATGACTGGCTGGTCCGCTGCCGCGACATCGTCTTCAACCGGCTGGAGCGTAAAATCGACGAGTTCGAGACCTATCTGACCAAGAGCGAAATCTTGCTCACCCGTTGCATCGGTGTGGGATTGCTCTCGGCCCAGGACGCCATCGCCCTCAGCGCCTGCGGCCCCATGCTGCGCGGCTCTGGCGTGAACTATGATCTGCGCCGCCACCGTCCGTACAGCATTTACGACCGCTTCGAATTCGATGTAGTCACCGACGACGGCTGCGATGTCTACGCCCGCTACAAAGTCCGCATCGGCGAGATTCGCCAGTCGGTGCGCATTCTCAAGCAGGCGCTAGATCAAATCCCCGAAGGCCCCATCTTCAACGGCAAGCCCGCTTATGTCACCCGCGTCGAGAAAGGCGAAGCCTACGGCGCCGTCGAGGGGCCAAAGGGTGAATTGGGCTTCTACGTGGTCTCGGATGGCTCCGACAACCCCTGGCGCTACCACGTGCGCGCACCCTCCTACATCAACCTGAACACCCTGGCGCCTATGTCCATTGGGTATAAGATCGCCGATGCTATTGTCGCTCTTGGCGCCATCGACATCGTCTTGGGAGAAACGGATCGTTAGAATATGAAACGTGAACCGTGATGAATTCGCTCGTTGTTCACGTTTCACGCCGCACGTTTCACGCATCATAAGGACGAGTATATGTACGGAATTGGCATTCTCAAAGGACTGGGCGTCACCCTCAAGCGCACCATCGCCACCTTCACCGATGATTTCGCCCGCGTACCCATGCGGTATCGCGATGCCATCGACACGTCGAAGGGCAAGATCCTGCGCCAGCCCACCGACATGCGCGGCATCTTCACCATCCAATATCCAGAAGAAAAGCGCGAACTGCCCGAAAACTTCCGTTATATCCCCATGCTCCTCTACGAAGAGGACACGGGCGAAGACCGCTGCACGGCCTGTGGCATCTGCGCCAAAGTTTGCCCACCGCAGTGCATCTGGATCGTGCGCGACCAGGACGCCAACGGCAAGCCCATCACCCGCCCAGCCGAGTTCTTCATCGACGCCAGCATCTGCATGAGCTGTGGCTTCTGCGCCGAATACTGCCCCTTCGACGCCATCAAGATGAACCACGACTACGAGCTGGCCACCTACGACCGCTTCCCTGGCCTGGTTTACAACAAAAGCGAGTTGAGCGTCCCCACCAGCTACTACGCCGCCCTCTATCCCAAAGCTTGGGCTGCGCAGGAAACCACCCGCGCCAAGAAGAAGAAAGCCAAACCCGAAGCAAAACCTGCGGCCAAAGAAGCCCCCGCGCCCGCGGCGCCCAAAGCCGAGGCCGCACCCGCCCCAGCAGCTGAAGCAGCCCCGCGCGCCAAACCCAAAGGCGGCCACTCCTCGCCCATTCCCGCAGGCTACGCCGGCCCCCTGATCACCTCCAGCTTGCCTCTGCCCCCCGTCCCTGCTGAAGGCGTCAGCCCCAGCGGCGTGCCCTGGGCCGCGGTCATGGAATTGCGCGAAAAGCAACTCTTGCGCTATCGCGCGCGCAGGAAAGCGGAAGGGAAGGAAGTCAAATTGTAAGAATTCGCGTGCGTCCCGCCTCAAAGGTGGGACGCATCTTGTACACGCAGAGGCGCCATTCATGTCCACACGCATCACCTATCACGGCCATGCCTGCTTTTCCGTCATCTGCGATGGCAAGCACATCCTGATCGATCCGTTCTTGACCGGAAATCCACGGGCAAAAATCAATGCTGACAGCGTCCGCGCTGACTTCATTTTGGTTTCACACGGTCACGGCGACCATATTGGCGACGCCGTGGCCATTGCCAAACGCACGGGCGCCCTGGTCATCTGCAATGCCGAGATTTCTGGCTGGCTGGGCAAGCAGGGCGTGCCGAAAATCCACCCTCTTCACATCGGCGGCGGCAACCAATTCCCCTTTGGGCGCTGCAAGATGACCATCGCCCACCACGGCTCTGGCCTGCCCGACGGCTCCTACGGCGGCAACCCGGCCGGCTTTCTGCTCAAGCTGAACGACGGTAAAACCATTTACTTCTCCGGCGACACCGCCCTGACCTATGACATGAAATGGCTGGCCGACGATAAGGTTGATGTGGCCCTCCTCTGCATCGGCGACAACTTCACCATGGGCCCGGACGACGCCCTCAAGGCCGTGCGGCTGATCGAGCCAAAAACCGTTATCCCCTGCCACTATGGCACCTGGCCCTACATCGACATCGACGCCGAAGATTTCCAGGCGCGCTGCAACGCCGAAACGACAGCGAATTGCCTGCTCCTACACCCCGAAGAAGCATACGCAGTTGTTTGAAATCGGAGCCTACGCGCTTGCCGATTTCCCGTCCACGACGCCCCACACACCGTCGTAGACGCCCCACACCCCACTGAACTCAGGAGGAATTGACGCCGATGACTGTCATGATTGTCATCGCCTTGGCCGTCGCTATGGCTGCCTTGGCGTTTGCTTATGTCACCCAACGTAAACTGGCCGATTTGACGCAGCGCCTCGCGCGGGCCAGCAGCAACGTCTATCAACTTAGCTCGCAGATCGAGGAACTGAACGAGAAACTCGAAAGCCAGGGCAAAGATTTGCGCTTCGCCTTGCAGAAGGCGACGGGACAACTCAACCTGGGGCCTCACTCCACCATTGGCGAGATTCAGAACGTCCACCCCTATGCTGACCAAATCCTGGCCAGTTTCCATATGGGCGGATGCCACAACTGCGCCGTCTCGCCCGACGAGACGATCAGTGGCGCCTGTGCACGCCTGAACGTGAACGAAGCCGCCCTGTTGGCCGCTCTGCGCAACGGCAGCCCCGCCGAACCACTCCGCCTGGCGAACGTCGAACTGCAATTCTAACTCTCGAAATCGCCAGCCCGCACTCGCCGCCATGTACCCCAAAGCCGAAGTCCTCTTCCCCACCCAGCTAATCCCCCGCGTGCGCGACCTGAAAGGTCCTCTCTGGGCGGAATTAGTGGATCGCGTCGCCACGCTGCCGGAAACGCATCCTGATACACTGGCCTTTTGCCTGGTGATGATGCGACTGGACGGCTGCCTGAAATGCTACAGCGGCAGCTACAAATTCATGCGTGGCTGCGAAGCCTGCGCCCTGCAAAGCGTCATGCAATTCAAAGGCGGTGAAGAAGACTTGCTCAAACTCTACGCCCAGGCGCAAAAAGACATCGCCAATTATCAAGCGGGGAAGGGCGCGCCTGGCGACGGCAACGTCTGAGCACATCAATATGGCTGAACATATTGCCAGCGATGCCCGCATCGCCAACGATGCCCGCATCGCCAACGATGTACGCATCGCCAACGATGTACGCATCGCCAACGATGTACGCATCGCCAACGATGTACGCATCGCCATCATCGGCGCCGGGGTGGCCGGCTTGGCTGCCGCCTACGACCTCGTCCGCGCGGGTCGCCAAGTCACCGTGTTCGAGGCCGCGCCGCAGGTTGGCGGCCTGGCCGCAGGCTTCAAGGCGCCGCATTGGGACTGGACCCTGGAGAAGTACTATCACCATTGGTTTCAGGGCGATCGGCATATGCTGGGGTTGATCGCCGAATTGGGGTGGAGCGACCAAGTCATGTTCCCTCGACCCCTTACCGTCGTCTACCACAATGGCCGCTTCCAGCCGCTCGACTCTATCCCCGAAGCCGCCAAATTCACCCTGCGCCACTTCCCCCTCACCGACTTCGTGCGCTTTGGCGCTGTCGGCGTCTATCTGAAGCTAACTCCCTGGTGGCAACCGCTGGAGAAATCCACCGCCGATGCCTGGATGCGCAAATGGGTGGGGCCGCGCGTCTACGAAACTCTGTGGAAACCGCTCCTCGTCGGCAAGTTCGGCGAGGAAAATCTCGCTGTGGTCAACATGGCCTGGTTGTGGGCGCGCATCAAAGCCCGCACCACCCGGCTGGGCACTTTTGTTGGCGGCTTCCAGACCTTTCTGGACAAGCTGGCCGAACGACTGCGGTCGCTGGGCGTTGACATCCGCCTGAACGCTCCTGTCACTCTCATCCGCCGCGCCGAAGACGGCTCACTGCGTCTGGAATCGAACGCCGGCAGCGAGAGCTACGACGCCGTCATCTGCACCAGCTCGCCCGCTTTCATGGCCCAACTGGCGCCCGACTTACCCCTCAGCTACGCCGCCAGCCTGCGCGCCCTCAAGTCGATGGGCGCCGTCGTCCTCATCCTTGCCCTCGACCGCCGCCTGACCCAGTATTATTGGCACAATTTGCCCAAAGAGGCCGGCTTCCCCTACCTGGCGCTGGTCGAGCACACCAACTTCGTCGGCTCCGAGCATTTCGGCGGCGACCACATCATCTACATCGGCGACTATCTCCCCCCCGACCACGACTACTTCACCCTGAATAAAGACGAACTGATCGAACGTTTTCTGCCCTCGCTCACCCGCTTCAACCCTGCCTTCGCCCGCAGCTGGATAAAGGATAGCTGGCTGTGGAAAACCACCTACGCCCAGCCCATCCCGCCCATCAACCACTCTCACAACATCCCGCCCTTGCGCACACCCGTCCCCGGCCTCTACTTCGCCAGCATGAGCCAGGTCTACCCCTGGGATCGCGGCACGAATTTCGCTGTCGAAATTGGCCGCAAAGTGGCGGCGATGGTCATCGAGGACGTGAAGCCTGAAGCGTGAAACCTATCACCCTATCACCTTGTCATCCTGTTACCTTGTCACCCTGCCACCCATGTCCACCCAACCCACCCGCGACGCCATCATGGCGGCCCTGAGCACCGTCCAGGAACCGGAACTGCACCGAGACCTGGTTTCTCTGCGCATGATCGAGGATTTGCAGATCAACGACGGCAACATCGGCCTGACCGTCATCCTCACTACGCCCGCCTGCCCGCTGAAAGGCCATATCGAGAACGATGTCCGTCAGACGCTCCTGCAAGTCCCCGGCGTGAAGCACGTCGATGTCCGCTTCGACGCCCATGTACGCGCCGACAGCCGCATCTCTGGCCGCCTGAACCTCCCCATCCGCAACATCATTGCTGTTGCCAGCGGTAAGGGCGGCGTCGGCAAGACCACCGTCGCCGTCAACCTGGCGGTGGCCCTGGCCCAGATGGGCGCCAGGGTTGGCATCCTCGACGCCGACATCTACGGCCCCAACGTCCCCCAAATGCTCGGCGTGGCGCAGATGCCCGGCCCGCGCGATGGCAAATTGACGCCAGCGCTGGCTCACGGCGTCCAACTCATGTCCATGGGCTTCATGCTCAAGCCCGATCAAGCCGTCATCTGGCGCGGGCCGATGCTCCATTCCGCCATTCGCCAGTTGTTCACCGACGTGGCCTGGGATGAAGTGGACTACATGGTGGTCGATCTGCCCCCCGGCACCGGCGACGCCCAACTCACCCTGGCGCAATCGGTGCCCCTGACGGGCGGCGTCATCGTCTCGACTCCGCAAGACGTGGCTCTCTCCGACGCCCGCCGCGGCCTGGCTGCGTTTCGCCAACTGCAAGTGCCCGTGCTGGGCATCATCGAAAACATGGCCTACTTCATCGCCCCCGACACCGGCCAGCGCTACGAGATTTTCGGTTACGGCGGGGCTGAGCGCGCGGCGCAGGAGCTACACGTGCCCTTCCTGGGCCGCCTGCCCCTCGACCAGCGCGCTCGCGAGGGCGGCGACCACGGACAGCCGGTCGTCGTCGGCGCCCCCGATTCCGAGATCGCCCGCGCCTTCCGCGACATCGCCAAGAATCTGGCTGCCCAGGTCAGCATGCTCAGCTTCCAGCCCGATCCAGAATTGAACATCATCTAGGAGAGACGGCGCGGCGACCAGACCAGCAAGAGCAACCCTGCCAGCAGCAAGACCACTCCCGCCCAGGCGCGCGGCGACAACACCTCGCCGAACAAGACGGCGGCCAGGATGGCCGCTGTGCCTGGCTCGGCCAGGGCCAGGAAGGACGAAGTGGTGGCCGTGATCCCACGCAATCCGCGCACATACAGAAAATAGGCCAGCGCCGTCGGAAAGACGCCGAGATACAGAGCTAACAGCCAACCGAACGGCGGCAGCGATAACGGTTGGCGCTGGTAGACCACCAGCGGCGCCACCAACAGCGCGGCTCCGGCAAACGTCAGGAAGGTGATGCGCGTGGGGCTGTATTGTCGCACCAGACGCCGGGCGACGATGGCATAAGTCGCCCAGCAGACGGCTGCGCCCAGGGCGAGTAGATTGCCTGCGAACTTACCAGAAGCAAACATCTCGCTCGGCTTGTCGAACCCCAGCACCAGCGCCGTCCCTGCCAACGCCAGCGCGCCCGCTGCCAAAGTAGCATACGTCAGTTGCTCATGCAGAACGAAAGGCGCAGTCAGCGCCACCAGCACCGGGGCTGTACAAATCGCTAAAAACACAGCGGTCGTCACGTCACTGCGCTGCACCGCGCCGAAGAGGAACAACTGGTAGGCGCCCATGCTGGTCATCGCCAGCAGCCACCACGGCCACAGACGGCGCTGGAAACGCCACGGCTGGCCGCGGTCGAGCCGCAATGTCAACAAACCCAACAACGGCGCGGCGACGCCAAGCCGGAATAGGCCCAGCATCAAGGGGCTGGCCTGACCGAGGTGGTAGATGGCTTTGCCGGTGACGCCGATGGTGCCCCACAGCAGTGCGGCCAGGAGGACGAGGAGGAAGGGGCGGGGGGAAGAGGACAAGCGCGGAACGTCGAAGAAAGGGAGGGTGAGGTCAGGGAATGGTCACATAGCGCGCGCGGTTCTGTCAACCGGCGGTCGCCGAAGCCAGCAACTCCAAATTTGTGGACGCTGATGGAAGGAACACAGATTTTTGACCAAAAACTATCCGCGTTTCCCCCATCCGTGTCCACAAAGCATGTTTCCTGATGGCAAGAAAAGCCATATTTGGAATTGCTGCGCCGAAGCAATCCCTATTTTTTGTGGACGCGGATAGAGAAACACAGGATTTGTATGCTGAAAATTCGTGCCATTCGTCCATTCGCGCCATTCGTGAGAGATCAAAGGCTTCGTCGCGGCGCCTGGGCGCATCCGGGCAGGCGGAAAACTGGACACGCCGCCACATCTGTTTGATAATCAGCAAGCAGACGGCGGGCTCCGGCCCGCCTGTTTCGTTATCAGAAGGAAGCGCCATGCAACAGAGCAAAATCCCAGGCTTTCGTCGCGTCCCGCGCACCGGCGTCATCTATGTGATGCACCGGGCCGGGCTGGAGGGCTACACGCCCGATCATCCCGAATGGGCCAATCTGGGCCAGGGTATGCCCGAAACCGGCCCCTTGCCGGGATCTCCCCCACGCATCGAAACCCTGACCATCAACCCGCGTTATCAGGAATACGGCCCCATCACGGGTGAAGGCAATCTGCGCCAAAAGGTAGCCGACCTCTACAATCACCTCTACCGTCAGGGCAAAACGTCGCAATATACTGCCGACAACGTCAGCATCGCTGGCGGCGGGCGGGCAGCGCTGACGCGGTTGGCGGCGGCTTTGGGCAATATCAACATGGGCCATTTCCTGCCCGATTACACCGCCTACGAAGAACTACTGGCCGTTTTCAAAGCCTTCATCCCCATCCCCATCCT
Source organism: Chloroflexota bacterium (assembly GCA_041918515.1). GTDB lineage: Bacteria > Chloroflexota > Anaerolineae > J102 > J102 > SSF26. The sequence goes on along the minus strand of JAYRVO010000044.1, from coordinate 94,454 downwards.
GCTCGACCCCGAAGAAGGCTACCAGGTTCCGTTGGCCTATCTGAAGAAGGAGATCCAGGGGCGGGGTCTGCAAGCCATCCTTGCCAGCAATCCCTGCAATCCCACCGGCCAGCTGGTGGAGAACGACCGGCTGCGGCGCTGGGTGCAGATGGCGCGCGATCTGCACTGCTCGCTGATCCTGGACGAATTCTATTCCCACTACATCTACACTGGCTCGCCCAGCGGCGATCCGCCGAAAATGGTGTCGGCGGCGACTTATGTTGAGGATGTGGACAGCGATCCGGTCATCCTGGTGGACGGTTTGACCAAGAACTGGCGCTATCCTGGCTGGCGGATCAGCTGGACGCTGGGGCCAAAAGAAGTGATCAATGCCATCGCCAGCGCCGGCTCCTTCCTGGATGGCGGCCCCAACCATCCTTTCCAGGCCCAGGTGCTCGATCTGCTGGACATCGAGCAGGTCGCGCAAGAGACGACGGCCATCCAGCGCTGCTTCCGCCAAAAGCGCGATTACACGCTCGAACGGTTACGAGCAATGGGGATCACGGTGGACGCCGAGCCAGCGGGCACGTTCTATGTCTGGGCCAACCTGGCAAGATTACCGGCGCCGCTCGACGACGGCCTGGCATTTTTCGATGAAGGACTGAAAGAAAAGGTCATCACCGTCCCTGGCGTCTTCTTCGATGTCAATCCCGACCAGCGTCGCGCCCACGCCCGCTACGGCAACTATTGCCGCGTCAGCTTTGGGCCAGAGATGGAGATTTTGGAGCGGGGATTGGATGCGCTGGGGAGGGTGATCGAGAAATTCTCTTGAAATCCCCTTGTCCGCGTCCAGCGCTACGATCACGCCCACGCCGCAGACCGCCACGCCCACACCAACTCCCTCCTTCACCCTCACCCCGACGCCCACTCCCCCCTCTCGTCTACCCATTTACTTGCCGCTCTTGCGGCGTTAACCGCCGCCTTCGAGCCATTCCAGAAACGCCCGCGGCGTCTTGATCCGCATCGTCCCCACCCTCGCCAACGTCACCAAATCCTCTGGTTTTAGCCGCCGTATCGAATCCGGCCTTCGGCCACCATTTCGGCAAATACGTCGCGGCCGAATCTCTGCGCCAGCGCCTCAACCTCCAACGGCTCCAGATCGGCGTCCCTGCCTTCCTGACGTTGCGCCAGCACCTCCAACCGCGCCAATACAGCCCGCCGCTCCCGCAGCGCCTGCACGAATTGCGAAAACAACTCGTCCGCATCGTGCGGGCCGGGCGAGGCTTCGGGGTGGTATTGCACCGAGAAGACGGGGCGATCCAGCAGCCGCAAGCCCTCGACGGTGCCATCGTTCAAATTCAGGTGGGTGATCTCTGCGCCCGGCGGCAGCGATTCGGCCCGCACAGCGTAGTTGTGATTCTGGCTGGTGATCTGCACGCGGCCGGTCTGGCAATCGCGCACCGGCTGGTTGCCGCCGTGATGCCCGAACTTGAGCTTGTAGGTCTCGCCGCCCAGGGCCAGCCCCAAAATCTGGTGGCCCAGACAAATGCCGAACACCGGCAGGTCGTGGCGCAACAGCTCGGCCACAGCGGCGGCGGCGTAGGGCAGGCCGGCCGGGTCGCCGGGGCCGTTGGAGAGGAAGACGCCGTCCGGGGCCAGGGCCAGCACATCGGCGGCGGGTGTGGCTGCGGGGACGACCGTCACCCAGCAGCCGTGGCTGGTGAGGCGGCGCAGGATGTTGTATTTGATGCCGTAATCGTAGGCGACGACGTGAGGGAGACCTGACAGGTTTGCAAAACCTGTCAGGTCTGGCTGTCTCATCCACGCCGGGTCGCTCTCCTCCTCCCATCGGTGTGGGGTCGCGCAGCTCACTTCCTGCACCAAATCCCGGCCTTCTGTGCCCTCCCAGTCCCGCGCCAGGGTCAGCAATTCTTCGCTGCTGCGGCTGCCGTCGGTGCAGAGGGCGCCATGCAGGCTGCCGGTCTGGCGCAGGCGGCGGGTGAGGGCGCGGGTGTCGATCTCGCTGATGCCGGGGATGCCGCAGCGGGCGAGATAGGCGGAGAGGTCTTCGCTGGCGCGCCAGTTGCTGACGACCGGGCTGAGTTCGCGCACGATGAAGCCGCTCAGCCAGGGCCGGGCCGATTCGACATCCTCGGCGTTGACGCCGGTGTTGCCCACGTGCGGCGCCGTCATCGTCACCATCTGGCCTCGGTACGAGGGGTCGGTGATGACTTCCTGGTAGCCGGTCATGCTGGTGTTGAAGACGACCTCGGCCACGGTCGTCGCTGCCGCCCCGAACGCTTCGCCCTCGAAGACGGCGCCATCGGCAAGGACGAGCCGGGCGATCATGGCGCCATCTCCTGCTTGGCTGCGATCAGCGCTCGCAGCCATTCCTGGTCTTCGGCGCGCAGGGGCGGGGGCGGAGGCTCCTGGGTGTAGTCGATGGAGAGGTCGTAGGCTGCCTCGTCGTAGATCGCAGCCAGGGCAGACGGCAGGTCGAGGGGAACGTCGGGGTCGGGGTCGAGCAAGGGGACGGGGACGACCGGCAGGCTTTCGCACAAGCCTACAGGCCAGACTTCCATCATGGCCGCGCCCGCCCGGATCAATGAGATGATGTAGTCGATCCCAGCCACCAGCGGATCGGTCTCGATCCGAACGCCCCGCCGGATGAGGTCGATTTCCAGCAAGTGCACGCCGTCGACGATGAGATGGTCGCGTTTGCGACGGTAGTTTTCCAGACCAGGCTCGCGTTTGTTGGCCGGTGAGAGGATTTCGATCACCGTGACCAGGCGGTCGTTGTTGGCATTCCGAATCTCGATGCTGGCCAGGCGCACTTGGCGGGTGGCAACGGGTAGCCACAGGGTGGGGGAGGGGGCGCGGGTGAAGCGGGCCGGCCGGGCTTCGTATTCCACCGCGGTTTCGTGCAGCACGGGCGCAGGGGTTGCGCGACGAAGGACGCTGACATCGGGGTAGATGACGTCCGTCTCGGACCGCGGCAGCCTATCGATGACCACTTGGGTCTCGATGCGGGCGACATATCGAGTTGGCAGGTGGGAAACGATCTGGCGCCGAAGTTGTGACGCCAGGGCGTGATGGACATCGGGCCAAAGTTGGCCTTCGAGATAGGGGTCCATGCCCGGAAAGGGTGATGGCATAGGCGACCTCCACTGTATTTGATCAGACAGCCACAAGTATAACGCTAACGCGCCTCGTGAATGAATTCACGGCATCGCTGCTGCCCTTGTCTACTTGTCTACTTGTCTACTTGTCTACTTATCTACTCATTTCCTTGTCTACTACCATCAACACCGCAATCTCATCGCAAGCGTGAAATTTAGGACAATAGACGCACTCGCCCCAGATTTTGGGGCTGATCGACCAGCGATCGACGCGCTCGAAACCGTGGCGAGCGAAAAAATCGGGGACCAGCGTCAGCGCGCAGACCTGCTTGACCCCGCGCGCCTGCGCCATCGCCACCAATCGCCGGACCAATTGCCCGCCCAGGCCGCCGCCCTGCGCGCTGCTGCTCACGGCCAACGAGCGGATCTCGACCAGGTCGGGGCTGAGATAGGCCAGGTAGCCGCAGCCCATGACGCGGCCCTCCTCCTCCGCCACCAGAAAGTCGCGCAGCGCGTGCTGCACCTGCGCCGGCGTGCGGTGCAGCATCAAATTCTGGTCGGCGAAGCCGTTCACGAGATCGCAGATCGGCTGCACATCATCGGCAACGGCGGGGCGGATGAGCATGAATTGCGGATTGCGAAATGCGGATTGCGAAATGCGGATTGCGAAATGCGGATTGCGAAATGCGAAATGCGGATTGCGAATTGCGAAATGCGGATTGCGAAATGCGGATTGCGAAATGCGAAGCCGGTCACTGCCAACAAATTCGGTCACGAAGGACACGAATGAAGCCACCTGCCACCTGCCACCTGCCACTTACCTACTTGTTTCCTTGTCTACTTGTTTCCTTGTTTCCTTGTCTACTTCACTCAACACCGCCGCCAACCGCTCGACAGCGATGTCCACCTCGGCGGGGGTGATGACCAGCGGCGGGACGAGGCGGAGCACGTCGGGACCGGCATTCAGCAGGAGCAGGCCGTGGCGATAGCCCGCCTGGATGATGGGCGCGGCCGGCATGTCGATCTGCACCCCCAGCATCAGCCCGCGCCCGCGCACCTGGGTGATGTGCGGGCTGTTGATCTCCTCCAACCGCTCTTTGAAGTAGGCTCCGGTTTCTTGCACATGCTTGAGGAAGGCCGGCTCGCTGACGCGGCGCACCACCACCTCGGCCACGGCGCTGACGAAGGGGCCGCCGGCAAAGGTCGTGCCGTGGTCGCCGGCATGGATGGCCTGCGCCACGCGCTCCGTCACCAGCACGGCGCCGATGGGCAACCCGGCCGCCAGGGGTTTGGCCGCGCAAAGGATGTCGGGCAGGATGCCATACGGCTCATAGGCCCAGAACGTTCCCGTGCGCCCCACCCCGCATTGCACCTCGTCCAGGATGAGTAGGGCGTTGTGCCGGTGCGCTAGCTCGCGCAGCCCGACCAGAAACTCGTTCGAGGCCGGGTGGATGCCACCTTCGCCCTGCACCGTCTCGACGATGATGGCGCACACATTGTCGTCGATGACCTGGGCAGCGCTGTCGAGATCATTGAAGTTGCCAAAACGGGCGCCGGGCATGAGCGGGCGGAAGGGTTCCTGATATTTGGGCCGGGGCGTGAGTGCTAGCGCGCCCATCGTGCGGCCATGAAAACCGCCGCTGAAAGCCACCACATCGGTCTTGCCCTCGCCGAAATGCTCGCGCGCCCACTTGCGCGCAAACTTGATCGCCGCCTCGTTGCTCTCTGTACCACTGTTCTGAAAATGCACCCGGTCGGCGAACGAGGTAACGCCCACCAGTCGGGCGGCCAACCGAGCCATCGGTTCGTTCAGATAGAGATTGGAGAAATGTAGGGGTCGGGTCGCCGCTTCCTGCAGGGCAGCCACGATCTCGGCGTCGCCATAACCGAGGGCGTTGACGGCGATCCCCGCCACCAGGTCGAGATAGCGTTGGCCGTCGCTATCCTCTACCCAAACGCCTTCGCCGCCCGCCAACACGAAGGGGGCGCGGGCATAGGCCGGGACGAGATACTGCTGGTCGAGTTCGAGAATGGAGTTCATGGTCGCAAAGCCATCATTGGTGCTGGACGACAAAGGTGCCCTCGCCCTGGGCGTAGGCAGCCAGGTCGGTGATCAGTGCGTTCGGTAGACCGTGCGCCACCGCCTCTGCCGCCGAGCGCACTTTTGGGATCATCCCGCCGGTGATGAAATGGCCAAAGATCAAGTCTTCGATTTGGTCGGAGGCGAGGACGCGCATGGGCCGGCCGGCTACCAGCACCCCCGGCACATTGGTGATGAACACCAGGCTGTTCGCTTCCAGGGCAATGGCTACAGCCTCGGCCACATGGTCGGCGTTGACGTTGTAGCTCAGGCCGTCCAGCCCCAGGCTGATGGGCGAGATGACGGGGACGATGCCGGCTTCGAGCAGCGGCGTCAGTTTCTCGGCGTGGACTTTCACCACCTTGCCCACCCGACCCAGATCGACGCCTTCCAACTCGTACTTCTCAACCCGCACCAGCCCCATATCGACCCCGCTCAGACCGATGGCCTCGATGCCGCCGTTGACCAGCCAGCGCACCACGCGCAGGTTGGCGATGCCGTTCAGGGCCATTTTCACCAGCCGCAGCGACTGCTCGGTGGTCACGCGTAGGCCCTGCACCGTGTCGAAGGGGACGCCCAGTTCGTCGTGCAGCCGCACGATCTCCTGTCCCCCGCCGTGGACGATGACCGGCTGGATGCCCTTCGTTTTGATCGCGCGCACTGCCTCGACGAAACCGGCCAAAAACTCCCGGTCGTCAAGCTGGTTGCCGCCGATTTTGATGACATGGATGGATTTTTTGTCGTTCATGGTGTTTGTAGTAATTAGTAATTAGTTATTGGATATTGGATATTATTGCGTATTCAATTTACGCAATACGCAATACGCAATACGGAATATGAAACACGCTACCCCAACCCCTCCTCTTCCTCCAACCCGAACATCAGGTTCATGTTCTGCACGGCCTGGCCGCTGGCGCCTTTGATCAGGTTGTCCTCGCTGGCAGTGATGATCCACTGGCCGGGCGTGGGCAGGGGCGTCAGGCCGATGGCGACGCGGTTGCTGCCCACCGTGTGCCGGAGCGTGGCCACCTGGCCGGGCGGGAGGAGGTAGATGAACGGCTCGTTGGCGTAGGCGGCGGCGAAGAGATCATGCACGGCGGCAGGAGAGAGGTCGGGATCGACGTCGACGTAGATCGTGGAGAGGATGCCGCGATTGACCGGCAGCAGGTGGGGTGAGAAGGTGATGCTCAGGCCCGGCACGTGCGGCCCCAACACCAGCTCCATTTCGGCGATGTGGCGGTGGCTGTAGCCAATGCTGTAGGGGCTGAAGTTCTCGTTGACTTCGACGAAGTGCGAGGTCAGTTTGAGCGCCCGGCCGGCGCCGCTGACCCCGGATTTCGAGTCGGCGATGAGGCGCGGGCCAAGCACGCCCGCCTTCGCCAGCGGCCACAGGCCGAGATTGACGGTGGTGGGATAACAGCCGGGGTTCCCAACCAACTGCGCCTCTCGAATCTGCGCCCGGTTGACCTCGCACAAGCCGTACACGGCCTCGGCCAGAAGTTCGGGCCGGGTGTGACGATGGCCGTACCAGCGTTCGTATATGGCCGGGTCGGGCAGGCGGAAATCGGCCGAAAGATCGATGGCGCGCGTTCCCGCCGTCCGCACCTGGGCCACGGCTTCCATGCTGGCCACGTGCGGCAGGCAGAGGAAGACGACATCCGCTTCGGCCAGCGGCGCCTCCTCTTGCCGGATGAGGGGCGTGTCGTCGGGCGTGGGATAGAGGTCGCTCAGTCGCTTGCCCACCGACGATTCCGAGGTGGCCCAGGCGATGCGGGCGTGGGGGTGGCGGTGGAGAATCTGTAGCAGCTCGTAGCCGGTGTAACCGGTGGCGCCGATGATGCCGATAGATAGTTTCATGGGGGAGTAGGCGGTGGAAATTGGAAATTGGAGATTAGAGATTGGAGATTGGCCAATCTCCAATCTCTAATCTCCAATAACCAACAAAAAAGCTCTCCGGTGTGGAGAGCTTGGCTGGGGCTAAGTGAGTTGTGAGCGCCCGCGTCCGAAGGTCCAGGCCGGTTAGTCTGGTTGCGAGGCGAAGCGCCTGGAGCGGGGGGCAATGTGAATCTGCATGGCGGCGGAAGAATAACACGGGGGTAGGAGGATGTCAAAGCTCATTTGGTTCTGATTCCGGGGGTGATTTTTGCCAATTCGCGCCAGCGTTCCGCCGCGCCGCGACGAATGAGAGCGGGATCGAACGCAGCCAGGAACTCCCACCCTTCCAGTTCGAGGCCCTCGACGGTGTCATCGGTGAGATAGAAGCTCAGGGTGCGCCCGTCCGTCAGCACGACGAAAGCCAAGACCTCGTCGTCGTCGTCATCGATGATGTTGACGATGCAAGGACGGTCATCGCCCATCGGCTTGCGAAAAAAGGCGGCCGAGCAGCGAGCACAGTAGGAAAGGCCGGCAGCGCAGAGGCCGCGATCCATGACAATGATCATGAACGCCCTCCACAATACATGGCAAGTGAAATCTGATGCCGCCATTATGAAAGGTGGGTCGCGGGCTGTCTATGATCTAAAACAGGTTGAGCAAGATTTTACGTTGTAAGTACGATGTACTTTCGGGCAGTGAGACAACTTACCACTTGCCATCTCGTTGGTTTGAGGCGAAGCTTCACTGGCCTGACACCCACGGCCTTCTCACCGCAGCCTGACACCCACGGTCTTCTCATCGCAATCTTTCTGCCAACGCCGAATGTCGTTCAGCCACCTTGTCGTTGTTGACGGCTACGGCGATAGCCCGCCGCGTGCCGACGATGACCACCAACTCCCTCGCCCGCGTCACGGCGGTGTAGAGGAGATTGCGCTGGAGCATGACATAGTGGGTGGTGTGAAAGGGGAGGATTACCGCCCGGTATTCCGATCCCTGGCTTTTGTGCACTGACACCGCCCAAGCGTGCACCAGCTCATCCAGGTTGGCCCAGTCGTAGACGACAGCGCGACCATCGATGGTTGCTGTCAGGGTGTGCATGACGATGTCGATGCCCGTGATCAAGCCCATATCGCCATTGAAGACTTCCAGATCGTAGTTGTTGCGCGTCTGCATGACCCGGTCGCCCTGGCGGAACGTGCGCCCGGCCAGGTTGCGTTCGGGTTTGCGCGGATCGGGTGGGTTCAGCTCGCGCTGGAGTCGCTCGTTCAGCGCGCCCACGCCCAGCGGGCCGCGGTGCATGGGGCTGAGCACCTGGATGTCGGTGGAGGGGATGCCGAACCGTTTGGGGATGCGCGCCGTCGCCAGGTCGATGACCATGTCGGCGCAGTGCTCCACGTCCTCGATCTGGAAGAGGAAGCAATCAGTGGCATCAGCGGGGAACAGGGGAAATTGACCCTGATTGATGCGGTGGGCGTTCGTGATGATGTAGCTGCCGGCTGCCTGGCGGAAGATCGTCTCTAAACGCACGACCGCCACTTCGCCGGAGTCGATCACATCGCGCAGAACATTGCCCGCGCCCACCGAAGGCAGCTGATCGACATCGCCCACCAGCAGCAGATGCGCGCCCGGCGGCACAGCTTTCAGCAAGTGGTTGGTGAGAAGCAGGTCGAGCATCGACGCCTCGTCCACGATCAGCATATCGAGATCAAGCGGGTTCTCGGCGTTGCGCTTGAAGGCGAGCGCGCCGCCATCCCCGCCGGGGCCCACCTCCAGGAGGCGGTGGATAGTCTTGGCCTCGTGGCCGGCGGCTTCGGCCATGCGCTTAGCCGCGCGGCCCGTGGGCGCAGCCAGGGCGAAGCGATTGCCGGCGGCCTTGAGCAGACGGATGAGGGCGCGCAAGGTGGTGGTCTTGCCAGTGCCGGGGCCGCCCGTGAGCACCGTCACCGACTGGGTGAGGGCGGTGCGCACGGCCTGACGTTGGGCGGGAGCCAAATCGAGGCCGAGATGCCGCTGCAGGGCGGTGAAGCCAGCCTCCCAATCGAAGGCGACGAAGGCGGGCAGCCGCGTCGTCCCCCAGGCGCCGCGCGCCTCCTTCAGCTTGCGCAGCCGTCCGGCCACACCGATTTCGCCATAATAGAACGGCGTCAGATAGACGGCTTGCACCTCGCCCAGTTTGACGGTGTTGTCGCCCACCCGATACTGTACTGATTCGACCCAAACCTGTTCCTCGGCCCGCAGGCGGTCGATAGCGGCCTCGGCCTGTTCCGGCGGCACCGCCAAGATCTCGGCAGAGGCGGCCACCAGATCAGGGCGAGGCGTGTAGACGTGGCCCTCGTCGGCCTGCTCGCCGAGCACATAGGCCACGCCCGCGGCCACGCGCTCAGGGCTGTCGTGGGGGATGCCGAGGGCCTGAGCGATCTTGTCGGCGGTCTTGAAGCCGATGCCGAAGATGTCGCGCTGCAAGCGATAGGGATCGGTCTTGAGCACGCCGATGGCGCTATCGCCATACTGTTTGTAGATTTTCACCGCCAGGGTGGTGCTGACGCCGTGCGCCTGGAGGAAGATCATAACTTCTTTGATCTGGCGCTGCTCGGCCCAGGCGGACTTAATCAGTTCCACCCGTTTTTTGCCCACCCCCAGCGCCTCGCTCAGCCGATCGGGTTGTTCGTCGATGACGCGCAGGGTGTCGCTGCCAAAGCGCCGCACGATGCGGGTGGCCGTGACCGGGCCGATGCCCTTGATCAGCCCTGACCCCAGATACTTCTCGATCCCGGCCACTGTGGCCGGCATGACCGTGCGGAAATCCTCGACCTTGAACTGTCGCCCGTACTGCGTGTGGCTCGTCCACTCGCCGCGCAGTTCCACCGATTCGCCGACGTTGATCCCCAGCATATTGCCGACGATGGTCGCCAACTCGCCCCCGCGTTCCAGCGCCAAGCGGGCGACGGTGTAGCCGTTCTCCTCGTTATGGAAGGTGATGCGTTCGATGACGCCGGTGAGGGTGAACACGAGAGGAGGGGCAGTTTAGTGGGACATTAGCCAGCCAGGCTGACCTCCATCTCGGCCAGTCGCTCCTGGATCAACGCCAGCAAGCGGGGGCGCATTTCGGCGGCCTTCCCCCAACGCGCCTTGGCCAATAATTTCAGATCGGTCTGTTGACTTAACACACCCGTCTCGGTGATGATCTGCCAGGGTTCCAGCAAGTCAGGCTCGGCATTGGCGGCCTCTTTGCCCATCTCTTCCAGTAAAGGCAATGCCCGGCTCAGGTCGCTCGCCGCCAGCTTGAGCGTGATCTCGATCATCGAAAAGCGCCCCCGGCTGAAGTTGCGGATCAGACGGATGTCGCCATTGGGCACAGAATACAGCTCGCCGGTGGGAGAACGCAGCCGGGTCGTACGCAGGCGCACGGCCTCGACCACGCCGGCGACGCCCATCACCTCGACTTTCTCGCCGACGGCAATGCTATCCTCGAACATGAAACTAAGGCCGGTCGACAAATCGCGAATGTGCTGACTGGCGCCGATGCCAAAGGCGGCGCCGAAGAGACCAACCATCCACACCACATTCGCCGCGCCCACCATCCGGCTGAGAGCAATGAGGATCACTGCCGCCAGAGCGATGAAGCTGATCGTATTGGCGATGAGGCTCTGTACGGTTTGCTGGCGTTCGAGGCGCGGCTTCTTGCCATTGCCTGCCACATGGCCAAAGCGGACGATGCGTCCGCCCAGCCACCACGAGAGTCGGTGAAAGACCCAGGCGATGAGAAGGAGAAAAGCGCTGAGGAGGAGATAACTCCACCAGGTGTTTTGCGAGAAAAGGGAGCGAAATACTGTGAGCATGGTCGGCGTGAGTCCAGCGGTCGGAAATGAAAAAGGAAAACGCGGCCTCTGCCATCAGGCTTGGGCCGCCGTTTTCGGCAATTACTCTACCATCGATTGCGCCCGACTCCCAAACCTTGTCGTCGCGCCTCACCCCTACCCTGGCGCCGTTGACGCCCAACACCCGATTTGACACCCACCCCACTTTCACCTACAGTCTGGACTGAGCTGCTTTATGGCGGTTCGCTCCCCAAACACCTTCTCCGCGCAGCCTCATGGTTGGCCATATGACCAGCCATATGGCTTTGGAGAAGGCTTCATCCTTTTCACAAAGGAAGAAAACAATGGCAGAACAATTGGCTGTCTTTATCGATTTCGAAAATGTGGCGCGCTGGGCGGAGGACGTGTTCCTCGATTTCGAGATCACGCCCGTGATGGAATATCTACAAAGCCGGGGGCCGGTGATAACCAAGCGGGCCTACGCCGACTGGGGACGTTTTCCGCACTATCGGGACGAGCTGATGGAGAACGCTATTGATCTCATCCAGATGTACAGCGTGCGCGCAGGCAAGAACCGGGCCGACATCCGCATGGCTGTGGATGCGCTGGAGGTGGCCATGAACCGGCCCCACATCCACACTTTCGTCATCATCTCCGGCGATAGCGACTTCGGTGCTCTTATTAGCAAGCTGCGCGAGTACGGGAAATATACGCTGGGGATAGGCCCGCGCAACATCACCCACCGCCTGTTGGTCAAATCGTGCGACGAATTCATCTACTTGGAGACTTTATTGGGCGAGACGCCGGCCAGCGAACAGAGCAACACCGACCAGGAGGCCGCCCGCACCCTACTCAACAAGGCGCTGCAAGCCCACGGCCAACGCGGCGAAGTGCCCGTGCTGGCTTCCAAGCTCAAGCAAACCATGTTGTCGATGGACTCCACCTTCAATGAGGCCAACTTTGGTTTTTCACAATTCAAGTCCTGGTTGGAAGCAAATGCCGAGTTCCTTGATCTTTATGTCAAAGACCTTCAGTTCTACGTCGCTCCCAAAGGCTTTGCTGCCCAGAGCGATCTGGGGATGGATCGCCACACTGTCATCACTCGTCTCGATGAAGATCTCCCCAGTGGCGAGCAGCCACTGGAGCAGCAATATCGCCACATCTTCACTCGTCTGAAGATGACTTCGGCTGATTTCTCGACTCGTCGCGATGTGCTGCGCGATATCTATCGCGAGATTCACGAAAAACCGGGCGTGTATACGACCGACACCTTGCTCGAAGAGCTACGCGAGCGTTACGAAGCGCAGGGGCTGAGTCGCAGCAAAACTACGCTTCGCCACATCTGGCAGATGGGTTTTCGTCAGCGCGCCTTCGCCTACGGCGATCAGATGGCGTCCGTGCGCGTGCCGGTGTCGTTGGCCGACGGCATCGAGAGCGAGGCCGATTTCGTGCAGCGAGCCGAGGCGGGCTTCGTCTACGCTGTCGTCCATGCCGGGCTGGAGATCGATCCCGCCGAGTTGGCGGCTGTGTTGGTCAACGACCGCGATCAGATCGATTACATTCACAAGCTCCTGGACGACCTGGAAAGCCGCCATCTGGTCACCCGCGAGGGGGGGCGGCCGCGCTTGGCCGGGCGCACAGGCATCCCCTTCCGTGATGATTTCTCCCTACAACGCCTGACGCGCGACATCGAGCAGGTGCAATTGCCGGATAACTTGCCGCGCGGGGCAGAGACCGCCCAAATGTTGGCCAAACGGGCGATGATCCAGCGGTCGCAAGATTTTTCGGCCTCGGCGCGCAGCTATCTTTTGGCCTGCCGTTTGCAATGGGACGCCGTGGAGGACAACGAGCCGGGCGCTACGTTGGAGGACCTGCGCTGGTATATGGCTTCGTATGCCTCGGTGCGGGCGGGCGAGCTTTCGCAGGTCGAGCGCAATTACGCTGGTTCTCGACCCTACTACCTGGCCTTTTTCGCGCTGGTGCAAGAAGACGACCCGCTGTGGGGTCGGATGCGAGGGCTGATGAACCCCATGCTCTCTTACTATTGGGCCAATGCCGGGCGCGAGGTGGGCATCAACATGAGCGAGTGGAACCTGAGTTCGGCGTCGCCAGCGCAAGTGGCGGTGTTGGTTGTCACCCACGAGAATGACGAACTGCGCGCGCGGTGGGAAGAGCGGACGCGGGCATTGGCGCAGGTCAATGGCAACGTGCTGCGTCGCGTGGTCGAGCAGATTCGGCACAACTACGGCGATCAGCCGCCCTATCTGGCTGTGGCCGATAGAATTATGGCATTGATGGCGGAACAGTAGGCGCCCTTCATTCTATGCCCACATTTGTGGGTATTTAGGCTGAATGGCTACGATGGGTGAAGGCAGGCTCCTCACACTTCTCAGCGAACCAAGACACAAAATGATCTCATTCACCGAAGCCGACATCCGTGCTGGGGCCAATAGCCAATCTTACAGCCGCGGCTATGAGTATCAGGACAACGGCGCCGTCTCCGATCTCGTCCGCCGCGGCAACCTGTTGATGGCGCAGGTCGAGGGCAGCCAGTATGAACCCTACGAAGTCGTCGTGACCCTGAGCGAGGATGGCAGCATCTTGGCGGCCACCTGCTCGTGTCCCTACGATTGGGGCGGCTACTGCAAACACATCGTCGCCGTCTTATTGGCGGCGCTGAGCGACGAGGACAGTGTGGCTGTCAAACCTGACATCGAGGCGCTGTTGGCGGACCTGAGTGAGGCGCAATTGCGGCGTCTGATCCGCATTTTGGCCGAGGGCCAGCCGCATCTGATCGAGACCATCGAGAAGGAAGTCAAGTGGCTGAACATGGAGCCGGCCGCTGGGTCTGCCGCGACGACGCCGATTGCCAGCGCCATCCCCGTCGATCTCGCCGCCATCCGCCGTGAAATCCACAAAGATTTGCGCCGGGCCGCGACATCGGGCGGTGGATATGGCGAGCGCTATTGGGATAGCGACGAAGAGGGGAGCATTTACCCGGACGAGGTGTTGGGGCCGCATCAGGAACTGGCCAATCGCCTGTTGGAAGCGGGTGACGCCGCCAGGGCGAGCAATGTAATTGGGGTTATGATCGAAGAATGGGGCCACGGCGTCCAGGATCTGGAGCAATGGATCTACGAGGCCAATGAAGACGCGCTCTCAGAGGCGCAGACAGAACTGGGGGTGCTGTTGGCCGAGGCGCTGCTGAGCCAGGATTTGTCGCCGGAACAACGGGCGCAGTGGCTGGCGCGGGTGGAGGATTGGAGTCAGGAGTTTTTCGATCTAGAGACTGCCGAGACCGCGCTGGAACAGTGGTGGGACTATCCGCCGTTGGTCGCTGCCATGCAGGGCCACATCAGCGAACGCGGCGCTTGGGAAGACGAAGCGCCCGAATTTGCCGATGAGCTGACGCTGGCGCGGTTGCGCATTCTGGCGCGCCAGGGTCGCTTGCAGGAGTATATCCATCTGGCCGAGGCTGAAGGGCAGATCGATCTGTACGTCAATATGCTGGCCCGGAGCGGCCAGGTGGATAAGGCGGTGACCGAAGCCCGGCAGTATCTCGCAAGCCCTGATGAAATCCTTGCCCTGGCGCAGATCCTGACGGAGCAAGGGCAAGCGGCGGCGGCATTGGTGGTGGCCGGCCACGGGTTGGATGTGCAGAGCCAGGGGAACAAACAAGGCTTGGGGCGTTGGACGGCGGCATTGGCGCAACAACAGGGCGATTCGGCGCTGGCGCTGCGGGCGGCGCAAACGGCCTTCCTCAGCGGCTATCATTTGGCCGATTACAAGCTGGCCGAGGGCCTGGCCGGGGCGGAGTGGCCGGCGATCAAGGCCAGGCTGCTGGCGGCGATGGCGGCTTCCCACCATTACCAAAAGACCGAGATCTATCTATACGAGGGCATGTTGGTGGAAGCGATGGCCGTCATCGACCAGGAACCCTACAGCAGCGGCTTGGAGCAAGTGATCAAGGCGACGCGGGCCAAGTACCCGAATTGGGGCATCAGCAAGTGCAAGCGGCAGGCCGAGATGATCATGGACGCGGGCAAGGCGAATGCCTATGATCACGCTGTATCGTGGCTGCGCATCGCCCGCGACATCTATCTCCAGCATGGTCGCCAGGAGGAGTGGTCGGCGTATCTGTCGGGTTTACTCGATCGGCATGGGCGCAAGTACAAGCTGGTGCCGATGTTGAAGGAAATAAGGTGAGGATTGACGTGTCCGTTCTTACGTCCGAGCAACTCCGACGCTATAATCCCTGGCTGACGGTGGCCATCGCCGCCATCATCCTGACGGCGACGCTCGGTCTCACCTTCCTCGGCCCAGCGCCAGGACGGGGCGCGCCTGCGGCCTCAGCGCCCAGCAGCTTCTCGATCTTCGGCGCTTACCAAAGCCCCGACCGCTGTCGCGAGTGTCATCCTGAGGAGTTTCATGCCTGGACAGGGACGACGCACGCGCAGGCCTCGTTCGATCCCATCTTCCAGCAGTATCTGCAACAAGCCGAAAAACCAGGCGAGTGCTTCGCCTGCCACGCCACCGGCTATGACACTCGCACCGGCCAATTCGTCCTGGCAGGCGTGAGCTGTGAGGCCTGTCATGGCCCCTACCGACCTGGGCATCCTGAGGCCACGATGGTGATCGCCGACTCCGAAACCTTGTGCGGGGCTTGTCATACCAGCACACTGCAAGAATGGAAAACGAGTCGCCACGGCCAGGTAGGCGTCAGTTGCGGGGATTGTCACGAAGTGCACACCCAGGCGCCGCGCGCGGTAGCCATCACCAACGAACTCTGCGCCCGTTGCCACAAAGAACGCACGCAGGACGACATGCACCGCCAGCATCTGGCCAGAGAACTCCGCTGCATCGATTGCCACCTGTCGCAGCCACAAAAGGATGTGAGCGGCGCCGTCAGCGGCCACGCCGTCACGGGCCATGCCTTCGGCGTGGTGGAGGCAACCTGCGCGCGTTGCCATGCAGCGACGCCCGAAATAGACTGATCGAACACCAACTGATCGGGATAGGGGTTTTGATTGCAAAAAACGCAGCGACCGGCGCGTAAGCGCCGGTCGCCCGTGGGAGGACGCCCCGAGAGGTTGTGTCAAGGATAGATGCCGCGCAGCATGGTGGCTCTAGCCACGCGGTCGATAGCGAGGAGATAGGCGGCAATGCGGTTGTGCACCTTGTATTTCTCGCCGATGGCCATGACTTCGTCGAAAGAGCGATTCATCACCTGCTCAAGCTTGCCGTTGATTTCATCTTCGCTCCAGAAGAAATACTGGAGGTCCTGCACCCATTCGAAATAAGACACGGTGACGCCGCCGGCATTGGCCAAAATATCAGGGATGACAAAGATGCCCTTATCGAAGAAGATATCGTCCGCTTCGGGTTCGGTGGGGCCATTGGCAGCCTCGCCGATGATCTTAGTCTTCACTTTGTCGGCATTGTGCCTGGTGAGTTGTTTTTCGAGCGCGGCCGGTACGAGGACATCGCAAGGGATTTCCAGCAGCTCGGCGTTGGTGACGATGTCGGCAGCGTCATAACCCACCACCGAGCCGGTCTCTTGTTTCCAGCGCAGCACGTCCATCGGGTCGAAGCCCTTCGGGTTGTAGATGCCGCCCTTCGAGTCGCTTACGGCGATGATCGTGGCGCCATCCTCGTGCAAAAGCCGGGCGGCAATATAGCCAGCATTGCCGTAACCTTGCACGACGGCAGTAGCCTTGCTCAAATCGAGGCCCAACTTATTGGCTGCGCGCCGGATGGTAAACTGGCAACCGCGCGCGGTGGCTTCGTTCCGCCCCAGCGATCCGCCCAGCTCAATCGGTTTGCCAGTGACAACGGCCGGGACAGTGTGACCAGCGCCCATGCTGTAGGTGTCCATCAGCCAGGCCATGGTCTGGGCATTGGTGTTCACATCCGGCGCCGGAATGTCGACTTGGGGGCCGATGATGATGCTGATCTCGGCCGTGTAACGTCGCGTCATGCGCTCGATTTCCTGGATGCTCATCTGTTTGGGATCGCAAACCACGCCACCCTTGGCCCCACCGTAAGGGATGCCCACGACCGCCGTTTTCCATGCCATCCACATCGCCAACGCCTTCACCTCGTCCAGCGTCACGGCAGGATGAAAACGAATGCCTCCTTTGGCCGGACCCCGCGCGGTGTTGTGCTGCACGCGATGGCCGGTAAAAATTTTGATCTCGCCGTTATCCATGCGCACCGGGAAGTTGACGGTGAACTCGCGCTCAGGGACCCGCAACATCGCCAAAGCCCCATCTGGATATTGCGTGAGGTACTTGGCCGCCAGATCGAATTGCTTCTGGGCGATGGTGAAGGCGGAATCGCCGTCTTCGACCGGCGCCTGGAATCTGGTGATCGGCGATTTGGTTATGACAACGCTGTCAAGCATATGTCCTTCTCCTTTGAAGTACATTGGAAATGACTATGGATTTGTCAGGCACCAACATTGTTCCGGCGTCTACGCTCTATATCCGGGCGACCCACGCCAGCAGCAACATCGATGCGGCGGAGCGAATAGCACCTTTGATAACCTCTTTATTTTAGCAGATCGGAGAAAGCGCTGCCATGCGCTAGATCATATTGTGCGGTGCTTGTGCCAAGCCATCGGGGCCTTACAAGACCTGATAGGTGGGAGGGACTTGAAGCGGGAACAGCCGGTGCATGTCCTGCGTCTATGGTTCAGATAGCCCAGACCTTTCGAAGTTTCGGAAACCTGAAAAGGTCTTTGGTCCACAAAGGAGAGCAACCATGTCAACCAAACGAAATCTGTCCTTTCTTTTGACCCTCCTGCTGCTGACGTCGATGCTGTTGACAGCGACATCGGCTTTCGCCCAAGGCATCATCGTCGAACCGCCGCCGCCTGGCCGCCATCCCATCCTCGGCGGCTCCATCAGTATCGACCTGTTCAGTGTGGATGCCGTCATCGATGGCCCCATCGCCACCGTCCGCCTCACTCAAGTCTTCCGCAATGAAACCGACTGGGAACAGGAAGGCACATACATCTTCCCACTTCCGGCCGGCGCCGCCGTCGGCGACTTTCAGATGACAGTGGATGGCCAGGTGCTGGAAGGCAAAGTCATGCCCAAAGATCAGGCGCGCGCCATCTACGAAGACATCGTCCGCCGCCGCAAAGACCCGGCCCTACTCGAGTATCTCGGCCTCGACCTGTTCCAGACCAGCGTCTTCCCCATCCCTGCTCACGCCACCCGCAAATTGGATCTGACCTATACCCAGCCCGTGCCCCTCGCATCGGGTTTGTTCCATTTCCGCTTCCCCTTGCAAACGCGGCAGTATTCTTCGGCGCCGATCAAGCAACTGGCCTTGCGCGTGGAACTCCACAATCAACCCGGATTGCGCACTATCTACAGCTCCAGTCACAACGTCAGCATCCAGCGCACAGACGAAGACAGCGCCCTGATCGGCTTCGAGGCAGCGAACACCCTGCCCGAACGCGACTTCGATCTGTATTTCGGCACATCGAAAACCGCCATCGGCCTCAATCTGATCAGCTATCAACCCAGCGGCGAGGATGGCTTTTTCCTGCTCATGGCCGCGCCCAGCCTGGAGGCCGCGGAGGATACGATCGTGCGCCGCGATATTATCCTTGTACTCGATGTCTCCGGCTCGATGGAAGGCTCGAAACTCGACCAAGCCAAACAAGCCGCGCACTTCCTGGTCGATCATCTCAATCCGGGCGACCGCTTCAACCTCATCGCCTTCAGCACCGGCTCGCAGTTGTGGGAAGGGGGCATGCAGGACGCCGCCGCCGACAACATCGCCGCCGCTCACGCTTGGATCGACCGCCTCAATGCCAACGGCTCCACCGACATCAACCGCGCCTTGCTCGAGGCCATAGGCCAACTGACGCCCCTGCACCCAGACGATGACTCTCGACCAGCCTACGTCCTCTTTGTCACCGACGGACTGCCCACCCAAGGTGAAGTGATGCCCGACCGCATCATCAAGAACGCTCTAGATAACCTGCCACCTGGCCGGAATGTGCGCTTGTTCGCCTTCGGCGTGGGCTACGATGTGGACACCGACCTACTCGACAACCTGAGCAGCGAACTGGGCGGGCGCAGCAGCTATGTCAAGCCCGACCAGCGCATCGACGAAGTCATCGGTGATTTCTACCAGCGCATCAGTACACCCGTGCTCACAAATATCGACATCGATTGGGGCGGGCTGATAGTCGACGAGACCTACCCCTTCCCCCTGCCCGACCTCTTCGCAGGCGAGCAATTGCTGGTGGCCGGGCGTTATCGCAAGGGCGGAGACATCACCATCCGCCTGAGCGGCAAAGTCAACGGGAAGGAGCAGACGTTCGAGTATCCGGGCCAGACGCTGGTCGCGAGCGGAGGAGACTCCTCCGTTGCCCGGTTGTGGGCCACGCGCAAGATCGGCGCCCTGCTGACGCAAATCCGCCGCCAGGGTTCCAACCAGGAGCTAATCGACGCCATCACCCACCTCAGCCTGACCTATGGCGTTGTCACTCCCTTTACAAGCTACCTGGTGCTGGAGCCGCACATGGTAGATCAAGGTCGCGCCCTGCCCATGCCAACGCCCCTGCCCATGGATGCGCCCGCCGCCATGCCCAAGTCGCTGCGAGCGACGGTGGAAGTCGAGGCATTGGCCGCCGCCCCGGCCAGCGGCGAAGCCGCCGTCGCCAGCAGTGAAGTTCGTGAAGACTTGTACCGCGCCGAGCGGGCGGCGGATCAGCGGGGCGTGCGCTTCGTAGCTGGCAAGACGTTCACGCTGCAGAATCGCATCACCGGCGAAGATGGCAACGTGTATGAATTGTGGGTGGACAACGCCTTTGCAGAATCCATGTCTTTGCAGACCGTCGTCTTCAGCTCGGACGCCTACTTCGCCCTGGCTGCCGACCTTGAAATCGCCCCCTGGCTGACCGTCTCACCCGAATTGGTGCTGGTGCACGAGGGCAAAGCCTATCGCATCACCACCAAAGGCGCGGCGCCCTTCCCGACGCCGAGCGTCGCGCCAACCTCAACAGCCGCGCCGACGCCGAGCGTTAGCCCGACACCGAGCGTTAGCCCGACACCGAGCGTTGGCCCGACGCCCACCCCGGCTGCCGGCGCCCTCACCCCCTCGCCCAATATCTGGCAACAACTGCTGGACTGGCTGCGACAACTCTTCACAACGTCCTGATTGGACGCGGATTTTCGCGGATGAACACGGATATTTCTTTGATTTTGTAGCGTCAATCCGCGTTCATCCGCGTTCATCCGCGTCCCAAAAGCTTTGCAGGCGTGAAAATTGTCGTCGTTTTCTCAAGTTTCACGCTTCACGTTTTACGACCTTCATCACAAATCAACCTGGCGATCAATAAGGTCGCTATGCGTCGCCCCTACCAGCTTGACTTTCCCCCTCATTCCTGGCGACAATCTAGCCATGAAGCTGAGCATCGTCATCCCTTGCTACAATGCCGCCGACACCATTGGCGAACAACTCGACGCACTCGCTCGCCAAACCTGGCCGGGCGAGTGGGAGGTCATCGTCGCCAACAACGGATCGACGGACAACACCCTGGCGGTGGTCTCTAGCTTTCGCGCGCGGCTGCCCCAGTTGCGCATCGTGGACGCCTCGGCGCGGCGCGGGGCCACCTTTGCCTATAACACGGGCGCGGCAGCCGCCACCGGCGACGCCATCCTTTTCTGCGACGCCGATGACGTCGTTGGCGACGGCTATTTGTCTGCGATGGCGGCGGCGTTGACGCAATACGACTTCGTAGCTGCACGTTTCGACAGCGAACGCCTCAATGAACCCTGGGTGCGGGCCAGCCACAGCAACAATCAGCGCGACGGCTTGCAACCCTACCAGTATCCGCCCTTCTTACCCCACGCCGGGGGCAGCAGCCTGGGCGTCAAACGCTCGTTGTTCGACATGGTCGGAGGCTTCGACGAATCCGTTTATCTCGAAGATACCGACCTGTGCTGGCGACTACAATTGGCGGGAACCGAACTCCATTTCGCGCCGGATGCCGTGATCCACGTCCGCTACCGCACCAGCGCCGAGAGCGCCTTTGGCCAGGCGCGCGCCTGGGGACGCGGCAATGTCTTGCTCTATCGCAAATATCGGCCGCTCGGCATGCCCAAGCTCGCACGACGGGCGGGATTGGCAGGCTGGTGGCGCCTAGTCAAACAATTGCCGCTTTTGCGCAGCAAAGGGGGGCGTGTGCGGTGGTTGCGGAGCTTTGGCTGGCGGGTGGGGCGACTGGAAGCCAGCCTCGAATATCGTATCTGGGCGCTCTGATCAAAGTTGCGCAGAGCTTCAGAATAAAGTAAAATTGCTATTTAGTTTACACAGTAATAGCGGTAAGAATCGCCTTTTCAGCGATGAAGACGGTGGATAAAAACCGCAGCGCCTGATAGATTTACCTCATCCTCTGCGCTTCTCGAGGTGAACGATGCCCTTCGTAAGTGAATTGGTCGGCAAAGTCGTCGCTGATAGCAGCGGCGAACGTATTGGACGCCTGGAAGATATTCTGGCAACATTGCGCAGTCAGTTGGCCCATCCCCAAGTTGTCGCGATAGTGATCAAACGTGCGAATGGGATGTTGATCGTGCCGCTGGCCGATGTGGCAACGCCCTTCGCGCCGGTCATTTCCTTGAGCAAGCGCGTGCGGGATGTCACGTCCTATCCATCAGATGAACAGGATATGCACCTGGTGCGCGATATCCTGGACAAACAAATCATCGACACCGACGGTGTACGCGTCGTGCGCGTGAACGACCTGGAGCTAGCGCGCATCAATGGCAACATCTATGTCGCCAACGTGGACATCGGCGGCCTGGGCCTGATGCGGCGCATGGGGTTGGCGCGACCGGCCGAGCGAGTAGCCGGCCGTTTCGGGCGTAAGTTGGCGCCGGGCATGGTGCCCTGGGAGGCGGTGGAACTGCTGCCGGGCAATCAGCCGATGCGCCTGAAGATTCCGAGCAGCAAGATCGCCGACTTGCACCCTGCCGATTTGGCTGAAATCATCAGCGACCTCAGCCGCGCCGATAGTAATCAACTCCTGGACTCCTTGGACGTCGAGACGCTGGCCGACACCCTGGAAGAGGTGGAGCCAGACTTTCAGGCTAGCCTGGTCGAGGCCATGTCGGATCAGAGAGTGGCCGACGTCTTGGAGGAAATGGAGCCGGACGAGGCTGCTGACTTGTTGGCCGAACTGCCGGAGGAGCGCAGCGAAGAGTTGCTCAACCTGATGGAGAAGGACGATGCGGCGGATGTACGCATGTTGCTGACCTATCCCGTCGATGCGGCGGGCGGCATCATGACCACCGCCTTCATCACCGTGCGCCCCGGCTTGACCGCAGAGCAAGCCATTGCCGTCCTGCGCGCGACTGGCGATGAAGCCGAGACCATCTTCTACATCTACGTGACCGACGAAGCCGACCGTCTCTTGGGCATTTTCTCGCTGCAAAACCTGGTATTGGCCCAACCCCAGACCCCCGTCTCTGATTTCATGCACAGCCGGGTGGTCAGCGTCAGCCCCTTGACCAGCCAGAATGAGGTGGCTCAAGCTATCGCCAAATACAACTTGCTGGCCATCCCGGTGGTGGACGAGGAGAACCGCATCCTGGGCATCGTCACCTCTGACGACGCTCTCGATAAAATCATCCCAACGGCTTGGAAAAAACGACTACCGAAGATGTATCGCTAAAGGGAGGACGCGATGACACTCTGGCAACGTTTCCGGCCCTTGCGCGTGCGCTTGTTAGCCCTGCTTGCAGTGGTGGGCCCCGGCATCATCACCGCCAACGTGGACAACGACGCCGGCGGCATCACCACCTATTCGGTGGCCGGCGCACACTATGGATATACGCTGTTATGGATGATGCCGTTGGTGGCGCTGGCGCTGATCATCGTTCAGGAAATGAGCGCGCGACTGGGCGTCGTCACCGGCAAGGGTCTGGCTGATCTGATCCGCGAGAGCCTGGGTGTGCGCGTGACCGCCATCATCCTGGCCATCCTGGTCTTCGCCAATCTGGCCAATACGGTCAGCGAGTTCGCGGGGGTGGCGGCCAGTATGGAAATCTTTGGCGTTAGTAAATACATCGCCGTGCCGGTCGCCGCCGTCGTCGTCTGGTTATTGATTGTCAAAGCCAACTATAAATGGGTCGAGCGCATCTTCTTGGTCGCCAGCGCCATTTATCTTTGCTACCTCGCTTCCGGCTTTCTGGCAAAACCAGCCTGGAGCGAGGTGGGGCGGGCCTTTGCGACGCCGAGCTTTCAGTTCGACGCTGGCTATGTCACCATCTTTGTCACCATTATCGGCACGACCATCGCCCCCTGGATGCAGTTCTACCAACAATCATCCATCGTCGATAAGGGCCTGAAAATTACCGATTATGCCTACGAACGCATCGATGTCATCATCGGCTCTTTGTTCGCTGTGGTTGTCGCTGCCTTCATCACGATCGCCTGTGCCGCTACTTTGCACGCCAATGGCATCACCATCGAAACTGCTAAAGATGCTGCTCATGCCCTCCGCCCCCTGGCCGGATCCTACGCTACGGCGCTCTTCGCACTGGGCTTGTTGAATGCCTCTGTGTTCTCAGCCGCTATTCTGCCCCTCTCCACCTCCTATGTTGTCTGCGAAGCCTTCGGTTGGGAGGCCGGCATCGATCGCAAGTGGCGAGAAGCGCCCATTTTCTTCACCTTCTATACTGGCCTCATCGTCGTGGGCGCCGCCATCATTCTCTTGCCCATCAAATCGCTCATTCAGGCTATGCTGGCCAGCCAAACCCTGAACGGCGTGCTGCTCCCGATTATTCTGATCGTGATGCTGCGCTTGGTCAACGACCGTCGGCTGATGGGGCGTTTCGTCAATGGGCGCGTGGGCAACTTCTTTGCCTGGGGCATGGTGCTCACGCTCATCCTCCTGACCGTGATCCTGGTGATCACCAGCGTCTTCCCGAACTTTTTGGGTGGATGATGGCCATCCACCGCTACATGGTGGCTGGCTGGAATTTTTATGAAAGATTTGATAATAATTGACAGGCTTGTAGCCACATGCTAGAATGACGGCGTGCATCCTATCCGTCGATCGATCCTCGAGATCCTGAAGCGCAAAGGCCACGCCACTGTCAACGATCTGGCAGAGCAGCTAGAAATGGCGCCTGTCTCGGTGCGCCATCACCTCGACCTGTTGATTGGCGATGGCCTGGTGACGACCCCGCGCGTCCAGCGCCACATTGGCGCGGGACGCCCCCAACAGATCTATGTTCTGACAGCAGAGGCAGACGCCTACTTCCCCCATCGCTATCACCACCTGGCCAATAGCGCCTTGACCGCGCTCAAGCAGACGCTATCCCACGAAGCCGTGCTGGCGACGATGAGTGACTTTGCGCGCAACACAGCCAGACAAGCGCTGGCAACCCTGCGCGACTTATCCGACGAGCAACGTCTGCAGGCCGCCGTCAGCATTCTCAACGAGATGGGGTATATGGCGGACTACGAGATCGACGCCGGCGTCGCCGTCATCGACACCTGCAACTGCCCTTATGGCGATCTGGCCAGCGAGCATCGCGAATTGTGCCACATGGATCTGGCGCTCGTGGGCGAACTGACTGGCCTGGAACCACAACGCATCCGCCATATCGCTGATGGCGATGGGCGATGTTCGTATCGCTTATGCCAGCGCAACGGCCATCCCGCCCCGGCCGTCCTACCCCTGATCGACCTTCCCCTGGCGAGCAGCGCCCATGCCTAGCATTGTGCTCCAAGAAACCCTCAGCGAAACAGACAAGGCGCCGCTGTTTGACTTCGCAGCCTTTCCCGGCGATCGGCAGACGCCCTTGCACGATCAGTTTGGCCGGCGCATGCACTACCTGCGCATCTCGTTGACAGATGCGTGCAATCTCCGCTGCGTCTACTGCATGCCAGAGAACATGACCTTCAAACCGCGCCGTGAGCTGATGACTGACAACGAGCTCCTCACCCTGGCGCGCGTGCTGGTCGATTTGGGCGTGGACAAAATCCGGCTGACCGGTGGCGAACCCACCATCCGGCCCAACCTTGTCGAGATCGTGCGCTCCCTGGCCCGGCTGGATGGTCTGCACGAACTGACGATGACCACCAACGGTGTGCTCTTGCCGCAACTGGCAGAGCCACTGGTGCGCGCTGGCCTGAACCGCGTCAACATCTCCATCGACACCCTTGATCCGGCCAAGTTCCGGCGCATCACCCGCTGGGGCAACCTGGACACCGTCTGGGCGGGCCTCGAAGCGGCTGAGTCTGCTGGTCTGTGCCCGATCAAGATCAACGCCGTAGTCACGCGCGGGTTCAACGACGACGAGGTGGCCAATCTGGCTCGGCTGACCCTGGAGCGAGATTGGGAAGTGCGCTACATCGAACTGATGCCTTTTGCTGGCGAGGCCGACTTCGCCCAAAACGCCGTCGTCTCCTCGACCGAAACCCGCCAGCGCATCGAGGCCGAGCTGGGTCCCTTGCAAGAACTCCCCGGTTACGATGGCCGCGATCCTGCGCGGCCCTACCGTCTGGCGGGCGCGCGCGGCACACTCGGTTTCATCAGCTCCATCACCGAGCCATTCTGCGCTGGCTGCAATCGCATCCGCCTGACCGCCGACGGCAAGCTGCGCCTCTGCCTGTTGCGCGATGGCGAACTCGACCTGTTGGCCCCTCTCCGCGCCGGGCTGGATGGCGACACCCTCAAGCAGCGCATCGCTGCCGCTGTCTGGCGCAAACCCTGGGGCCACGGTCTGCCTGATGGCCTCGTACCGCAAACGCGCGTCATGTCCCAAATTGGCGGCTGAGAGTAACACCTGTTACTTTACATTCCAGCCAAGTCATCTACAATGCTGACATTCTCATCTTTCACTTTTTCCCAGAGGTTCCTTCCATGGCTCTCGACACCCTGACGATGCCCGACATCGAAATCACCACCGGCGTCAACGTCACCCCGGCCGCTGCCAGCAAACTCCACGATATTCTCGTCCAAAAAGGCGTGGCCGAGACGCACGGTCTGCGCGTCTTCGTCCAGGGCGGCGGTTGCGGCGGCATGAAATACGGCATGACCTTTGACAACAACCTCCGCGCCGATGACGAGGTCTACGAGCAACATGGCCTCAAGGTCTACGTGGATCCTGTCAGCCTCTTCTACATCAATGGCGCCCGCATCGATTGGGTGGACAGCCTGATGGGCGGCGGCTTCAATATCGAAAACCCCAACGCCGTCAGCTCCTGCGGGTGCGGCAGTTCCTTCCGCACTTCCCGCAGCCACACCGGCGAGACGATGCCGGAATCCTGCCACTAATTCGCATCAGCAATGGCCGACCGCCGTATCTTCACCGTGGCCGAGGCGAATGCCCTCCTGCCGAAGTTGACGGCGCTTCTCGACCAATTGCGCGCCGCCAGGAATGCCATCCTGGCGGCGCGTGCTGATCTTTTGCCCGTTCTCGAAGCCGCCGTTGGCAATGGCGGCAGCCGCAAAGCAGGCGCTTTACTGCCCCATTTCCAGCAGATGGAAGAGGCGCTCCTCACCATCCAGAGCCTGGACGTCGATCTGAAAGACATCGACGCCGGCCTGGTCGATTTCCCGACGCAGCGCCAAAATCGCGTCGTCTATCTCTGCTGGCGTTATGGCGAAGACCGCATCCGCTATTGGCACGAACTGGATGGCGGTTTTGCTGGGCGACAACCGTTGTAATAAAGGGGAAGCCGAAGGGGAAAAGGCGGGGAGGATGCCGGCCAGGCTACATCTGGCCGGCGCGAAAAGCAAGAGCTTGTCGCAGATCATCGGTGCAGATGCGTGGAATCCCCCAGGCCGCGCTACGTTCCAGGGTCAGACCATCATTGACGCCCCAGGCGTGAACCTCGATGCCCTGGCGCCGGATGGCGGCGACAATTTCCGCCGACAGATCGGTGATGTGCAAATGCGCAGCGCGAGCGCGGGCCAGGCGCGCGCCGTGCAAAGCGCGATAGGCGACGGCGTCCGGTCGCATCCAGCTTTCGGTGCGGGGAGCCAGCCAGTCGGTCATGATCCCAGGACAGCACTCTTGCACGCCCAAGAGGATTGCTGGCTCATAGGATGTGACTTCGATGCTATCCCACAAGGGCTGAAAACGCCGCAAGACTTCGCTGACGTTGCCCACCGACTCAGGCTCTGGTCCTTTGATCTCGATTTCCAGCCCGATACGTCCCCCGAACTGTTCCAAGACGTCGTGCAAGGTGGAAATGCGACCGCGGGCGAGGGCGGGAAGGGCGTGGGAGCACACCTCGACCTGACGCAGCTGCGCGAGAGTGAAATCGAAAAGGGGGCCAGATGCGGTCGTGGTCACATCGAGATAGTAGTAATGATAGACGACGGGGATGTGATCGGCGGTCAGGCGCACATCGAGTTCGATGGCGTCGGCGCCTAGCTCCACCGCGCGTTGGAACGAGGCGATGGTGTTTTCGGGGGCGTCGGTGGGGACGCCGCGATGGGCGACGATGGCGAAGGACTTCATGAACATAGTATAAATCAGGGTTCAAATTTGACATCCCTTCCCAAGCGTGCAAGATCGAGTTTTGACAGATTGGTCAGTGTACGCCGCGCTTTTTTGGCATCGATTACTCTCTCACCCCCTCCATTGGAGTCACCTATGAACACACCCCTCACTGCCGCCACCTCGCCCGATCTGAAAAAAGATGATCTGATTGTCATCGCCGGCGCTGGCGGCTTCATCGCTGGCGCGCTCACGCGCCGTTTTCACAACCAGGGTTTCACCCGCATCCGGGCCATCGACAAGAAACCGCTGCCGCAATGGTATCAGCGCGTGCCGGGCGTCGAAAGCCTGTGCCTCGACCTCAGCGAAAAAGAAAACGCCATCGAAGCCGTCGAAGGCGCGGTGGAAGTCTACAATCTGGCCGCTGATATGGGTGGCATGGGCTTCATCGAGCGCTTCCGCATCGAGTGTCTTCGCAGCATCCTCGTCACCACGCACTTGATCGAAGCGGCGTATCGGGCGGGAGCGCAGCGCTACTTCTTCTCGTCGTCGGCTTGCGCCTACAACACCACTCTCCAGCAAGACCCCAATGTGCGCGCTCTCAAGGAATCGGACGCCTACCCGGCGATGGCTGAGCGCGGCTACGGCTGGGAAAAACTGATGTCGGAGATGTTCTGCCAGGAATATTGGGCCGAGCGCGGCCTGAAAACCGCCATCGCTCGCTTTCACAACGTATATGGCCCCTATGGCACCTGGTATGGCGGTCGCGAGAAAGCCCCTGCCGCCCTCAGTCGCAAGGTGATCGAGGCCAAAGACACCGGCAAGACAGAGCTAGAGATTTGGGGCGACGGCACGCAGACGCGCAGCTTCATGTACGTCGACGACTGCGTACAGGGCATCGACATGATCATGCACTGCGACGATCTCATCGCTACGCCAATCAACCTCGGCTCTGCCGAATTGGTCTCGGTCGATGATCTTGTCAGTATGATCGAGGAAATCGCCGGCGTGCGTCTGCAACGAAAATACAATCTCAGCGCGCCCAGAGGCGTGGCCGGCCGCAACAGCGACAATACCTTTATCAAATCTGTGTTGGGTTGGGAGCCGAGCATACCTTTGCGCGAGGGTCTGGCCAAGACCTACGCCTGGATCGAGAGCCAATACTACGATCGCAAGGCCGGGAAGCAAGTCGTCACCGATCGCATTTGACCTTCGCGGCCATGCCGAACCCACCCCGCTCCCTCACCGATATCATCGGCGGCATCCCCTACCGCATGGCCTTTGCCGGCGGCTGGATCGACCAGCCCTTC
Organism: Chloroflexota bacterium; assembly: GCA_041918515.1. Lineage (GTDB taxonomy): Bacteria > Chloroflexota > Anaerolineae > J102 > J102 > SSF26. The sequence continues at coordinate 65,792 of JAYRVO010000044.1, read as the reverse complement.
GTCTCGCAGCATAACCCAGCGCCGCCCGGCTCGATGGTCGTCGTCGCCATCGAGCCGGGCGTGCGCTTCATGGACCGCTGCGGCATGGGCACCAGCACCCGGGCCGTGGCCGAACGCATGTGGGGCGCGCGTTTGCCCACTCGCGCCCCGGCAGAACTCGTGCGGGAGTTGTATCACGCCGAAAACCAGGGGCGGGCCGAGCCATCCGGCTCGCAGGACATGGCCGGGCTGATCTATCCGGGCGTCAACCGGCTGGATTATGATTTTGCGTTCGAAGGCGGCTACTTCCCGGCGCATGTCGAATCATGCCATGATTCCGCCGTCGCCCGCTGGTTGGAACAGGTCATTTGGATGATCCCGGTCATGCAGCGACCCCTGGGTTATAACCCGCTGGGAGTGAACAACCTCGATCGAGAGTGGATCCGGCGGCTGGGACAATCTGGCAAAGATTGCTACACCGCCATCGTGCAGCGCGATCTGGCCGGCTTGGGCGCCGCGATGAACGAATGTATGCGCTGCTGGGAAGCCATTCTCCCGCACACCGTCCACCACCCCACCATCACCGTCGATCTCATGGGACTCCTCGGCTATTATCAAGCGCGCTATGCCGGGGCCATGTACTCCGGCTGTGGCGGCGGCTATCTCTATGTCGTTGCCGACGAGCCAGTGCCGGGCGGGTTCCAGGTGAAGGTGAGGGTCGAGCGCGAGGAGGGTGCAGCATGAAACGCGTCATCGTCGTCGGCGGTTTCGACGATCTGCGTTCGCGACACATTCGCTTTCTCGAAGAAGCGGCGAAATTGGGCGCGGTGCATGTGTTGCTCTGGCCGGATGACATGGTCCGGGCGAGCGCGGGCGTCTGCAAGTTCCCGGTCGCGGAGCGGCAGTATCTTTTGGGATCGATCCACTATGTCGATCAGGTCTCGATCCTCACCGACGCCGGCGCCCTTCCCGCTGCTGATATCTGGGCGGTGGAAGAGCAGGACGACGCGCCGGCCCAGCGCGCGCTGGCGGCGACGTACGGGCTAGAGTATCGCGTCCTCGGCCCCGCCGATTTAGCCAGCTTCCCGGCCCACGACTTCGATCCCGCCGCCATGCCCGCCGACCGCCAGCGCGTCATGGTCACCGGCTGCTACGATTGGTTCCATTCCGGCCACGTCCGCTTCTTCGAGGAAGTGTCGCAGCTCGGCGATTTGTACGTGGCGGCCGGGCATGACGCCAACGTCCGGCTGCTGAAGGGCGAAGACCATCCCCTGTTCCCCGCCGCAGAGCGCCGCTACATGGTGCAGGCTATCCGCTTCGTCACACAAGCGCTGATTTCATCTGGCCACGGTTGGATGGACGCCGAACCGGAGATCGAGTTGGTGCGCCCGCACATCTACGCCGTGAACGAAGATGGCGACAAGCCCGAAAAGCGGCGGTTCTGTGCCGAGCATGGCCTGGAGTACGTGGTGCTCAAGCGCATGCCAGCGCCGGGGCTGGCGGCGCGGTCGAGTTCGGAGTTGCGGGGGTTCTGAGGGAGGATGACAAGGTGACAAGGTGACAAGGCGTGAACGCCGCTAATACACCTCACCATGACTGCCCACACTCACGAGGATGATTTCTTGCTGGCGTAGTTCCAGTTCGAGCGTGATGCGATATTGCAGATTGATGGAGACGGCGTGCAAGCCCAGCAACCGCTCTTGCAGCACGTGCAATCGCAGGGAGGGGTGAAAGGGATCGATCTCAAGTAGGGCCAAGGTCCGGTGGTACCGCTCGAACAGGTCGGGGTGGCGCTGCAGGAAGCGCTTCTCGATCCTTTCGTAGCTCTCGGTGAAAACGAGGCTATAGGGCATCGCTCAGATCGGCTTTGATACGCGCCAGATGCGCATCGGCGCTTTCCTGTCGATAGCGTCCCGCCGTCACATCGTCGCGAGCCTGCGCCCAAGCTGCGGCGATCTCGCACTCGCGCAGATACTCGTAGTGGGCAATGTCCATGACCACATAACGGGGTTTGCCCCTGACACTGATCACGGCTTCCTGGGCATTCTGGAGGATGCGTTCGATGTCAGAGACACCTTTGGTTTTGAGATCGTTCGCAGTCAAAGTGGTCACTTGCAACCTCGGCGATCAGAGCGGCGATGAAACGTACGATTGATAGTATGATTATATCACGATGAATCGTATTATCAAATGCACGCTACCCACGGTGCATTGAATCGGGTCGAACAGACTTTTATTCTGCTTGCCCGTCTTGCCGGCAATATGGAGGATGTGCAAGCATTGGTGCAGTGGTAGGGCTGAAAATCCGTTTGACGTTAACCTGCTGCACACATTAGAATGGACGCTGCCGACAGGAGAACAGGTCGAGGAGGCATAACGAAATGGAAGCAACACAAGTACAACAAGTGATGACGAAAGATGGCGAAATCCTGATCACGGGTCTACCCTACAAGCGTGGACAGGCTGTCGAAGTGATCGTGTTTCTCCACCCCCCGATGCCCCAACCGCGGGCGCGCTTGACCGTCGGGCAATTGCGCAAGTCAGGGCTGATCGGCATGTGGCAAGACCGCGATGACATCGGTGATAGCTCTGTCTATGCGCGCCAACTACGAGAACAAGCGCAGGAACGGGAAGACATCCGGCTATGATTCTGCTCGACAGCGATGTGCTCATCGACTTGCTGCGCAAATATCCCCCGGCAGTGACATGGTTCGATGCGCTGCCGGAAGGCGAAGAACTGTTGGTGTCCGGCTACGTCGTGATGGAATTAATCCAAGGGTGCCGGAATAAAGTGGAACAGGACAGAGTGCAACGCCAGCTTGCGCCACATGGGGTAGTGTGGCTTTCGCAAGCAGACTGCGATAGGGCGTTGGACGTCTTCGCCACCTATCGCTTGAGCCACAACGCGGGATTGCTGGATGTATCGATCGGGCAGACCGCCATCGCTTTGGACGCGCCTTTGCACACGTTCAACCAGAAGCATTACGGTTTCATGCCTGGGATTCGGACCGTCCAACCCTACGAAAAGAGCGGCTGAAACCGGTCAGGTATGGCGAACCTACAAACTCTGGGCGCGATCGGGCTTGGGTTTGAGGAGGGAAAGCCGAGGGCGTTGCCACTGGCACTGGAGGTCAGATCATCCAGGCAGGGATGGATTGTGCGGTCGCTGTCAAAGGCAATGGCTCCGTCGCCAGGCAGATCACGCCGCCAGAGCCAAGCGGCAGGCCGATCCGTTCCAGCGCGACAAAATGCCGGATGTCGTCGCGGCTGGGCGACGCCGTTTTCTTGATCTCCAGCGGATAGGCGACGCCATCCTGCATCAGCAGCAGGTCGATCTCGCGCTGGTCCTTGTCGCGATAGTAATAGAAAGGCGGTCGCCGGCCAGTGTGCCAATAACTTTTCAGCAATTCGGCGATGATCCAGGTCTCGAAAATAGCCCCAGACATCGCTCCAGCCTCCAATGTCTCTGGGCTGGCCCATTCGGTCAGGTAAGCAACGAGGCCCGTATCGAGAAAATAAAGTTTGGGCGTCTTGACCAGGCGTTGGGTCACATTGGTGTGATATGGCTCCAGCAGATAGGCGATAGCTGCGGTTTGTAGGATCGAGAGCCAGTTTTTGGCCGTGTTCGGGGTCACATCCGCGTCGCGCGCCAGATCCGTAAGATTCAGCAACTGCCCCGTGCGCGCGGCTGCCGCCCGCAGGAAGCGCAGAAAGGCCATCTCGTCGCCGACCCGCGCCAGATCGCGCACGTCGCGTTGCAGATAAGTCTGCACGTAGGAGCCATAAAAAAGGTCGCGTTCCACCGTATCGTTGAGGGCGATGGCCGGCAGCGATCCGCGCCAGATCAGTCGGTAGAGGTCCTTCAAGGTGAGCTGGCTGCCTGCCTGAGATCGCAGTTGGAGTTCGGCAGGTGTGGGCAAGAAGGGTCGTACCTCTGCTGCTTGCCCCATGATCTCGCGGCGGGAAAGCCCCAGCAGGTGCATCACCCCCACGCGGCCCGCCAGCGATTCGGAAACCCCTTGCATGAGATGAAATTGCTGCGAACCGGTGAGCCAGAACAACCCCGATTGGCCAGCGCGGTCGGCGATGATCTTGATGTAGGGCAACAGCGCGGTCGCGTACTGAATTTCGTCGATCAGCACCGGCGGCGGGAAGCGTTGCATGAAAAGCGCCGGATCGGCCCTGGCCAGGCTGAGCACGAGCGGATCGTCCAACGTGACGTAGCTGCGCTCACCTTGGCTGAGATGACGCAGCAGCGTGGTTTTACCAACTTGTCTGGCGCCGGTGAGCAAAACCACTGGGAATTGTTGCGTGGCGCGGAGGACGAATGATTCGAGCGTGCGGGCAATATACATGGAACACCTCTTGAAGAATATCGTCTAATTTGCATTTGTAATGCATAATAGACGGGAAATAGATCATTGTCAACCTCGTCGTCGGCGTCTTTGTGGTTGATGAGGGGGCGCTGCTATGATCGCCCCAGTTCTTCGGTCGTCCCGCCCGATTCACCCCCATGCCCCCTTTCACCGACCTCAGCTTTTTGCTCCTGCCCGCCGTCATGTCAAACACGATTCCCATATATCTCGAAATCGGCCAGAAACGCGACTTTGCCGGCGCACGCGATTGGCCAGGCTGGTGCCGGAGCGGCCGGGATGAAGAGTCGGCATTGCAAGCTCTGTGTGCCTGCGGGCCGCGTTACGCCCGCGCCCTTTCTCGTACCGACATCGTCTTTTCTCCGCCGCTCGACGCCTCGGCCTTTGCGGTGGTGCAACGGCTGCCGGGCAATGCCACGACCGATTTCGGCGCGCCTGATGCCGTGCTGCCGGACGATGTCCTGCCGGTGGATGCGACCGAGCTTGCGCGCTTGCAGGCGGTGTTGGCGGCCTGCTGGCAGGCATTGGCGGCGGCGGTGGAGAGTGCGACCGGCAAAGAACTGAGCAAGGGGCCGCGCGGCGGGGGGCGCGAGCTAGACGCTATTGCCCGACACGTGATCGACAGCAATGCCAGCTATCTCGGTCGGCTGGGCTGGAAACAGTCCAAACGGCCAGAGGTCAGCGTGAGCGAGGAGATCGTCTGGGCGCGGGAGGCGACAGCAAGCGCGTTGGACGCGGCCGCGCGCGGCCTCACGCCAGAGCGCGGCCCGCGCGGGGGAATCATCTGGGCGCCGCGCACCTTTGCCCGTCGCGCCGCCTGGCACCTGCTCGATCATGCGTGGGAGATCGAGGATCGGTTGGCGCCGCGCTGAATCAAGGCGTCCGCGCGGCCGAATGCAGATTGAGGGGCGGGGGACCCGCAATTAGGCCGGTCCCGCGCCAAGCTGCTGAAACAGCGCCGGCATCTCGAAATAGATGCGTCCGCGCTTGATCTGGTCGTTCTCCAAATCGTAGACCACGCATAGCGGCACGCGCACTTCTTTGCCCGTTGCGGGGACGCCGGCGAATTCGCCGATGTGTTTGCCGACGAAATCGGCTTCGAGCACGGCATTTTGCTCGCCAAAGAGGACGGTGCGGGGGACGGCGGTGGCGGCGAAGGCGCCATGGTAGAGGTAGGTCAACATCCCCATGATGCCCTCATGCCCGCGATATTCTTCCCCGGTGGCCATGATCGTGAAGATCACGTCTTCGGCTATCATGCTGACATCGCCGTGCTCGGCGTCGAAGTAACGCATCATAGTGGCTTGTGTGCTTGCGACTGACATGAGAAATCACCTGTGTATCAATGGGATGTGGAGCGATCGAGCGCGGCCGACCCCGTTGGGCATAGCGCCCCGGCCACTAAGAACCGAACCAATCTAGCAGATCAGCTTTGCGCTGGGCCACCGCGGTGAGCATCGGATCGCCGCGCCGCAGGCCGAGCGCCAAAGTCAAGTATCTTGACAAGATTTTCTGCAGGCGAATGATATAACATAAATAGATGCGCGGTGAATCGAGGGGAACGGCATAGACGAGGGATATCTGCGCCTTTGGCAGGAAAAGGCTGCGCCAAAATACGCGGATTTTGCCCAGCAGCCCTGCTCCCTGCCACATCTGCACCAGATTGATAGACAGAGCATCGGTCATATGACGATCGGTAAAAACCTGCATCCGCGCGATGGCGACCAAAGATTCATCGAACCGCGCCGGACGTAGGTCGCGCAGAACAGCATCTGGCACTGCTGCACCCAACAGGTCTTTGGCCAGGAGCAAAGCCCCATAAACGCCGTCCTGCCAGCGCCATCGTCGCGCCCGCTCCACCACCTGTAGCCAGTTCAGGGCGGCGCCAAAGTGACGGATCACTTCGGCAATATCGCAGGAAGGTCGCAATCCGAACTCGAAGAGGTGTTGGTAGGATGTGTGCACGCAAAGGTGGAGTAGCAGGTCTTCGGGGCAAAGTCCCAGTACATCGCTGCCGGCGATGCGCGCAGGCAGCGCCCGTTCCCATAGCCCAGCGGGGGCGACGCTGTAGTTCGTGTTGGGTGGGGTAATGTTCCAGTGGAGTTCAACATTGGCGGCTGGGGGCTTGACGAAGACTGGCAGGTGGTGCAGCGTGGTCATGGCGGCGGGGACAGAAATGGGGGCTGTTGGTGTGTATCCCTGCGCTTCCAAAATCTCTGTCGCCCGCTCCAGGTCGCCGATCGGCGCCAATAAGTCGATGTCACCAACTTCACGCAAGGCCAGGTTTTCATAAACTGCGCTCGCCATATACACCCCTTTTAGGGCGATGACAGAAATATCAGCGGCGTGGAGTGCGGTCACGATATGGTTCAGTTCGCTATATAGCCGCAGATTTCTGAAAGCATTGCGGCGATAGGTCGCTTGCAATTCGCGCCTTATCTCCGGGGGAGCTGCCACTTCCAGACCGCGGGTTTTCAGGCGATGGGCCAACAGCGCACTCACCTGTTGCTCGCGGGCAAGGAGCAATAACGCCTGCCACTCGGTCAAGGTCAGGGCTGTCAACCGATCGCTGGAAATCCGGCTGGCATCCTGGTGTAGGCAGGCCAACAATAAGGCGATGATGTTCTCGTCCATGTTTTCGATGAAAGCTATGGCGCCGGATACAAAGTGGTCAGTAGGCGCTGAATCTTCCCCATTGCTCTGTTGATCATGTCTTTGTTGCTCCGCGCCAGCGCGAAGGCGTCGTCTTGGGGTCGGTAACCCAGGCGCTTTTGCGCTTCGGAGATGTCGAACCGCCGCACGCGATTATTCGACAGGCCGTGGAAAACCCCGTAGCGCAGGTCGTCGGGCGCCTCGATACAACACGCCAGCAGATGAACGAGGTCACGCGGGGTGATGACCTGCTCCAGATATGCATCCTTTAGTTTTAGCCGGGCTGGCTCCTCCAGCCAGCCGATGCGTACACACAGCACTGATAGATCACACTGGTGTGCGTAATAGCTGCCAAGCACCTCGGCCCAGGCTTTGGTGGCGCCGTATAGATTCGTCGGACAGACTGGCATATCGCCACGCACAACGATCTCAGCCGCGTAGCCCAATACAGCGTGGAGGCTGCTGGCCAGGATGACCCGTCTGCAACCGGCCTCGCAGGCCGCCTGGAGGACGTTGTAGGCGCCGATGATATTATTGGGCAGCACTCTCTCCCAGGTCGCATCGGGCCAGTGGTCGGCGGCCAGATGAACGACAGTATCGATGCCGTGGCAATGACTCCGAATATCGTCCAGGAGAGCGATGTCGGCCTGAAGGAAGGGCAAGCCCAGATCATTGGGCGGGGGGCAACGATCGAGCAGGGTGAGGGCATAGCAGTCGGCCAGGCTGCGGGCCAGGAGCAGTCCGATGCGACCGCAGCCGCCGGTGATGAGTAAGCGTCGCGGCGTCGGGTGGGCGATCATGACGTTTCTGGGGTGGCGATGGGCGGGTGGGCTGGAGCCTGACGCCGTTGGGCGACCTGCTCGCGCAACATGGATAAATACTCCATCCTACCATTCTGCTCGCGGCGCGTCAGGTTGTGGGCGTGGAGGCGACGACGCAGAACCAACTCCGGCAGAACGATATAGCTCAGGTTGAGTTTCTGGGCGCGCGCCCACCATTCGATGAACTCGCCATGACGCCTGTGGTGCTCGAAATAGCCAACGCTCAGAAAAGCGTCCCGCCGGATCAATAAGGCGCCGATATGGAACTTACCGGCCTGGGCGGCGGATTTGGCCAGGATCTGATGCTGGCGTTCGTCCATCTCTGGGCTGATGAAGTTTTCGACCCGGCCCAACACCGCTTTGCAGTCAGGATGTTCTGCCAAGACCTGCATCTGACGGGCCAATTTGTCGGGTGTCCACAGATCATCGGCGTCGAGGAAGGCCAGCAGGTTGCCCGAGGCGTGTTGGGCGCCCAGGTTGCGCGCGGCGGCCGGGCCACAGTTGGGTTGGCGGAGCAGATGCACCGGCGGACCGAAGGAGCAGGCAATCAAGGCGCTATCATCGCTGGAGCCGTCGTCCACGACGAGGATCTCGCCAGGTGGCATGGTTTGGGCCAGGGCGCTCTCTAGGGCCGCGGCCAGGTGGCGGGCGCCGTTGTAGACGGGAATGATGACAGAGATGAGATCAGAATTCATGATACCAGCGCCAATCGCGCTTATCGGCGTCGATTTTTTTGAAACCGGCGATGCGCGTTTCTGGCGTTTGCATCATCCGACGGACGCGGATCGCACGGTGCTGTTGGAATGTTGCTGGGATGGGCAATGCCTGGTAGCAAGGATACGAGGCGATATACGCCAACAACTTCCTAATAGAGCTGAGATGAACATCATCGAACACGACTACGCCGCCAACATCCAGCATACGATTGATGTAGAAAAAGTCAATCAGTGCATGATCGAAGGTATGGAAGCCGTCTACGAAGGCAAAATCGCAGTGATAGTTTGCCGCCAACAGGCGGGGCAAACAAATTTCCGAAGGTTGTTCGTGCAAAATGAATCTCCCTCGAAAGCCAGCCAGGTTCAGATGGTGGACGCCGCAGCCCTGCCAATCTTGATATTGAAATGGATCGATAATATCGTACGTGACATCCATTCTTTGGCGAATGGCGTCGCAGATGAAGAGGGATGACACACCGTAGGCCATGCCGATTTCCAGAATATGTTCTGGTTTTTTTTCTCCGATCCAGAACTGAAGTACTTCTCCTTCCAACTGATCGATGTGGGAGTGTAGGGGGAACGCCTGGCCGTCCGGCGTATAGGCGCGCTTTTCGGCCAGAATTTTGCTGAGCAGATCGTTCATAGATCACCCATGCTGTATGCGCTTGCGGTGGACAGAGCGCCGCAAGGATAGCAGTAGCTGCCTGTTGTTGTCGCGATCATTGAGTGACGTATTGGCATCGTGAACGCGTTTGTACACCAACACCTGATTACATACATGCCCAAGTTCCCCGGCGTCGAAGACGCGGGCGAACCAGTCCACATCGCCCGCTGTGGGCGTGTCGGGAGCGTGCAGCCCCACTCGATCGAAGAGGGGACGCCGCGCCATAAGCGTCTCCATGATATAGGCCACCGGCTTTTGCGTAAGCAGCTCCGTCCGGAATCCAGGCGGTGGCGTGTATCCCGGTTCCAGGAAGGGGTGAATGCGGCAGACTGCATACTGGCATTCGGGGTGCGCCAACAGAGACTTTACTTGAACCTCCAGTTTATCGGGCGCCCATAAATCATCGTGGGAAAGAAAGGCGATCAAATCGCCGCAGGCCTGGACGATGCCGAGGTTGTAGGCCGTGGAGATGCCGCGGTCAGGTTGCCATAAATAGCGCATATCCGCAAAAGAACGCACAATCTCCGCGGTGCGATCGGTGGACTGGCCGTCTACAACCAGGATTTCGAGGGGGCGATAGGTTTGATCGCGAATGCTTTGTAACGCCGCGGCGAGAAAACGCGCGCCGTTGCGCACGACAACGATCACACTGACAAGGGGACGCTGATTTATCGCTTCCTCGATTCGTTTCATCTTTCTATGCTGCTACAAATGTGAGAGAGGCCGAGTTATTGTTCCCTTGCGGTGCCTGAAGCCGCCGCTTCAGAGCGCGATGCAGGGCCAGCACCAACTGGCGCTGGCTTTTTTGCAAGCTCCCCGTAAGATTGGCGTCGTGGCGACGATAAGCCACCACGATGTCTGGATGGATGACAATCTCGACCGGCTGTTCCAGGAGGTGAAGAAACCACTCGATATCTTCGTCCCCGCGCAAGGCGGGGTTGAATCCACCCATCAGTTCGCAAAGTTGGCGTCGAAACAGGCCGGCCTGCAGTAGGAGAACCAGGCCAGGTTGACTGATTGGACGCACCGCCTCACTATCGGTTGCGGCGGCAAAGGTTAGTTGAGAATAGCCGATTACAGCCTGCGCCTGGGCATGGCTATGGAATAGCGCTATCTGGACAGCCAATTTGTCCGCCGCCCACACATCGTCGGCATCCTGAAAAGCGATGTAGTCGCCGACGGCAAGCCGCAAGCCAGCGTTGCGAGCGGCGGCCGGGCCTTGATTGGTTTGATAGACATAATGAATGGGCGCGGATGAGGCGGCAGATAGCGCAGATACAACCGCCGCCGAATCATCGGTCGAACCATCATCGATGACGATCACTTCATCGGGGGGCCGACTTTGCGCCAGCACGCTGGCCATCGCTTCCGCAAGATAGCGGGCGCCATTGTAGACAGGGAGGATGACAGAGATGCGCTCAGAAGTCATGCTTGCAGATTAGCGGCCGCCCGTCGGCGCTCCAATCTTTGTTTGACAAACGCGGTCAGGTCTTGGCTGAACGTATCTTGCTTGCCAAGCCAGGTATTGTGGTCGTGGTGTCGGTACCACAGCACGCGCTCTGAGTGTGTGATGGCCGGCAAGCGTAGCTCACGTGAACGCAAGAACCAGTCCAGGTCTTCGCCATGGCGCCTGGTTTCATCGTAGCCCCCCACCGTTGCAAAAGCTGTGCGCCGCATGAGGGCCGCGCCGACGTGGGGGCCAGGATGAGGGGCGCCAAGAGTTATCCGCTGTTGTCCTTCTGTTCTGAATTCTTGCACCCGCCCCCACACGATTTGTGTTTCGGCGTTTGCCATCAGAAGCGGCATCTGGATGGCCAGCTTGTCGCTATCCCAAACATCGTCGGCATCCAAAAAAGCAATGATCTCGCCCGTTGCCAGCGTCAAGCCGTGGTTGCGCGCCGCCGACGGCCCACAGTTTTCCTGGTGACAGTAACAGATCGGCGCGGCGGTGGTTGCGATCAGGTCTGCTGCAACCTGCGCGCTGCCATCCGTCGAGCCATCATCCACCACGATGATCTCATCCGGCGGCAAAATTTGATCCAGCACACTCTGGATCGCCTCAGCCAGGAAATACTCACCGTTGTAGACGGGGATGATGACGCTGATGCGTTGCGACTGGGTATGGTTCAGCATAGTGACTAGCGCACACCTATCCTGATCCCGGCAAGAAGCCGGCGCGGGATGATTGCGCGGATACGCTTCGAATACCAGCGCAATGCTCCCCGATAATTCGTTTCGGCAATGGCAAAGGAGTCGTCCATAGGATGGTAGTTCAACTGGTACTCAGTTTCCGAAATGTCCAGGCGCTTGATCCTGTTATTGGACAACCCATGATAGATCCCGTACTTGAGCTGATCCGGTGCTTCGATTGTAGCCGTGATTAGGCTCGCCAGATCGGACGGCGTGATCAGATCGGCGAGGAAGGTTTGGGGTAGACCCCGGTGAATCTGACGATGCGCCCGCACATGCCCAATACGCAGGCAAAGAATGGACAGGTCTGTTAGCTGGATAAAGGCGCTGGCCAGAGCTTCACCGCTGGCTTTGCTGGCGCCGTACAGGTTGATTGGGCGCTGAGGCAATTGCGCTGAAATGTCCAGCTTTGGTGCATAACCCCGCACCACTTGAATGCTACTCATAAAGACCACACGACGGACCCTTGCTTCGCTGGCACAGTGAAAAACGTGGTAAGTCCCGACGATATTGCTTGCCAGAAGGTCGGGCCAGCTTGAGTGGATCTTCTTCACCGCCAGATGCACCACCGTATCCACCGAATCAAAGAGGGGGCGTATGGCCGACTGGTCGCTGATATCCGCCATCTGAAATTGCTGACCGAAACACAGCGCTGGCTGACGGACGTCGGTGAGCAGGAGCTCGTATCGGTCCGCCAGTTGCCCGCAGATCATCTGTGCTACGTTGCCGGCTGCGCCTGTGATCAAGATTCGACGTCTCATCGTTGCCTTCTACCTCATTTCTGCCCGTCGTCAGCATTTCCCATGCTGGAGTAATGGGTTACTTCCCCGTGTTGCTCGTGAGTCTAGATCATCCTTCATGGCGTCTCCTGTGCTGGGAATCCCGGATAATGTTCAATAGCTGCTCAACCAGTGTGACAGGTCGCGTTGAATGAGATCTTGTGTTTGGAGAATGTCTTCACGCAGATGCGCGGTGAGTTCACGGCGTATCTGTGGATCTATCAGCGGCGTCGGGCCACGGTTGCGCGCTATCAATTCCTCTCGGAGACGTTGGCGCCACTGCGTCGGCAGGAAAGGGCGTGCAAGGGTCTTCCACAGACTGGGGCGCCGCAAAAATCGATGGAGACGAGCAGAGCGCCATCTGAAGGTGACATTGCGCCTTTCGATGGGAAGTCGCGACGATAGGTCCTTTACTTCGAGAAAATCAAAAATATCGGCCAATATTGCGGCAGGGCGATCTCGCCAATCTTCATAAAGATAGACTTTGATCTGATCGCGTGCAAAGCGTTGGTAATAAGCCGCTAATTGCGGATAGGACTGGCTGTTGGCGCGATAACTCAATGATGGATGCCAGTTTACACGCTGGCCAGCAGCTTCCTTACAGAGCGCCTCGCCTAAGGAACTGGCGATCTCGGCGTTGTGTGAGGTCAGATGGTAAAACATCGACCAGGCGAATTCAGCCGGTTGGCGCAAAATGGCAATCAGACGCGCCTGTGGAATATGTTGACGAATAGAGATGGCTGCGGTCTCTGCCAGGTGGATGTGTAAATACTGGGGAGATGCTTCGCCCACTGCTGGATAGCCGTCGGCGTCAGTAAAAAGCGATTGATAGGCATCGATAGTATCGATGCCTATCAATTGCATCGGCCCTTGATATTGCCCAAAGAAGTCTCGTACGAAGAAACGCGGTTCCTTGACCCGGCTCATGAATATCTGTGGGTGCTGACTCAGGGTGGCATGCAGCGCCGTCGTGCCGGATTTGGCTTTGCCAATGATCAAGAAGTTGGGGAGCGTCATGGTCAATGGTCCAACTCGATCAGCAGAGTTGCTGCGCCCAGGTTCATGACAGCGCGTCCACCAGCTCTCTGATCGCGCCTATGTTGCGCGCCGGCTCCAGCGCCAAGTCAAGTTGATAGCATGGTAGCTGTCGCACGAGCGCGGCCGTGATGCGATAGTTGTCCGCCTCCGCGCCCGGCAGCCAGATGACCGTGCTGGGGCCGAAGGTGCGGAAGGCGTCTCCGGCTGCAACAGGGCGGATCGAAGCCTCGGCTTGCCCCGCCACCCGCGGGAGCACCAACGCCTTGATCGGAAAAGTCGTGATCAAGCGTTTGGCATAGTCCGGGTGGAGGAAAATCAGCCCTTTATTGGCCTTGTAGCCATCATCCCACCCTTGCAGTTTATCCTGAAACTGGGGTAACCGCGCCAGCATATCGGCTTTGATCTTGCCGGAACTGAAGGCGGCGAATGCCTGCGGCGCCGGATCGAGTCGGACCAGGCATTTGTCATCGCTCAGGAAGTACAGGGCTGTGCGTGCGTCGTCGCTCAGGCAACTCAGAGCAGTGGTGGATTTCCCCGCGCCGGTGTTGCCGATCAGGAGCACGCCGCCGGTCTTTGCTCCCACCGCCGCGGCATGGACGATCTGCCAACCGAATGCGGCCAATGCCCAGTGAAAGAGGGTTTGCAGCGGTGCGGCCCGCTCGTAGATGGAGAGTTGGCTGGCATCTTCGGCCCAGAAATAGCCATGGCGGCTTTCCTGATCATAAGCGAAGAGCTGGCCGGCGGTGGGCGCATACATCAGCGCGACTGCGCCGGCATAAGCCACGGCCCGCTGGCCATAGCGGCGATAGTCATCGGCAGTGAAGGGCGGGCGGGGCGGCCATACGCCGGTCGAAGCCGCATCCCACAGATCGAACGTGATCGTTGGCCCGTCCCCATTGCCTGCGGGATTGGGCGTCAGCAGATGGGCCAGCGCCGGCAGCACGACGGGCGCCAGCGCAGGGCCGGCCATGCGCAGGTGAAAGGTCACGCCGGCCATGTGGATGGTGCGCGCGATCAATGGGTGCTGCGATGTGGCCTGGGCAAATGCGGGCGCGCACTCGGCGATGTAATGGGCGGCTGGCGTGGTCAAAGCTACAAAATCACTCCTCGACAGGGCGTCGTGTGGTCGGCATGTCGCCCAGCAAGATTTTACCACCAGTGGTTTGCTCTTGCTCAATGTTGGCGCTGAAAACGAGGCGAGGAGCGAACTCCCGTCTTCCGCTCCTATGCCTCCCATCGCAAATACACATCGCCCCAAAGATTCGTACTTTTTCCCGATTGCTCTTGCAAGAGGCGGAGAACGCTATCAGGGGATGCCCAGGCGTCCAATCCCCACGTCAGCGTGTTACCCACCGAGTAATTTGCCTGGTAGGCGCCGAAGCGCGCGAGAAAGTCCAGGCAGGCGCTGGTTTGGTCTAGCTGCGCGTAGTGGTATTCGATAGAAAGATAGGGAAGGGGTTGGTGCAGCCCCTGTAGCACCTGCAGTTCAGCGCCTTCCACGTCGATTTTTACGAAGTCGGGCCGGCCATGCTGCGCGATGAGTGCGTCGAGGGTTGTAATGTCGACTTCGCGAATTTCTTTGAGTTCAGTGGGCCCATATTGTTGCTTGTTGGGAATCCATTCGCTGTGCAAGGACGAATGGACTTCGTTGGCTGCGATGTAAAGATTGGCCTTTCCCTCCGCCGCGCCGAGAGCTTTGGGAATCACCACCACGCGGCGCTCGTTCCTGAACCGGCGCTCAAGCCAGGCAGCCAGGGCGGGTTGAGGCTCGACGGCCACCACCCGCGCCCCCAGGCGGAGAAACGCGTCTGTATACAGGCCGCGACAGGCGCCCACATCAAAGCAAAGCATGTCCCGCACGATAAACCGGGCAAAGAAGCGCTGGTATCTGCGCGTAGCCGCATATCTCCGCCATCTGCCACGCAGTCCTCGTAACAATCTTTTCAAAGATGTCTTCCTGAAAACATGGATTAGTAGGGTTGTGTCATCCTTCATGGCGCCGCCTATGTAGGGAAGCACGGGCAATGTCGAGCAGGCGCTGCGGCGATGCCTGGGCCGAATGGGAAAGGTTGTCAGCATGGAATCGCCGGCGCAGCAATACGGCCGGGGTGATGGCGATGGCGATGTTGGCGTCTCGAGCGCGAAAGAACCATTCGCTGTCTTCGCCGGTCCGATAAGTGGGATCGAGGCGGCCCACTCGCTTCAGCGCCTCTCTGCGCACCAACAGGGTCGAGAAGATATAGGCCGCCGGATGCTGATCGAAGTAGGCTTTGTTGCGCCCTCGCGGCCACTCGCACCCCGGCTCCACGAAACTTTCGATGTGGCAAATGACGCCGCCGACATCGGGTTGTGCGGCCAGGTGCGCAACCTGGTGTTGCAATTTGTCCGGCAACCAAACATCGTCACTATCCAAAAAAGCGATGAGTTCACCCGTGGCCAGTTCCAGGCCGCGATTGCGCGCCGCCGCCGGCCCCTGATTGGGCTGGCGGACGAGGAGAAGCTGAGTCGCTGTGGGCGCGGGCAACGCCGCGACGATGTCGACGCTGTCGTCGGTGGAGCCATCATCCACCACGATCAGTTCGGATGGGGGCAGACTTTGCGTCAGGACGCTATCTAGTGCGGCGCCGAGAAAACGAGCGCCATTGTAAACGGGAATGATGACGCTGATGCGTGGTTGCCACATGGTTGCGAGATATCTCCGCCTTGAGCGCGTGTCTCCTGTCATTCGGCGCCTTTGCGACGCTCTACTGCTTGTCGTAGTGCCCGTAGATAGCTCTGGCGCTGCGCATCGCGCATGCGCTGCCCCAGATTATCGTTGTGAATCCTACGCTCATAGAGTACATCAGGCAATACGAGGGCGCGCAAATTTGCTTCGCAGGCGCGTGAGTACCAATCGACAAATCCATGCACGTTCGCATCCTCTGCGAAGGGGCCGATACGCGCGAACGCACTGCGACGCACCAACATCGCGCCGCGGTGGATGCCTGGCGAGACCTCGCCAGTTATGGGAACCCTGTTGGCGCCGGTCTGCTGGAACTGGCGAACATGGCCGAAGATCATATCCACTGCTGGATTCGTTTTCAAGACGTGCACCTGCTTGTCCAATTTGTCGGGCAGCCAACGATCATCTGCGTCCAGGAAAGCAAGCAACGCCCCCTGGCTGTGCTGAATCCCCAGGTTGAGTGCGGCGCTGATGCCGCGATGAGGTTGGTGGAGCAGAGAGACGGCCGGGGCGCGGCCAGAAGCCATGGACAGCCGTTCAGCTACAGCCGCGCTTGCGTCGCTCGATCCGTCATCCACCACCCACACTTCCAGCGCTGGATAGCTTTGAGCGAGGACGCTGTGGATCGCTTCCGCCAAGTAGGGTTCGGCGTTGTGCACGGGGATTATGACGCTTATAGAAAGTTCGCTTATAGAAAGTTCGCTTATAGAAAGTTCGCTGACAAGCGGCGAGGGCCGGCAGGTCAAGGATGAACCGCGCAAGCGAGTGTCCGCGTCGTTGTTGATCGATTTTTGCATTTATCGATTCAAGACCTCATCCAAGAAAGCATCCGGCGTTTCTGCCGAGGTAAAAATATCCTCCGCCAGCCGTTCCGGTGCGGCGCCGGCGTGTGCATACAGCCGATCAAGCATGACGACCCTCTCCTTCATCAAAATCTATCCACTGTCCCGGGCTCATCTCGGCGGGCGAGCGGGTCACACCTAGAAAATGGGCCATGTCGCCCCAGGTTCGAGCGAAGGGGGCATCGCGCCACAGCGACCCCAGAAACTTGCCGCACGCCTGGGCGGTGATCCAAAGTCGCTCATCGTGCTCCATCCGCAGGTCGCCTGTAGATAATGGTGCTGCGATGGTGAGCCGTAGCCGATTGTCGGGCTGCAGTAGCGTGGTCATCGGCAGCAGCGGCGCACCGGTGGCCAGAGCCAGCTCGATGGCGCCTACATTGAAGGGGAACAGGCGTTGACCCACAGGGGTGTAGATCCGAGGGCCAACGCCGGCGGCAGCGTCGATCGGGATGTAGATGACCTTACCTTGCCTGAGCAACTCCCAGGCCCGCAGCAACTCGTGGGTGTGCTGCACCTGGCGGTGTGGCGCACCCGCTGAGATGTGCTCCGCTGCGGTCAACTCAGCGTGGGCCCGGTCGAAAGCCGCGCCGGTGATCGCATAGGGGAACATGCCCAGACCGGCCAAGATCACTTTGTATGCTCCCAACACGGGCAAATGGGGCCCCGCCAGGATCACGCCTCGTCCTTGTCGGACAACATCGTACAGGATCTCCTTCCCCACGATGTCGTAGGGCGTGGGCGCGGTGGGGTCAACCAGGCTGGCGGCGAGTTGGTTGCCGAAGTCACGCCAGAAGCGCCAGCGGCTGCCTTGCAGCGCGGCAGTATACTCCGCGGCCGGGCGCCCGCGAGCCATCTGCCGAATATGAGTCCCCCAGATGTTGTTGAGGATTGCCTCGGCAAAGGCGTGGCGATCATGGGACAAGGGACTGTCGAAGCTCGCAGCGAACTCTCGATAGAGACGGCGCTCTCGGAAATAGCGGATTCTTTGCACCAACGGTTGACCCGCCCAGTGACGCAACCAAGCCATTCCCTCTTGATAGGGCATATTCAGGGCATGTTCCAGAATCCGGCTTTCGAGACGTTCTGCCAAGCGGCGCAACTGGCTGCGCAGGCGTCTGGGCGTCGGTTGATGCAAGACTGGCTCTGTGTTCACACTGTCGGCTTGCACAGGGTAGGCAAGAATCTCCGATTCCCCCATCGACAGGCGTGCAATGTTGGCAATGGTGGGATTCCTGAGAAAATTTCGCGAAATCGTGCAACCGATGCCTTGCTCGACCTTGAACAGCATGGACATAGCTGCAATCGAATCACCGCCTAGCTCAAAGAAGTCATCTTGTACGCCGACCTCATCCAGTTCCAGCAGATCGGCCCAGATGTCAGCGATTTGCTGTTCCGTCTCGTTGCGCGGGGCCGCGAAGGGAGCGGCCAGGTCGGGCCTTGCCCGGCCCGGCGCTGGCAGCTCGTCGTAATTTACCTTCCCGTTGTTCTGGCGCGGCAACTCATCCAGCACGACCACGCGCGCTGGCAGCATGTAGCCCGGCAGCTCACGCGCAAGCGCTGCACGCAGAGCAGAAGTGGTCACAGCGCCGGCCGCGTCACTCAGACAGAGATAGGCGACCAGTTTCGTATCATGCAAGGTATTGAGCGTGGTGACGGTTGCTTCGCGCACCTGGGGCAGACGGGATATGGTCCTTTCGGCGGCGTCCAGATCCACCGTGTAGCCCCGAATCTTCACCCGCCGATCGTTCCGACCGAGCCACTCCAGCATCCCGTCTGGCCGCCAGCGCGCCAGGTCGCCCATGCGGTAGATGCGGACGCTGGGATCGTCCGGGTCGGTCTGAAAGCGCTGCGCGGTCAGCTCTGGCTGCCGCCAGTAGCCGCGCGCCAGATAGCGGCTGCACACCACGATTTCGCCCACTTCCCCCGGTTGAACTGGCCGGCCGTCTTCGCCGAGCAGCGTGATCTGTGCCGTGTTGATGGGAAAGCCTACGGGTGTGATCTCCCCGGTCAATTCAGTCTCGGGCTGGATCACAAGCCTGGTGATCGGACAGGTCTCGCTCGATGTCAGCGAGTGGACGATCACGGCGTCGGGATGGAGGTGCGCTTGCAGGCGGCGAATATCTGCTACTGGTGTGCGACCGGATGGACGCACATAGCGCAGATGGTCGAAGCGATAGCCAGCGGGCAGGGTGTCAAGCAGTTGGCGGAGCACAGTCGTGTGCAAGTGCAGCATAGTCACCCGGTTGTCCGTCAGCCAGTCGCGCAACCCTGTTACACCCTGCTGCGCCAGACGATAAATGGCCAATGCCCCGCCGTTGAGCAGGGTTCCAAAGAGATCCGTTACGGAAGCCGGGTAGGCGGCCATATAGAGCAGCGCCGTCACATCCTGGGGGCCGATAGGATAGACTTGGGCCATTTGCCAGGCGCAGTGGCTGATCATTGCGTGATCCCACATCACGCCCTTAGGTTGGTCGGTCGTGCCTGAGGTATAGCAAATGGCCCCGAGCGCATCGGCTGTCGGCAGTGGCAGGCCATGCATGGTGGGTGTCTGCTGCACCGATTCTTCCCAAGTCAGGATATCCATTCCAGAGAAGCGCCGCGCATGCGATGTCGCGGCAGTTGTCAAGATGTGACCAGACTGCAAGTTGTCCAGGATGACACGCGCGCGGCTTTCTGGTATGGCCGGATCTATCACCGTATAGAAATGGCCTGCCTTTAGCACGCCCAGCAGAGCGGCAATAACCTCAGCCCCGTGCCCAAAGGAGAGCGCCACAGGTTGTGGCGTCAGACCTGCTTTGCCTATCACTGACCCGGCTACTCGATCTGACCAGGCATCCAGTTCGGCATAGGAAATGCGCTGTTCACCATCAATAATCGCTGGATGGTTGGGAACACTGTGCACCACCTGATGGAACCGAGCAGGAACTACGGCATCTATCACGAGCGTGGGCAAGGTCTGAGAAGGGTCGTTCATGGGAACCTGCGGTTAGCAGCCGAATACCGAGAGGCAGGTTCGCCTATTTGGTGCGTGTCTGCAGGCTGCTGAAAAAGCCTTCTTGAGTTAACTGCTCCACTAGACGGAGATCAACCACGTTCTCAGGTTTCAGTGCAGCAACCCCAGGATTGCTTTGCGCTAACTCGTCAATGAGCGCCTGGATTCCTGGCAATGAAGGCGTGGGCTCCACGTTCATCATCTTCCGGATCATCATGTCGTAGGTTAACTCGAGAGCTTTGGCATTCTGGGCCAGATCAAGGTCCAGGTATTTTGCCATCACTGCGACAGTGAGAGCCTTGTCAGCTTGCATCTTAGCTATGGCCTCCGCAGATGCCTGCAAATAGCCTGTTACAAGTTCCGGGTGCTCGCGCAGGAAGCTGCGCGTGGTGATAATGGCCACATGCTGGTATGGTTTGTCCAATTCTGCAAGGTCCAACAGCAGCCCATATCCTTCGGCCATTGCGCTCATCGCCGCAGGGGGTGAGAGAATGGTGCCTGCGACCTTGCCGCTCGTCAGCGCAGCCAACCGTTCACTCGGGCCACCGACGCTCAGAACAGCCACATCCTGGTCGGGTTTAAGCCCCAAGTAACTGAGTGCAGTACGTGCGGCGAGATCGGTATTGGAGCCGGGTCCGCTGACGCCTAGCGCCTTTCCCATCAGATCGGCCGGCTTTGTAATGTCGGGATGCACGATCAAGTAGTAAGGTTGGCGGTTAACCACGCCGCCAACGATCACGAGATCACCGCCAGCCGCTATGGCATTAACTACAGCCGTGCCCGCGATCTGACAGATGGCTGCATCACCGGCCAGCAGGGCCGTGGCCGCGTTTGGCCCGCCGTTGACCGGGATGATATTTACATCCAGGCCGTACTTGGCAAAAAACTGCTCTGACAAGGCGATCTGCATGTTCATGTTCGCCGCATCCACCGCGCTGGTACATGCGGCCAGCTTATGCAGGGGGGGCGTAGGGGAGGCAGGTGGGGCTATCACCGGGAGGCATCCAGCGGCAGCTAATAAAGCCAAGCCTACCACAATCATGACTGCGCCGCGCGGCCATACATGCCTAGGAATTAAGTGGCGGATACGCATGTGAATCATATGTATGTACTCCTTGATAAATGTTGTATCGCAGTTCAATCGACATGTCCATCAAACGAATTGTTTAACGCCGCGGTCGCCAGGCATCCACCCTGGCTTCCAGGACGCTCAATCCTTTCGACAACAGCAATCCAAAAATCGCCAGCAAAATCACGCCGACGAATACCTTGTCCGTCTGAAACGTCGCCCCGGCCCGCGCCATCATGTGGCCGACGCCCGCCTGCGCGGCCACCAGCTCGCCGACGACCACGCCCACCAGCCCGCGGCCCGCGCCCAGGCGCATCCCGGCCACCATGAAGGGCACGCTGCCGGGCAGGGCGACAGTCCACAGCACCTGGCGGTTGCTGGCGCCGAAGGAGCGGGCGCACCGAACAAGCGTCTCATCGGCGGTGCGCATCCCCGACATGCCGTTGACGATGATCGGGAAGACCGCGCCGAGGAAGACCACTGCGATCTTCGACTCGATGCCGATGCCCAGCCAGAGAATGATCAGCGGCAGCAGCGCCACCCGCGGCACGGAGTAGAGGCTGATGACAAACGGATCGAACATGGCCCGCAGCGTCGGGAACCAGCCCAACGCCACGCCGATGGGGGCGCCGAGGACAATCGCCAGCCCAAAGCCCAGGGCGAATTCGCTGAAACTGACCCAAACATCATACCATAATCCGTGGGCAAAGAGCCATTGGGCCGCGGCCACGATCCGGCTAGGCGAGGAGGTGAAAATCGGCCGCACCAGTCCCAGCCGCGGGGCCAGCTCCCATAGGATGAGAAAGGCCGTCATCGTCAGCACGCCCAGGAGTGTGCTGTGGCGGCGCTGATAGAAACGCGCCAGGGCGGTCCCGGCGGTAGCCTGGGTAGGCGGTGTGTTCATTCCAGCGCCTCCCGAATGGCGGCTTCCAGCGCGACGAAGGCCGGCGCGGTGCGGTCGTGCTGGCTGCGCGGCCGGGGCAAGGACACCGGGAGATCGGCGCGGATGCGGCCAGGCCCGGCGGTCATCACCAGCACCCGGTCGGCCAGCAGGATCGCTTCGCTGATCTGATGGGTGACGAAGAGTGCGGTGACGCGACTTTGCAGCCAGATGCGCTGCAGTTCCAACTGCATCTTCTCGCGCGTCTGCGCGTCCAGCGCGGCCAACGGCTCGTCGAAGAGCAGCACTTGCGGTTCCACGGCCAGAGCACGCGCCAGGTTCGCTCGCTGCTGCATCCCGCCCGACAACTCGTGGGGATAGCTCTCCTCGAAGCCTCTCAGCCCGACCATTTCGATGTAGCGCCGCGCCGTCGCCTGGGCCATAGCGCGCTTGACCCCCTGCAATTCCAACCCATAAGCCACGTTCCCCACGACCGTCCGCCAGGGCAATAGCGCCGGCGCCTGAAAAACCATCGCCCGTTCCCGGCCCGGCCTGGCGACCTCATCGCCGTCAAGCCGAATACGGCCGCGGCGGATCGGCTGCAAGCCCGCCACCGCGTTCAGGATGGTCGTCTTGCCGCAGCCGCTCGGGCCGATCAGGGCCACGAACTTGCCGGGCGCCACGTCGAAGCTGACATCCTGCACCGCGGTCAGTGTTTTGCCCGTGCGCGCCATCGTGTAAGTGACAGATAGTTGCTCAACGGCAAGGCCGATCATTGCGTGAAGCTACATCCCGTGCCTGGTACATGCTGTCCCATTGACTGCGCTCGATGTGCCAGTATCCAGTTCAGATCACGCCCGGATCACCGTCACCGCTCGCCCAGCCGGCGTCTCTGCGTCCGCGCTGGCCGTACGCTGGCTGATGGGCGGCTGGCCGCGGCGCCGGTCGAAGATCACCAGCCAGCCGGTCTCCTGCCCCAGCCTGGTCAGATAGTCATCCAACTGCATCAACCCTTCGTCCAGGGGATCGCTCTCGCCGTCGCGCCACACCTTCAGTTCGATGCCCAGCGTCACCTCGCCGTAACGCAGGCACAGATCCATGCGGCCGCTGCCGATGGCGTACTCGCGCTCCAGCGTGCCGCCGCCATTGACAACCCGATGCAGAAAGGCCATGAGCACCAGGTGGGGTGCGATCTCGTGATAGGGCGCGCTGCCCAGCAGCGGTTGGCCGTGCTGGCGCCAAAAGGCGAGAAACGCGTCGAGCAATTTGGCCGGGTCCAGGCTGCCGTCGGGCCGCAGCCAAGTGGGCCGGATGTGCGGCAGCGAGGCCTGGGGGCCGCCCGCCAGCACACGCGGGATCACCTCGCGGTAGATCGGGTTGGCGATGACCAGCCCGCCGGCCAAATCCATCCGGCACAGCCCCAGATCGAGCACAAAGCGGATATCATCCATTGGTACATCGGTCAAGGCGCGGCCGGCCAGCAGCGGCTCCATGATGTGGCGCACGCGCGGCTCGCGCAGCCGCTCGGCCAGGCTGTCCAGGTGGGTGTCCTGGCGTTGGATCAGCAGCTCTTTGGCCTGCTCGATCGCTGTCACATCCACTGGCTGCGCCGGGTCGCGCACGACCACCTGCACCGCCTGCCGCGCCAGGGCGTTCACCAGCCACGGCTGTCCCTGGGTGAGGTCGAAGGCGCGGCGCAGGGCATCCGGCGTGAAGACCTGCCCGGTGTCGGCCGTGTGCTGCTCATACAGCTCCGCCACCTCCGCCGCCGTGAAGTCGCGTAGCGTCAGCGATTCGACTTTGATGTTGAAAGGGCTGGCGGTGTGCAGGCGGTCGCTGCCGCCGGAAGCAACCTTGTAATCGCGCACGTCGCGCAGGCCGATCAGCGCCAGCGACCAGGGGAAGGCGGCCGGCCGCTCAGGATAGCCGTCGCGCAGTTGGCGCAGCACCGAGATCAGGGCGGCATCCTGCAGGGCGTCAATCTCATCCACGAACAACACCAGCGGCCGGGGAATTGCCTGGCACCAGGCTGCCAACCCTGCGGCGATACGCTTACCGGCCGGGGCTTCCGGCCAGGGCGGCGGCAGCAGTTCGCCGGGCAAGCGCCGCTCGACCCGAAAGCGCCAGGAGCTCAGGATCGCCAACTCGGCGGCGCCAGGATCATTGCTGAACGGCGCGCCGACCTCCATCGAGACCAGCGCCGCGGCGTAGCGGCCGGCCGCGGTCAACTGCCGCGCCAGTTCGATCATGGCCGTCGTCTTGCCGCTCTGCCGCGCGCCGTGGACGACAAAGTAAGCCTTCTGGTCAATCAGCGTCTGCACGTCTGGCAGTCGCGCGGTGGCGGGCAGCATGTAGTGGTCTTCGGGATTGCACGGTCCGGCTACGTTGAAGAAACGCATCATTCGCTTCCCTGGCAACTCAGTTTGGGGTGTGGATGTGGCGCGGGCTAACTGTGCCAGCAGCGCACTTCTGACCCGATTATATCACAAGTCGCTTTGCGCGGGCGTGCTGGTGTAAAAATGGCCGCCCGTCGCACCAGACCGCGCAGCGAGGTCTCTATTCCGCCGGCTCGCCAGCTTGAAGCCGACCACGGGACGCCGGGCCAGAAACATCCTGGTCATGAGATAGGCCAGGGGGTGGCGAAAGGCCAGGCCCTGGATGCGGCTGTGCAGCCGGCCCTGCCATTGCTGCAGATGGAACAATTCCCCATAGCAACGCACCTGTGGGTGGGAGTCGAGCAGCGAGGCCAGCAAAGTGCTGCCCGTGCGCCACTGCCCATAGATGACGAAACGAGTTTTGCTCATGCCGTTCTCCTTTTTCTGGCGACAGCTTCGGCCAATAACTGCTGGGGCCGGTCGGCGAAATGCTCTTGTTGCGCCGCCTCCTGCCAGGCCAGCGCTTCTGCTTGCAGATCAGGCGAGCTTTGGACGCGCTGCACCCGCTGGGGTAGTTCATCCAATGTGGCGCAGAGGCAGGCAGGGTGGCAGATCAGCCGGTGGTAGGCCAGCGAGTGATGGCCGAAGCACAACATGCCCATGGCTGCGGCATCCACCAGCGCTTGTCCCGCGCCAAAAGCAAAGAGTGAAGCAAAGTAGCGGTAGCGCCTCAGCGGGGCCAGGTAATCCAGCAGTTCTCCCCACTGGGGCGGATCGAGCAGATGGTTGTAGACCCCATCTCGCTGCAAGCGATAGCGCACGGGCAGCCCCAGATAGCGGACCAGTCGCCCGGCCAGCGCCTCCGCCTCGGCCTCGGTCAGTCCCAGGGTGGCCGGCCTGCCATCCTGCAACCAGCGCTGCCCCTGGCGCTTGCGATCACCGCTTAGCAGCACCAGCGTCCGCCATTCGATGAACATGGCTTCCTCGCGGGCGGCGCCAGCAGTCGCCGCCACCAGCGGCCGGCTGCTGGCGCTCTCCCACAGGTAGGGAAACGCCAGGGGCTGGGGCAGTTCGGTCAAAGTCTTGGCGGCGCGGAGCTGGTGGTCGAGAAAGAGGTCATATCCATACAGCGGCTTGCGCCGCGAAATGGTGTACAACATGTCGATGTGCTCGTTCATGTAGTAGGCGAAGAGCGTGCGACTGCGCCGGGGCGGGCGCAAGCAGGGGTCCAGCGAGATGACGACGTCGTAAGCATCCCAGTCGATTTCTTGTGGCGGGTGCAGGTGGGTGGTGTACCGTTCGAGGATGGCGCGGTCGGCCGGTTGGCTGACGCCGCTCATCCAGGTGTACCAGGTGTCTTGTTGTTGGGGGATCACGCACCAGTCCGCACCCAGCAATATGGTCATTTGCCAGAAGAGGGCGCGTCCGGGCCAGTAGCGCAGAATGCCGGATGGCGAGGTCTCCGACCACCGGATCGAGCGCCAGGGGCCGTGGGTGTCGAGCAGTTGCTTGACGAAGGCGATTTTCATGGGCGTCATTTTACCAACCGGCGTCTGATCTGTCTTGCCCGACGCCGCCAGAAGCGACCGATCAGGGTGATCGTCATGGCGACTGCCTCGTGTGGTCGTAGCCGGGCGGCGTCGCCAGTAACCAGGGGCCAGGGCCGCCATCTGGCTGCGGCATGTACCAGGTGGACGTGCGGGCGATGGGGCCATCTGCGGTCAGCAGCCAGACCTGGTAGCCGGCCTGTTCCAACAACCAGACCGTCTCCACCGGGTGGTAGCCGTAGCGGGCGGTCAGGCGGATGTCGCTGTGATAGGCGATCGCGGGCAGCGGCTCCCCCGCCCACTGTGATAGCGCCTTCTCCAACCGGGTCAGCTCATCGCCGCCCGCATCCAGCGCCAGATCGCCGGGGCGCAACCAGCGCGTGAGATCCGGCTCAGGCGCGCGGGGTTGAACGGGAGCTGCTTGTGCCCCCAATAGGCGGCGCAGGCGCCGCGTTAGGTCTTGCCACAGCAGGCGCCGCGCCTCGGCATAGCGCCAATGCCGCAACAGGTAGCGGTGACGCCGACCTTGCTTCTGCGGATGGAGGCTATGATACAGCTCAGGCGGAGCGGTCGTCACGATAGTGCTCCCGGGCATAGCGATAGATGGCGTATTCCAGCGGACGGCTGCGCTTGAACGCGTCGGCCAGCGCGGGATCGAGCGTCTCGTCATGTCTGGACACCTTGAGGTGCGGGACAGTCATGCTGGCAAAGCCCAGCCGCGCCGCCAGTTGATCAACCGAGGTCTGCAAATCCTCAGCGATGCCCACGCAGACGAATTGCGTCTCAAAGATCGTGTGGAGGTCGAGCAGCGGTCGGGATGGGTCATAGGAGCGCATGGCGTTTTCCTATCATCGGCTGCGCCAGGTCAATGCGCACAGCTACACTGGCGTCTATATCAGCCAGTTCGGTCGCGTCCGGTGCGCGACCGAGCAAAATGGCTTCGGCTTGGGCCAACGCCAGTGGCAGGTCCGTAGCCAGCAAATCGGCCAACTCCGGCAGCCACTGGCGGGCAAAGGCCAGGTTGGCGCCGGTCAGACGCTGCAGGTCGATCTCCGGCGCGTAGATGTGCAGCGCCTTGCCGGCATCCAGCAGACGGCGGGCGATGAGCACCAGCGGGCTTTCCCGCAGGTCATCGGTGCCGGGTTTGAAGGCCAGGCCGATCAGCAGCAGCCGCTGCTGTGGCAGCGCTGCCAGCCGGGCTGCCAGCGCCTCGCCATGTGCGCGGTTGCTCTGTGCTGCGCCAGTCAGCAGCGGCAGTGGCAGGCCATGCTGCATGCCAGCGTGCAAGGCGGCTGCCAGGTCTTTGGGTAGACAGCCGCCGCCAAAGGGCAGCCCTGGTCGCAGATAGGCCGGCCCCAAGTTGAGCTTGGCGTCGGCGATCAACAGGTCCGTGACTGCCGCGCCATCGCCGCCCTGCGCCTGCGCCCAAACGGCGACCTCGTTGGCGAAGGCGACCTTGACGGCGTGGAAGGCGTTGCCTGCCACTTTCGTCAGCGCCGCCGTGGCCCGATCCGTATAGCGCATTGGTGCAGCCAGGTCTGGGTAGAGCGCTTCCAGACAGGGCTTGTCGGCCTCGGTCGCGCCGCCGTAGAGGATCAGCGCCGGGTCGAAGAAGTCGTCCACGCCACTGCCCTCGCGCAGAAACTCCGGGTGGACGATGTAACCCACCGCATCGTCGGCCAGTCCAGCCGCGGCCAGGCGCGCCAACAGCGCATCGTGTGTCGCGGGCAGCGCAGTGCTGCGCACGACGATCAAGTGGCGGTCTGGCTTTTTGCAGCAGGCTGCCGCGATCTGGCCGATTACGTGGTGGAGATGGCGATCATCGGGGCTGCCGTTGGCCAGCGTCGGCGTTCCCACGCAGACCAGGGAGAGGTCGCTGGCCTGCACTGCGGCGGTCGGGTCGGCGCTCACTTGGATGCGTCCAGCGGTGTGGCCAGCGGCGATGAGCTCGGCCAGCCCTGGCTCCAGCACGGGCGATTGGCCAGCTGCCAGTAGCGCTGTCTTGATCGGATTGGTGTCCAGGCCGATGACCTGGTGGCCCAGATGGGCCAGGCAGCCAGCCGAGATGCTGCCCACATATCCCAGGCCGAAGATGCTGATGCGCATGGTCACTCCGCTCCCACCAGCTCGCCGACGATGCGGCGCAGCCGCTCGGTGTTGACATCCAGGCTGTACTCGCGGCGCAGCAGAGCCAAGCCGTTGCCTGCCAGCCGCTGACGCTCGCCAGCATCGGCCAGCAGGCGCAGGATGGCCGATGCAAAGTCGGCCGGCGCGTCGGCCAGTAGCGCATCCTGCCCCATTGTCAACGCGATGCCTTCAGCGCCCAGGGTCGTGCTGACCAACGGCAGCTCGCATGCCAGTGCTTCCAGAATTTTGATACGCATGCCGCTGCCGTGTAGCAGCGGAACGACGCTCACCGCCGCCTGGCGCAGATAAGGCGTCACTTCTGGGACCGTGCTTGTGCAGCGGACGCCAGGGCGCTGCTCGAAGGCTCGTCGCAGGTCGTCTGGCATGCGGCCAACCAGTAGCAGGCGCGTGGTGGGTCTGGCCGCCAGCACCAGCGGCCAGGCGGTCTCGACTAGCCAGCGCGCGCCCTGCTGGTTCTGGAACGCGCCGAAGTTGCCAGTCATCACCACCAGGTCGGGGTCGCGCGGCGGCGGCTCATCCATTTGGTAGCGTCGCTCGTCCAGGTAGTTTGGCACGCACAGGCTCTTCGCCTCGCCAACGAAGCGGGCGTGGTAGCGCCGGTCGGCCTCAGTGACGCTCAACACCCGGTCGAAGTGGTGGAAGAGGCTGCGCTCGTGCCAGGCTTCCAGTGAGTAGCGAGCAGCGTCGTAGAGATGCCCACGGGTTAGCGGTCGGTTGGTCAGGCGCTGCCAGGCCAGCGAAGATTGCGCGTTGTGGGTGCGCATGATTGTCTTAGCGCCCTTCACCTGTGCTGCTGGAACATAGTGCCCCCAGTGCCCGTAGCTGAACCAAACCACGTCAGGCCGCACCTCGGTGCACAAATCGGCGATCAGTCGTCGCCAGGCTGGCTGCGGGACGACTACGATCGGGCGTTGCAGTAGCCGCTGACGAAAGGTCTGGCCGACGCTGGGCAATGGTTGCCAGCGTTGAACCTGCTGCGTCAGGGGGCAGTCGGCCGGCGGCGCCGGGGCCAGCACGATCACGTCGAAACAACGGCTCAGGCTGTCCAGCACGTTGTAGCAGTGGATCTTCTCGCCGCCGTGGGGCGGACAAGGCCGCAGCTCGGTGACGAAGAGCAGGCGCGAACTCGCAGAATTCGCCAGCTTCACCTGACACCTCGAACAATGTAAAATTTGCGGCCCTCTGCGCTGATTAACAGTATTGTAACCTCCATTTGGCTCAAGCAGTCGCCGTACCGATGCTCAACTGAAGTCGCGCTGTCGAAATGACGCATGTGCGACTCGTGCGCAAAATTGGGCACCGAGAATAGCACCTTGACACCCTGCGGAATTCGTCGCACCAGTGCGATATCATGTTCGACATGTTCCAGAAACTCAGTCGCCAGCAACGTTTCATAGCTGTGGGTTTCGAGCAAATCTGATGCAAAGATATCAGCTACAACGAAGCTGAGATCGCGTAGCAGACTTGCCATCTGGCCGGGGCCGCAGCCGATATCGAGGATGCTCTTAGCGTGTAGGGCGCGTACACGATCACCAACAACAGCGTACAGGGGGTATTTACGCGACTTGGTATAGTGAACCTGGAGCATTGGTTCTGTAGCAAATTGTGCGTCGTAGTATGCCGCCACCTGCTGCTGACCGTAATTCCGTTGAGACATGCCAGGTCTTATTACCCTTTGACGCAGCCTTCTCAGCGCGCGCCACAAGATAGGCGGCACGAGGTCTTGCAAAGGCGTCGGTCGGCTACCAGTCATAGTTCATCTCCAGCAGCAAATCGTACCAGCGGCCGTCCTGGGCGGTTCTGAAGCAAGCCAGCGTCTCGGCGGTGAAGTAAGTGCGCCAGTCACCGACGATGCCCTTGCGGGTAGCGGCGTCAGCCTCCTGGCCGGGGGATCGACCGGTGACGCGGGCGAAATCATGGCGTGCAACGATCGCTTCGATCTGACGCCGGTTTACAGGCAGGGCCAGCCGCTCCGTCAACTCTGCCAAGACCGCCACGGGCTGGGCGCGCAGCGCCTCGTAGCGTACCTGGACGGCGTAGGGTGTACGATGCCAGCGCTCCAGCTCGGCCAGCAAGGTCGGGTTGGGGCCGAGCAGCAGGCGCTCGATACGATGGGCCGGCGGCAACATCCGGAACGATTCACCCCAGCCGCCTAACGCGATGGGCCACAGCGCGAACTGAAAACTGGCCGACACGATAACATCCCGCGGATCACGATGGATACGACGAACTCGCCCGCCCTCACGACGAACGAGGCGGCGGCCAACGCGGTCACCACCCCGCCTGAGGAGGGGTAAGTCTTGCTGATGTGGTTGACCTGCAATTCCAAGTGGTTTCCTCTCTCTCAGCAACTACTCAGCCAGTATCCTGAGAAATTATAGTATAGGCGTGAGGTTGCGCTGGATTTTGCGCAGCCAACGCAGTGGCGAACGGCTGTAGTGAAGGAACAAGGCCGGAAAAGGCAATGGCCGGCCGATTTGTCGTTGGCCTAGATGGGAAAGCAGTGCGTAGAGGCCAGTCCAGCGCGCTATGCGTTCCAGTCGTGCATACGCCGGCGTCGCCCCTGCTGTGAGTGCATGGGGCGTCTCCTGGCCAAATACGACCATGTCGGAAAACGAACTGCCCATCGTTCCTACGAAATAGTTGCAAGCGCGCAGCAGATAGAGATCGATCAGGGCATCCTGCACGGCCAGGGATGCGTTTCGATCCAGGCTGCGAGGCGTGGGGGAGACGAGACGAGGGCCATAGCGCCGCCCGAACTTCTCGCGTAGCCCTTCAGGGGGCGTGGACCGGCCGCTTGCAGGCTCCGGCGCGCCGTCATCGGTGCAGAGTAGGATGCCGGCATCGGGGGATGCGTCCAGGAAGCGATCCACCGCGTTCAGAGCTTGGACGGTGTTGTTGGCAGTGTCGGGGCGCTGCCGCAGTAAGTCGCCCCGGCGCAGGTGGACGCCGATCATGGTGGGACGGAAGTGATATTGGCGAAAGGTGTCGATTTCCTGCTGGATGGATGATATAGGTTGTAGCTGTGTAAAGAGCGCCCGGCAGGGCGCCATTAACGCCGCGTGGTCGGGGAACTGTTCCGGTCGGATCAGCCAGCCGGGGTAGCCGAGGACCAGGTTCTCTTCCGGCGCGGCCAGCAGGTCGGATAGATGGCCAAACCAGCCGGAAATGTAGGGCAAGCCAGCGATGGCGTCAGCTGCAACTGTCCGCACCGGCCACTCATTGGCGAAGAGGTCGGCAAAGGGCGCAGCGCAGGCAGGCGTGAGCGGCCAGAGCATGGTGAACTGACGTCCGCTCGCCTCGGCCAGAGCCAGGCCGGAAAGCAATACTCGCAAGCGATTGCTGAGGCCGAGGGGGCAGAAGACAGTGAGGGTGCGCTGGGTGGGCGGCGTCACATTCATGAGCGTATACAAGTGTTGCTCACGACCACCCCCGCCGCACCGCGCCCAGTAATTTGCCGGGCAGTTGGCTGTTGTGCGTGGCGCCGCTGGCCACGCGCAAGTATTCCAGGCTGCTTGACATCGTCAAGGGGACGCCGTTGGCCGCTGCCAGGCGCCGCCACCGCTGGATATGGAAGCTTGCCCGCTCCCGAATGCTCGGCGTCCCGTCCTCGGCGGTGACAGGAAAGCGTTCGTAGGATAATTCGTGAGCGCCGATCTCGTGCAACTGTGTCACAAGCGCCGTCTCCAGTGGAAGGTCGAAAAGTTGCGCCAGGCTGGGCAGGACGCTGGCGAGGGGACCGGAGGCCTGCAGCAACGCGGCCAATTCGCCCACCTCCGTCCAGGCGATGGGCGCCGCCCCGCACAAGGCCATGCCCAGATCTGCCGCAGCCATGAGCCAGCTTGTCCCTCCCTGCGCGGCCTGCACGCCCGCCAGCACGAGTTGCGCCGCCCGACTGGTGCGTGGCGGCGCCGCAGCGCGCTGCAGGGTCAGCGCATCCAGCCGGGGGTCAGCGCCAACAGCCGGGGCGGAGGGCAGAGGGCGCCAGTTTACAGTGATAGCGGGATGGCGTTGGTGCTGCCAGATTGTCTGGCTGCACCAACGCCGCAGGGCCGGGCTGGCCAGGAAAGCAGGCGCAATGGTTGGCTGCCAACCGGCGGCGGCCAATGCTTTGCTGGCAGCAGTCAGGGCTGCCGCCTCGATCAGAAAATCCAGCCGTTCGACGGCGCGTTCGCCAGGATGCGGATAAAGGTCGAGGGCGACGGCGGCATCGCCCATCAACACAGCGGGCACGCCAGCGCGCGTCAGCATGGGCAGTATCAGCCTCTCGGCCAGAGCCAGTTGTTGCTGCGTGCGCACCCAGGCACGGCGGTAAATGCCCTTGATCCGCCCATCGGCTGTATCGGCTAAATCGAAACGCGCGAGATTGGCATACAGCCGGGGCAGGAGCGGGAATTGCGCGGCGGACAGCGTATCCAGTTCGGTGGCCGCGCGCCAGCGCTCCCATGCCTGGTCGACGGCGGCCGCGTCCTTTCCCACCGCCGCCACGAGCAAGTCGCGCTCGATGGGGGCGATGCTCAGGGGGCTTGTCTCAGTCTGCCTGCGCATCGGCGATCTCCTTCTCGGCTTCGCTCATCTGCAGGCAATGTACCCAGCAAAACCGCCGCGTCGCCCCGATTTTGTGTGACCTTCACCAGGGCGTTGACGGCGTTGCAGTTTGACGTCGCGAAATCGGTCGCGCCGCGCCATCTAAACGCGCACCGCCTGATGCGGCCAACCCTGCTCTGCGACCTCGTGGATGGGGTCGAGCAAGAGCAAGTCGGCCATGTCGGTGTACTTCTGAAGGATCGGCTTGACGAACGGGGGACGCGCGGGGGACGGTGTGTCCACGGGAGCAGCCGCCTGGTCACTGGAGACCCCGTCAGCGACGAGCAAGTTCTCTGCCAGCAATTCGGCGAGCAGCGCGGTCACGTCCGCGGCGATTGCGGTCGGGTCACCGCTGAAGTGGGCGGTAGCCAGATCGATCATGTCTGGCAGTGTGGCGCCGGCTTGTGCAGCGGCCCATACCTCGGCGCCAGCGCCATCCAAACTGTAGTAGGCGCCAGTATCGAGGTTGACGATGATCGCTTCGCCATCGAGCACTTCGCCGATGACGCTGGGGCTGTTGATGCGATAGACTGACTGATTTGACATACTTTTTTGCTCGTGTCGAAGGTCGGTTTTTTTCGGTTTACCATGTCCCTGCGCAGGTTTTTCAAAATGCGGAGAGAAATGCAACTGCTGTGTGGGGCTGTTTTCAGAAGCCAGGCAACACCGATAAATCGGCGATACCGTCGGGCAGGGCGGCAACTGCCTGGGCCAGAGCGAGGCGGGCGGCGCGCAGAGCCGGCTCTTCGGCCATGAGGAGCACGGCTGTGAAGAAAGCGTCGATGGGGTCGCGCAGCCTGGTCAAGGCGTTCATCAGGGTGGGCACACTGGGTTGGGCTTGCACGGCAGCCTGGGCCGCAAGATAGGCGTCGTGCAGGCGGCGCGCGGCGGGTTCCGGATCGGCGTCGGGGTTCAGCGGGTAGGTGGTCTCCAGGCTGCGGACGATGCGTTTGCAGCGAGCGTAAGCAGTCAGGGTCTCGATCCAGCCGGGCTGGGCGACGGCGGCCGCTAGATCGGCCACGGCCTGATATGCCTGCGCCGGGTCATCGCCGCGGGCAGCCAGCACGGCCTCGGTGACTTCGTGGCCAAAGCCTTCCTCGCGCAGCACGCCATAGAGTCGCCGGGTGATGAAGTCGGCGACTTCCTGGAGGGTGCTTTCGCCTACGGTGACGGGCTGCAAAAGGGCGGCGGCGCCCAATCCTGCCCGGATGTCGAAGGACTTGCGCGCGGCGATGAGGTTTTGCACGATGCCTAGGGCGTCGCGACGCAGGCCGAAGGGGTCGCTGGCGCCTTTGGGGGCCAGGCCGACAGCGAAAAGGCCGACGAGCGAGTCGAGGCGATTGGCAAGGTTGAGGGCAAGCCCGGCCGGGCTGAGATGTTCGTCCGGGCGGACGACATAGGCTTCGCGGATGGCTCGCGCCACTTCTGGTGTCTCGCCGCTGTCGCGGGCGTAGATTTCGCCCATCATCCCCTGCAAGGAAGTGATTTCCACGACCATGGCGGTGGCCAGATCAGCCTTGCTGAGCAAAGCCGCGCGCGCGGCTGTGGCCCGCGCGGCGTCGTCCAGACCCAAGTGTCCGGCGATTCCCGCCACCAGCTTCTCCAGGCGATATGCCTTGGCCAGCATCGAACCCAGTTGCTCCTGGAAGGTGAGTTTGGCCAAGTCGCGGTTGAAATCTTCCAACGGATGTTTGCGATCTTCGCGGACGAAATAGGCGGCGTCGGCGTAGCGGGCGCGGATTACGGCTTCGTTGCCACGCGTCACCAGCGCGGGGTCGCGGTCGGCGCCGTTGGCGATGGTGATGAAGTAGGGCAATAGCTTGCCGTCGTCATCCAGCACGGGGAAATAGCGCTGATGCTTTTTCATCACCGTGATGAGAACGGGGGTAGGGATGGCGAGGAAGCTGGGATCGAAGCGGCCCAGCAGAGGCAGCGGCTGCTCGACCAGGTCGATGACTTCGTCGAGCAGGGCTTCGTCGAGGGGAACGTGGCCGCCGACCTGCGCGGCTGTTTGCTCCAGTCCTGCGAGGATTTGCCGGCGTCGCTGGTCCCGCTCGACGATGATGCCCGCGCCGCTTGCTGTCTCGAAGTAGCTGGCAGCGGAGGCGATGGGGAGTTCGGGCGAGCCTTGCGGTCGCAGGCCCCGGCTGATCCGCCCGCTGAGGATATTGGCGTAAGCGAAGGGGACGATTTGGTCGCCGTACAGCGCCACCAGCCAGCGGAGGGGCCGGCTGAAGGTGATGTTGCTGTTGTTCCAGCGCATCGATTTGCCGAAGCGGAGGCCGCTCACCAGGCTTTGCAGGAGGTCGGGCAAGAGGGTGTGGGTCGGTTTACCTTCCACGTGTTGGATGGCGTAGACATAGCGTTTGCCGCCTTCTTCGCGCACCTCCAGTTGCTCGACGTTGAGGCCGCGGCTACGGGCGAAGCCGACGGCGGCCGGGGTGGGTTGGCCCAGGCTGTCGAAGGCGCGGTCGGCGGGGGGGCCGCGAAATTCCAGGGTTTCGGCCACCTGCTGGGCGGCGAGATCGCGCACATGCACGACCAGACGGCGGGGCGCGCCGGTGACGTGGAGATCGGTATAGGACAGACGGGCGTTGGCCAGGGCAGTCGCAGCCATGTCGCGCAGTTGGGCCAGGGTGTCGCGCACATCGTGCGAGGGTAGTTCTTCGACGCCGATCTCCAGGAGCAGGTCGGCGGCGGTGACGGCGGCGGGGAGAGATGTGGGCGCGGGAATGAGAACGGCGGGGGCTGCGCTTTCTTCTTTGAGGAGGGGAAATTCCAGTCGTCGTCGCTGTTCGACATAGGCTTCGGCTACGCTGCGGGTCATGTCACGCATGCGACGGAAGTAGTTGGCGCGCTCGGTGACGCCGATGGCCCCGCGCGTGTCCAGCAGGTTGAAGGTGTGGGAGCATTTGAGGACGTAGTCGTAGGCGGGGATGACCAGGCCGCGGGCGATGGCGGCTTTGGATTCTTCGGCGTACAATTCGTAGAGTTTTTGCAGGCGTTGCACGTCGGCGACGTTGAAGTCGTATTCGCAATGCTCGATTTCGGGCATCTTGAGGACATCGCCATAGGTGTGGTTGTCGTCCCAGCGCAGGTCCCATACTTCGCGCACGCCCTGGAGGAACATGGCGATGCGCTCCAGGCCGTAGGTCAGTTCGACGGAGACGGGGTCGAGGTCGAGGCCGCCGGCCTGTTGGAAGTAGGTGAATTGGGTGATTTCCAGACCATCCAGCCAGACTTCCCAGCCCAATCCCCAGGCGCCGAGGGCAGGGCTTTCCCAGTTGTCTTCGACGAAGCGGATGTCGTGCGCGGCCAGGTCGATGCCGATGGCAGCCAGGCTATCCAGGTAGAGTTCCTGGGGGTTGCCGGGGTCGGGCTTGAGGATGACCTGGTATTGGGTGTGCATTTGCATGCGGTTGGGGTTTTCGGCGAAGCGGCCGTCGTCAGGGCGGTAGGATGGCTCGACGTAGCCGACGCGCCAGGGTTCGGGGCCGAGGACGCGCAGGGTGGTGCCGGGGTTGGCGGTGCCGGCGCCGACTTTTTCGCTGTAGGGTTGCCAGATCAGGCAGCCGTGGCTGGCCCAGAAGCGCTCCAGCCGGGAGATCATGTTTTGGAAGTTGAGGGGTTGCGTTGACGCACTCATGAATCGTCGCTTTGTGTGTAGTTTACCAGCGATGGTGCACCTGGTCGCGGATATAGGTGTTGTAGATGGCTTCGACTTGCGCCATCTGGGCGTCGCTGAGAGGGGGTAGTTCGGATGCGAGGGCGTTGTCGCGCATCTGTTGGGGGTTCTTGGCGCCAGGGATGACGGTGGAGACGGCGTCGAACATCAGTATCCAGCGTAAGGCCAGCTGGGCCATGGTGGCGTCGGTGGGGACGAGGGGGCGCAAGGCTGCGACTGCCGCCAGGCCGGTTTCGTAATCGACGCCGGAGAAGGTCTCGCCGACATCGAATGCCTGGCCAAAGCGGTTGTACTGGCGGTGGTCGTCAGCTGTGAAAGCGGTGGCGGCTGTCATTTTGCCTGTCAGCAAGCCGCTGGCCAGGGGGACGCGGGCGAGGATGCCCACCTGTCGTCGCTGGGCTTCGCGGAAGAAAAGCTCGGCGGGACGCAGGCGGAACATGTTGAAGATGATCTGCACGCTCTGTACGCCGGGGTATGCGATGGCCTTGAGGGCTTCCTCGACTTTTTCGACGCTGACGCCGTAGTAACGGATCTTTCCGGCCTGCACCAGATCTTCGAGGGCGGCGAAGACTTCGGGGCGGTAGTAGACTTCGGTGGGCGGGCAATGGAGCTGCACGAGATCGAGGCAGTCGGTCTCCAGGTTTTGCAGGCTGCGTTCGATGAAGCGCGTGAGGTTGGCGGCGTTGTAGCCGTCGGCGGTGTGGGGCTGCAGCCGTCGCCCGGCCTTGGTGACGATGTAGAACGGCTCGGAGCGCTGGCGGCGCAGACGCGCCAACAGGCGTTCGCTGCGGCCATCGCCGTATACGTCGGCGGTGTCGAAGAAGTTGACGCCCAGGTCGAGGGCGGTGTGAAGGGCGGCCAGGGCGTCGTCATCGCTGACGTTGCCCCAATCGGCGCCGATGGCCCAGGCGCCAAAGCCGATCTCGGAGACCTGCCAGCCGGTGCGGCCGAAAGGACGGTAGTGCATGGAAGTTCCTCGGTAGTCGGGTAGTTGTTAGTCGGGTGGTCGATGGTTGGCGGGGGGGAGGGCGGCAGTTAGCAGTCAACAGTTAACAGTCAACAGTCAACGGAGAACGGAGAACGGGGCTACATGGGGGTGGTGAAGAGGGGTTGCATGTCTTGGGTCGCGGCCAGGGTCGCCATGTGCGCCGGGGTCGGGCCGGTCTGGAAGCGGTCGGCGGCGGCGATGATGCGGGGGAGGAGGGTGAGGTCGCTGGCGGTGTTCAGGAAGAGGGAGGGGCGGGCGAGGACGAAGTGAACGGCGCTGGCGAGGGCGTCTTCGTCCAGTAAAGGTTCGTACCAGGTATTGTGGGTGTGTGGACGGTCTCCCCAGGGGCGGCGGGTGATGCCTTTGATGGTCTGGACGGCGACATTGCGGGCCTGGCAGACGGTCAGCAGGGCCTCGAAATCGGCGGCGTATTGGGGGTTTTGCATCATCGGATAGTTGTAGGGCAGGAGCACGGTGTCGAAAGCGACTCGTTCCAGGGCGCGGCGGTGCAGGGCGGCGATGAGTGTGCCGTGCCCGGTGACGCCGATGAAGCGCGCGAGGCCCTGTGCCTGCGCCTCCAACACGGCCTCCAGCGCGCCACCCGGCCCCATGACTGTCTCCCAAACAGCGGGATCGCCGATGTTGTGTAGTTGCAGCAAGTTAACGTGGTCGGTGCGCAGACGGTCGAGCGAACGACGGATCGAGTCCCAGGCAGGGCGGTAGGTGCGTTCCTCGACTTTGGTGGCCAGGAAGAAGTCCTGACGATGGCGATCCATCCAGGGGCCGAGGCGCAGCTCGGCATCGCCATAAGTGGCGGCAGTGTCGATGTGGTTGATGCCGTGGGTCAAGAGCAGGTCGAGGGCGGGGTCGGCCTCGGCCTGGCTGACGTTCCACAGGGCGGCGGCGCCAAAGATGACGCGGCTGCTGCGATGACCGGTGCGGCCAAAGGGAAGGTATTGCATGGGGCGTGGCTCCTCAGATGAGGCGCGCCAGGCGTTCGCCGGCGGCGTCGAGGGTGGTGTCGGTTTTGCAGAAGCAGAAGCGAGCGAGATGGTGGGCGAGATGTTTGTGGGGCGGGCTGTAAAAGGCGCTGGGGGGAATGGCGGCAACGCCGATTGCGGTCGTCAGCCAACGGCAGAAGGCGTCATCGCTGGGGAAGGGGTAGACGGAGGTGTCGGCGATGACGAAATAGGTGCCGGCGGGGGTGAGGGGCGGTAGGTGGGCGGCGGCAAGGTGGGTGGTCAAACGGTCGCGCTTGGCCTGGTACATCTGCTCCATTTCTTCGTAGTAACCGGCGGCGGGGGCGGCGGCGATGGCCTGGGCCACGGCGACTTGCAGGGGCGTGGCAACGCTGAATGTGACCCATTGGTAGACGCTGCGCAGGGCGGCGATGAGGGGCGCGGGGCCAATGGCCCAGCCCACTTTCCAGCCTGTGACCGAGAAGGTTTTGCCGGCGGAGCCGAGGCTGAGGGTGCGCTCCCACATGCCGGGCAGGGTGGCGATGCGGGCCATGCGCACGCCGTCGAAGGTCATGCGCTCGTAGACTTCGTCGGCGATGACGATGACGTCGCGTTCCTGGCAAAGGGCGGCGATTGCGGTCAGTTCGTCGGTGGTGTAGACTTTACCGGTGGGGTTGTGGGGGGTGTTGAGGAAGAGGAGGCGAGTGCGGTGGTCGAAGGCGGCGGTCAGTTCGGCCGGGTCGTAGCGCCAGCTGCCATCGGTCTGGGGATAGAGGGGAACGTAGCGAGGGATGCCGCCGGCCAGGGTGACATCGGCGGGGTAGGCGTCGTAGAATGGCTCGAAGAGGATAACTTCGTCGCCGGGGTCGAGGAGGGCCTGGCAGATGGCGAAGAGGGCGGCGGTGGCTCCGGCTGTGATCTGGATTTCGGCCAGGGGGTCGATAGGCCGACCCAGGTCGATCTCGGCCTGCGCTGCCAACGCCTCCACCAGATCGATTTGCCCGCCGTAGCGCGTGTATTGGTTGTGCTCGGCGGCGATGGCGCGCTGCGCCGCTTCTTTGACGAAGGTGGGGGCGGGGAAGTTGGGGAAGCCCTGGCCCAGGTTGACGGCGCCGTGCTGGTCGGCGAGGGCGGTGAATTCGGCGAAGACCGTGGGGCCGAAGTCGCGGGCGCGGGCGGCAAGGGGGGAGGCGGGGTTAGTCACGGGGCAAGGGTTGGCAGGAGGGCGGCGACGTCAGCGAGGGAGCCGGAGTAGGTGGGGGCGGGGGTGGTGGGTTTCAGTTTGGTGGCGGGGCCGGGCACGAGGAAGGTCGGGCAGCCGAGATGGGCGGCGACCATGTCCATGTCTTCGTCGCCTACGACCAGGCAGGCTTCCGCCGGGCACTGGAGCAGGTCGAGGAGGTGTTGGAAGTAGAGCAAGTTAGGCTTGCAGGCGCGGCTGTTCTCGTAGGTGGTGATGTGGCGGAAGGGGCCATCGGCGAGGCCAGCCCAAGCCAGGCGCTGGCGGATAGCGATCTCGGGGAAGAGGGGGTTGGTGGCGATGACGATGTCGTAGCCACGATCGCGGGCGGCGACCACGGCGGCGGGGGCATCGGGGTTGGGCCGGGTGTAGCTTTGTAAGGCGGGAAAGTCGTGGGTGTAGAAATCGAGGAAGATTGGTTCCATCTCGGCCCATGTGCGCTGCACCAACGGCGGGAAAACTTGACTGAAGACTTCTTGGTTGGTGGCGCTGCCGTCGTTGGCAAGCATGATCTGGGTGGCTTGGATGAGCCTGGGAACGAATTGATCGGGCGGAACCAGATGGGCAAAGCGGGC
The DNA here is from genome assembly GCA_041918515.1 of Chloroflexota bacterium. Lineage (GTDB taxonomy): Bacteria > Chloroflexota > Anaerolineae > J102 > J102 > SSF26. The sequence continues at coordinate 25,971 of JAYRVO010000044.1, read as the reverse complement.
GCCGATGCGCTGAAAGTAGGGCGGCAGGAAGGCGTCCATGTGGTTGTGAAGCAGTGTGCCGTCGAGGTCGAACAAGATGGCGCGGAGAGGAGAGGGCATGGGGGAAAGCAGGGGTGAGTAAGCGAGAGCGCGCTAGACCGACTGTGCGATGAGCGCTTGCAACCAGGTCAAATGCTCTTGCAACAAGGCTTGCGCCTGATCTGCCGACGACGCCTCGGCAACGACGTGGAGCACCGCACGGTCGGGATCGGGCCGGATGTACACCCATCGTCGCCTATCCAAAAACATCTTTACACCATCGATGGTGGTGGCGCGATAAGCCTCGGCGCGCTCGTGCACCTGACGTAATACTCGGCCTTTGGCCTCCCACGGGCAGGGGATGGTCTCGTGCACCCAGGCAAGGTGAGGCAGATCGGCGACAACGCGCGCCAGAGATGTTTTGTGCCGGGCCAGATATTGCAGCAAGCAGACCAAGGCGAACATGCCATCGGGGACAGGATGAAGGATGGGAAAGATGAAATGGCCATTGCCATCCGCCGCCAATGCCACCGCGCCAGAGGCGGCAATGCTCATCAGGTCATGCACATCAACTTTGGTGCGGATTACGCGCCCACTGCGCCGAGCAGCCAGATGCTCGAAACTACTGGGGAGATCGACCGGCACGGCAATGGCCGCGTCGGGCTGTTGGCGCCAGATCAACTCTGCCATCGCTGTGGCTGCGATGGTGTCATCGATGCGTTGCCCTGCCTCATCGACGAAGAAGACCTGGCTGCCACTGACATCCAGCCGCGCACCCAGCCGCAGCCCCATAGCCTGCACGATTTTGCCCAACATCTCCATGCCCCGTTCCCATTCGCCCTGTGATACCGACAGCAATTGCGGATCGACGCGCTGGTTCAGGCCCACGACCTCGACCCCCAACTGACCCAATAACGGCTCCAACACGTCCACGGTCGTGGCATGGGCATAATCGACAGCGATGACAAGACCTGCCTCACGGATGATTTCGCGGTGGGTGGCTTGCAAGAATGCCTGGCTGTAACGTTGCTCGACCTCGGCGGCGTACTCGATCGTGCCGATGTCGTCCACTTGGGCGCGGCGGAAATCCTCGCGGAAGAAGAGGCGCTCGACCTCGCGTTCCCGTGAGCGCCCCAGATTCAGCCCATTACCATCGAAAAAGCGGATGTCCACCACGCGACGATCGTAAGGCGAGATGCGAACATGAACGCCAGCCGTTGCGCCTGAGATACGCGTGATATAACGGGCCACTGGCGCCGGTTGGGTGCGCAAATCCCACACCTGCACGCCCGCCGCCGGCAGACCGGAGATGATGGCGCGCTTCAACATACGGGAGCCAGGGTGAGCATCACGGTTGATCGTCACGACGCTGCCCTTGGGCAAGCTGGCCCCAAAGGCCACCCCAAGCTTGGCTGCGAATTCGGGTGTGAGATCGACATTGACGACCCCTGTGACGCCATAGCGCCCGAACAACACACGGCGCCCGTGCGAACCCCAAATGATGCTCTCGCGCACCAGGGCGCCCGCATCGATCTCTTTACCCGGCCACAACTTCACGTTCGTGAAAATGGTGGCGTCTTCGCCGATGATGCAGCGGTCGCCGATGACCGCGCCCTCTTGCACGGATGCCCGCGCCTTGAAAACACACTGCCGGCTCACCAGGGCGCCGTGGATTTGCGCATCCTCGCCCACATAGCCCCCACGCCACATCACCGTGCGCGAGATATGGGCGCGCGTATCCACCACTGTGTCATCGCGGATCACCGCCGGTCCCTGGATGATGGCGCCATCCTTGATTTGCACATTATTGCCCAGGTAAACAGGTCCGTAGACCTGCGCCCGCGGCGAGATCGACACGTTCTCACCCACCCAAATATCGCCTCCCATCAGCTTGCCCAAGGGCTTGTGCCTCATGCGGTTGTGGAGCACATCGGCGTTGGCTTGCAGATAGGCCGAAGGAGAGCCAATATCGCACCAATAGCCGGAGATCGGAAAGCCAAAGAGCCGGTGTCCCTGAGCCAGGAGGCGGGGAAACAGATCGTTGCTGAAATCGTAAGGCACATCGGCGGGGATATCGTCGAGCACCTCGGCCTGGATCACGTAGATGCCCGTGTTGATCAGGTCGCTCACCACTTCCGCCCAATTGGGCTTCTCGACGAAGCGGGTGATGCGGCCATCTGCTTCGGTGATCACAATGCCATACTCGAGCGGATTCTCGCTGTGGTGCAGAGCCACCGTCACCTCGGCCTGCCGATCGCGGTGAAACGCGCACAGCTCGTTCAGATCGATATCAGTAGCAGCGTCGCCGCTGACGATGAGTACGGTTTCGCCATCCTCGATCAACCCGCTCGCCCGCGCCTGCGCCACGCTCCCGGCTGTGCCCAGGGGGACATCCTCCAACAAATATTCTATCTGCGCCCCTGACCCCACACCGTGCAGATAGTTCTGAAACGACTCGGCCTGATGTTGCAAGGTGATGATAATCTCATCGACCCCGTTTTGACTCAACCAATCGACGATATGGGCGATGATTGGCTTATTCACCAACGGCAACAACGGCTTGGGACGGTTGACCGTCAGTGGGCGCAAACGCGAGCCTTGCCCGCCGGCCATGACAATCGCTTTCATACTCCTATCCGCTCCATCGCCAGGTGGTGCCGTCGCGGCTATCTTCGAGCACCACCCCCAAAGCGAGCAGCCGCACCCGAATGCCGTCAGCCAATTCCCACTGTTTGGCCTGGCGCAGAGATGTGCGGGTTGCGACCAGCAGGTCGATGAAGGGGGCCGCTTCGGCGAATTTCGCAGCCTGCGGCTCAGTCAGACCCAAGCCGAGGACGCCGGCCAGATCGCGCAAGGTTGTTTGAGCCTGGGCGAATGGCTGCGCGCCAACGCCGGCGTCACGGGCGGTGTTGATGGCTTTGACCAGATCGAAAAGATGGCCCAGTGCGGCGGCGGTGTTGAAATCATCGTCCATCGCCTCCTCGAAGCTGGCGCGGGCCGACAGGACGGCTTCCTGCAATGCCGCCACGTCGGTGCCAGCGGCCAGAGTGCCAGCAGGCGGACGCAGCGCGCCGCGCAATCGCTCCAAACCGCGCTCGGCTTGCTCCACCACCTCGTCATCGAAGACCAGCGGCTTGCGATAGTGCGACCCCAACACCAGCAGGCGGAAGGCGTCGGCGCTGTGCTCGGCCAGGAATTCGTCGATGCGGACGATGTTGCCCAACGATTTCGACATCTTTTCCCCGCGCAGTTGCAACATGCCATTGTGCAGCCAATAAGTCGCCAGCGGCGCCTGGTTGCAGCTTTCGCTTTGTGCGATCTCGTTTTCGTGATGCGGGAAGATGAGGTCGTTGCCACCGCCGTGGATGTCGATGGTGGGGCCAAGATGACGCCGGGCCATAGCCGAACATTCGATATGCCAGCCAGGGCGCCCCAATCCCCACGGGCTGGGCCAGGCAGGTTCATCGGGCGCCTTTTGGCGTTTCCACAAGGCAAAGTCAGCGGCGTCTTCCTTCAGCTCCTCGCCGAAACGCTGGCGGGTGCTGCTGATGGCGTGTTCGATCTGGCGACGGCTGAGCTTGCCATAATCTTCGTCGCTGCGCACGCGAAAGTACACATCGCCCTCCGACTCATAAGCGTAGCCCTGAGCGATGAGGCTTTGCACCATCGCCACGATTTCGTCGATCGTGCCAGAGACACGCGGGGTGACGGTGGGCGGCAGGACGCCGATCTGGGCCATTTGCGCAACAAAGCGGTCGATGTAGCCGAGTGCCAGTTGCATGGCGTCCTGGCCGGTGGAGCGGGCGCGCTGGATGATCTTATCGTCCACGTCGGTGTAATTCATGACGTGGCGCACTTCGTAGCCCTTGTATTCCAGATAGCGGCGGATGACATCGAAGACCAGCGCCGACATAGCGTGGCCGATGTGGGCGTCGGCATAGACGGTGGGGCCGCAAATGTACATGCGCACGACGCCGGGTTCCAGTGTCTGGAAAGGATCGATCTGGCGGGTGAGGGTGTTGTAGACGCGTAGGGGCATGAGGGGGTAATGGTTATTGGTAAATGTTGCGTATTGCGTAGATGGTCTGTGCTTTCTATGCAAGATGGAATACGGAATACGGAGTACGTATTAGTACTACAACCGCATTTGTCATTCTGAGGAGTGAAACGACGAAGAGTCTGCGGTTTTCGCTGGTGTAAGTTGGAGATTCTTCGCTCCCGCTGATCGCTGCTTAGAAACTCTCGAACATGGAGATGCTTCACTGGCTGATCGCTGCAACAACTTTGTGTGATCGACCCGTAGATGCTTCGCTTCGCTCAGCATGACACAGCAAGAGTTTCTTGCTCGGGCGCATGCCGCCACGAGGCATAGGTCACTCAGAATGACACTTCAGGCGATGTGCGGTTGTGGTATTAGATCGGAACGGCGAAGATCATGCGCCCGGCGCTGGTTTGCAACACTTTGGTCACGGTCAGATCGACGTCTTTGCCAATGTAACGGTTGCCGTTTTCGACCACGACCATCGTGCCATCATCCAGGAAGCCGACGCCTTGATCGACCTCTTTGCCTTCCTGAATGACGCGCAGGCGCAAGCGCTCGCCGGGTAGAAAGATCGACTTCATGGCGTTGGCCAGATCGTTCAGATTGAGCACTGACAACCCTTGCAAAGCGGCGACGCGATTGAGATTGAAATCGTTGGTGAGGATGCTGAAGCCATGCTGTCGCGCCAGAGCTACCAGCTTCTCGTCCACTTCGCGCACACCAGGCGCATCCAGATCGCTGATCTTCAGTCGAGCTGCGGGGGTGCTCTGCAGATCGTCCAGCACTTCCAACCCGCGACGCCCGCGCGCCCTGCGCAAGGGATCGGCCGAATCGGCGATGTATTGCAGTTCGTTCAGGACGAAGCGCGTAGCCAGCAAAGGGCCGGGGAGGAATCCCGTGCGGGCCACGTCGGTGATGCGGCCATCGATGATGACGCTGGTGTCGAGCAGCAAGGGTTTAGGTTCTTGCCCGCTCGTCTCGGCGCTGCGCGCGGCGCCACGACGCGAGCGCGAGAAGAGATGGACGAAATCAGTGCCGCGTAACACGGCGATGACCGCGCCCAGGTAGGCAAAGATGATGCTGGCGACGAACGGTAGGATGGACCCGAACGGATCGGGCAACTGCGAGAGGGGAATGACGAGCAGCGCCGCAACCACCAGGCCAAGCGCCAGGCCAATGGCCCCTGCCAGCACTTCTTCGATGGGGATTTGGCGGATGAAGCGAATCGCAAAGAGGGCGGGGCGCGTGGTCAACCAGGGAGCAACGACCCACCCCAACACTGCGCCAACCAGCGTAAGCGGTACGATCCATTGCAGCGCCCGGAGGTTAGCGAACGGATTGGTCGTTTCTGTGATGATGGTGCCGATCCACCAACCAATGATTGCAAAAACAATGAGTCCAAGAATGCGAAAGATACGGTCGAGGATCACAGGTATCTCACCTCCTTACAGAACTATTCGATTGTAGCGCTTCTCGAGAAGACATGACTCTTGAGAAGCAAGGATTGAATAAAGGGAATGAAAATAAAAGAAATGAAGTCCACCCTGGCAAGGTGTATGCTGATCCTAGCACAACCATGGCATTCTGACAACGCCGCCGCCCCGCCGAGCCGCTCGTTGCGCATTGCCGTTCATCCTTGACAGCGTCCGCCTACGCAGGCACAATGCTCCTTGCCATCTTAAACCCCCACCGTTGCCCATATGCCCCCAACAAGACCCGACCTCAGCGCCGTCTCTCCCGATGTCCTGGCCTACATCGAAGACTTGGAAACCGAAATCGAGCGACTGAGCGCGTCCCCGCGCCTGATTCGCAGCGAAAGCGAACCGACCTCGTCTGAGCCAGCCGAGCCACCCACCACCCTCAACCTCGTCACCCTCAGTCTCCAGGGGCAGATCAAGCGCACCCCCCGCCATCTCTACCCCCGCCAGCGTCGCGGCGGCATGGGCATCTTCGACATCGAGACGACCAGCAACGACCGCCCTTGTTTGCTCGCCCTGGCCGACGCCGCCACCGACCTGATCTTGATCACCAACAGGGGCCGGGCGTTCCGGCTGCCTGTGGCTGTGCTGGCCGAAGCACCGGTGCGAGGTCGAGGTCAGCCCCTGGCAAATCATCTGCCGCTCCTGGCAGACGAGCGCGTGGCCTGCATGTTGCCAGCCGACGGAGACAGCTACCTGGTAGTGGTCAGCGAGCGCGGGCAGGTGCGGCGCTACAGCGCCCATCTCTTTGGCGCGACGATGCGCCCCGGCGTTGTTGTCCACGACATCAACTACGGCGGCCCGCCTGCCGCTGCCTGCTGGACGGCAGGCGACGCCGATCTCTTCATCGCCACCCGCGCTGGCAACGCCATTCGTTTCGCCGAAAGGCAAACGCCGGTGCGCGGCTGTTTGGGCATCCGCCTGGAACGCGATGACGTCGTCGTGGCCGTGACCGCCGTCGACGACGCCAGCCATGTCTTTCTCCTGGGCGCCGACGGCAAGGGCGCACGGCGACAGATGGCGGGCTTCCGGCCCAACAAAGAACCGGGCGCCGGCGGCAAAGCGGCCATGAAAACCGACGCCCTGATCGGCGCCATCACCGCCGGCGAAGACGATGACATCTTCATCCTCTCCCGCCTCAGCAAGATCATCCGTTTCGGCGTCGCCGAAGTCCCGCCCAAAGAAGGCGTGGTGCAGGGCGTCAACTGCATGGAATTGCGCGCCGACGAAACGGTGGCTGTGATAGCAAGCCCTCTCCCTCCTTGAATCGTTCGATCCCCAGAACATGGACAACAAAGCTTCCAATCCACCCCAACTCCAGATCGAAGTCTCCAACGACCTGACCGCCACTTACACCAATTTCGCCATCATCAACCATAGCTACAACGAAATCGTGATCGATTTCGCCCACATCATCCCCAATGTCCCTGTGACGCGCGTGCGCACCCGCGTCGTGCTCACGCCCTACCACGCTCGCCTGCTCCTCGACGCCCTGGCTACTAACCTGGCGAATTACGAGAAACATTTTGGCGAGATCAAGACAAAAGGCTTGGGCATCCCGGAGATGCCACGGATGGGCGTCGATCCCACCCAGGTTCACTGACCTTGCGCCCTTTGCCCACGACGAACACGGCCCTCCACCAGTTCGCTGCCGCCATGCCCAAGGTGGAGCTGCACGTCCATCTGGAGGGCGCCATCTTACCGGCGACGGTGTTGGCGCTGGCCGCGCGGCATAGGGTCCAGCTGCCCGCCAGCGACGAAGCGGGATTGCGCGAATGGTATCGTTTCACCACCTTCCGCCACTTCATTGACGTTTATCTCGCCATTTCCAATCTGCTGCGCAGCGCCGACGATTTCGATCTGATCGTCTACGATTTCGGACGCGAGATGCAGCGCCAAAACATCCGCTATGCCGAAGTCACATTCACGCCCTTCACCCACCTGTGGCAAAACAAGGGGCTGCAAGCGGAGGATTTGAGCGAGGGGCTGGAGAGAGGTCGGCGCCGGGCATTGGCAGCGTTCGGGGTGGAGATGGCCTGGGTGCTGGATATCCCGCGCAACCTCAGTTTCAAGGACGGCGTCTACACCGGCCTCGCCAGCGACCCGACCGTAGACATGGCCCTGACCTGGCGCGATCGCGGCGTGGTGGCGCTGGGATTGGGCGGCTACGAGTTGGGCGCGCCGCCGGGGTCATTCGCACCCGCCTTTGCCGCGGCGCGGGCGGGCGGACTGCACAGCGTCCCCCACGCCGGCGAGACAGACGGGCCGGGAAGCGTGTGGGGGGCGCTCCACGACTTGGGGGCCGAGCGGATCGGCCACGGTGTAAGGGCTATCGAAGACCCAGCCCTGGTGGACTACCTGGTCGAACGCCAGATCCCCTTGGAGATCAACCCTTCCTCCAATCTCCGCCTGGGCGTCTATCCCGACTTTGACGCGCACCCCCTGCGTCGTCTGTGGGATGCTGGCGTTTTCGTCACTGTGCATAGCGACGACCCACCTCTGTTCGACACCACACTGACCCGCGAATACGGGGTGCTCATCGACCATTTTGGTTTCGATGCCGATGACCTCGAGCGCGTCGCCTTGAACGCCCTGCGCGCCAGCTTTCTGCCCGCCGCCGCCAAAGCCGCCTGGGAGTTGGCATTCCGCTCTGAATTCGCGGTGTTGCGGGCGCGCTGGCAGGTGTGAGTGATCTCCACCGCCTGCCTTGCTCCTACAAAGACCGATCCCCTTGCACCTCGCGGCGCAGCACCCGCCGCAACACCAAAACGATGAGTAATACGATCAGGATGGCCGTCAGAATCGGCAGCACGATCGCCATCACGCTCATCACCGCCGAGGCGATATCCTCGATCGTGCTCACCAACGGATTGCCCAACCCGCCCGTGGTCGCCGTCACCACTGGCCGCGCTGTCGCCTTGACGGCGTGAATCCCACCTGCGGCCAAAAGGCCGGCGATCATCGCCAGCACGGGGCTGATATCGGCGATGGCATTGCCATTGGCGGCGAAGAGGATGGCGCCGGTGGCAGGCCGGACGAAGGTCTGGATGACGTCGTTGATGCTATCGACGGCGGGGATCTTGTCCACCAGGATCTCGATCAGCAGCAACACAGCCAGCACCCCCAACACCCACGGATTCTCCAAAGTATTCCAGGGCGCGTTGAGATGGATCAGGTCAGTGTAGCGCGCCAAGAGGCCGACGATCAACAAGGGAATGTAGGCGTTCAGGCCGGCGGCAGAGGCCAAGCCAAAGGCAGCGAAGACGTCCATCGGGGCGTTATGCTAATGTCGTCAGTTTCCGCTGTCAAGATTAGTGTGGCGCATGAAGCGGCGCGTGATTTGGCAATCAAGCGTCGCTTCATGTAAACTACACGCTCGCACGTATATTCGAGCTGCATCCCATACCGATCTTTGCGCAAACCGGCCTTTTGTGGGCCGGTCTTGCTTGCCTATGGAGGCTATAGTTTCATGGAAGTTTTGCTGAAGAAAACTGTCGATGGTCTCGGCGAGGCCGGACAAATCCGCAAGGTGAAGCCGGGCTACGCCCGCAATTATCTGATCCCGCGCGGCTTGGCCATGCCTGCCACCCCCGGCCTGCGCAAACAGGCTGACCAGATCAAAGGCGCAGCCGAGCGCCGTCGTCAACGCGAGTTGACTGTCGCCCGCAATTTGGCCGATCGCATCCGTGCAACAACATTGACTTTCAAGGCCCGCGCGGGCGAGAGCGGCCGTCTGTATGGCTCGGTCACGTCGGCCATGATCGCCGAACAGATGGCAGAGAAGCTGGGGCAGGAGATCGATCGCCGCCGCATCCGCCTGGAGCATTCGCTGCGCGATTTGGGCGAGCATGAAGTGACGATGCACCTGGCCAGCGAGGTGGACGCGACTTTCAAAGTCGTGGTCGAAGCCGAAGGCGAGGTCGAAAAGGAAGTGTTGGGCGAAAAGGAATTGGCGGCGGCGGCAGTGGCGCAGGGCGTCGAAGCCGAGTAGAGATCGACTGGTTATGGCTTATTCGAGCGCCGGGCGCGTCATGCGTCCGGCGCTTTGTTGTTTGCCGAACCGGCGGGCAGTTCTATCTCCACCAGGTTGACGAAGCCGCCATCGGGCTGGCGACGGTAGAGGATGAGGCGCAGGGCGTCGGGGCGGGAGGCAGGCGGCAGGTCGAAGCGAAAGGCGTCGTGTACGACATCGCCGGGGCGCAGGCTGGTGGTGGGGGTGTGGCCGAGGGCAGGGGCGGGGTGATCTTGTTGGCTCAGCTCGGCGCCACGGGCGAGGGGGCGGACGCTGATCTCCCAATCATAGGTCGAAGGTCGATCGGAGCGCAGGGCCAGGCGCGCGGTCCAGCGTCCCGGTTCGGGGCCAGAGGTCAGGTCATATCCCACCAGGCGCAGGCCATCGCCGAGGGGGTGATCGGTTGGGGTCAGGTCGGCGGCGGGGCTGGCGGGCAGGTCGTTCAGCGCGGTTGCCAGCAAGTTGGATGACCAGGCGTCGAAGCGCAGGGGGAGTGCTGTCTCGCGTTCGGCCAAGGCGGCGGCGTTGGCGCTAACGAGGAGAGGCCGGGCGGTGATCAGTGTTGGTGCGATTTCGGCGGTAGTGATGGCGCGCAGGTCGGGGCGTTGACGGACGATGAGGGTCAGGTAGTCGAGGGCGAGTTTTTCATCGACATCGCCGAGGATGGCGGCGCCGGGGGGTGGTTGGGCGGACAAGAGGGCCTGGCCAGGTGTGAGGCCGGTGGCGTCGGGGCGATCGCGCAAGTCGGCGCGGGGAAGGTTGGCGAGGATTTTGGGGATGATGAGGGCGAGGAGGAGGAGGGCGAGGGCGCCGCGCCAGAGGCGGCGGGGATAGCGACGCCAGAGGCGATCCAAGGCGACGCCGGCGCCGAGAAGGAGGAGGGGATAGAGGGGGAGGATGACCTGATACCAGTTGCCGAGGCGGTCGACATAACTAAAGAGGAGGTAGATGGCGGCGGTGAGGCCGTAGAGGAGGGCGTAGCGTCGTCCCAGCAAGGCCCAACCGACCAGGCCGAGGATGAGGAGGAGGGGTGTGATCTCGATCCAGATGAGGTTCGGGAAGCCGCCGGCGAGCGGGCCGAGCGTCCATGTCATCTCGCCCCGCCCCTGCCGCGTGGAGAGGAAGTCCAGGAACCAGGCCCAGGTGTTGGGCCAGTCGCCAACGCCGCGCCATTCGGGGTGTTGGGCGCCGCGGATGTAGACGAAGATGTAGCTGAGGAGGGGCAGGAGGGCGAGAAGGATGCTGCGGGCGAGGAGGCGACTGCGGCGCAGCAAGCCCGGTTCTGTCCGGAGGAGGAAGAGGAGGACGCCGGGGGCGACGAAGAGGACGGTGATGAGGTGGGCCAGGCTGAGGCCGAGGAGGATGGCCAGGGCGTAGAGGTGGAGATGGCGGCGCTGGCGATCCCAGGCGTGGACAAGGGCGACGATGGCGATGGTTTGGGCGATGGTCGAGGTGTATTGCTCGGCGCTGACGCTGTAATACCAGAAGAAGTAGGTGACGGCGTAGAAGGCGCTGAGGCCGATGGTGATGACGAGGTTGCCGCGGGTGAGGTTGTGAAGGAGGAGGAAAAGGAGCGCCAATGCTGCCAGCGCCCAAAGGGTGGAGTAGCTGGAGAGGAGGGCGACGGGGTTGGCGGTGGGCCAGAGGCCGCGCCAGGCATGGAACCAGAGCCAGCCGCCTATCGTGTACAGGGGGTAGCCGGGCGCGTTGGCAGGTCGCGCTTGGGCCTGGGCGTAGTGGTGGGTGATGAGGTCGCCCCCGTGCAGTTCGCCCAGCGTCAGGCTGTTTTGGAGGGTGAACAGATAGAGGAGGGCCGCTGCCAGGAGGAAGAGGATCAGGGGGAGAAGGCGGCGGCGGGAGGGGGGGAGCATGGGGGGAGCGGAGAGCGGAGGGCGGAGGGCGGAGGGGTTGTTCGTCAGGGGCAATGGTAGATCGGCGGGCGCAAATCGCCAATGGCCGAGGGGTGTATGTTGGTGAGGTGCGGGTCAGGGGGCTTATAATCGGGCGCTGTGATGAAGTCGTCTCTTTTGTCTGCCAGTGTTCAGCCACGGTCTCCGATCGGTGTGTTCGATTCGGGCGTGGGTGGTTTGTCGGTGTGGCGCGAGATCGTCGGGTTGTTGCCGAACGAGAGTACGATCTATCTGGCTGATCAGGCGCATGTGCCCTATGGCGCGCGTTCTCTGGCCGAGATCGAGGCGCTGACCCACGCGGCGGGGGCGTGGCTGATGGCGCGCGGTGCGAAGTTGATTGTGGTCGCCTGCAATACTGCTTCGGCGGCGGCGCTGAGTAGCCTGCGCCAGCGCTGGCCGGAGATGTCGTTCGTGGGTATGGAGCCGGCCGTCAAGCCAGCCAGCGAGCGCACGCGCACGGGCAAGGTGGGGGTGATGGCGACGCCGGGGACGTTGCAGGCGGAGCGGTTCAGTCGTCTGGTGGAGCGGTTCGCAGGCGGTGTGGAGGTGTATACACAGGTGTGCCCGGGTTTGGTGGATTGGGTGGAAGCGGGGGAGATCGAGGGGCCGCTGGTGGAGGCGAAGTTGCACGCCTTGCTGGACCCGCTGGTGGAGGTCGGCGTCGATCACCTGGTGTTGGGCTGCACCCATTATCCGTTCCTGGCCCCAGCCATCCGTCAGGTTTTGGGTGACAGGGTGACGCTGATCGATCCGGCCCCGGCGGTGGCGCGACAGGTGAAACGCGTGTTGGCGGTGCAGGATGGGTTGGCCGCGGCGGATGACTCGGCCCACTATGAGTTTTTCACCACGGGTGCACCTGTCCTGCTGGAAGCCAGCCTGAGGAGGTTGCTTGCCTTGCCGTCGGCGGTCGCGCAGGTTGCCTACATCGGCTCGGCCACATAGCCCATGAAGAGGATGAGGTCCGTGTCGTCGTCGCAGATGGCGATGAAGAAGGGGTGATCGACGATCATGCGGAAAGGACGCGCGGACGGTAGCCCTCTGATCATAACGACGGCGGTGGCGGCGGCGGCTTCGGCGCCTTGTTCGTTGATTTCCAGCATGGCCTTGTGGCGAACCTGGCTGATGAACAGGGGGTCGGGGCTGATTCCCCGGAAGTCAGCCGCGGGTGTGAAGGCGACGCCCATGCCAAGGGCCGTCAGTGCTTCCTTGAGTTCGACTTCGTAGGTGATGTCGAAGCGCGGGAGGACGAGAGTGCCGTCGTGCGGGCGAAAACGGGTCAGCCAGCGTTGCCAGGTCGTGGTCGAGAGGAGTTTCTGAAAAGAGATCAGATCGGCGGCAGGTGCGGGCAGGAAGATGTAGGCGGCGGTTCTTCCCTGTCCGTAGGGCAGGCGAATGGCTTGAAAGTCGGGAGTCTCGAGGTATTGGAATTCGCCCGACTGGTGCATCATGGGTGTCGCTTTGGCGGCGCCATCGGGAAGATGGAAGACGCCAGCGCGGGTGGCGCGCTTGTCGAATGGCGCCTGCCAGTCGCCTTTGAAGTAGATGGCGTTGAGCAGGAGGAGCACGGTGTCGGCGGCGAGGTCGCGCGGTTTGATCAGGTCGCTAATCTTCCCACGCGTCTTGTCTTGCACCCAGCCGTTGACCTGGGCCAAAGCGCGGGCGTCGGTGAAGTCGGCGCTGAGGACGCGGGCGGCGAAGAAATGTTCGTTGCGTTGCACGAAGCCGGGGGCGAGCGTGATGTCGTGGCGAGCGAACAGGACATTGGCTATTTCTAGCCGCACGGCCGGATCGAGGGTGCCCCAATCGGCGCGCAAGGCAGCATGGGCGGCGTTCACTTCCTCCTGGCTCCAGCGGCTTATCCCCAGGGTTGCTGCCAGGTCTTGTTGGGTCTGACCATGGGCGCCGTTGCAGGTCATGGTCAGGGCGATAGCGATGCTGGGGGCGGAGAGGAAGATGTTGCGATCGACCTTTTTTCCGGCCAATTGCGCCAGCAGCCGGAAGCCGAAGTCGTTGTCGGCGGCGACAAGGCGGTCGGATGTGGCAAGGGTGGTGCTCATGTTTCTGGAGGGATAAGGTCTGATCATGAACGAAGCCCGCTTCCTATCTGGGAGCGGGCTTCGTTGGGCCTGGTGAGAGAGGTGTGGTTGGCAGGCTAAAACCCTGCCACCATCGCCATGTTGATGGAGTGGGCCGCCCAGGTGATGACGGGTTGGGCGACGATGCCGATGAGCAGGACCATGATGGCGCTGATGACGAGGGAGGTGCTCAGGCCAGCGCTGATGGTGAATTTCTCGCTCGCGGCGCCTTCGACGAAGAACATGTGGCGCACGACGTTCAAGTAGTAGAACGCGGCGATGACGGCGTTGATCGCAGCGACCGCGGCCAGCGTGAGCATGCCCTGGTTGACGGCGGCGCCGAAGACGAAGAATTTGCCGAGGAAGCCTGCCGTGGGGGGGATGCCGGCCAGCGAGAGCATGAACAAGGTCATCATCAGGGCCAAACCCGGCGCTCGTTTGATCAGGCCGCTGAAGCTGCCGAAGTCGGGGGAGCCGGTTTGTTTTTCGACGGCCATGACCACAAGGAAGGCGCCGATGTTGGTGAAGAGGTAGGCGAAGAGGTAGAGCAACAGGCCGCTGAGGCCATCGAAGCGCTGGCCGGGGCCAATGGCGACTAGACCCATGAGGATATAGCCGGCCTGGGCAATGGATGAGTATGCCAACATGCGCTTGACGCTTGTCTGCTTGATCGCCACCAGGTTGCCCAACGACATCGTCAACATGGAGATGCCCATGAGGACGATGATCCAGGCAGGGGCGAAGCTGGGAAGGGCGGTGATGAAGACGCGTCCGGCGACAGCGAAGCCGGCTGCTTTCGAGGCCGTTGATAGGAAGGCGGTGATGGGCGTCGGCGCGCCTTCGTAGGTGTCGGGCGCCCACTGGTGGAAGGGTACGAGGCTGGCTTTGAAGCCGAAGCCGCCCAACAGCAGGGCGATGGCGGCCAGGCCCAACAAGGCGCTCTCACGAGACGTCGGCAAGAAGATCTGGCCGATGGCGGCCAGATCGGTGGAGCCGGTGGCGCCGTAGAGGAGGGAGATGCCGTAGAGCAGCACCGCGCCCGAGGTGGCGCCATAAAGGAAGTACTTCATGGCGGCTTCTTCCGAGCGTTGGTCATGGCGCAGGAAGCCTGCCAGGACGTACGATGTGATCGAGAGGAATTCGATGCCCAGGTAGACGAGGAGGAGGTTAGTGGCGCTGACGACGACGCTGATGGCGACGGCCGCAAACACTAGCAGGGCATAGAATTCGCCCAGGTAGCGGCTGCTTCCGGCCATGAAGTTGATCGAGGCAAGCACAACCAGCCCGATGCCGATGATAGCGATGGCTTTGAAGAAGAGGGCGTAAGGGTCCACGACCATGGTGTTGGCCAAGACGGTGGCCGGGCCAGTGAAGACGAGGTACATGGTGGCTGCCAACGCCAATGCCAGGCCCACGAGGGCGACGATGGCGGTCGTTTTGCCTTCGTCCCGCTTGCGCAGGATCAGGTCTACGGCCAGCACCACGAAGCCGGTGATCGTCAGGATCAGCTCGGGTGCAAGCAGGCGGAGGGTGTCCAAAGCGTTCAAGGTGATCCCTCCTGGGGGCTAGAAGAGGCTGTTGAGGAGGTTGACGGAGGCGCCGTTGAAGTAGATGAGCACCAACGTGGGGAAGATGCCGAGGATGATCATCAGCGCCACCAGCGGCCAGAGCGTCACTTTCTCGAAACGAGCCATGTCAGTCGGCCCTTCGGCTTCCTGGCCCGCCACCGTCGTCCAGTGATGGATCTTGTGGGCGTCGTACTTGCCCAGGAAGACGTTCTGGATGATGCGGTAGAGGATGTAGGCGGCGGTGATGACGATGCCGATGACGCCAATGAGGGATAGAACCGGCACGATGCTGAAGGCGCCGCGGAAGGTGAAGAATTCGGCCCAGAAGCCAGCCAGACCGGGCAGACCCAACGAGGCGAAGCCGGCGAACATCATGGTGGCGTAGAAGACCGGGGTCACGGAGCTAAGGCCGCCGAATTTGTCCAGGTCGCGCGTGTGCGCCCGTTCGTAGATGACGCCGACGAGGAAGAACAGGGCGCCGGTGATGATGCCGTGCATGAACATTTGCAAGCTGGCGCCATTGAGGGCCATGGCGGCGCTGTTCAGCAGTTCGGGCGTCTTGGTTTGTCCCAATGCCCAGGCCGCGGCGCCGATGCCCAGCATGACGTAGCCCATGTGGCTGACCGAGGAGTAGGCGATCAGCCGCTTGAGGTCGGTTTGGGCCAGCGAGACAAGGGCGCCATAGACGATGCCGATGACGCCGAGGACGGCGATGATGAAGCCGTATTTCGCTGCCGGGCCGGGGAAGAGCGGCAACAGGATGCGCAGCATACCGTAGGCGCCGAGCTTGAGCAGGACGCCAGCCAGGATGACCGAACCGGCGGTGGGGGCGGCGGTGTGGGCGTCGGGCAGCCAGGTGTGGAAGGGGAAGCTGGGCACTTTGATGGCAAAGGCGACGAAGAAGGCCCAGAAGGAGAGCGCCCCCAGCATGGGGACGGTCGTCCACACGCCGCCGTTCTGCGCTGCGGCCAAAATGTCGAAGGTGCCTTTGTCCAGGTAGACGCCGATGATGGCCAGCAGCATGAAGACCGAGCCAGCCAGGGTGTAGAGGAAGAACTTGATGGCGGCGTACTGCGGCCGGTCCTTCTCCTGGCCCCAGATGCCGATCATGAAGTACATGGGCACCAGGCCGATCTCCCAGAACACGTAGAACAGCACCAGGTCCAGCGAGATGAAGACGCCGAACATGCCCGTGGACAGGAAGAGGAAGAGGGCGAAGAATTCCTTGACGCGGCGGTTGATGGTGCGGGCCGAGTAATACAGCCCAAGCGTAGTCAGCAGTGCCGTCAGGAAGATGAGCGGTACGCTGAAGCCATCGGCGCCGACGTGGTAGTTTACGCCCAGGGCCGGGATCCAGGCTTTCTTGACCTCGTAGGCCATGGAGGCCGAGCCGGTGGCCAGGTGGCCCGACCAGTAGTCGAAGGCCAGCCAGATGGACAAAACCAATGGGATCAAGCTCCAGATGATGGAAAAGCGCTTGATCATGGCTTCTGCTTTGGCGTCTGCCCCCGGCATCAGCGTGACGATGATGCTGCCGATCAGGGGCGTAAAGGCGATGAGTGTCAAAACCCAATTGTTCAGAAAGCTCATTGACATCTCCTCCTTGGTGTCATGGAGATAAACCGTGCAGATGAAAGTTGCCGATTAGCGATTAGAAAATATTGCTCAGATCACCCATTGCGCCAATGCCAGCAGCGCTAACATAGCGATGAGAACGACAAGCAAGTAGAATTGCGCTTGGCCGGTCTGCACTAAACGCAGGACGGAGCCGGCTACCTGGGCGACGAAGCCAGTGCCGTTGACGGCGCCATCGACGAACATCTCGTCGAAGAATAGCCGTAACGAGCGCGAGAGCCAGCGGCCAAAGCGTCCCACGCCATTGACGATGCCATCGACGACGGCCTGGTCGAAGGAGCGCGCCAGGCGCATCACCCACATGGCGAAGCCGACGACGATGGCTGGCTTGACATTCGGCAGGCTGCCATATAACTCGTCGAAGTAGTATTTCTTTTGCAGCACGGGGTAGATCGGCCCCAGCCAGCGCTCGAGTGGATCCTGCTGCCCAGCTTGCAATGGCTTGCGGCCATACACCAGCCAGGCCAACAAGATGCCGCCCAACGAGACGATGATCGAGACAGTAATAGGTATGGTCTGATAGGGCAGAGCTTCCGCATGCAGGCTGTACAGTCTGGCCTGCTCTTCCATCATGCTGCCAAAGGGGTTGCCCAAGGCGGCGCCAATGACGGGGAACCAATGCGGGATGCCGATCCAACCGGCGCCAATGGCGAAGACCGCCAGCAGCATCAACGGCACGGTCATCGCTCTGACGCTCTCTGGCGCGTGGGCGGCGGCTTCGGTGCGGGGCTGGCCGAAGAAGGTCATGAACACCTGGCGGAAGGTGTAGAAGGCGGTGAAGAGAGCGGAGAGCGCCAGCACCCAGAACACCAGGTTGTGGCCGTTGTACCAGGCGTCGGAGAGGATCTCGTCCTTCGACCAAAAGCCGGCGGTGAAGAAGGGGAAGCCCGAAAGAGCGGCCGCGCCGATGATGAACGTCCAGCCGGTGGCAGGCATACGCTTGAGCAGGCCGCCCATGTTGCGCATGTCCTGGGCGTCGAAGTATTCACCGTGCGTCTCTCCCTCATGGCCATGCTCGTCATGGTCGTGTTCTTCGTGGCCGCCGTGTTCGGCATGGGCGTGGGCGTGATGATGGCCGTGCTCGACGCCGTGGATGACCGAGCCGGAGCCGAGGAACAGGAGCGCCTTGAAGAAGGCGTGCATGATCAGATGGAAGGCGGCCGCCACCCAGGCGCCAATGCCCAGGGCGGCGAACATGTAGCCCAATTGCGAGATGGTAGAATAGGCCAGGACTTTCTTGATGTCGTTTTGGGCGACGGCGATGGTGGCGGCGAAGATGGCGGTGAAGGCGCCGATGAAGGCGACGAAGAGCATGGCGCCGTTTTCGCCGTGATGGGCTATGTTGAAGACCGGCAACATGCGCACGATGAGATAGACGCCGGCCGAGACCATGGTGGCGGCGTGGATGAGGGCGCTGACCGGGGTGGGGCCTTCCATGGCGTCGGGCAACCACACGTGCAGCGGGAACTGGGCCGATTTGCCGATGGCGCCCCAGAAGATGAAGATGGAGATGACGACCGCCGCCGAGAAAGTGCCCAGGAGCGGCACGTTCACATGCGCTTCGGCCAAATGTTCCAGCACTTCTGGCTTGAAGATGGCCTGGAAATTCAGTTGGCCGGTGAGGATGAAGAGGAAGATGAGACCGATCATCAGCAGCACGTCGCCCACGCGGGTGGTGAGGAAGGCTTTGAGACCGGCCAGCTTGGGCGTTATCTGGTTGGGGTCGGGATATTTCTTGTCGAACCAGAAGCCGATGAGCAGGTAGGAGCAGAGGCCCATGATCTCCCAGAAGATGAAGAGCATGAGGAGGTTGTCGGCCACCACCAGACCCAACATGCCGGTGGCAAAAAGGGAGATGTAGGCGAAGAAGCGGCTGTAGCGCGGGTCCAGGCCGTCCTTGTTCAGGGCGGCGTTCTGGTAGCCGGGGAAGGTCATGTAGCCGGAGCTGTAGATGAAGATCATGGTCAGGACGAAGCCGACCATGAACAACATCACGGCCGTCACCGCGTCCACCGCCACGCCCATGGTGAAGGTTGTGGTTCCGGTAGGAAGCCGCAACCAACTGAGGGGCATCTCGAAGGGCTTTTCGGCTAATTCATGCCAATTCATGAAGTAGGCGAATGCCACCAGCCAACACAGAATCCACGAAACAGCCACCGCGCCAATGGCGATGTTCGAGCTAAGACGTTTGCGCGGGTTGGCGAAGAGGATGATGGCAAAAAATGCCAGCAACGGCGGGATGGGGATGAGCCAGGTGAGGTTGAAGAAGTTCGTCATGAAGGACCTCAAGCTACGGGGGGCGGACTATGTATTGCGTATTGCGTAAGAAAACGTCTAATTTTACAAAACTTCGTGATTTCTTCGTGGCTTTTGTGTTGAATTCAATGTGTCAGGTTTGTGGATTTTGGTGGGATCGGCGCAGAAACAGAGCGGTTGTAAGCAAAAAACCAATGAGGAGACCGAAGAAGCCCAAAATCAACATTTGCCAATCTTTGCTAAAGCCCAGCGGTCGGGCAAAGGCAATGGCGAGCATGGCCATGACCAGACTGGCAACCAATGTCCAGGTCTGCTCACTCTTGGCTCGTTGCGCCTTGCGGAGAATCTCTTGAATGTCGCGATAGTTGGGATCGGCTTTGATAATCTGTTTGGCGAAGTGAACGGCGCCGCTGTACTTGCCTTCGGCCAAGCGTTGCTGCGCCATCTCATAGAGGGTGGCCAATTGCTCGTCGAGTGTGCCGCTAAGCTGTTGTTTTGGCATTGGATCTACTACGTTCTGCTTACTGTTGCAATTTATTGATCGCTAGGTTGATTTGTTATGAAGGTCGTAAAATGTGAAGCGTGAAACGCGAGAAAACGACGGCAATTTTCACGTCACGCATCACGTTTCAGATCTGAGCATAATTTCTTTGGCTAGCCATCTATAATACGTGATACGCAGTACGTTTCCTATCCTTTCAACAAATCGATCTGATCTACGTTGATCGTGCTGCGGGTGCGGTAGATCGAGATGATCAGGGCAAGACCCACGGCGGCCTCGGCGGCGGCGACGGCCAAAACGAAGATGGCGAAGATCTGGCCGGTTGGTTCGCTCGGTCGCACATAGCGCCAAAAGGCGAGCAGATTGATATTGACGGCGTTGAGCATCAGCTCGATGCCCATGAGTGCGGCCACGGCGTTCCGCCGCGAAAGCACGCCGAAGAAACCAATGCAGAACAGCGCCGCTGCCAAAATCAAATACCAGGACAAGGGAATGGTCACGATGAATCCTTCTCCTTCCGAAGTGATAAAAAGGGGTCTGATTAGCTCGTTTTAGGGGCGTGAAACGTGAGTTATAGTCGAGGGGATTTCACGCCTCACATTTCACTCACGATCGATGTCGTTCGCGTGCCAACATCACGGCGCCAACCAGGGCTACTACCAACAGCACCGACGCCACCTCGAACGGGATCACGTAGGCATTGACAAAGCCAGAGCCGATTTGGGCGATGGCATCGGGGGGTGTCGCTTCCTGGGTGACGTTGAAGGGAACCTGCCACAACAGGAAGGCCAGCGCCGCGAAGAGCAACACCGATCCGACGAGGGCCGCGATCCACTGGCGATTGTACGCCCCGGCCTCGGGGCTCATCATGCTGCGGCTAAGCATGATGGCGAAGATGATGAGGGTGGAAATAGCGCCAATATAGATGATGATTTGCGAGATCGCCAGGAACTCGGCTTCCAAGGTCACGTAGATCGTGGCGACGCCGAAGAAGGCGCCTACCAGGAACAGCGCGGCGTGGAAAAGACTGCGAGCGGTCACAGCGCCAATCGCCATGACCAAAGTGAAGAGAGATAGCAGGGCAAAGATGATCGGCATGAAAACTACTCTCCTTAAATGCGCGGGATCTCCGGCGTGAAGGCTCGTTTCGAGGCGTAGACCTGCTTGCGCTGCGCCCGGCCCAGCAGCCAGAAACCACCAACCAACAACACCAGATTCCAAACCAACAAGGCGACGCCTTCGAGCGGCTGACCAAGCTCCAGCTTGAGGATGATGGCCGTGCCTAACAACAATACCAGGGCCAGAGGCACCAAGAATTTCCAGCAAAAGCTCATCATCTGGTCGATGCGCAGGCGCGGGAAGGTGGCCCGGATCCAGGCCAGAATCCAGAACACCACCATCGTCTTGGCAAAAAAGTAGATCACACCGAGCGCTGGAATCCGATCGACGAAGGGGCCTTGCCAGCCGCCCAGGAAGACCGTGGTGGCGATGGCCGCCAACACCCAGCTATTCAGGAAAAAGGCCAGGAAGAACCAGGCGAACTTCATGCCCGAATATTCGATATTGAACCCGGCTACGATCTCGGATTCCGCCTCCAGCAGATCGAAGGGAGCGCGCTCGCCCTCGGCCAACGAGGCTGTGAGGAAGATGAAAAACGCGCACGGCATCACCCATACGAACCAGCCCAAACCCAGAAACTGTCCCTGCGCCTCGGCCAGCCCGTTCATACGCATGGTCCCCGCCGCCAACACCGGCAGCAACATGGCGAACACGAGTGGTATCTCGTAGCTGAGCAGCTGCGCCACCACCCGGAACCCGCCCACCATCGCATACTTGTTGTTCGAGGCCCATCCCGCCATCAAAGCCGCCATCGATCCGACCGACCCGAACGCCATGATGTAAAGCACGCCCACATTGATATCGGCCCCGATGACGCCATTGGCGAAAGGAATGACAGCCAACGCCATGATCACGTGGAATACGGCCAGCGCCGGCGCCAGGTTGTAAGCTATACGATCGGCTTCCAGCGGCGTGATGTCTTCTTTCGTCAACAGTTTCATAGCGTCAGCCACTGTTTGCAACAAACCCCACGGCCCTGCCCGGTTCGGTCCCAGGCGATCTTGGATGCGGGCGGCGAACTTGCGCTCGAGCCAGATGAGGCCGATGACCATGCTTAGTCCAATAATGAGCAGGAGCAAGGCCCCCAGGACCCAGCCGATGAGCGCAACCAGATTCTCCGGCGCGCCCATACCGATGAGCAAGTTGTTGAACCAGACGCCGATGTTGCGTAGATCAAGCTGCGATAAATCCATGCAATCCCTCCAAAGCGATCACATTTGAACACTTCTCGTCATTTCCGTAGTAACGACTTTAGCCGAACGACTAAAGTCGTTACTATATGCCAAGAAGCATTATTGCCATTCCAATGCGCCCTTCCGCCAGGCATAGAGCAGACCGATGGCCAGAATGACGACGAAGAGAATAGTCTCAAAGACAGCAAACATTCCTACCTGTTTGAATGCCACTGCAAACGGAAACAAGAACATCGCCTCGATATCGAAAATCACAAAAATGAGGGCAAACAGGTAATACTGCGCGCGAAACTGCACCCATGTTTCGCCGATGGTTTCAACGCCGCATTCGTAGACCGAATTCTTGATCGGATCCGGGCGCTTGGGGCGCAGCAACCAGGCCGCCCCCACCCCCACGAAGGGAAAGATAAAGGCGATGAGAGCCATCACGCCAATAAAACCGTAGTGGTCGAGCATGCGGTTTCTCCTTTGGAAACGCAATCTTCGCTGCGAACGATCTCGAGATAAAGGATGCACTGCGGCGCTTGGGTTCACCAAAACCGCAAGTTGGTCGATTATAGCACAGCCATATCAGGCAAGGGAAGTTTTTCACATGCTTGAGATAAATGATTCGCGCCTTTCCCTGGCGATCTCTACTCCCTGAAAACCCAACTCTTGTCCAGCCCTCCAAACTGTGCTACATTGTTCGCAGCTGCTCATGGACGACGATTCGCTTTTCCTCACTGAAGACCTTGCCCTTCCTCGTGGCGAGATCGCCTTTCGCTTTGCGCGCAGCAGCGGGCCGGGTGGGCAACACGTCAACAAAAGCGAGACGCAGGTCGAATTGCTGTGGGATGTACGCCATTCACCGACCCTGGACGACAAACGACGCCTGCGCCTGCTGGACGTCCTCGCACACCGCATCGATGAGAACGGCGTCCTCCACCTGGCTTCGGGGCAGACGCGAAGCCAGGAACAGAACCGGCAAGCCGTGATCGCGCGCTTAGCGCGGCTCGTGGCGGCGGCGCTGAAGCCCCAGCACCCTCGCATCGCCACCACTATCTCGAAAGCCGCCCGCGCCCGGCGCCTGGCGGAGAAGAAACGGCGGGGCGAGATCAAGCGGGCGCGCAGGAGCATAGCCGAAGAACTTTGACAAAGCCTTGTTCCCTCCCGTATGATCGACCTTTATCAGATCGCCCCTTGGAGGTCGTCCCTTTGCTGCGCCAACTATGGCAAGAATGGAAGATTCTTGCCCGCCATATCGGTAATTTTCAGGCCAGGGTCTTGATCACCCTGGTCTATTTTACGCTCATCCTGCCCTTCGGCCTGGGCGTCAGCCTCTTCGCTGATCCCTTGCAGATGAAACGCCCCCGCGCGGCGAGCCATTGGCTGTCGCGCGAAACCCGCGACTTAAACCTGGAACGAGCCAAAACCCAGGGTTAAGGTAAAACGCGAAACGTGAGCAAAAGGCGCCCTGGCCTCACGCTTCATGTTTCACGCAGTACGCAATACGCACTCCACAACCATGTACATCCTCGGCGTTTCCTGCTTCTACCACGATGCGGCGGCGGCTTTGCTCAAAGACGGCGAGTTGATCGCTGCTTCGGAAGAAGAGCGTTTCAGCCGCAAAAAACACGATTCCGGCTTTCCTCAAAACGCCATTGAATTCTGTTTGCACCATGCCGGCATCCAGGCTGGCGATCTCGACTATGTCGTTTTTTACGAAAAGCCACTGCTGAAATTCGACCGCATCCTGCGCAGTAGTCTGGCCACTTTCCCTCGCTCCTGGCTGCTCTTCCGCGAATCGCTCATCACCTGGATGAACGAAAAACTATGGATCAAGGCCCTCTTACAAGAGGAACTGCCGGAGGTAAAACCCGACCGCTTTCTCTTCGTCGAGCACCACCTTTCCCACGCGGCCAGCGCCTTTTTCGCCTCCCCCTTCGATGAGGCTGCCATTGTCACCATCGACGGCGTGGGCGAGTGGACGACAACCACCATCGGCAAGGGGACAGCGACGTGGGACGGGCAAGGCCAGAACCGCATCGACTTGACGCAGGAAGTGCGTTTCCCGCACTCGTTGGGTCTGTTGTACTCGGCCTTCACCGCCTTTCTGGGGTTCCGCGTCAACAACGGCGAATACAAAGTTATGGGCATGGCCCCTTATGGCGAACCGCGCTACAGCGACCGCGTAGAAAAACTGGTGAAGGTTAGCGACGATGGCTCGTTCTGGTTGGACATGGACTACTTCGAGTACCAGCACTCGCCGCTGCGCACCTTTAGTGATCGCTTCGTGCAACTCTTTGGCCCGCCCCGCGTCTCCGAATCCGAATTCTACACTTTCACCACCCATCCCAAGCGCGACCATCCCGCCTGGAACGAGGACAAAGCCAAGACCAATCAGCATTACGCCGATGTCGCCGCCAGCATCCAGCACATCACCGAGGAAATGATGCTCAAGCTGGCCCGCCATGCTCACGCCATCACCGGCAGCAAAAACCTCTGTATGGCCGGCGGCGTTGCCCTCAATTCTGTGGGCAATGGCCGCATCCAACGCGAAAGTCCCTTCGCCAACGTCTATATCCAACCAGCCGCGGGCGATAGCGGCGGCGCTTTGGGAGCCGCGCTTTACGCCTATCACGTTCTCCTCGGCCAACCCCGCCGCTTCGTCATGGAGCACGCCTACTGGGGCGAGTCCTTCAGCGACGAGGCTATCCGCGGCTTTCTCGACAGCAACGGCATCCCCTACCAGACCGCCAGCGAAGAACAACTCCTCCAGGAGGTGGTCGAAACCCTTCTCCGCGGGGATGTGGTCGGCCTGTACCAGGGGCGGTCGGAGTGGGGGCCGCGCGCGTTGGGCAACCGCTCCATCCTGGCCGATCCACGACGGGCGGATATGAAAGAAATCGTCAACACAAAGATCAAGTTCCGCGAGCCGTTTCGCCCCTTTGCGCCGGTCGTTCTCGAACAAGCCACCCAAGATTACTTCGCCGTCAGTCGTCCCGACCAAGAATATCTTCCGCGCTTCATGCTTACGGTGGCGCCCGTCCATCCCGACAAGTGGGACGTCATCCCGGCCACCACGCATCTCGGCGGCACCG
Organism: Chloroflexota bacterium; assembly: GCA_041918515.1. Classification (GTDB taxonomy): domain Bacteria; phylum Chloroflexota; class Anaerolineae; order J102; family J102; genus SSF26. Next base: position 1,083 of record JAYRVO010000044.1, on the reverse strand, counting down.
GGCGCCTGCAAACCATCCGCCGCCAATACAATCCCCGTTACTACGACATCGTCGCCATGTTCGGCCAAGCCACCGGCGTACCGGTCGTCTTGAACACTAGTTTCAACCTGCGCGGCGAGCCAATGGTCAACTCGCCTGCCAACGCCTACAACACCTTCAGCAACAGCGGCATCGATCTGTTGGTGTTGGGGGATTATCTTGTACGAAAAGTGAAATAAGACATTTTCCGTATTCCGTATTCCGTATTCCGTATTTGATATATTTATCCCATTAAATTTACGCAATACGCAATGCGTAATACGCAACACGTAGCAGAAAACGCACAATAAACACAAAACTACCGGAGTCACTTCTTATGCGCATGAAACGCCGTCTCGGCATCATCGGCGAATTATTTGGCTTTCTGTGGGCGCAGAAGCTGTACTGGATGATTCCCATGATCGTCATCCTCGTCGCCGTCATCGCCATTGCCATCCTCGGCCAGACTTCTGCTGTCGGCCCCTTCATCTACACGCTCTTCTAACCTGAAACCCGGCCTTCTGTTCCCCGCCCTTCACCCTTTGCCCGAAGCGAACACTTGTAATATACTTGCTCTATTCTTGAAAATCACGCATTGCGTTAGGAAGTATTATGGCCACTGAAGGACGCGCCAAAGCCATCGAATCCACCATCGCCAATCTCACCAAACGTTTCGGTGAGGGCGCTATCATGCGGTTGGGTGAAGCCACCTCGCTACGAGTCGAGGCTATCCCCACCGGCTCCCTTGCCCTCGACCTGGCGTTGGGTGTGGGTGGCTTGCCGCGCGGACGCGTCATCGAAATCTACGGCCCCGAAGCCTCGGGCAAGACCACCCTCTGCCTCCACGCCGTCGCCGAAGCCCAACACCTCGGCGGCGTTTGCGCCTTCATCGACACTGAACACGCCCTCGACCCCACCTACGCCGCCAAGATCGGTGTGGACACCGCCAACCTCTACATCTCCCAACCCGACACCGGCGAGCAAGCCCTCGAAATCGCCGAAGCCCTCATCCGCTCCGGCGCCATGGACATCGTCGTCATCGACTCCGTCGCCGCTCTCGTCCCT
>JAYRVO010000043.1:0-29532 GCA_041918515.1 Chloroflexota bacterium | reverse complement strand
CTCAGGGTGACACAGCGACAGGCTTTCCGAAGTTGGAGACCCTTCGTTGCACTCAGGGTGACACAGCGACAGGCTTTCCGAAGTTGGAGACCCTTCGTTGCACTCAGGGTGACACAGCGACAGGCTTTCTGAAGTTGGAGACCCTTCGTTGCACTCAGGGTGACACAGCGACAGGCTTTCCGAAGTTGGAGACCCTTCGTTGCGCTCGGGGTGACACAGCGACAGGCTTTCCGAAGTTGGAGACCCTTCGTTGCGCTCAGGGTGACACAGCGACGGGCTTTCTGAAGTTGGAGACCCTTCGTTGCGCTCGGGGTGACACAGCGGGCCATCATTCGCTTTCACACCAACACACCATCCACACTCACATAAGGAGCCAAATCATGAGATCACGTCGTCTCGAAATTTTCGCTTTCACCGCCATGCTTTTTGCCATGCTGGCGCTGTTCGTGGCCCTGCAATCGAACTCGCGCGCCGATGACGGCCCTGGCGGCGTTCTCGCCGCACCGGCCGTGGCGCCGCAAGCGCCAGCAGCGCCACAGGCCGCGATCCCGAACACCTTCAACTATCAGGGCTTTCTCCGCAACCCCGACGGCACGCCCATGAACGGGAACTACGGGATCGGGCTCACTTTCTACGATCAGGCCAGCGGCGGCAACACCTGGGCCGGCGGTTCATGGCCCAACGTGCCCGTGCGCGATGGCCTGTTCAATGTGGTCATGGAGAATGTCGGCGATCTCTTCACCGCCCACTCGCCCCTCTACATCGGCGTCAGTGTCAACGGCGAGCCGGAACTCATCCCCCGCCAGCGCATCCACCCCGTGCCCTGGGCCTCGCTGGCGAACACCGCCACAACGCTCGCACCCGACGCCACCGTCAGCAACCTGAACCTGACCGGCGTTACTAAGCTCGGCAATGCAACCGTTAACACACGCAACGATAATCTGCTCGAGTTGAACAGTAACGGCGCCGGCTTCCTGTTCGGCACTGGCGGCTCAGCCCGGTTCCAGGTGAACAGCACCGACACCATCGTATACGGCAGACTTTCGGTGGTTGACAGCCCCGTCCTGATCAAACGCTGGAACGGCTATCAGTGCGCCAGCAATTCCCCATGCCTGATCCCATCCGGGATCAACATCTCGACCCATTGGTGTACGATGGGAGGGTGGGATCTGCTCTATGACGTCCAGGAGATTGGCACCGGCCAATGGTCGCGCTGGCTCTATACCGACGCCAATGGTCAGTGGATCGTGAAGATCTCGAATTTTACCCAGAACGTACCACAGCAAGTGTGGGCCGAGATCACTTGCTTCCGGTCGGGGATTTACACTCAGCAATTGGGCACAACCAGCAACGCCGCTGATGGCGCCGATCCCTCCCAGGGCCAGGCACCCGCACTGGACGCCGCTCCCTCTGACATTGGCCAATAAGGGGGATGCATGAGACCAAACACAGTTCACAACCGTGGGCCGGACCCATCGGGCCGGCGCCTGCTGCGCAACTCTCTTTTCGGCGTCGTCCTCGGCCTTGCCTTTCTGTTCACGCTCAACCTGGCCGCGGCCAATACGACCGCAGAACCACGGTGTGGAGCCGACCCGCATTGCGGCAGCGCCAACGCCGTGTCTGAGGGCGTGGGGACGCCCTCGGGCAGCCACATCATCACCGGGCCAAGCGCTCCCGCGGCCGGGGCCCTGATCTACGATGACTACAAGCGGATCGAAGACCGGGCGCGCTGGTTGCTCAAGCGCAACCTGGGCTTTCGCGACGACATCTCGCCCTACCAGGGCGCCAACAACTTCGACAAGCTGGTGCGCCAGTTCGATACCAACAGCGGCTTCGGCGCCCCCTACGACGACCCCGACCCAGCCATCCCGGTGATGACGCTGCAAGCGCGCATCACCCAAGCCGACAACGAGCTGGCCGAAGCCCGCGACCTCTACGCCTATCTGGCTGTCTTTGCCACCATAAGTCGTTTTCGGCAGGACGCTTTCTACAACGGCGCCCCGCCTGCCGGCTATACCGAGCCGCTATGCGGGAATCCGTCCAGCAAGGAAAACCCGAACCCCATCACCAACCCGGCCACCGGCGCGGTGGCGGATCCGATCATCGATTGGTGTGAGTTCCCGGCCCGCCTGCGGCAGAGCGTGCGCGAGGCGGCCTACCTGCGCATGATCTTCGCCCAGCAGTTCATGGTCGACGCCCTGGGCCTGAACTTCAGCGCCAGTCTGCTGGGCGGCGAGGCCATGGTCAAGAACAAGGAGCTGCCCAAGCTGCGGCAGGCCGCCTATCAATATGAAGAGGGCGAGAAGAGGATGGCCGGAGCCTTGGGGAGGGTGGTGGGGAATGGCTGCTACGTCTCTGACTTCTTCACCCAGACCGAGTGGGGTCTGATGGCAAGCATGTCCGAGAAGAAGCAGGTGGCCCAGCATCACATCGCTGTGCGCCTGAGTTATCTGGACATCACCACCGAGCAACAACAGGTCGCGCAGCAGGCTTTGGCCCGCGATGTCTACCGGGCATCGGCGATGGAGGGCTATATCAAAATGGCCGGCATGTTCGGGCGGGCGGCTGTAAGCGAAGCGGCGCTGCCAGGCTCTGGCTGCGCCAGCACACCGCCCGCCAATGCCCTGATCGCGCAAATGGCTGCCAACCTGCTGGAGACGCGGGCGCGGGCCAGGGAGATGGCCGAGGGTCGCAATGTCTTCGGCTTCGACATCACCTTCACCCCCACCCGTCCCTTCGACACGGGGGCGGACAGTTGTGGATCCGTCGACAGGGGCCTGTACCTCCAGGCCAGATGCGACGCCGAAACCGCCGTAGCTTTGCAGGCGCAGGCGGCGACCGCTGGCCGCCAGTACGATGAGAACCAGCAGAAACTGATCGAGCAGATCGTTGTCTTGAATTCCGGGCTGAACATCAAGATCAGCGACGCCAGCGGCTGCAGCCAGGGCGGGAATGACGCCACCTTTTTCGCCTGCGCCGCCACCCAGATCGATCTGGTTTCGGAGTGCGATCCCACCAGCGACGCCACCTTCGATGCCTGCCTGAACCGGCCGCTGATTTTTAATGGCGAACTCAAGCAGGCGCGCCGCGACATGCGCAGCGCCTGGCTGGCCCTGATGCAGGCGCAGGCCATCCACGACAACTACACGGATCGGATGAATACCGAGACGATGCGCAACACCAAGGTCAAGAGCGCCATCCTGACCGCCGGAGAAGAGAATTCGGCCTTCGAAGCTGCCATCGCCGCCGCCAACTGTTGCGCCATCACCGCCGGCGCACCGCCTGAATACCAGGTGAACCCCGGCGCTTTCGTCGAGGCCGGCCTGCGGGTGGGCCAGATCTTGAAACAGGCTGCTCACGACATGGAAATCGAGGACGCCAATTCGGAGGCGGTTGTGCGCAATCTGTTCCTCGATCAGGCCGAAGCCCGCTTCGACATCGACATGGCCTGGCAAGAGTACGGCACGGCGGCGGACGCTTTCGACGGCGTGGCCGGCGGGCTGCAAGATGACGTATTGGAGGCGCAGCGCGAGCGCGCCTACCTGATTGCGTCGCCGGCCAACGATCCCGGTTACCGCATGGTGCGCGACTCGTTGCGGCTGCAACTGGCGGCTGCTTTGGAGAAGGCCGCGCGCGGGGCCTATCTGGCGGCGCGACGGGCCGAATACGAGTACGCCACCAACCTGAGCGGTAGCAGTTTCCGCATCTCCAAGATCTACAAAGCCCGCACGGCCAATGATGTCGTCGAATTCTTGGACGACCTGGTGCGGGATATCGGGGCGCTGCCCGGCAGCATCAGGAATGCCGAGATCGATGACCAGGACTTTCCGATCTCGGTGGCCAAAGACGTGCTGGGGCTGAGTGACGCTTTTCTGCAAGGCGAGGGCTACAGCGGCGACGCCATCGAAGTCGAACGCCGGCTCCGCTTCCGCAACTGGGTCAACGCAAACTTGACCGTGGATGGGTCGGGCAAAGAGATCATCTCCTTCGAGTTCGCCACGAATTCTGACACCAAGGGCATCCTCAGCCGGGTGAAACAGCAAGGCTACGCCGACTACTGGCTGCACAAGATGGCCGGCGTCGGACAGCCCCTGGCCGGCAATACCGGGACGGGCGTCAACCTCGTCAGCAGTCAGGCCGGGCTAAGCTCGCGAGAGTCGCGCATCAGCCAGTTGGGCCAGGTGGAACTGACCACGTATGACGGCTGTCTGTTCACCTATCGCCTGCTGCCACTCCGGGTCATGCAGGGGACGAATTGGGAGGATAAGCCGACCGAAATCGTCAGAGGCATCGCCCAGGCCGGGGTCAACGGCGTGGGCGGCGATCCCACGCGGGCTTTCCTGGGTCGGCCGGTGGCCGCTAATTGGCTGGTCGTGATCTACACCGGCCCCACCCCGAAGCTGGATGTCAATCAACTCAACGACATCCAACTGTTGTTCAGCACGACCTACGCCAGCCGCAATGACAGCGACCCACCCCTGCCGCAGGAATGCGTCCGGGCGGATTTCTAGGAGAAAGCGCATGAAGATACGAATGTCCCTTACCCCGTTCATCGCCGCTCTCCTCGTCGGCCTGGCCCTGTTGGCCGCGACTCTGCTGCCGAAGCCTGTTGGCAACAGCCCCAGCAGCGCCGAAATCGCCGCCATCCCGGAGCAACCGCAAATCGTCATCGCCAAGTTGCAGAGTGACCCCGGCACGCTGTTCGGGCCGTTCAGCGGCCAGGTGAAGGTGGATTGGACGGTGATCGGGGTTTACAGCACCACGCTGGCCACCCCCACCCGACAGCCGACCCTCACCCCGGCCCCGGCCGATCTCGGCGCCATCGACTTCGGCCTGCAATTGACGCAGACCGGCAACCAGATTTCCGGTTTCGTGGATCTGGGCGAAACCCTGGTCTACACCACAGAAGCGACGATCATGGCCACGCCGGTGCAGCCCACGCCGCTGCCCGGCACGCCCACGCCCGTGGCCGCGCCCCTGGGCATTGGCCCCATCGTTACGGGCAGACTGAACGGCGCCAACCTGCAATTGCAATCGACTAAAGTGCGCGGCATCCTGGCCGGGGTGCCCGTCCAGCGGCAGTTCCGTCTGACCGGCGTGGTCACCTGGGTCGATGGCCTGGCCTCGATCAGCGGCGAATACCGCGAGACGATCTGGGGCTATGTGCCGCAACCGCTGACGGTGCTGGGACATTTCACGCTGCGGCAGCCGCTGTACGATATGGACACGCCGACCGCCGTCCCCACCAACACCCGCACGCCGGTTGCTGGCGCGACCAACACGCCCACGAAGGTCACGACCAACACACCCACCGCCGTTGCGACCAACACGCCCACGAAGGTCGCGACCAGCACGCCCACCGCCGTTGCGACCAACACCCGCACGCCGGTTACTGGCGCGACCAGCACGCCCACCGCCGTTGCAACCAACACGCCCACGCCCACTGCCAGCGCATTCGACCAATGGGCGTCCACCGCCACGGCCAGCACCGAGTATACCAACACTGACTGGGGCTCCAATCAGGCGACAGGCGCGCCCAACGTCGAAGCCTGCGGCGACAATGCCCTGGCCTGGGCGCCAGCTCCTGGCGGCGCCGACGCCGAATGGCTGCGCCTGGGCTACGCCACGCCGGTATATGCCGTCGGCGTGCGCGTCCACGAGACCTACGTGACTGGCTCTATCGTCGGCATCGACCTGGTGGAACCAAACGGAACCGTGCATGCCCTCTCCATCCCTGCGGACACAACCCCCTGCGTAGGATACTTCGAAGTCTTCTTTGCCCGCACCTCGTACCTCGTATCCACCGTGCTCATCCACACCCAAATCAACGATTGGGAAGAGATTGACGCCGTTGAACTGCGGGGCATGACCACACTCGCTGCCACCTCGACGCCGACTCGCACACCTACGACTGGCCCCACCGCCACACCCACTCCCAGCCGCACCCCCACCGTGACCAGCCCTACAGGGTTCAAGACCTTCCTGCCGCTCAGCCTGCGCCTACATTAGCAAGTGTCCGTCGTTTCTGCAAAGCCGATGGGCGGTCTTTGTGAAGGCCGCCCATCGGCGCGTCTGATGAGAGGGCACATGTTGAGAGTCTGTCACAACTTGACCTAGCCTATTCTATAGGAATCGCCGAGAAACAAAACGCAATATAAGCGCCACAATATCATCGAGATGGTTCTTCTCGATGGTATCGACGATGCGGTGAAGCAATGGCTGCTTCATCGCTTCCAGCAAAGGCATGTCCTGGATGAGAGTGTAGGTCCAACTGCGTTCTTGACCTTCGATATCAACTTTCCCGCCGAGCACGTCACCAAGCTGAACGGAGCCAGTCGTGAGAATCCCAGAAAGGTCTTTCAACCGCACGGCAAATGAGTGGTCCCGTAAAATGTCTACTGTGGGGGTACAATTAGGACCGAGGCTGCGCGGAAACAGGACATATCCTTCAAGTCCACCCAGTGCCATATTGATGGGGTCAGCCAGGGTTGGCGTGTAAGCGGCCAGTGCAGGGATCTCTTCTTGTCGCTGATTGACAATGGCAAGGTGCTCTTCAAGAGGCCCCAGTGAAATCGTATCTCTACTATCTTTCCCGGCAACCTTCAGCAAGAATGGAATAGTGTTGTCAGCCTGAAAACGATTTTCAAGTTCTTCAAGTATCTGATGGGTTTGATCTAATGTCAGGTTGTCGCGAATGGCAGTGTAGAGCACCACAGCCTCTAGTATTTGAGGGCTTAGGTAAGTTAGATATAATTGAACGTCTCGTTGTTCAGTGCTGGGCAAATATACGACCCGCGTTGTCCGCAGCACTTCGTTCTCCAACACTGCTCCCACCTGCTCTTGCGTCAGGCCAAGAGGGATCTGTAATTCCCGCACGTCGCGCCACGATGGGTTACACGCGATCGGCTGGGGTGTTGGCGTCGGCGTCAGATATGGTGTGTAGGTCGGATATGGGGTTGCGGTGTAGGCTGGCGTATAGGTTGGGTAAGGAGTGGCAGTATTAGCTGGCGTGTAGGTTGGGTATGGGGTTGCGGTGTGCGCCGGCGTGTAGGTTGGGTATGGTGTATGGGTTGGGTAGGGAGTTGGAGACAGCTTTGGCCAGGGTGTCGGTGTTCCACTAAGACCGGAGCAACTTGCCATCAGCAGCACCAATGCGAGCACACAAGACATGAAGAGCTGCTTCTTAGCACTCATGTTTCCGTTTCCTTACGGTCCTTTGCGCCTCCGAGCGCTGCGGGCTGTGTTGAAATAACTGCAATTCGGATAGCAACGCAGTAGTAGTATACCACACATTGTAAATTATGATACAAGTCAGTCGTTTCATGCGGCCGACTTGTATCATGTGATTGTCAGTGGTGATCTCAGTAGCATGCCTTCTCAGCCACCCGCCTCCACCGCCGTAAACTCCAGCTTCACCGTCACCGGGTCCTTCACCTTTAGAATGCCGGGCATTTCCGGCGGCTGGAAGCCGAAATCGGTCATCAATAGCTGCGTTTGGGCCAATCCGGAGAGCGTGTCGCCCTGCAAGGTGGCGGTTACATCGAAGACGACCGGCTTCGTCACCTCGCGGATGGTCATGTCGCCGGCCAGCTTGAAGCTGAAGGGCTGGCCCTCGGCGGCGTTGGCGGGAAAATCCTGGATGCCGGTGGGGACGAAGGAGGCGATGGGGTAGCGGGATGATTCCAGCCAGCGTTGGCGGATGCGGTTGTCGCGGCGGTTGTCGTCGCTCTTGAGCGTGCTGATGTCCACCTGGAACTGGCCCGACTGCACCTGCGGCGGTGTGGAGGGCAGGACGATGAACTCGCCCTGCACGGCGTTGGTGACGCCGACCGGGTTGAATAGCCCCAATTTCTTGCCCAGCATCCCCACCGCCTCGCTGAAGAATTCCTCTTCGGCGGTGTAGCTGGCCTGGCTGCGGGCCGGGTCGATACGGAAGGTGCGGGTGGCGGTGGCCGGCTCGGCGGCGGCAGAAGCGGGCGCTGTGGCGGCTTCAGCAGCCGGCGCTGGCGTGGCGGGGACGGGCGGGGACGCCGGAGCAGGGGCGTCGGTGGGGGCAGGAACGGCCGCGGGGGTGGAGGCGCAGGCGGCGAGGGTTAGGGCCGCCAGCAGGATGAGGAGAAGAAGTGAGCGAGGCATGTGGGTGTCTCCGGAAGGTGTGGGGTGGTGGACGGCGATAGCGCCGAGGGGTTTGCTCTTCAAGATGGTAGCATCAATCAGGGAGCCGGGGCAAAAGATTGTGCTGGGGCCAGGGGGTCTTGTGCCAGTTTGATCAAATAGCCCGATCTCGTGTATAGTCTGCCAACGCTGATCGGCTGCGCTTTGGCTGCGCGTTGGCTGCACTTTGGCGTGATCCATCATCCATATTGCGTGAGGCCGCGCATTGTCGCGCATCCATTGGGCCTCGAAATCACAGCGAGCGGTGAGCGCAGCGTCTTGTTTGTCAATCGGGTTGGGGTGAGACCCTGCGCAGAGATCGGTTTTGTCCTGATTGCAGATTCACCTTATCCCGGTGAAACCCGCGTAGCGCAAGTCACCGACTTGCGTGACGTGAGTGCAATTCAGCGACTTGCGCTACCACACTTTGCGCCACACACCGACCATGAACACCTCATCCGCCGCATCCGAACGACTGGAATTTCAGTCCACCCCGCCCGTCTTTGGTCTCCCACCCAAGCAGGGCCTCTACGACCCCGCCTTCGAAAAGGATGCCTGCGGGGTCGGCTTCGTCGTCAACATCCAGGGCGAGAAGTCGCACAGGATCGTGCGGCAGGCCATGACTGTGCTGGTGCATCTGAATCATCGCGGGGCCTGCGGCTGCGAGCCGAACACCGGCGATGGCGCTGGCATCAACCTGCAATTGCCCGACAAATTCCTGCGCCGGGTGGCGGCGGAATGCGGCTGCACCCTGCCGCCGGCGGGCGAGTACGGCGTGGGCATGGTCTTCTTGCCCCACGACCCGGAATTGCGCCGGGCGTTCGAGCTAGAATTCGAGCAGATCATCGTCGAAGAAGGGCAGACGGTCTTGGGATGGCGCACCGTGCCCACGAACAATCAATCGCTCGGTGACAGCGCCAAAGCCGGAGAGCCATTCGTGCGCCAGGTCTTCATCAGCCGGAACGAAGAAGCGCTGGTCGGGCACGATGCCCTGGCCTTCGAGCGCAAGCTGTACGTCATCCGCAAGCGGGCCGAGCGCGCCATCCGCTACAACGGCCACGAGCAGGGCAATCGCTTTTACATCGCCAGCCTGTCCAGCCGCACGTTGATCTACAAAGGCATGTTGCTGGCCGAGCAGGTGGACGAATACTATCCCGACCTGCTCGACCCGGATATGGAAGCGGCCATCGCCGTCGTGCACTCGCGCTTCAGCACCAACACCTTCCCCTCGTGGGAGCGCGCACATCCCTACCGCTACCTGATCCACAACGGCGAGATCAACACCATTCGCGGCAATGTCAACTGGATGTATGCCCGCCAGTCGGTGCTCGAATCCGAGCTATTCGGCTACGACCTCCACAAGTTCAAACAGCAGATCATCGACCCCGATGGCTCGGACAGCGCCCAATTCGACAACGCTATGGAATTTCTGCACCTGGCCGGGCGCCCGCTGCACCATGTGGCCATGATGATGATCCCGGAGCCGTGGAGCAATCATGAAAGCATGTCGGCGGAGAAAAAGGCATTTTACGAATATCACGCCACGATGATGGAGCCGTGGGATGGCCCCGCCTCCATCGTTTTCACCGACGGCACGGTGGTGGGCGCGGTGCTCGACCGCAACGGCCTGCGCCCCTCGCGCTATTACGTCACCAAAGATGGCATCGTGGTCATGGCCTCGGAAGTGGGCGTGCTGGGCGACGAGATCGCCCCCGAAAACGTGGCGTACAAATCGCGCTTGCAGCCGGGGCGCATGTTCCTGGTCGATACCGCGCAGGGCCGCATCATCGCCGACGAAGAGATCAAAGAAACGATGGCGAAGGCGCATCCCTATCAGGAATGGCTCGACAAAAACCTGGTGGAGTTGGACGATCTGCCCTCGCCGCCCGACCTCTATCAGGCCGACCTGCACGGCAGCGTGCTGCATCGCCAGCACATCTTCGGCTACACCTTCGAGACCCTGCGCACGCTGATCGCACCCATGGCTAAGAACGGCGTCGAGGCGCTGGGCAGCATGGGCGACGACGCCCCCATCGCCGTGCTCTCCGACCGCCCGCAGTTGCTGTACACCTATTTTCGCCAACTCTTTGCGCAAGTGACGAACCCGCCGCTTGACGCCATCCGTGAGGAATTGGTGACGGCCTCGGACGTGATGATGGGCACCGAGGGCAATATCCTCAAGACCGTTCCCGAAAACTGCCGTCAAATCCGGCTCAAAAACCCCATCCTCACCAACGTCCAGCTCGCCAAGATCGCCCATATCAAAGAGCCTGGCTTCAAAGCCCAAAAACTGCCGATGATCTTCCCGCTCAAGGAGGGCTGGCCGGGGCTGGAGAAAGCGTTGGATTATTTGTTCATGCTGGCCGACGAGGCTCTCGAACAGGGTGTCAACATCTTCATCCTTTCGGATCGTGGCGTCAGCCGCGAGATGGCCCCCATCCCGGCATTGCTGGCCACGGCCGGGCTGCATCATCACCTCATTCGCAAAGAGACGCGCACGCAATGCGCCATCCTGGTCGAATCGGGCGAGCCGCGGGAAGTGCATCATTTCGCCCTGCTGATCGGCTACGGCGCCACCGCCGTCAACCCGTACATGGCCTACGAGACGATCTACGACCTGATCGATCAGGGCCTCGTCACCGATATCACCTACGAAAAGGCCCGCGCCAACTACATCAAAGCCTCGATGAAGGGCGTGATCAAGGTCTGCTCGAAGATGGGCATCAGCACCTTGCAAAGCTATTGCGGCGCTCAGATTTTCGAGGCGCTGGGGCTGAGCCAAAAGCTGGTGGACAGGTACTTCACCTGGACACCGACGCGCATCGAGGGCATTGGGCTGGAGCAAATCTACGAGGAAGTGAAGATGCGCCACCTGCGCGCGTATTCCGACCGGGCCGATCATCCGGCTGTGTTGGTGTCGGGCGGCGATTATCAGTGGCGGGCCGAGGGCGAGCGCCATCTCTTCACCCCGATCACGATTCATAAATTGCAGGCGGCGGTGCGCAGCCGCAATGGCAGCGGCTACCGTATGTTCAAAGAATATGCGCGCCTGGTGGACGAGCAGGAAAAGGGCTTTTGCACGCTGCGCGGGCTGCTCGATTTCAAGTTCGCGGCCACGCCGATCCCGATCGATGAGGTGGAGCCGGCCAGTGAAATCGTCAAACGCTTCAAGACCGGGGCCATGAGCTACGGCTCGATCAGCCGCGAGGCGCACGAGACCATGGCGGTGGCGATGAATCGGCTGGGCGGGCGCAGCAATACGGGCGAGGGCGGCGAGGACCCCGACCGCTATGCCTGGACCAACGAGCGCGGCGACTCGAAGAGCAGTGCCATCAAACAGGTGGCGTCGGGGCGTTTCGGCGTCACCAGCCAGTATCTCGTCAACGCCAAAGAATTGCAGATCAAAATGGCGCAAGGGGCCAAGCCCGGCGAAGGCGGCCAGCTTCCCGGCGCCAAAGTTTATCCGTGGATCGCCAAAGTCCGGCACTCGACCCCCGGCGTCGGGCTGATCTCGCCCCCGCCGCACCACGACATCTACTCGATCGAAGACCTGGCCGAACTGATCCACGATCTCAAGAACGCCAACCATCACGCTCGCATCAGCGTCAAGCTGGTGTCGGAAGTGGGCGTGGGCACCATCGCCGCGGGCGTGGCCAAGGGGCACGCCGACGTGATCCTGATCTCCGGGCACGATGGCGGCACCGGCGCTTCGCCGCAGTCCAGCATCAAACACGCCGGGCTGCCGTGGGAGCTGGGCATCGCCGAAACCCATCAAACCCTGGTGTTGAACAAGTTGCGCGACCGCGTGGCCCTGGAAACGGATGGCCAGCTCAAGACCGGCCGCGATGTGGCCATCGCCGCCCTGCTGGGGGCTGAGGAATTCGGTTTCGCCACCACGGCGCTGGTGAGCATGGGCTGCATCATGATGCGCGTCTGCCATCTCGACACCTGTCCGGCGGGCATCGCCACCCAAAATCCGTATTTGCGTCAGAAGTTCGTCGGTCAGCCCGAAGATGTGGAGAATTTCATGTTGTACGTGGCCGAGGAACTGCGTGAGATCATGGCCCGGCTGGGGTTCCGCACGGTGAACGAGATGGTCGGGCGGGTGGACAAGTTGCAGCCACAGCAAGCCATCGCCCACTGGAAAGCGCGCGGCATCGACCTTTCGCCACTGCTGTGGGAACCGCCCATGGGCGAAGACGTGGGGCGCTATTGCCAGATCGAGCAGGATCATGGCCTGGACAAATCACTCGACCGCACGACGTTGCTGGCCCTGGCCCGACCTGCGCTCGACCGTGGCGAAGCGGTGCGGGCGACGGTGGGCATCAGCAATGTCAATCGCGTGGTGGGGACGATGGTGGGCAGCGAGCTGACGCGACGCTACGGCGCGGACGGCCTACCCGCTGACACCATTCACTTCCATTTCCACGGTTCCGCCGGCCAGAGCTTCGGCGCTTTCGTCCCGCCGGGGATGACGCTGGAACTGGAAGGCGACGCCAACGATTATTTCGGCAAGGGGCTGTCGGGCGGCAAGCTGATCGCTTATCCGCCGGTGAGCAGCACGTTCCGGGCCGAGGAGAATATCATTGTCGGCAATGTGGCCCTGTACGGGGCGACGGATGGCGAGGCGTACATTCGCGGCATGGCCGGTGAGCGTTTCGCCGTGCGCAATTCGGGCGTGCGGGCGGTGGTCGAGGGCGTGGGCGACCACGGTTGCGAATATATGACCGGCGGCAACGTGGTCGTGCTGGGCAAGACCGGGCGCAATTTCGCCGCCGGCATGTCGGGCGGGACCGCCTACGTGATCGACTGGGAGGGCGATTTCAAGACGCGGGTGAACTTCGAGATGGTCGGGCTGGAGCCATTGTGCGACCCCGACGAAATCGCCGCCGTGAAGTCGCTGATCCAAAAACACGCCGATTACACCAACAGCGATCTGGCCTGGCGCGTGCTGAGCCGCTGGGATGATCTGCTGCCCAAGTTCGTCAAAGTCATGCCGAAGGATTACAAGCGCGTGCTCGAAGCTTTCGCCGAAGTGACGGCGCAAGGCTTGAGCGGCGACGAGGCCGTGATGGCCGCCTTCGAGCGCAACAAACGCGACGTTGCCCGCGTGGGCGGAAATTGAGCGAAAACGCGGATGGGGAGAATACGGTGAGGTCTTGACGACATCCGAGTTTTCCCCATCCGCGCGGTTTGACTTTCGCAGATGAAAAAGATTATAGTCATAACTATAATAGTCTTGCCAATAATTATTTGCCCCCATGTTTGTCAATCGTGAACGTGAACTGAGCTTTTTGGCGCAACATCATGCCACCGAACAGGCGGAATTGGTCGTGCTTTATGGCCGCCGCCGCGTTGGCAAGACGGGGTTGTTGCGCGCCTTTTGCGCGGGCAAGAAGCATCTTTTCTTTGTGGCCGACATGGGGACCGAGGAAAGCCAATTGGCCGATTTCACCCGGCAGGTGGGCGAGTATCTCGCCGGCGATCCGGACTTGCTGGCGCCGTTTGGATCATGGGATGCCGCCTTCAATTTTTTGGCGGCGCAGACGCGTGAACGCCTGGTGGTGGTGCTGGACGAGTTGACCTATCTGATCGAGGTCAATGACGCTTTCCCCTCCATCCTGCAAAAGATGTGGGACACTCGACTCAAAGACAGCGCGATCATGTTGGTCTTGTGCGGCTCCTATGTGGGGGTCATGGAGCAATCGGTGCTGGCCTATCGGTCGCCGCTGTATGGACGGTGCACCGGCCAATGGCGGTTGCAACCGTTTTCCTTTTGGGAGGCGCAGCAATTGCTGCCCGGCGTCGCGCCCGATGTGTTGGTGTCTATCTTTGCCATTTTGGGCGGTGTGCCAGCCTATTTGCGCCAATACGACGCCGGTCTGTCTCTGGCCGAGAATATCGAGCGCAAGATTCTGACCGTGGGCGCGTATCTATATGACGAACCGCGCTTTTTGTTGCTGCAAGAGCTACGCGACCCAAGTCGCTACTTTGCGGTCTTGGAAGCCGTTGCGGGCGGGCGCACGCGTAGCAACGAGATCGCCCAAGTCTCTGGCGTTTCGGCCACCTCGCTAACATTCTATCTGCGCACATTGCAGGAAATGGGCTTGGTCGAGCGCAGCGTCCCGGCCACTGAGCCGCAGCCGGACAAAAGCAAGTTGGGCCTCTATCATGTCGCCGACCCGTTTTTTCGCTTCTGGTTTCGCTTTGTGCATCCCAATCGCTCGCTGCTGGAGCGCGGGGAAACAGCCATGATCCTGCGCAAGATCATGGCCGAACTCGATCAGTTCACCGGGCCGATGTTCGAGGCTATTTGCCGCGACTATGTTTGGCATCTGCACAGCGCCGGAGAGCTTGGCTTCACCACGCGCACGGTGGGGCGATGGTGGAATCGGCAAGAGGAGGTGGATGTCATGGCTGTTGGCGAGGGTGATCTGCTGGTCGGTGAGTGCAAGTGGTCAAGCAAGCCGATCGGAGAAAACATCCTCGATGATTTGTTGCGCAAAGCTGCCCCGCTCAAGGCGCAGAACGAATCGAAACAATTCCACTATGCTCTCTTCGCCCGCTCTGGCTTCACTCCGGCATTGCAGGAACGAGCGCGAGTGCAAGGCGTACGATTGTTTGCTTTGAATGATCTGACAAGCTGAAATTAAATTGGCGGGGAGGAGGGGATTCAATCATGAAAAATCCCCTCCTCCCCCAATCCCCGCAAAGAACTTACGTCTAAAACGTTGATGTTGCGACGACAAGAATTGTAGGAGACGATTGATGGCAAAACCCACCGGATTCCTGGAATTCACCCGCGAGACGCCGGCCGAGCGCGATCCGCTGGCCCGCGTCGGCGACTGGCAGGAATTTCACCTGCACATGGACGACGCATCGCTGCAAACACAGGGCGCGCGTTGCATGGATTGCGGCATCCCCTTCTGCCACACCGGTCAACTGATCAACGGCATGGCCTCGGGCTGCCCGATCAACAACCTGATCCCGGAATGGAACGACCTGGTCTATCGCGGCCTGTGGCGCGAGGCCCTGCATCGCCTGCATCAAACCAACAACTTCCCCGAATTCACCGGTCGCGTCTGCCCGGCCCCGTGCGAAGGCTCGTGCACCCTGGGCATCATCGACCCGCCGGTGACGATCAAGAGCATCGAATGCGCCATCGTCGATCACGGCTTCGAGCAGGGCTGGATCGTGCCCGAAGCGCCGCCCGTGCGCACGGGCAAAAAAGTGGCGGTGGTCGGCTCGGGCCCGGCGGGACTGGCCTGCGCGGCCCAACTCAACCGGGCCGGGCATTGGGTCACGGTGTTCGAGCGCGCCGACCGTATCGGCGGCCTGCTCATGTACGGCATCCCCAACATGAAGCTGGACAAAGAGGCCGTCGTGCAGCGGCGTGTGGATTTGCTGGCCGCCGAGGGTGTGCGCTTCATCACCAACACCGAAGTCGGCAAGGATTATCCCGTCGACAAACTGCGCGCCCGCTTCGACGCCATCGTCCTCTGCGGCGGCGCCGCCAAACCCAACGACCTGCCCATTCCCGGCCGCGAGCTGAAGGGCATCTACTTTGCCATGGATTTCCTGCGCGGGAACACCAAGCATTTGCTGGACGGACGCGCGGGTGTGGCCAGCAACGGCAGCTTCATCTCGGCGGAAGGCCGGGATGTGATCGTCATGGGCGGCGGCGACACCGGCACCGACTGCGTGGCCACGTCGTTGCGCCACGGCTGTCGCAGCCTGGCCCAATTCGAGATCGTCCCCCGCCCGCCCGACGCCCGCGCCGCCGACAATCCCTGGCCGCAATGGCCGCGCGTCTTCAAGCAAGACTACGGCCAGGTGGAAGCGCAGGCGCGCTACGGCGCCGACCCGCGTATTTACCAAATCTCGACCAAGCGTTTTGTGGGCGACGAGAACGGCTGGGTGAAAGAACTGCACACGGTCAAGGTGAATATGTCGGTCGAGAATGGCCGCCTGCAATTCACTGATATTCCCGGCACCGAGCAGGTGTGGCCGGCCAACATGGTCTTGCTGGCGATGGGCTTCCGCGGCCCCGAAGACCAGCTTATCGACCAACTCGGCGTGGCCCGCGACGCTCGCAGCAATGTGCAAGCCGAACACGGCAAATTCCACACCAGCATCGAGGGCATCTTTGCCGCCGGTGACATGCGCCGCGGGCAGAGCCTGGTGGTGTGGGCCATCAACGAAGGCCGGGGCGCCGCCCGCGAGGTGGACCGCTGGCTGATGGGCGAGACGGGCTTGCCTTGAAATCTGGCGGGGATGAGGGGATGTGGGGATTTGCCTTGATTTCATCCTCATTCCCCTAACCCGGACGAGCCGGAATCAAACTCATCGTGAACCACGAAGACACGAAGACACCAAGCTGTTCAGCCTCTTCTCCTTCGTATCTTTGTGCCTTCGTGGTGAGTTTTCTTGCTCATCGTGCAAGAATTTGGCTGGTAAGATACTAATCCCCTCATCCCCGCTGGCTGGTCGAAGAGACGCAGGTCGGCCCCCACCGCGCGGTCGTCCCCACACTCAGCGGCCAGGCCTGGATCACGGCCATCACGCAGTTCATAGTCGATCCCACTGATCCCTTCCCCAACGGCTACACCGTGGGCGACATCTGGGGATGAAGCCGGACGGCAACGGCGAGATTGGCAAACATGGGGATTTCGGGGTACCATCTTCTTTCATCTCGGAACTCAGGGGCCGCTCATGCTCATTCTCTTCAATCCTCAATCCTCCGCTAACCGCAAACCCATCCTGCCGTGCTCATTGCTGGCTGTAGGCGCAGTGCTGGAGGGGCAGTACGACTATCGCATCGTCGACGGCAACCTGGAGAGCGACCCGTTGGCCCGGCTGGACGAGTTGATCCGGGCGCAGGGGGAGGACGAGCCGGCCGTGTTGGGGTTCACGGTGATGCCGGGGCCGCAATTGCAGCAATCTGTGCCGCTGGCGCGCGAGATCAAACGCCGCCACCCCCATGTCACCATCGTCTGGGGCGGCTACTTCCCCACTCAACACTGGGATGTGGCCCTGCGCTCGGATTTCGTAGATTTCGTCGTGCGCGGCCACGGCGAATTCGCCTTCAAAACCCTCCTCGATCATCTCCCAAATCTCCAATCTCCAATCTCTAATCCCCAATCTATCCCCGGCCTGGCCTACCGCGACGCCTCTGGCCAACCCACCTCCAATCCCCTTGCCCCCATCCCCCAGCCCAAAGACCTGCCGGTCTTCGATTTCGAGCGCGTACCGGTCGAACGCTACATCCGCCGCACCTTCCTGGGCGACCGCACCCTGGGCTACCATTCCTCCTATGGCTGCCCGTTCTTCTGCAACTTCTGCGCCGTCGTCAACATGGTCGATGGCAAATGGCTGCCGCAGACGGCCGAGCAAGTGGCGGGAGTGGTGCAGACCTATGCCGAACGTTGGGGCGTGAACGGCGTCGAATTCTACGACAACAACTTCTTCGTCAACGAAAAGCG
Source organism: Chloroflexota bacterium (assembly GCA_041918515.1). Taxonomy (GTDB): domain Bacteria; phylum Chloroflexota; class Anaerolineae; order J102; family J102; genus SSF26. The sequence goes on along the minus strand of JAYRVO010000043.1, from coordinate 11,896 downwards.
CGTGGCCGAGTTCAGCGCCCGGATCAAAGAGCTGGGCGTCAGCTGGTGGGGCGAAGCCCGCATCGACACCATGCTCAAATTCTCCGACGAAACCTGGAAGCTGATGGCCGATAGTGGTCTGCGCATGGTCTTCATGGGCGCCGAATCGGGGTCGATGGAGACGCTCAAGCGCATGCAAAAGGGCGGTACCATGCACCCCGACAAAACGCTGGAGATCGCCCGGCGCATGGCCAAATGGGGCATCATCCCTGAATTCTCGTTCGTGATGGGCAACCCGCCTGATCCCGAAGCCGATGTGAACGACACCATCGCCTTCATCCGCCGCGTCAAAGAGACCAACCCGCGTTCTGAGATCATCATGTACCTCTATACGCCGGTGCCACTGGCGGGCGACCTCTACGACGAGGCCCGCGCCGAAGGTTTTGCCTTTCCCGAAACCCTGGACGAATGGGTCAGCCCGGCCTGGCTGGACTTCACCCAGCGCCGGAGCACGACCATGCCGTGGGTGAAGCAGCCACTGCGCGAGCGCCTGCAGGATTTCGAGCGGGTGCTGAACGCCTATTATCCAACTTCGACCGATGTGAAGCTACACGGAAATTGGCGGCGGGTATTGCGTGCAGCTTCGGCCTGGCGCTATCAGCTGCAATACTATCGTTTTCCGCTGGAACTGCGGGCATTACACAAGCTAATCGCCTATCAGCGGCCAGAAACAAGCGGGTTCTGAGTGGCGACAGGCAGGCCGTTCAGTCTGCGCGCGTGGCGGCGCCCCAAAGTTTGGCGCCGTTTGTTTCTCGTTGCCGCCAACTCGCTGAACAGCCTGCTGCTCCCGCTTCTCAACGTTGTCATCTCCTGGCTGGTCATCCGCCACGCCTCGGTCGAACTGTGGGGAGCGTTCGTGACGGTCATGATCATCGTGCAACTGGGGGCGCACATCGCCGGCTGGGGCAACAAAGACTATCTGCTGCGCGCGTTCAGTTTTCAGCCCGCCCACATCACCCCCCTCTGGCAAAACAGCCTGATCACCCGGCTGGCACTGGCGGCGGGGTTATGTCTGATCGGCGGCTTCCTGCTGCCCCCGCCCGTGCGCTTGCCCGCCCTGCTTTGGGGCCTAACCCTGACCCTCGACCAATCCTACGACGTGCTCGTTCTCTACAAACGCGACTTCGTCGTCTTCTTCCTGATCGAGGTCATAGGCATCGTCGCACTCGCAGCCGTGATCATCGCCTTCGGCGCCCAGCTCAGCGTCGCCATCCTGATCTGGGCCTCGGTCCTCGTCTACGCCGCTAAAACCCTCGCCTTTGCCGGGCGATACCGCGACATGACCGCCGCTCGCCCCCTCGCCCGCTTCGACGCCAGCTACTTCGTCCTTGCCTTTCCTTTCTTCCTCTTGGGGCTGACCGGACTCCTGCAATCGCGCATCGACCTCTACACCGTCAACTACTTTCTCTCCCCCAGCGAATTAGGTCGCTACCAGGTCTTCATCAACTTCATGATCTACCTGCAATCGATCTCGAACTTCATCCTCCTCCCCTTCGTCAAGAGCTTGTACCGCCTCAACTACGCCACCATTCGCCGCCTCTCCTTCCGTCTCTTCCTCCTCGGCCTGATCATCCTCGCACCCGGCCTCGCCACCGTCTACCTCATCATCACCCGTCTCTACGGCTTCCCCGTCCCCCTACCCCTGCTGATCACCGGCGGCCTCTTCGCCCTGCCCATCTTCTTCTACCTCCCCATCATCTACGCCCTCTACAAAGGCAACCGCCAGAACCAGGTTCTCGCCGCCAATGTATTGGGCATAGCCATCAACCTCGGCCTCAACCTCCTCCTCGTCCCCCGCATCGGCGTCTTGGGCGCGATGACCGGCAGCGCCATCGCCCAAATCCTCATGCTGATCCTCTACCTTTTCTACGCTCGCACTTTGGTGGATACCCCACTCCCATCTGCCTCGACCTGATGTCCATCCCCCTGCGCCTGCGTTGCCCCGATTGCCATGCCCCCCTCGACCCCAGCGCCCTGACCTGCGCCCGCGGCCACGCCTTCGGCTACGACGAAAACGACGTCCTCGTCCTCCTGGCTGCCGATTTCGCTCCCCGCCTCGACCGTTTTCTGGCCGGTTTCCAGCCTTTGCGCGCCAGCGAAGACCGTCGCCTCCTCGACCCCGCCATCTACCCCCAGCTTCCTGTTGCCTCCGCCGTGCGGCAAAACCACGAATGGCGGCTGCGCGCCTACGACCTCGACATCATCGCCAGGCTGCTGGCCGGGCGCACCGGTCTGCGCATCCTCGACATCGGCGCCTGGAACGGCTGGCTCAGCCATCGCCTGGTCGGGATGGGCCACCAAGTCATCGCCATCGACTACTTCGTAGACGAACACGACGGCTTGGGCGCCCGCAAGTGGTATGACTCCGATTGGGCAGCCATCCAAATGAACCTGGACGATCTCTCGATCCTCGCCGACCGCTTCGACGCCATCATCCTCAACCGCTGCCTCCAGTTCTTCGTCGATCCGCCCGCCTACGCACAGACCGCGCGCCAACTCCTGACCCCCGGTGGCCTGCTCATCCTCACCGGCCTCGAATTCCTGCGCGACCCCACCTCGCGCCAGGCCAGCGTCATCGCCCTGCGCCAGCGCCTGAACCAACATGGCATCGACTTCTTCAAACCGATCAAAGGCTACCTCGACGCCTCCGACCGCGCTCGTTTGGCGTCGATGGGCATCGAACTACGCCCCTATCCCCAACTGCGCCTGGCCAATCTCAAAGCTTGCTTCGTGGCTCAAGCACCCCAACACCTCTACGGCCTAGTCTCATCGCCCTCGTAGTAACGTCGTAGTAACGTCGTAGTAACGACTTCAGTCGTTCTTCGTTCTCCCACCCATGCCCAACATCCTCGCCAACGAAGCCCGCATCGGCGACGGCTTCCTCCACCCCGGCGGCCACCACGCCACCCGCGCCCTGTTGCAACACCTGGCGCTGGGGCCGGGCGAGGTCGCGCTCGAGATCGGCTGCGGCGTGGGGGCCACCGCTGATCTCATCGCCAGCGCCACCGGCAGCCGGGTCATCGCCGTCGAGCGGCTACCGGACATGATCGAGGCAGCCAAACGCCGGGGCAACCTCCATCTCGTGCGAGCCGACGCCGGCCAGCCGCTCCCTTTCCTTGCCGCCAGCTTCGACGCCGTCTACGCCGAATCCGTCATCGCCCTGCTCGATCCCGCCCTTGTCCTCCCCGAACTCGCCCGCGTCCTGCGCCCCGGCGGCCGACTCGTCCTCAACGAACGCATCTGGAAACCCGGCCTCAGCGCCGCCCGCTGCGCCGAGATCAACGCCCTCTCCGCCCGACTCTTCGGCATCCCCGCGGCCACGCCGGCTCCACTCGACTGCCGCGCCTGGCTCGGCCTGCTGGCTGAAAACGGCTTCGACGACCCGCAGGCCATCCCGATCGACAATCTGCTAACGGGTTTGGCCTCTTCGTGGGCGGCGTCGCGCCGATTATCCCGTCTCCGCAACTACTTGGCCTCCCCCTCCCTCCTGCTCGCTGCGCTTTCCTTGCGCCTGGCCGCCAGACGGCGCCGCCGTGAGTGGTCGGCCCTGGAAAGCTACCTGTTTCACGCCGTCAGATCGCCATGAGCGACATCCCTTCTTACAAGCGGTTCTGGGCGCCGGGCTTCCTCTTCGGCTTGGCGCTCATCCTGCGCCTGACGGCAGCCTGGGGCTGGCGCTTCGATGGTCTCTATGGCCAGGACGCCTTCGCCTACTACGAACAAGCCCTCGCTATCGCCGCCAATCTCCCGCGCGGCCAGCTTCCCCCCCTCGATTTCTTCTGGCCCAATGGCTATCCACTTCTGATCGGCGTAGTCATGTGGCTGCTGGGGCCAACGCCACTAGCCGGGCAAGGGATCAGCATCCTGGCGGGTTCCGCGCTGGCACCGTTAGCCCATCTCCTTTGTCGGGACCTCTTCCCAACGACAAAGGGCGCGGGTCTCGTGGCTGGCCTGATCCTGGCCGTGGCCGGGCAACCGCTGCTCTCTTCCATCCTGGTCATGGCCGATATGACCGCCCTCTTCTGGGCGCTCCTGGCTACATGGCTGCTGGTGCGCACCTGGCAGGAACATGGAAAGTGGGGATCGGCAGCTTTGGCGGGCGCTGGCATGGCACTGGCGCTGGCCGGGGTCACGCGCTGGCTTTGCCTGTTGCTGGCGCCGGCCTTCGTGGGCTACGCCCTTTACCAAACGTACATCCACAAGACACCCTGGCGGCGCCTGCTCATCCCGGCGCTGGCTGGCCTCATCGTGCTCTTGCCGCAGGTGTGGCTCAGCCTCCACCGTCCCGAAGGACTCCTGCACCACTGGCTGCTGGGTTGGCAACCGACCAACGCCTGGCGTCGGGAATTCGATACCAGCGATGGCCACGCCTTGTATCCCCTGCCGATAGCGATCTTCTACGCCCAGGTGGCGGCGCACCCCGCCTACTTGTTTCCGTTGTTTGGATTGGCCGCCGTCTGGAGCATCTGGCGCTTGCTCAGACAACGGGCGTGGGCTCCGCTCATCCTGCTCGGTGGCTGGGCGGCGACGGCCTATCTTTTCCTGGCCGGGATACCCTATGAGAATTTCCGCTACCTCTTGACATCCTACCCACCCCTGGCGCTCCTGGCGGGTTTTGGCGTGGCCGACCTGTGGCAAAAGCGGGCAGGCTCTGGTCACAGCCAGAAAACGAGACGGCGCGTCGTGACGCTCGTCGCTGCTGTCTCGATCTTGGCGATGGCGGCGTGGTCGTACCGCATGATCAACGATTTCACCCGCATCCAGAATCGCGACAAACTGGCCGCCCGGCAGATCGCCCAAACCCTGCCGCCTGGCGCCGCCCTCCTCGCCTTCAACCTCACCTCCACCCTCCAGCACTACACCGCCATCCCCACCTACGAACTCTACTACCTCGACCCGCCCGCCCTGGAAGCCTTCCTGCGCCAACACCCTGCCACCTACCTGACCCTGAACCCGGCCAACATCGAACAACAATGGGCCACAGGCAGCCAGGCCGAGCATCCTCCCGCCCTCGCCTTTCGTTGGCTCCAGGAACACACCTGCCTGATCGAAATCGGGCGGTACCCACCGTGGGCGCTCTACGAAGTGCGCGAACGGGAGGAATGCTGATGCGCATCGGCCTGATCACACCCGGCTTCAGCGCCGACGAGCGCGATTGGTGCATCCCCTGGCTGCTGAACCTGGCGCGAAGCCTGGCCCAGCAGCACGACGTGCGCGTCTTCAGCTTGCGCTACCCACATCGCCGCTCGTCTTATACTGTCCACGGGGCGAAGGTGTACGCGTTCGGCGGCGCGTCGGCGGGCGGACTGCGGCGCCTGCCGCTGCTCATGCAGGTGCGTGCTGCCATCCTGCGCCAGCATCGCCAGCAGACATTCGATGTTTTCCACGGACTTTGGGCCGATGAACCCGGCTTCCTGGCCGTGACGACCGCCCACCGGCTCGGCCTCCCCGCCGTCGTCTCTCTCCTCGGCGGCGAACTGGTCGGCTTCCCCGACCTCGGCTATGGCGGCCAACTTAGCCGCGCCAACCGCTGGCTGACCGCGCGCGCCCTGGCAGGGGCCAACCGCGTCACGGTGGGGTCCAGCTACCTGGCCGGGCTGGCGCAGCCGCACATCTCCCGCGACCGCCTCACCCCATGGCCGCTCGGCATCGACACCGCACTGTTCCAGCCGGAGGGCGAGCGCGCCACACTGGCCGGTGAATTTCGGTTGCTGCAAGTGGCGCACTTGTCGCCAATCAAAGGCCAGGCTGCGCTCTTGCGGGTCATCGCCCAGCTTGCCTCGCTCATCCCCGGCCTCCACCTGCATCTGGTTGGCGACGGCCCCTTGCGTCTATCGCTGACCGAGCAAGCCCGTGCGCTCGGCCTCGATGGACGCGTCACCTTTCACGGCGAGATCGCCCACGATCTCCTGCCCGCCTTCTATCGCTCCGCCCATCTTTTCACCCTCTCCTCGCGCTTCGAGAGCCAATCCCTGGCCGCGCTCGAAGCCGCCGCCTGCGGCTGCCCGATCGTGGGAACTGCCGTCGGCATCCTCCCCGACATCCTGCCCCCCGAAAGGATGGCCGCACCGGACGACGGCGCCGGCCTGGCCGCAGCTATCCTTTCAGCCGCGCACCACCCCCCCGCACCACAAGACTTGACCAGCTTCGTCGCCCGCCAATACAGCCTGGAGACGACCGTGGCCGCCCTACTCACACTGTATCGCGGCCTGTAACCTCTTGTCTTCTCCTCGCCTTCTTCCCCAATCAAACCGCGCCGATGTGATAAAAGTCATATCGCAAACCGAGCGAAGCTGCTATTCTTGCCGAAACACCCTTTCAAGTTCCCACCATCCCTGCCTATCGACATGCAAGAGACCCGCATCACTTTCCAAAGCCAGCCCCGGATGGCCCGCGAGGCCCGCACCATCGCAGCCATGATGCACATCTACTGCCAGCGCAAACACGGCAGTCGCCGCCACGAGTTGTGCGCCGATTGCAGCGACCTGCTAGAATACGCCTTCATGCGCCTGGAAAAGTGCCCCTTCCAGGAAGAGAAATCCACCTGCGTCAACTGCAAAGTGCATTGCTACAAACCCGACCGCCGCCAGCAAATCCGGGATGTGATGCGCTTCGCCGGCCCCTACATGCTCACCAGGCATCCCTATCTGGCCTTCATGCACCTGGTGATCGACAGCCGCCGCCCCGCCCCCGACCTGCTCCAACACCGCTAGTGTCCAAAATCCGCCTCGATCAGTTGCTCGTCACACGCGGGCTGTGTGCGAGTCGCGAACAGGCTCAGCGCCTGATCCTGAGCGGGGCCGTGTTAGTGAACGATGCGCCCGCCACGAAATCCGGCCAGCAGGTCGCCATCGAAGTCGATGTGCGCCTGCGCGAGACGCTACGTTATGTCAGTCGCGGCGGCGAGAAGTTGGAGGCGGCGCTCCTCGCCTTCGGCATCGATCCGACGGGGTGGGTTTGCGCTGATGTGGGGGCTTCGACCGGTGGATTTACCGATGTGCTGTTGCAAGGCGGGGCCAGTCGGGTGTATGCCATCGATGTGGGCTATGGGCAGCTACACTGGCGTTTGCGCCAGGACCCACGCGTCGTCGTTTTGGAGCGCACCAACGCCCGCTATCTCGACGCCCTGCCCGAAGCGGTGGCCCTGATCACTGTCGACGCCTCCTTCATCTCGCTCCGTCTTTTGTTGCCCACCGTCCGGCGCTGGCTAAGCAGCGAAGAGCCAGGCGGCCAGATCGTCGCCCTGGTGAAACCGCAATTCGAGGCGGGGCGAGAGCAGATCGACAAAGGTGGGGTGGTGCGCGACCCCAAAATCCACAGGCAGGTGCTCAGCAAACTGCTGGTTTGGGCAGAGGCGGAAGGGCTATCGCCCCAGGGGCTCATCTCTTCCCCTCTGCTTGGCCCGAAAGGCAATCGTGAGTTTTTGCTGTGGTTGTGGCCCCAGCGCCCTTCTCTCGCCTACACTTCCCTGATCGACAACGCCCTACTCAGTTGAACGGCCGGATGCCGTAGTGAACCTCGCGTCCAGAAAGGACGCGCAGAATGGTGTCGGGCTGGCGCCAGGGCAAGAGGCCGTGGAGATCGTTGGGCGAAACAGGGGTGTTGCCATTGATCAGGAAGACGCGAAAGACAGCCGCGGCGACAGGCAACGTTTCATTGATGAAGTTGGGGTCTTTGGTGCAGCGGGTGCGCAGGCACATCAACAAGGCGTCGGCGCGGGTGACTTCGGCAGTCTGCGGATCGATCCAGTCGACTTCCTCGACTTCCGTTAGCGTGGGAAAGCGTCGCCGACACTCCTCGCAGAGCTGTTCGTGCAGGTAGACGCGATAATTACGCTCGTTGGCCTTCCACCAATCCCAGTCGATGTGAAAAGGAGTATCGACAGTTGGTCGCTTCCAGGTCATCGTATCCTCCTTACAGGCTCCAGAAGCCGCTGCCGGTGTCGGTGGCGCCGGAGAGCTGGGCCAGGGCGGCGAAAATAGGGTCGGGCGGCAAGCGTCGCACGATGTTGACGGCGCTGTATAGGGTCTTGACGTGCGCCGTCCCTTGCGGGCTGAGTTTCGTCAGCTCGGGCATGATCTGCTGGACAAGTTTTTGCACCGAGATGTCCTTGTAAGCCAAAGCCACGCGGCTGATTTCGGCTGGGCTATCCGCCGCCACCAGAGCCACATGTTCGTCGTAGTCGCAGCCAACTTGATAGCGATCCATACGGAATGTCAGGCGGTCGTCTTCGATCCGGGCGATGCGCATCCACTCGCGCCGCGTGGATCGCTGTGGCCGGAAATCGACGATGACTTCCCCGGGGTTGTTGCTGCGCTCGATGGTGATGCGGGCGCCCACCGGCAGTTTGTGTTGCACGAACCAATCACTGAAGCCGGCCACATAGCGTCCTTTGTGGTTCACCCAGGCGGGGAAACGCTTCCCCCAGCGTCTATCGACGATGGTGACGGCAGTGCAGGGGCCAGGGCCGTGCGGGAAGATGGAGCGCACGGCGGGGGAGAGCGGTAAGGTGCCAGAGGCAAAATGGGGGTAGATCAATACGAGCGATGTTTGTGGAATCTGGGAAGGCGCTTCTTCGGTCAGGCCGCCTGCGGCCCATTCGTCGCTCAATTCCCATTCCGATTGCAAAAGCTCGACATCCAGGTGTGCGCGGTCGTAGGCGCTGGGCGAGTATTGCAGGGCAGGCGGCGTTTCCAGGGCGGTGTTCGGGATCAGGCGGCGCAGATACCAGGCCGGGCTGTTGGTGGCGCCCACCTGTACGAAGCGTTCGTCACCGTACAAAGCCGTCTCGAGTGAGAAGATGCGCACTGCTTCGGCAGCCCGGTGATCGACGTCCACGATAGCGAGAAGCGCCTGTGTGCTCATGGGCGCGGCGCTCATTTCCATGGCGGCTTCGGCAATGTTGAGGTGGCCCATATTGACTGCGACCATGTGGTCGGTGGTAAGCCACAAGGGGCCGGCGCTCACGAATAGATTCGGGTTGCTGATCAGGTGCTTCTCTACTTTTTGCGCCACGGCATCGCCCACGATCTCGTCGATTTCTTCGGGTGTGAGCAAGTCTTCGTCGGCGAATTTGATCGGGCCGCCATCGCGATTCAGGGCATGGCGCGTGGGAAGAGAGGCGGCGAAGTCGCGCTCCTCGGCGGCGTCTGTGAAGCGCACGGTGATGACCTGAAAAGCGCCGTGCTCAGGATTCTGACCAGGGCGGGCTCTCAAGACGCTGGCGACCCGAAAATCGAAAGCTGGGAACACGATCTCGTCCCCAACTTTGTAGGCATCTCTGGGATCGTAGATCAGGCCGCGCGTCAGTTCGTTGCGAATGCGGCTTTCTTCCTGTTGACAACGACGCCGGATCACCGCCTGCGCGAGGTCGGCGACGCGTTGCGGTTCCCTGACATCGGCCAGGGTTTCATAAAGGAATTCGTGGTCAACTTTGTCGACCTGGTACTGATCGCGCCAATAGGTGAGATCTTGGGTTTTGCGTTGAATCACGCAGTTAGCTCCTTCGATGTGTATACCGAGAGACCTGAAGAATCATGATCTCATTGATAATATCTTAACCTAACTTTTACTGAACGGGCAAGACGAACCGCCGACCTACAGGATCAAGGCACAGCCGTTGGGGTAGGCTCTGGCGTTGTGGGGGCGACTGGGGTCGCATCAGCAGAAGTCGTCTTGAGTTTCTTGAGATAGGCGTCGCCCCATTTCGGCCTGGGCAGGCAACCCTGGGAGGGTTTCGTTTGGTGTGTGATCGCCGGAGCGTCGAACAAGCCTTCGATGGCCTGCAAGACGCTGTTGCCTTTGGCGGTGACGACGGCGGCGCCACTACGCAGGGTCACGGGATCGAGCAGGGTGTAATCGATGACGCGCGCATGCACCGATTGCGTGTCGAGGTCGCCGGCCATGCCAGCTAATCGAATGAGGTCGAGCAGGCCCAGGTTGGTCTTGAAGTAGTCTTTGAAGATGCCCCAAAGTCTGGGGATCTGAGTGAGGGTGCCCGCGCGCACGAATTGCTCGCGAGCAGCCAGGAGGAATTGCTGTTGGCGCCGTGCGCGGTCCCAATCGGCAGAATTGTAGCGATAGGTGGTGAATTGTAGGGCTGTTTCCCCATCGAGATGATTGGGACCAGCCGGAAGGTAGAGGACGTAGAATGGTTCGTTGCCGATTTTGAATCCAGGTTTGCCGTCGGTGGGCGAAAGCTCCCAGAGTTCGCAGTCGAGGTTGATGTCGATCCCGCCCAGGGTGTCGACGATGTCTACGAAGCCCTGGCGGTGGAGGCGGGCGAAACGATCGATGCGAATGCCGAAATTGTCGCGCATGATCTCTTTCAGCAAGCCGAAGCCTCCCTCGGGGTGCTTGAGTACGCGTTCGCCGATGAAGTCGACCTGGTTGATGCGTTGGTAGCGGGCGCCATAGTCACTGACGTAGCCAGGGATATAGAGCCAATAGTCGCGCGGGAAGGAGAGAATGCCGACGCGGTTGTTTTCGTGGTCGATGGCTACGAGGAGTAGGGTGTCTGTGCGCCAGGAGTTGTCGCCGGGGCGCAGGTCGCTGCCGAGGAGGAGGATGTTTTCGGTCTTTTCCAAGGCTTTGGAGGCCGGCACAGGCTGGGGGGCGCAGTTGACGAAAGGTGTGCAGCCATCCGTGGGGGTTGCTTCGCCGTTCTGGGCTGTGAAGGTGGGGGTGGGGAGCGGCGTTAGGCTGGCGGTGGGTCTTGCTCTGAGTGTGGCCGAAGGGGTGGGTGTAGGCGGTGCAGGGGTGTTGGTAGGCGGGGGTGTAGCTGTGGCGGTGGCTGGGGCGGCAGGTGTGTCCGTCGCCGGGCTTTGGGTGGGTGCAACGACCACCGGTGTGGCGATGTTGCAGCCAGATAGCAGCACCGCGAGCAGAAGCAGAACGAAAATGAGACGCAAACGCATGGGGGGTAGGGTTTCCTATTCGATTTTACGGCAGTTGGCCGGTTTGAATGGGTTTTCCAGGATGCTGGGGCCGCTGAAGAGGTTGAGGATGCCTTCGTTGATGGCCTTCATGTCAGGCAGCAGTACACGGGCGCCGTCTGCCGTCGTGTAGCCTTGGGTGTGTTGAAAGTCGATGAGGAAGCCGTGCGCATCCTTGGTGTCGATCTGCAGGCCCAACCGGGCCAGGGCGATGATGTCGGTCAGGCCCAGATCGGTTTCGATGGAGTCTTTGAGGGCGCCGTAGAGGGCGGGGATGCGCGGCAGGATGTTGACTTCGCGGGCGCGCTGGCGGATGGCGATGAGCATGCGCTGTTGGCGCCGCGCCCGGTCGACATCGCTGGTGCTCTTACGCTCACGCACGTAGCGCAAGGCAAAGAAGCCGTCCATGAAGTACTCGCCAGGTTTGAGTTCTTTGTAGACGAGTTCTTTGCTGCCCGACTCGCGCGGGAAGTAGCCGGTGATAGGGCAATCGACGACCATATCGATGCCGCCCAGGGCGTCGATGACGTCCTTGAAGCTCTCGAAGTCGATCTTGACAAAGTTGTCGATGCGCAGATCGAAATCTCGCGCCAGGGTGTCTTTGAGTAGGCCGATGCCGCCGGTGGGGTATTTGTTGACATCGCCAAAGAAGGTGGCCGTGTTGATGCGGTTTTCGCCCACGGTGGGGATGGGCACCCAGAGATCGCGCGGGAAGGAGATGACGCCGACTTCGCGCGCGGCGAAATCGACCGCGACTACCATGATCACGTCCGAGCGCCAGGGCTGGCCTTCGTGGCGTTCGTCCGAACCGGCGATGAGGATGTTGAGGGTGTTGTCGAGCCGGCGGGTGGTGGAAGCGCGGGCGGTGGCAACGGCAGGGGGGAGGGTGGTCGTCGCTGTGGCGGTTACGGGGGCGGGGGATT